>NZ_CP083911.1:0-687500 GCF_020162115.1 Tepidimonas taiwanensis | reverse complement strand
CGAAAAGCCGCGCGTCGGTGAGCTGCAGGTGCTGAAGCTCCTTGCCAGCCAGCCGTACGAGATGAAGCAGGCGCTGCTGCGCCTTGGGGTCGGCGATCACAGCAAGACCCCCGAACGCAACGCCTCCTCGTGTATGGACAGTCGCCGCAGATTGGGGGCCAGCATAACCACGTCGACCTTGCGCCCCTGCATGGCGCGGCTGATGCGTCCGGCGATACGCGCCGCGCAGGGGGCGGGGTCATCGATCGGCCGCGGCAGCTGTACGAGCAGATCGACATCACCCCCGCGCGCCGTGTCGTCCGCGCGCGAGCCGAACAGCCAAACTTGCGCGTCCGTGCCCGCTTGCTCGGCGACGACCTGTTTGATGAGGGCGACGTGTTCTGGCGTCAGGCGCATGTTCGGCGCGTTTTTGTTGAACCCGATTTGGCCTACACCACAGGACTTGCGCAGGAACGCTCCGCAGCACCACAGACAAACCCCCACGCGCTGGCGCACATGTCGTGCAGGGTGCGCGTGGCCCGCCAGCCCAGCACGTGCTGGGCCTTGCCGGGGTCGGCCCAGCACTCGGCCACGTCGCCCGGGCGGCGCGCCGCAATGCGGTACGGCACGCGCTGGCCGGTGGCAGACTCGAACGCCTGCACCATCTGCAGCACGCTCGTCCCGCGCCCGGTACCGAGGTTGAAGGTGTCGCACGACTGGTCGGTGTGGGCCAGGTGGTCGAGCGCGGCGCGGTGCCCCTCGGCCAGGTCCATCACGTGCAGGTAGTCGCGTATGCCGGTGCCGTCGGGCGTGGGGTAGTCGTCGCCCCAGATGTTGAGGTGCGGCAGCTGACCCGCTGCGACGCGGGCGATGTAGGGCATGAGGTTGTTGGGGATGCCGTTGGGGTCTTCGCCGATCAGCCCAGACTCGTGGGCCCCGACGGGGTTGAAATAGCGCAGGATGGCGATGCGCCACGTGGGGTCGCTGGCCGCAAGGTCGCGCAGGATTTCCTCGATGTGCAGCTTGGTACGGCCGTAGGGGTTGGTGGCGCTCGTTGGGTGCGCTTCGTCCAACGGCAGGTATTGCGGCTGGCCGTAGACAGTGGCGCTGCTGGAAAAGACCAGGCGCTTGACGCCCTGCTCCGCCATCGCGCGCAAGAGGCTCACGGTACCGGCGACGTTGTTGTGGTAGTACGCCAGCGGCTGCGCGACAGATTCCCCCACGGCCTTGAGACCGGCGAAGTGGATGACGGCATCAATCGCGTAGTGCTTGAGGATGAGGCGCAGGCGGATGGTGTCCAGCACATCGCCGACTTCCACCACCGGCTTGACGCCCAGGATGGCCGCTAGGCGGTCGGCAACGTCGAGCCGGCTGTTGGAGAGGTTGTCCAGCAATACGAGCCGGTGTCCCGCCTGCGCCAACACCACGGCGGTGTGGCTGCCGATATAGCCCAAGCCGCCGGTGAGGAGGATATTCATTTTGAATAAGGCAAAGCTACCGCAGTGGCAGCACCGCCCGGTGTTGCCGTTGTGTGTGATGTAGTCGGATTTTAAGCAGCGAATGCGCCCCCTTCCGCGGTGGCGAGGAAACGATCGGCGGAACTTCCGGCTTCCGCGTCATGGAATCAAACGGGAACCGGCCCCGTGGCATCCGAGCCGCACCAAAAACAAGTGGCCGCGGCGTCACCGCTACCGTGGCACACGGCACCCCAGACCCCGGCTGGATCACGCCGTACGAGGCCGGCCCATGTCCAACGGCTACGCGCGCTCTACCGCCCACCCGACGATGTTGCGCCGCTCGGCGCTGAACTCGACGCCGAGCAGATAGACAGGGCGGCCGTCCGCGCGGTACTTGTCGGCGTAGCCGCGGGCCTTCAGTTGCGCCATCGCTTCACCTGTCGGGGCAGTACCCTCGACGCGCTTGAACTCGATGACGACGATCGCGTCGTCGAGCTTCAACGTCAGGTCGATACGCCCCTGGTTGGTGACGTCCTCTGGCGAGAGGTCGAGGCCGAGGCTCGCGATGTGCGAGTAGAAGATGCTGGCCCAGTAGCCCTCGTACTGCGTGATGGGGTTGTTGCGGTACCAGTCGAGTGGGATGGAGGCATAGAGGCTCTCGAAGTGGGCTTTGAGGCCGTCGAAGTCGAGCTGGGTCAGTCGCTGGTACAGCGGCAGTGCTTGCTGCGCGGCATACTCGGGTTGCGGTAACAGGGCGGCCAGCAGCGCTTCGTTGAAGGCGGACTGCACCTCCAGGTTCGGGTAACCCAGCCGGTAGCGGCTGATGCGCCCGAGCCGCTCTTCGGCCACGATGGTCAGATACCCGGTCTGCCACAGGATGGCTTCGGTGGCGATGTGCTCGACATCAAACGCGTTGAGCAACTGCTCGCTGGCAATGAGGGCGTCGAGCTGTGGGGTGAAGGTGTGGCGCTTGGCCAGCAGCTCGATGAGGAAAGTGGGTGTTCCGGTCTCGAACCACCAGGCGCGAAAGAGCCGCTCCTGAAAGAGCAGCAGCACATCGAACGGGTTGTAGACGCGCTCGCCCAGCCACCCATAGCCGTTGTACCAGCGCCGAATCTCCTCGCGGTCGAACCCTTCGAGTTCCGGGGCAAACACGGTGTCGATGTCTGTGTCCGTGTAACCGCAAATCGCACTGTAGCGCGCATCGAGCGTGATGTCTTCCAGGTTGTTCAGGCCCGAGAAGATGGAGGCCTTGCTGAACTTAGAAACGCCCGCGAGGAACACGAAGCGCAGGTGCGCGTCCTGGTCTTTGAGGACCGAGTACAAGTTGCGCAAGCCCTCGCGCATCGCAGCGGCGGTGGCCTTGTCGCCCAGGTTGTCCAGAATCGGCTTGTCGTACTCGTCGATGAGGACGACCGCTCGCTGGCCGTGACGGGCCACCGCAGCCTGAATCAACGCACGAAACCGTAGGTGGCTGTCGGCGGCGTCCGCGAGCATCACACCCAGGCGCTGGGCATTGCCTTCGAGTTCCGCGGCGATGTGGGCTTCGAGGGCCTCGCGGGTTTGCAGTCGCCCGGCGGCGAAGCTGATGCGGATAACGGGGTAGCGCACCGACCAGTTCCAGTGGTCTTCGGCATACAGCCCTTCGAACAAGGCCCGGTTACCCGAAAACAGCTCGGCCAAGGTGTCGAGAAACAGGCTCTTCCCAAAGCGGCGGGGGCGCGAGAGGAAGTAGTGCGTGCCCTGCTCGATGAGCTTGAGTGCGTACGGCGTCTTGTCGACGTAGTAACACCCTTCTTCGCGGATTTTGCGAAAGGTCTGGATGCCAATCGGGAGCTTGCGGCGGGTCATGTACCGATTATCGTGTCGCGGGGTGACCCGGCGTTGTACCGACAACGGCGGGGAGCGAGGCCCGCGCCGGGTTCACCACGCTCCCCTACAGAGGCGCTGTGCCGAGACGCTTGCGCGCCGCATTACGCCGCGCGTATGTGCTGCACCGGCACGGCGACAGTGACAGGGCGCTGCATGAGGGTCAGTAACACCAAGGCACGCTGGTTGCCATCGGGCATCTGGTACACGCACTCCAGACCGGCAAACGGCCCGTGGGTGATGCGCACGGCCTGGCCAGGCTGGAACAGTGGCTGTGGTGCAGCGCAGAGTTCGGCGACCTGCCGCTGCAGCTGCTCGACGAGTCCGCTGGGCACGCGCGCGGGCTGGTGGCCAAAGGTGACGAGCCGCGTCACCCCCAGCGTAGAGCGCACAGGCGCCCATGCAAGCGCATCGCGCCCTGAGCCAAGCCGGATAAACAGGTAGCGGGGAAAGAGAGCTTGTTGCTCGACCTGCACGCGGCCATTGCGCACACGCTCGACCGGCACCATTGGCAGAAAGCACGGGTAGCCTTGGCGCTGGAGGTTGTCCAGCGCGCGCTGCTCCTGCCGTGGTTTGGTGTGGACCAAGTACCAATCACCGTCGCCAATCACGCGCGCCCCCTGTTGCCGTTGTTTGCCAAACCGGATTGTAGAGTCGGCATTCGCAAACAAAACCCCGCAGGGCGGACCGTGCGGGGTTGTCTGGAAATCACTGATTGGTGGGTGCTGACGGGATCGAACCGCCGACCTACGCCTTGTAAGGGCGCCGCTCTACCAGCTGAGCTAAGCACCCGCCCGTTGGTGTGCGCCGACCATCGGGTCAGCACCAAAACGATCAACCGTTGACAGCGTCTTTGAACGCCTTGCCGGGACGGAATTTTGGTATTTTAGCTGCAGGGATGGCCACCGGCTCTCCGGTCTTGGGATTGCGGCCGGTGCGGGCAGCGCGCTCTTCGACAACGAAGCTGCCAAAGCCGACCACGGTCACGTCACCTCCACGAGCCAGTGTCGCGGTGACGGTGGCTAGCAGCGCCTCCAGCGCCCGAGCCGCTTCGGCTTTGGTCAATTGCGCCTGTTCGGCCATTTGTTCGATCAGCTGTGCTTTGTTCATCAGGGGCTTCCTCCAACGCCCGCGCCGTGCGGCCGGGCAAAAAGGCGCGTATTCTACTCATGCGCCGTGACGCAGCGCGTCGGCCACGGCGCGGCCGACGTCGGTGGTGCGCGCGGTGCCGCCGATGTCGGGGGTGCGCGGGCCACCCCCGGCGGGATCGAGCACCGCTTCGATGGCGCGCAAGATGGCGTCGTGCGCGTCGCGATACCCGAGGAAGTCCAGCATCAGCGCGCCGGCCCAGATTTGCCCGATCGGGTTGGCGATGCCCCGACCAGCGATGTCCGGCGCCGAGCCGTGCACCGGCTCGAACAGCGACGGGAAGCGCCGCTCGGGGTTGAGGTTGGCAGACGGGGCGATGCCGATCGTCCCGGTGCACGCGGGCCCGAGGTCGCTCAGGATGTCGCCGAACAGGTTGCTCGCCACCACGACGTCGAAATGCTCCGGCCGCTGCACGAAATGCGCGGTCAGGATGTCGATGTGGAACTGGTCCACCGTGACGTCGGGGTACTCCGCGGCGATGGCGCGCACGCGCTCGTCCCAGTACGGCATCGTGATGGCGATGCCGTTGGACTTGGTCGCGCTGGTCAAGCGCCGCCGCGGGCGCTGGCGCGCCAGCTCGAACGCGTAGCGCAGCACGCGGTCGACGCCGTGGCGGGTCATGACCGTTTCCTGCAGGACCAGCTCGCGCTCGGTGCCTTCGAACATGCGGCCGCCGATGCTGGAGTATTCACCCTCGGTGTTCTCGCGCACGATCAGCATGTCGATCTCGCCGGGTGCGCGTGGCGTGCCGTCGCGCCGCACCAGCGGCGAACGGATGCCGGGCATCAGCCGCGCCGGGCGCAGGTTGACGTACTGGTCGAACGCGCGGCGGAACTGCAGCAGCGCCCCCCACAGCGACACGTGGTCCGGGATCTTCTGTGGCCAGCCGACGGCACCGAAAAAAATCGCGTCGTGCCCGCCGATGCGCTCCTTCCAGTCTTCGGGCAACATCTTGCCGTGGCGCTCGTAATACGGCCAGCAGGCGAAGTCGAAATGGTCGAACGCGAGGCGGATGCCAAAGCGCTCGGCGGCGGCTTCGAGCACGCGCAGGCCCTCGGGCACGACCTCGGTGCCGATGCCGTCCCCCGGGATGACGGCGATGCGGTGGGTGGTGGTCACGACTCCCCTCCTCGATGGTTCAGCGGGAACGGCCCGCGTGCACGACGATCGCGACGCCCGCGGCGGTGAGCGCCGTGCCGGCCAGGGTCGTCGCGGTGATGGGCTCGCCAAACAGCAGCCACGCGATCGCGGCCGTGCACGGCGGCACCAGGTACATCAGGCTCGACACCGACGCGGCCGCGCCGCGCTGGATCAGCAGGTACAGCAGCGAGCTGCCGCCCAGCGTCAGCCCCAGCACAGACCATGCCATCGCGCCCGCGGACTCGGCGTTCCAGTGCATCGGCTCGGTCTCCAGCCACGCCAGCGGCAGCGTCACCGCCAGCGCCGCGGCGAGTTGCACCGTGTTGGCGGTGCGCACGTCACACGGCGCCAGATAGCGCTTCTGGTAGAGCGTGCCGGCGGTGATCGCGAGCAGCGCGCCGACGGCGAACGCGAGGTTGAGCGGCGTGGCCGTGTCGCCGGGGCCGCCCGCGCCGAACTTGTGCGACACGACCAACACGAGCCCGACGAAGCCCAGCGCCAGCCCCAGCCACTGGCGGGTCGACACCCGCCCGCCCGTGGCCGACAGCCACACGGCCGTGAGCACCGGCTGCAGCCCGACGATCAGCGACGACAGGCCCGCGCCCATGCCGGCCTTGACCGCGGCCCAGACGCCGCCCAGATACCCCGCGTGCATCAACACGCCCGTCACCGCCAGATGGCCCCATTGCGATCGCCCGCGCGGCCACGGCACGCGCGCCCACGCGATCCAGACGACAAAACACGCGATGGAGAGCGCATAGCGCCACGCGAGAAAGGTCATCGGCGGCGCATGCGGCATGCCGTAGCGGGCGACGATGAAACCCGTGCTCCAGATGAGCACGAACACCGCGGGCATCGCGCGGATCCAGGGGGAATCGGCAACCTCGGTCATCGTGAAAACTCAGCGGTGCCCAGCGTCACTCGCGTTCAGCGCGCCCGGGCACGGATTTCCGGAATGGCTTTGTTGAGGTAGTACACCATCGACCACACCGTCAGCACCGCTGCGGCCCAGATCAGCACCGTCCCCCACCAGCGCGTGTCGACGCCCAGCACGACCGCGTCGTAGAGCAGGAACGGGATCGCGACCATCTGCGTCGCGGTCTTGGCCTTGCCGACCATGTGCACGGCCACACTCTTGACCGCACCGATCTGCGCCATCCATTCGCGCAGCGCCGAGATGGCGATCTCGCGCCCAATGATGATGAGCGCGACGAAGACGTGCACGCGGTCCAGGTGCACCAGCTCCAGCACGCACGCGCAGACGAGAAATTTGTCCGCCACCGGGTCCAGGAAGGCGCCGAACGCCGACGTCTGGTTGAGCCGCCGCGCGAGGTAGCCGTCCGCCCAGTCGGTGAGCGCAAAGACGATGAACAACCCGGTGGCCAGCGCGTTCTGCAGCGGCAGTGCCAACCCGGGCCAGTGGAACACCGCCACGATGAGCGGGATCGCGGCGATGCGCGCCCAGGTCAGCAGCGTCGGCAGGTTGAAAAACATGGGTATGGATTATGCGGGTTTGGCGGGACGCTATCAGCCGTGCAACGCGCGGTAGATCGCCTCGGCCAGCTCCCACGAGATCCCTTCGACGCCGGCGAGGTCCTCGACACTCGCCGCGGCCACGCCGCGCACACCCCCGAAACGGGCGAGCAGCCGCGCGCGCCGCTTGGGGCCGACGCCCGGGATGTCCTCCAGCCGGCTGCCGCCCGTGCGCGCCTTGGCGCGGCGCGCACGCATGCCGGTGATCGCGAAGCGGTGCGCCTCGTCGCGGATCTGCGCCACCAGCATCAGCGCGGCGGAGTCCGCACCCAGATACACCTTCTCGCGCCCATCGGCAAAGACGAGTTCCTCCAGCCCCACCTTGCGGCCCTCGCCCTTTTCGACGCCAACCAGGCGGCCGATGTCCAGGCCCAGCGACTCGAACACCTCGCGCGCGACGTTGACCTGCCCCACGCCGCCGTCGATGAGCACGATGTCGGGCAACCGCGCTTCGCCTTTCGCCGCCCGGGATGCCCCTCCCCCGGCGATCCCGTCTGCCGCATCGCCGCCGGCGTCGGCCAGCGCGGCGGCAACCCGGCCGTAGCGGCGCTGCAACACCTGGCGCATCGCGGCGTAGTCGTCTCCCGGCGTGATGCCCTCGATCGCGTAGCGCCGGTACTGCGCGGGCTGCATCTGGTGGCCCTCGTACACGACGCACGAGGCCATCGTCGCCTCGCCCGCCGTGTGCGAGATGTCGAAGCACTCGATGCGCAGCGCCGCCAGCGCCTCGGGCGTGTCCGCGGACAGCCCCAGCGCCTCGGCGAGCGCCCGCGTGCGCGCCTGCTGCGAGCCCTCCTCCGCCAACAGCCGCGCGAGCTGCAGGTCGGCGTTTTGCTGCGCCATCTCCAGCCACAGCCGGCGTTGCTCGCGTGGGTGGAAGACGGCACGCACGCGCACGCCGCTTTGCTCGATCAGCGCTTCCAGCAGCGCCTCATCCACCGGCGCGCCCAGCACCAGCACCGGGGGCGGCGGCACCTGTGTGTAGTGCTGCGCGAGAAACGCCTCCAGCACGCGCTGCTCGGGTGTGCCGGGCGCTTCCGGGTCGGCCAGCGCCGCGCCATCCTCGACGTGCGCCGGGAAAAACGCGCGGTCGCCCAGGTGGCGCCCGCCGCGCACCATCGCCAGGTTGACGCACGCGCGCCCGCCCTGCACGCGCACCGCCAGGATGTCGACGTCCTGGTCGTCGACGCTCTCCATCGCCTGCTGGTGCAGCACGCGCGACAGCGCCGTGATCTGGTTGCGCACCTCCGCCGCCTGCTCGAACGCAAGCCGTTCGGCGTGCGCGAACATGCGCGCCTCCAGTTCCGCGAGCACGCTCTGACTCTCGCCGTTCAGGAAGGCGCTGGCCGCGCGCACGTCCGCGGCGTAGTCCGCTGGCGCGATCAGCCCGACGCAGGGGCCGCTGCAGCGCTTGATCTGGTACAGCAGGCACGGCCGCGTGCGGTGCGCGAACACCGTGTCCTCGCACGTGCGCAGGCGAAACACCTTTTGTAGCAACTGGATCGTCTCCTTGACGGCCCACGCGCTCGGGTAAGGCCCGAAATACTGGTGGCGCCGGTCCACCGCACCGCGGTAGTACGACACGCGCGGATAATGGTCGGGGTTGGGGCGACCGGGGACGGTACCCGCGTCTGGCGCGTCCGCCACCCACGTGCTGGCGCTGATGCGCAGGTAGGGGTAGCTCTTGTCGTCACGAAAGAGGATGTTGTAGCGCGGCTGCTGGGTTTTGATCAGGTTGTTTTCCAGCAGCAGCGCTTCCGCCTCGGAGCGCACGACGGTGGTTTCCAGCCGCGCGATCTTGGCCACCATGTGGCCGATGCGCGTGCCGTCGTGGGTTTTCTGGAAATAGCTGCTGACGCGTTTTTTCAGGTCGCGCGCCTTGCCGACATAGAGCAGCGCCCCGGCCGCGTCGTAATACCGGTACACACCCGGCAACGACGGCAGGGCCGCGACCGCGCGCAACAATTCCTCTGGATGCACCGCTGACATGTCCGATTCCGATCCTTCGCCCCCGGCCCCCGTGACGGGCGCTGCACCCGCAAGCGAGCGTCCGCGCACGAGCCCCGCTGGGCCGGACGCCCCCCCGCTGACGTGGGACGTGTTCTGCCACGTGGTCGACAACTGGGGCGACGTGGGCGTTTGCTGGCGATTGTGCCGCCAGCTGGGCGCGGCCGGCCAGCGCGTGCGGCTGTGGATCGACGACGCCACGGCGCTGGACTGGATGGCCCCCGGCGCGCGCGACGGCCGGGTGCCCGGCGTGACGGTGCACGACTGGCCGCGCACGCAGCCCGACGCACCCCCGCCATCGCTGCCACCGGGCAACGTGCTGATCGAGGCTTTTGGCTGCCACGTGCCGGACGCCTGGGTGGCGGCGCTGCTGCCCCCGACCGCTCCGGACGGCCGACCCACGGTCTGGCTGAACCTGGAGTACCTCAGCGCCGAGCCGTGGGTGGCGCGCAGCCACGGCCTGCCCTCGCCCGTGCTGCACGGGCCGCTGACGGGGCGCACGAAATGGTTTTTCTTCCCCGGCTTCACGCCCGACACCGGCGGGCTGCTGCGCGAAGCCGACCTCACGGCGCGGCAGGCGGCGTTCGACGCGCCCGCCTGGCGGGCCGGCATCACCCGCCACGAAGGTCCGTGGGTGAGCCTGTTTTGCTACGAACCCGCAGCGCTGCCGCGGCTGGTGGCACAACCCGCCCTCGCGGATGCGCTGTGGCTGGTCGCCGCGGGACGCAGCGCCGCGGCGTGGACGGCCCTCGCCCCCCCGCTGCCCGCGGGGGCGCGCGCGCAGGTGCTGGCAAGCGTGCCGCAGCCCGCGTTCGACGAGCGGCTGTGGGCGTGCGACCTCAACCTCGTGCGCGGGGAGGATTCGCTGGTGCGCGCGCTGTGGGCGGGCCAGCCGTTCCTGTGGCAGCTCTACCCCCAAGACGACGGCGCGCACTTCGACAAGCTGGAGGCCTTTCTGCGCTGGTTCGACGGCCCACCGGACTGGCACGCCTGGATGCGGGCTTGGAACGGCGCGCCGGACGCCGAGCCCCCGCCGCTCACCCCGCAGCGCCTCGCGGCCTGGTGCGAGGCTGCCCAAGCTGCGAGAGCGCAGCTGCTCGCACAGGACGACCTGCTCACGCGGCTGATCGCTTTCGTACAGCGGCGACGCGGTGAATGAGTGAAGCCGCATTGACCATCGACCCTCCGCTGCTGACGGTTTGCAGCCCGCGAAGCGCGACCCACCGCCCGCGACCCACCGCCCGCTTGACAAGCCGAACGATGCGGATAGAGTGTAGTCTTCATCACTACATCGAAGACGCTCACCCATGAAAACCATTTCGGCCAGCGACGCGAACCGTTACTTCTCGCGGGTGTTACGCGACGTTGCCGCGGGCGAGGCCGTGACGGTGGTGGCGCGGGGCAGGCCCGTCGCCTCGATTGCCCCCATCCGCCCGCGTGATCCCGCGCGTGAAGCGGCCAAGCGCCGACTGCTGGATCGACTGCACGGGCAGGACGTGACCGGCAGCCGCGACTGGACGCGGGACGCGCTGTACGAACGGTGATCGATGCGTATCGCGCTCGATACGAATGTGCTGGCCTACGCCGAAGGCGTCGGCGATGAGCGGCGCTGCCGTCTGGCCATTGACTGGATCGAACGCTTGCCCACCGATGGTGTGGTCCTGCCAGCGCAAACGCTGGGTGAACTCGCGCGGGTGCTGATCGGCAAAGCAAAGCGCTCCACGGATCAGACCCGGCTGGCCGTTTTGGACTGGGCCGACAGTTACGAGGTGGCCGACTCGACCTGGCGCGCGTTCCAATCCGCACTGGACCTCGTCGTCGATCACGGGCTGTCGATGTGGGACGCCTTGGTGCTGGCCGTTACCGCCGAAAACCGCTGCCGGGTGCTGCTATCGGAAGACCTGCAGCATGGATTTACGTGGCGCGGTGTGACTGTGGTCAACCCGTTCCTCGAGCCGACGCCTCCCCTCTTGCAGGCGCTGGTGCGGTGATGCCGCACCCTCAGTCGCCGCGGGATGCGTGGCCTGCCAATGCATGGCTTTCACGCGCAACGCCCCGCACGCTAAAATAGTGGGTTTGTCATTCCTTACCCTCCCAACTTCGGATACCCCATGAAACTCGCGCAAGAAATCCGCGCCGGCAACGTCATCATGCACGGCAAGGACCCGATGATCGTTCTCAAGACCGAATACCAGCGCGGCGGCCGCGGCGCCGCGACCGTGCGCATGAAGCTCAAGGCGCTGCTCAACAACAGCGCCACCGAAGTCGTCTTCAAGGCCGACGATAAGATCGACAACATCATCCTCGACAAGAAGGAGTGCACCTACTCCTACTTCGCCGACCCGATGTACGTCTGGATGGACAGCGAGTACAACCAGTACGAGGTCGAGGCCGAGAACATGGGCGACGCGCTCAACTACCTCGAAGACGGCATGGCCGCCGAGGTGGTGTTCTACGAAGGCAAGGCGATCTCGATCGAACTGCCCACCAGCGTCGTGCGCGAGGTCACCTGGACCGAGCCGGCCGTCAAGGGCGATACGTCGGGCAAGGTGCTCAAGCCCGCCAAGATCGCCACCGGCTTCGAGGTGATGGTGCCGATCTTCGTCGAACAGGGCGACAAGATCGAGATCGACACCCGCACCGGCGAATACCGCAAACGCGTCTGATGTCACCGCACGATCCCGCGCACGACCTGCAGGCCCAGCGGCTCGCCGATGCCGCGGTCGAGATGCACCTGCTGTCGGAGGACAGCAGCCGACCCGCGCCCGACGCGTACCGGCTCGCGTTCGCCGACCCGGAATTTCTGCTGCGCCGCGAAACACGCGGGATCCGCTTCCAGCTCGAACTGCTGAAACCCGACCTCGGGCAGGCCGAGGCCGGGATCGACAACACCATCGTGGTGTTTGGCAGTGCGCGCTTTCGCGAACCGGCCGAGGCCGAAGCGATCTGGCAGCGCGCACAGGCCAGCGGGGACCCGGCTGAACTGCGGCGCGCCGAAGCGCTGCGCCGCAACGCGCACTACTACGATGAGGCGCGGCGCTTCGCCCAGCTGGTCGCCGCCTACAGCCAGTCGTGCCCCAAGGCAGACCGTCTCTACATCGTCACCGGCGGCGGCCCGGGCATCATGGAGGCCGCCAACCGCGGGGCGCATGACCTCGGGGCGCCCAGCGTGGGGCTCAACATCCTGCTGCCGCACGAGCAGGAACCCAACCCCTACATCAGCCCGCACCTGCGTTTCAAATTCCACTACTTCGCGCTGCGCAAGATGCACTTCATGATGCGCGCGAAGGCACTGGTCGCGTTCCCGGGTGGGTTCGGCACGCTCGACGAGCTGTTCGAGGTGCTGACGCTGGTGCAGACGAAGAAGTCCAAACCGGTGCCGGTGTTCCTCTACGGCAGCGCCTACTGGAAGCGACTGATCAACTTCGACGCGATGGTCGAGGAAGGCGTCATTTCGCCCGAAGACCTCGAGTTGTTCTCCTACGTCGACACGCCCGAGGACGCGTGGGAGGGCATCCGGCGCTTTTACGACCTGCCGGCGGCGTGCGGATGCGGCGGGCTGGCCGCCGGCTGAAACTCCCCCTCAGGCGTCCGCGCGCCGCTCCGGCACCACGTCCCGCGGCACCGGGGCGCGGGAGGGAAGCCGCAAATGCAGCGCCGCCTGCGCCATCAGGTTGGCCGACACCGGCGCGGTCACGAAGACGAACAGCGTGATCAGCAGCTCTGCGACGCCGGGGCGCCCGTGGGCCAAGGTGACCAGCATCGAGGCGATCAACACCCCCCCGACACCCAGCGTCGACGCCTTGGTGGGCGCGTGCAGCCGCATGTAAAAGTCCGGAAAGCGCACCAAACCGATCGCGCCGACCAGCAGGAAAAACGACGCAACCAGGATCAACACTGCCGCTGCGTTCTCGAGCCATGTCGCCATGGTTTACCCCTCGTTACTCGATGACGTCACCGCGGCTGACGTAACGCGCCAGCGCAACGGTCGAAACAAACCCGAGCGCCGCGACGATGAGCGCCGCCTCGAACAGCAGCTCAGTGTCGAAACGGATGTCGAGCAGGATGATGAGCGCCACCAAGCCCATGTAGAGCGTATCGAGCGCCAGAATGCGGTCGGCCGCGTCCGGGCCGCGCAGCAAACGCCAGCCGCACAAAAATACCGCGATGGCCACCGCCACGGTCCCGATGTCGAGCGCCCACGCCAAAAAGGGACTGATCATTGCGCTTGCTCCCCCGTAGTGGCTGCCCCTTGGGCACCCAAATCGACCTGAAAAATCCGCAGCAGCGGGCTTTCGTAGCGGGATTTCATTTCGCGGATCATGGCCGCGGGATCATCGCCTGCGTCGAGTGCGTGCACCCAGATCACACCGCGCGCCTCGTCGATGACCGCGGATACCGTACCGGGCGTCGTCGTGATGATGCTGGCGAACAGCGCATTGACCCGGGGATGCGCGCTGGCCAGTGGAACACGCAGCCACGCCGGGCGCAACCGTTGCATCGACCCCAACGTCAGTCGCGCCACGGTGACGTTGGCGACAACGATGTCCCACAGAACGGTCAGCAGCAGCCGCACCGCCGTGGGCCAGTGCAGGCGGCTTGCGTCACCCAAAAACGGCGCCAGCGCACGCGGCAACGCCCACGCCAGGATGAGCGCGGTCAGTACGTGCGCCGGGGCCGTACTGTGCACGAGGACGATCCACGCCGCTCCCAGCATCAGCGACAGCACGGGATGGGGAAACCAGCGGCGCCAGCCGGTCGGTGGCGTGCCAGGACGCACGGGTTGCCACAGCGGAGGCGTCATGGGGCAGACTCCTGCACAGGGTGAGCGGGCACGGTCGAGGCGGGTCGTCGGCCATCGTAGGGCCGGGTGGTGGGGACTGCGGGCCCGCCCTGCCGCGCCAGTACCGCCCGCGCGTAACCCGGTTTGTCCGTGAGCTGTTGGGCAAGCGCATCGGTATACCGTTTGACCGGCGCTGCGCCGGCCGTGAGCACGACCGTCAGCGCCATGAAGGCCCAAGGTGCGGCGAGCAGCCGCACGCTGGTCCCCGACGCATCGCGGGGTGCCTCTACGGGCTCGACGTGCCAAAACATGACGACGCCAGCCCGTGCCAAACCCAAGAGCGTCAGAAAGCCCACCCCCAGCACGACGGCCCACACCCACGACTGTTCAGGCAGGCCGACCGCACTTTGCAGCAGCATCAATTTGCCCAGAAAACCGGGCAGCGGCGGCAGCCCGGCCGCCGATGCCGCCCCGAACAGCATCATCACCCCCAGCAACACCGGCTCGTGCACCGCGGGCGCCGGTTGCAGGCGGTCGCCCATCGCGCCGCGCTGGGCCGCGGCGAGTTCCGCGAACAGAAACAAGCCCGCGATGACGATCGTGCTGTGTAGCGTGTAATAAAGCGCGGCCGAGAGCGTCTGGGGTGTGAACAAGGCAACCCCGGTCACGATCGTTCCCACCGAGGAGACAGTGAGATAGGCGATCAACCGACCGAGCGTGTGCGCCGCCAATGCCCCCAGCACCCCCAGCACGCTGGTCACCAAGGCCACCGGCAACAACCACGGCTGCACGGTCAGGGAGGCCCCACCCGCGTCGATACCGAAAATTACCCAGTGCACGCGCACGATGGCGTAGACGCCGACCTTGGTCATGATGGCAAACAACGCAGCCACCGGGGCGCTGGCGGCGGCGTAGGTGCCAGGCAACCAGAAATACAGCGGCAGCAGCGCCGCCTTGAGACCGAAGACGATGAGCAGGATCGCCGCCGCTGCCTGGGCGAGCTTGAGCGCATCGCCCTCCAGCCGCCCCACCTGCTGCGCCACGTCGGCCATGTTGAGCGTGCCGGTGACGGCATAGAGCATCGCCAGTCCGATCAAAAACAACGAAGACGCCGTGAGGTTGAGCACCACGTAGTGCACCCCCATGCGCACACGCTCACGTCCTTGACCGTGCAGCAACAGCACGTAGGAGGCGATCAGCAGGACCTCGAAGAAAACGAACAGGTTGAACAGGTCGCCCGTGAGAAAAGCGCCGTTGAGCCCCATCAGCTGGAAGTGGAAGATGGCATGGAAGTACCGCCCGCGCGTATCCCACCCACCGCAGGCGTACCACAACACCGGCACCGCCACGAGCTGCGTGAGCAGCACCATCAGCGCCGCGAGCCGATCGACCACGAGCACGATACCAAACGGGGCGGGCCACTCACCCAGCTCGTACACCTGCAGCGAACCCGCCGCGGCCCGCCACACCAGCCCGACCGCAAGCACCAGCCCCAGCAACGCAGACCCAAGACTGACGCGCCGGCGCCACGATAGCCCCTGCCCACCGCGTCCGCCCCCGTGGGCGGACAGCCCGCCGTGATCGCCCAGCAGCAGCATGAGCATGGCCGTGAAGGACGGCAGCAGCACGGGCAGTATCGGCGCGTGCTGCTCCCAAAAAGCCACCAGCGCCGCCCCCATCACGCGACCTCCCCTTCACGCGCAGTGCCGGGCAAATCGGTCGCCCGCCGCACACCGGGCTCCGTACCGTCGACATGGTCGCTGCCCGTCTCGTACCGGCTGCGCAGGGCCAACTCCACGACGAACCCCGTGGTGGCAAAGCCGATGACAATCGCCGTCAGCACCAACGCCTGCGGAAGCGGGTCGGCCACCGGCTCGTTGCCCACCAGGATGGGGTGCGCGTCGGTCCACAGCCGCCCCATCACGAAAATGAACACGTTGACCGCGTAACTCAACAACGACAAACCCAACACCACCGCAAAGGTGCGGGCGCGCAACAGCAGGTAGATGCCACAAGCGGTCACCAAGCCGATGCCCGTGGCCACCAGAAATTCCATGCTCATGAAACACTCCCGGGCTCGTGCTGGCTGGCTGCCGGGGCGTGGCTGGCGGCTCCGAGCACCGAAATCGTCAGCAGCGTCGCCCCCACCACGGTGCCGTACACGCCAAGATCGAAAAGCGCGGCGGACGCCAGCGGCAACTCACCCAACAACGGCACATGCAGATGGCCGTGCGCGCTGGTCAGAAAGGGGCGCCCCAGCACGAAGGCGCCCGCGCCCGTGACGCCGGCCACCGTCAAGCCCGACCCGATCCAGCGCACGAAACGGCGGCCCCCCTGCACGCGCAACAGCGCCTCGACGCGCTCCTGGCCCAGGGCCATGTATTGCAGCACCAGCGCCACGGCGGTGATCAGGCCCGCGATGAAACCGCCGCCGGGCATGTTGTGCCCGCGCAAGAAGATGTATACGGCCACCACCAACGCCGCGGGCAGCACGATCGAAGCGGCCATGCGCAGCAGCAGCGGGGAGGCCGCAAACGTCCAGCGCCGGCCTTGCGCGTCCACGGGCGGGCGCACGGCCCGCATCCCCTCCATCAGCGCGAGTACCCCTATCGCCGCGATGCCCAGCACGGTGATCTCGCCGAACGTGTCGTAGCCGCGGAAATCGACCAGGATGACGTTGACGACGTTGGTCCCACCGCCCAGGGGCAACGCGTTTTCGAGGAAATACCAACTGATCGAGTGGAAATCGCGCGTGAGCATCACCCACGCGATCCACCCGATACCGGCGCCTCCAACGAGCGCCAATACGGCGTCGCGCAAGCGTCGGTCGGCCGACGATTCGCGGGGCGAGTGCTGTGGCAGCAACGCCAACCCCATCAACAGCAGCACGGTCGACACCACCTCGACGGACAATTGCGTCAGTGCCAGATCCGGTGCCGACAGTCCGACGAAAGTCAGCGACGTCACCAAACCAACCACGCCGACCAGTATCACCGCTTGGAAGCGCCGGTGGTGGGTCCAGACGAGCGCCACGCACGCGGCCGCCAGCAGCAGCCACACCGCTACCGCCAACGGGTTGGCCGGCAACCGCGGCCGTGCCCCCGTGGCGATACCCGCGTCCAACAAGGTGACCACCGCCACAACGATGGCCGACCCGATAAGCCACGCCAAGTAGCGCTGCAGCGAGCCGTTTTCCAGCGCCGACGTGACACGCCCAGCCGCCCCGAACAGCGCATCCACTGTGCGTTCGAACAGTTGCCGCCCTGTCAACGGACCAAACCACGCCTCCGACACCACGCCGTGCAGCCGCCGCCCGCGCGTGAACGCCGCGTACACCGCCACACCGCCCGCGAGCGCGACGACGCTCATCAGCAGCGGCACGTTGAACCCGTGCCACAGCGCCAGGTGGTACGGCGGCAGCTCGCGCGCCACCATCGCGCGCGCCGCCACGTCCACGAGCGGCCCCGCCACCGTCGCCGGCAGCACGCCCACCACCAGGCACACCCCGACCAGCAGCGTCGCGGGCAGCCGCATGCCCAGCGGCGGATCGTGCGGATGCCGGTTGGGCACGTCCCCCAGTGGCCCGTGGAAGAACGTATCGTGCACGAAGCGCAGCGAGTAGGCCACGCTGGCGACCCCGGCAAGCGTCACCACGACCGGCAGCCACACGCCCCACCCGCCGGCGGCCACCCCCGCCACCGCCTCGGTGAAGAACATCTCCTTGGACAAAAAGCCGTTGGTCAGCGGCACGCCGGCCATCGCCGCCCCGGCCACGACCGCGAGCGTTGCCGTCCACGGCATCAGCGCCGCGAGCCCGCCAAGCCACCGCATGTCGCGCGAATGCGTCTCGTGGTCGACGATGCCGGCCACCATGAACAGCGACGCCTTGAACGCCGCGTGGTTGAGGACGTGGAACACCGCCGCCACCGCCGCGAGCGGCGTGCCCATCCCGACCAGACAGGTGACGAGCCCGAGGTGGCTGACCGTGGAGTACGCCAGCAGCCCCTTGAGGTCGTGCTTGAAGATCGCGATCGTCGCGGCAAACAGCAGCGTCACCGCCCCGACGGTGGTGACGATCGCTTCGAACCAGCCCGACCCGGCCAGCACGGGGTGCAGCCGCATCAGCAGGAAGACGCCTGCCTTGACCATCGTCGCCGAGTGCAGGTAGGCCGACACCGGTGTCGGCGCGGCCATCGCATCGGGCAACCAGAAGTGGAAAGGGAACTGCGCGCTCTTCGTGAAGGCCCCGAGCAGGATCAGCAGCAGCGCGGGCAGAAACAGCGGATCGGCCTGGATCTCGGCGGCGCGGCCGGTCATCTCGCTGATCTCGAACGTCCCGGCGATCTGGCCCAGCAGCACGAAGCCCGCCAGCATCGCGAGCCCCCCGCCCCCCGTGATGGCAAGCGCCTGGCGCGCACCGCTGCGGGCGTCTGGCCGGTGGCTCCAGTACCCGACCAGCAGAAAAGACGAGACGCTGGTCAGCTCCCAGAACACGACCAGCAGCAGCAGGTTGTCCGACAGCACCACGCCCAGCATCGCCGCCATGAACAGCATCAAAACCGCGAAGAACTTGGCGACCGAGTCCTGCGGGCCCAGGTAATACCCCGCGTAAAGGATGATCAGCAGACCGACGGCGGTGATCAGCCCCGCAAACAGCAGCGACAGCCCGTCGAGCCGGAAGCTGATGTGCAACCCCAAGTCGTCTACCCACGGGGAGAAGAACTGCACCGCCTCGCCCCGCCAGACCGTCGGAGCCAGCGAAAGCAGCCATGCCAGGCTGACGGCGGTAACGGCAGCAGCGGCGAACGCCACCGCGCGGCGTGAGCGCGCGGCAAGCCACCACGTCAGCGTGGTGCCGACCAGCAGCGGCAACGAGACAATCAGCGGCAACGCGGCCATGGGACAAGCTCGGGGAGGGACGCGCGACCCAGGCGTGGCCGCGGTTGGCAGGATTCGGGAAATAGACGGATTGTAAGAAATCGCGCCCCGCTCGAACGCGCATCCCTCCCCCGGGGTGGCGGGGGAACGAATCACGCCCGCCCCGCGGTTCAGCGCGGCACCACCCCCGTCGCGGCGTTCTTACCGGTGGGCTCTGCGTCGCCCACGCGCGCGGCGCGGTCGGCCGCGTCTTCCAGTGCACTCTCACGCACAGCGGCACGCGCCAGCAGGTTCGACGCCACCGGCAGCGTGGCGAGCAAAAAGCCCACGATCAGCACCAAGCGCCAGGCCCACGCGGTCTCGGCCAGGGCAAGCGCCGCCCCCCCACACACCAGCGCCACCGCCAGCGTGCCGGCCTTGGTGGCCGCGTGCTGGCGCGTCAGGGCATCGGGCAGCGCGACCACCCCCCAAGCCGCGATGACGAGCAACACGGCCCCCGACACCAGCAGCACCGCCGCCAACACCGTCATTTCCGGCCCCTCTCTTCCACGAAGCGCGCCCATCCCACCGTGGCCACGAACCCGACGAGTGCCAAACCGATCGCGACGTCCAGGAATACCGTGCGCGCGGTCAAGAGCGCCGCGGCGACGCACAACACCACCGCCGCCGCAAGAAAAATATCCAGCGCCACCACCCGATCCGCATGGGTGGGGCCGCGCACCAGGCGCCACGTCGCCAGCCCCGTCGCCACCCACGCGGCCAACACCACGATCGTGAGCACCACGCTCATGCCCGTTCCTCTCCGAATAACGCCACCAGCGCGGGCTCGAAGTCGCGGCGGATGCCTTGCACGAGCGCATCCGTGTCCGACGCATCGAGCACGTGTAACAACAACTCGCACCGCGCCAGATCGATGTCCAGCGTCGTGGTGCCGGGGGTCAACGTCACCATACAGCCCAACAGCGCCGCACCTTGCGCGCTCATGGGCGCGAAGCGCACGCGTACGAACGCCGCCGCCGGTGCCCGGCGCGAGCCCACGCTGGCCCGAGCGATCACCCTGACCGTCTGGAGGCCGGAGACCACCACCGCCGTGAGAAAACGCAGCGCCAGCACGGCGACCCACCCAGCCTTGCGTGCCCACGTCATGTCAACGTCCCCCCAAGGTTTCGGCGGCCGCCAGGCTGTAAGCGAGCAGCGCCTCCGGGTAGGCGCCGATGGCCAGTGTGATCAGCGCCAACCCCACCGTCACCGCCCAGGCGGCCCTCAGGTCTGCCCCTGCGGGTGGCTGCCATGACGGCTGCGGATGCGGTTTCCAGAACGCTTCCATCCAAATTTTCATCATCGAGTACAGCGTCAGCACGCTCACCAACAGCGCCGCCACGGTCCACGCCACGCGCCCCTGCGCCAGGGCCTCTTGCAGCACCCACAGCTTGGCCCAGAACCCGGACAGCGGCGGAATTCCCACCAACGACAGCGCCGGGATCAAAAACAGCACGCCCAACGCTGGGCGATGGCGATACAGGCCGCCGATGTCGCGCAAGTCATAGCTGCCGGTGAGGCGCCAGACCATCGCCGCGATCAAAAAGAGGTTGGCCTTCACGACGATATGGTGCAGCGTGTAGAAAAGCGAGGCCGCCTGCCCGGCCTCGCTGGCCAGCGCGACGCCGAGCAGGATGTAGCCGATCTGGCTGATGATGTGAAACGCCAGGATCCGCCGCATGTCCCAGTGGTAAGCCGCCCCTAGCACGCCAAAGAGCATCGTGGCCACGGCAATCCAACCCAGCACCTCGAACAGCAGCGCGGGCGCGGTGACGAAAATACCCGCGAGCGTCCGCAACACCGCGTAGACCCCCACCTTGGTCAGCAGCGCGGCAAACAGCGCCAGCACCGGCGCGGGCAGTGTGTGATACGACGCCGGCAACCACGCGAACAGCGGAAACGCCCCCGCCTTGATCAAAAACGCGAGCAGCAGCCCGGTGAAGGCCAGCGCAGTGGGCCAAGGGGCCGCGCCCGGCAGCGCCTGCGCGATCGCCCCGTAATTGAGGTGTCCCGTCACCGCGTACACCATCCCCACCGCCATCAGCAGCAGCAGCGTGCCCAACAAATTGAGCACGAAATATTTGAACGTGGCGTCGAGCTGGTCGGTGCGCCCGCCGATGGCGAACAGCCCCAGCGCGCAGATCAACATCACCTCGAACCACACGTACAAATTGAATAAATCGGCCGTGGCAAACGCCCCGCCGACACCGACGAGCACCCCATGCATCAGCGGCAGTAGCAGGGGGTGGCGCGGCTGGGTGTCGGCGTCACTCAGCAAAAACAGCAGCGCCGCCAGACCCATGATCGCGGTGATCACCACCAGCGCCGCCCCGACCCGGTCGATAACGAAGGCAATCCCGAATGGCTCGCCCCAGCCGCCAAACACCGCCTCGATAGGCTGGTCCGCTGCCGCCCGGGTCAGCAGCGCCAAGGCACAGGCCAACAAGACCGCAACCCCACCCAAACTGAGGACCTGCTGCAAGCGGGGCCGCTGTGCGGTCAACGCCGTGGCCACGACGGTGGCCAGCGGCACCAGCACGGGAGAGATGGCCAGCGCACTCACACCCGCCCTCCCTCGGCACTGCCGCCCGTGGGTGGCCACGTCGGCTGCGTCGCCGGATCTGCCCGCGGCGGTTTGATGGCATCGGTCGGCACCGGCTCCGCGTCCCGCAGCGCGAGCACGTCATCGGTGTCGACGCGCTGTATCAAGCGCAGCACGAGTGCCAGCGAAAAACACATCAGCGCAAAGCCGATCACGATGGCCGTCAGGACCAGGGCTTGCGGCAGCGGATTGGCGGCCTCGTGCAGCACCGTCTCGCCCGGCAGCACGACCGCCGGGGCGGTGGGCCCCAAACGCCCCGAGGCGAACAGGGCCAGGTTGACGGCGCTGCCCAGAATCGCCAGTCCAACCACGGCGCGAAACAGATCCCGCGACAACGCCAGATAGGCCCCTGCCGCGATCGAAACCCCCACCGCGACAGCCAATACCCAGATCACGATTCCCCTCCTTGCGCCGTATCGCGCACACCGCTGAGCTCCAGCAGCGCCAACGCGTAACCGGCCAGCGCCCCCCAGACCGACAAGTACACCCCGAGATCGAACAGCAGGACGGTCGATACCGGCAGCGTGAGCGCCCCCCAACCGAGCGTGGCCCACAGGTGGGTTAGATAGACCTCACCCCGACCCCACGCGGGCACCCCGGCAAGCGCCGCTACGGCCACGCCCACCGTCGCCAGCCGAAGCGGCGACGCCAAGGGCAGCCGCCGCCGCGCGGCATCGCTGCCCCGCGCCACCGACCACAACACCGATGCCGCAGCGGCCAGCAACCCCCCGATGAAGCCGCCACCGGGCTCGTTGTGCCCGCGCAGCAACACCCACACCGACGCGGCCAGCATCAGCCAATACAAAGGGCCGGACACCACGTCCAGGATGACCGAGCGCGTTTTCATCGCACCTCCTCCGCTGCCGAACCCGCCTGCGAGTGGCCGCGGTCCCTCGCCTTGATCGAACGCAACAGCGGCCACGCCGCCAGCAACGACAGCATCACCACCGAGATTTCCCCCAGCGTATCCAGCGCACGGAAATCGACCAGGATCACGTTGACGACGTTGCGTCCCTGGGCATCGGGCACGCTATGCGCGGAAAAAAATGCCGACAGCGTGGGATCGAACGGCACCGCCACGCTCACCAGCAGCCATGCCGCCACTGCCAAACCCAGCACAACCGCCACCGACGCCCGCCAGCGCCACGGCTGCGGTGCGGCCAACCCTTGCCCGTAGCCCCAGCGGCGCAGCTTGAGCAACACCGAGGCCACGACGATCACGAAAACCGACTCCACGACGAACTGCGTCATCGCCACATCGGGTGCCCCGGCAAACAGGAAAATGATCGCGCTGCCGTAGCCCACCAGCCCCGCGGCCAGCAGCAAAACCAGGCGATCGCGCGGCCACAGCGCCAGCACCGCTCCGGCGACGACCAGTGCACACGCCCCGGCAAACCCCCATCCCGGCGGTACCCACTGCGGCCACGTCCACGCCCCGGTGCCGAACCACAGTACCCCCCCCACGGCGGCCGCCACCACCGCCAGCATCGTCACCCCATAGCCGGGCAGGCGACCGTGCTGCAGACCGCGCGTGGCAGCCGCGGCCAGCGCGGGGATGGCGCGCAGGCCCCGTTCGTAATGCGCCGCCATCCCCCACGGGGCCATTCGCACGGCCAAGCGTTCGAACAACCGATGCAGCGGATCCCACAGGAAAAACAGGCCCAGCCCCGCCGCCAGTGTCACCGCCACCGATACCAACGACGGCCCCACCTCCAACGCCAGCGCCACGACGACCGCTTCCGTCCCCGGCGTCATCGCCACGGAGGCTTGGGCGATCAGATCCTGCACGACGAAAGGGAACAACCCCAACAAGACCCCGACGCCCGCCAATACCAGTGGCGGCAGCACCAGCGCCGCGCCGCCTTCGTGCGCAGGAGGCGTCTCGTTCGTCCCCGGATGACGCCAAAAGACGCGGATCGCGGCCACCGCCGCCACCGCGACGGCGATGGTGCCGAACACGGTATTGGCCGCCCGCGCGAAGGCAAACACCCCTTCGGCCCCCTTGGCCGCCAGGATCGCATCCTTGGCGATGTAGCCAAACGACATGGGCATGCCCGCCATCGACGCCCCCGCGAGCAGCGCCGCCGCCGCCGTCCACGGCATCGCGTGGCGCAGGTTGCCCAGCCGGTCGATCACCCGGGTGCCGGTGCCATGGTCGACATTGCCCGCCACAAAAAAGAGCGGGGCCTTGTACAGCGCATGCGCCAGCAGCAGCGCACCGACCGCGACCGTGGCCCCCTCACCACGCAACCCGACGAGCGCGACCAGCGTGCCCAGCGTCGCGACCGTGGACCACGCGAGAATGCGCTTGAGGTCACGCTCGCGCAGCGCCAGCACCATCCCCCAGGCCGCCGTGAGCGAACCCACCGCTTTGAGTGTCCACTCCCACAGCGCCCACTCGCCGAAGCCAGGATCCAGCCGCGCGAGCAGATACACCCCCAGCTTGACCATCGTGGCCGAATGCAGGTAGGCCGACACCGGGGTGGGCGCTGCCATCGCGTTGGGCAACCAAAAGTGGAAGGGAAACTGCGCGCTCTTCGTGAACGCCCCCACCCCAATCAGCACCAGCGCCGCCGTCAGGCCGGTGGACGGCGGCACCTGTGGCAGTTGCGCGACGATCGTGCTGATGCTCGTCGTCCCCATGGCCTGGCCCAGCAGGATGAAGCCCGCCAGCAGCGCCAACCCTCCGCTGCCCGTGACCAGTAATGCCTGTTGTGCCGACCGGCGACTCGCAGCGTCTTCATGATGGAAGCCGACCAGCAGGAACGACACCAAACTGGTCATTTCCCAAAAAAGAAACAGCGTGATCAGGTTGTCCGCCGTGACACAGCCGATCATCGCCACCATGAACAGCGTCAACAGCACGTACAGCCGCCGCTGGTGGGGGTGCCCCGCCAAGTAGCCACCGGCATACACGAACACCGCGGTCCCGACACCGGTGATCATCAACAACATGAGCGCGGACAGCCCATCGATCCAAAACGCCCACTCGATGCCCGCACTGGGCACCCACGACCAACGCTCCGCCAGCGGCAGCTCGTGGTGGGTCAACAACCAGAGCACGCACGCCAGCGCCGCGGCGGGCAGCGCAACGAAGGCAGCGCGCTCAGCAACACCCATGCCGCCATCGGACGGCGAGTGAGAATGCGGATGCGTCATGTTGGGCGGGATGGATCGCAGAGAACGAGGAGCCGCCGCAACTGCCGATCGCGGCGGCCGTCCTGACTCGATAGCTTATCGGAAACCGATTCCGCGCCCGTTTCGGAGTTCCGCATTCCCGGCCACCGGCCCCCTTGACCGGCTTCGACCGGACCGGATCTGCCCCGCGCCCGCTGTAGCGTCGCTGAAGCGGCTGCCGCGGTCAGCCGCGCCGCTGCGCGGGGTGGTTCACCGGCGTGAGCGCCCGCCCTTTAGTGAGGTAGGCGATCAGGTTGTCCGCGGCCAGATCCGCCATCGCGCGCCGCGTGCGCACGGTGGCGCTGGCGATGTGGGGCGTGAGCACGACATTGGGGACTTCCAGCAAACCGGGGTGCACATGCGGCTCGCCCTCGAACACGTCCAAGCCCGCCGCGGCGATGCGCCGCTCGCGCAGCGCCTGGGCCAATGCCGCGTCGTCGACGATGCCGCCGCGCGCCAGGTTCACCAGCACGGCCGTCGGCTTCATGCGGGCGAGCTCCGCCGCACCGATGATGTGGTGGTTCTGCGGGGTGTACGGCAGCACCAGCACCAGGTGATCCGACTCGCGCAGCAGCGTGTCCTTGTCCACCCAGGTGGCGCGGCAGTCGTTCTCGATCGCCGCGTCCAGCCGGTGGCGGTTGTGGTAGAGCACGCGCATGCCGAAGCCGTGCGCGCCGCACCGCGCGATCGCCTGCCCGATGCGGCCCATGCCGAGGATGCCCAGCGTCGTGCCATGCACCTCGGCCCCCGCGAAGAGGTCATACGACCAGCGCGTCCAGCGCCCGGCGCGCAGGTAGCGCTCGCTCTCCGTGACGCGGCGCGCCGCCGCCAGCAGCAGCGCGAAGCCGAAATCCGCCGTCGTCTCGGTCAGCACGTCCGGGGTGTTGGTGCCGACGACCCCGTGCGCGTCCATCGCGACGACGTCGAAATTGTTGTAGCCCACCGTCATGTTCGCCGCGATGCGCAGCGTCGGGCACGCGCGCAGCAGCGCGTCGTCCACGCGCTGGGTGCCGGTCAGCAGCACGCCCGCCTTGCCCTGCAGGCGGCGGATCAGCTCGTCCGGGGACCACTCGTCGTCCGCGTCGTTCGTCTCGACGTCGAAGTGCGCGCGCAGCCGCTCGATCGTCTCCGGAAACACCGCCCGCGCCACCAGCACGGCCGGCCGCCCTGTCGTTGCCTCGGATGCCATGTCCCTCCTCCCGCTTTCATGCTTCATGCCAATTGATCCACCGCATGTCGCGCGCCCCACGTCGCATGAAACAGGGTTTAAATAGCGTTGTGTTGTGCGGGAAAAAGCTCGGTTGGTACTCGGTGTGTTTACCCCAAATGTCAGCTGGACCCGCGACCGCACGGCCACCCCGTACTGTCACCCGAGAGCCGTGATCTCCCGAAATAGCCGCAATGCGCTTGTAGCCCTTGGCGCCGGCCAAATGCTACATCAGGAAACTGGCATCCAGCCGGCGTGTGCGCGAAGAAAAGCGACGAATCGTCATGGAAAAGCTCAAACCCGCGCGGGTTTGACGCCACCCTTGCGCCCAAGGCCAAAGCCCACGCGGTACAGATCCGGCATATCGATGCGGCCGTCCCGCTTGGTTTCGATCAGCCCGAGACGTTGCAGATCTTCTCGTACCCCATCCCATCCGCGGGCCGAATGCTGTGCGGGCAAGCGATCGGAGGGGATGCTCTGCGGGCCACCGGGGAATTTCTCAGCCCATCTTGCTTGGATGATTTCGAATTCGACCGGAACATTCAGCCCTGTCAGCTCGGACAGGATGACTGGCACCCACGGGTAATCCTCGGCCATCTCCTGCACACGGATCTCGGACGCCTTTTGAATGCCTCGCTTGATGCTTTCGTAGTGAAGCGCGTATTCATGCTCCGGATAACGATGTGCGGAATCTTCCGCCGCCTGCCGAATGGCGGCCAAGAATGAGCGGGGAGAGGTGCGCCCCTGACCATCGGCCAAATGGCTCACGGACCAGGTGTACGGCACGCCCCGCCGCTTGTCGCGCCCCATCCATGGTCCGGCCAAGCACTCGAAGGCTTTGCGTTGCGCTGCGGATTCGACCTTCATCTCATCGGCCACGCGCCAAAAACCGGATTGTTGGACATGCGGACAGATGCGGCGCATTAGCGCGCCATGGGCGTCACGCGCATTGATCAAGCGCTGCCAGAGCAACCCATGTAGGTCATGCCGCGCCCAGGTGAGTTCGGCCTTGGTCGCGGTGAGTTTGGAGGCG
The DNA here is from genome assembly GCF_020162115.1 of Tepidimonas taiwanensis. Taxonomy (NCBI): domain Bacteria; kingdom Pseudomonadati; phylum Pseudomonadota; class Betaproteobacteria; order Burkholderiales; genus Tepidimonas; species Tepidimonas taiwanensis. Next base: position 660,647 of record NZ_CP083911.1, on the reverse strand, counting down.
TCAGGAAAGTTGAATACGGTACGTTCGGCCTGATCTTCGCGGAGAAAGACTTTGGAATAGAGCCCCTGATAGGACTTGAGCCAAAGCACCGTACGCAACAGTCCGCGCACGATCTCATCCATCCGCTGCCAAACATTGCTGGTGCGATCGAGCGCGTCGAAGACGATCAGGCCTCGCCAGTCGCCCCGCTGCTGCATCAGTTTCGCCGCCGCCTCAGGTTCCTCCTTCAACCAAGCGGCCGTGGCTGACCAGTTGTCGCGCGGAATGGTGTGTCCCGAATGTTCCGCCACCCAGCGCAGGATCACGGCGCGCCAGAGATCGTACGGGTCTCCTCCTTGGTCGAGGAATTTAGTGAAAACATCGGCATTCGGGTAAGCGTCGATGTTTTCTTTCTCGCCGAAGCCCAGGCGCACCGTAACGCCAGCCAGGTCGGATGCGGCACCCTCCAACAACCGGCGCAGCTCTTCAGATTGCAAAGCCGAAGCCCAGAATGACTTGCCGACACCACGCCCCCCTACGATGACATGGGCATCCAGACGCAAGGCTTTCAAGTGGGAAGGGGGGACGTAGAGCGTCGCGGCGTCGGGCGTCTCGCCAGAATCATCCGTTTTTAGTTTGGCAGCAAGAATCGCCGCGCGCAGCGCGGGCGCTTCGCCGAGCATCGATTGATGGTTCAAAACGTCCCTCCGTCTATCACCTGTGGATAGCCTTCGCCCCACCCAAAATAAGCGACAACCCGGCCGATCAGGTCGCCGAAGACGTGCCGAATTTCAGCGTCGTCGATGTCTGTCAGCCTCCCGTGCAAGGTCTGCAACGCTGCGAATCCACTATGCCAACGCACGGCCCAGGGGCGATGTGGCGCGTCTTCGCTGCCCAGGTCAAAACTCCAGGCATCGGTCTCGGCAGCCGTGACCTCGTCATACATGGTATAGAGAAAAAGATCATAATAAGCATGCTCGCGCATGGCCGCTAGATAGTCTGTCGGCGACGCGTGCGCCGGCACCAGCGCCGCGACGATCTGTAGCCTTTCTCGGATTTGCTCTGCAACGCCAGCGCGCCGCCAGTGATCGAACAGAATCCGGTACCCGTTCCACGTCTGACTGCCATCTAGCGCAAAGAGCAGGATCAGGTTGGCGCCCAGGTCGGTCACGCAACTGGACGCGACCTCGTCGATCCCGGCGCGCGAGTCGATCAACATGATGTCCGGCTGGATGCGTTCTTCCAAGGTGCGCAACAACCGCTGTAGACGAGCGGACCACGGTTCATGCATGCCGTCGGAGCCAACTTTGGGCATCCACACCCGCCCCAGCTTGGCGATGTATTCGCCCGGCTTCGCGCCGTGGGCTGGCACGACGTAAATCTCACCGTCCCGCGACAACTCGCTGGTGGCAATCATGCTCTCCAGCACGGTATCGCCGTTGTCCACCAGGTCTTCCACCAACCAGTCGGTAATGCCATAGGTGGGCTGCCGCTCGGGCGGCAAAAGGCTCGTAGACAAGCCCGGCGATTCCAGGTCAAGATCGAGCACCAGCACCCGTTTGCCCAGTTGTGCCAGCTTCCAGGCCGTGGCCGCCAGCGCGGTGGAGCGCCCCACGCCGCCTTTGATGGAGAAAAACACCACCCGCGGCGACCCTTGAGCTTCCGGGGCGATGCTGGCCCAGTTGCCCTCCGTGGCCAGCCGGTCGATGACCCAGACGCGGTCGAATTCCTCCAGCGGGTAGCTCGCGGCACCCATGCAGACCGTATCGCGGCTCGGCTCATACAAAATGCCCGAGGTCACGGGATAGGCGTGCGGCGCGATTCGTTCGGCCAATTCCCGGTAGATCGTCTCGATGACGATCCGCACAGACGCTTCACGTTCGACGGATTCCGGCACGATGAACCGCACCCGGCCATTGAGGTCGCGGTTGATCACCAGCCAATCGAGCGACTGAATTTCTTCGCGGTGCGCACCGAGGATGGCGGATGCCTCGGGCAGGATCTGGTCAAAGGTCGTCATGCAGTAGCCCCTCTCGTTGCGCTTTCTTCACCAGTGCACGCACGATGGCCGCTCCGCTTTGATGCCCCTGTGCCCGAGTTTGGTCGAACTGGGATTGATGGGCATAGCGTTGTGAAACATTCCAGTCGCCAAATAGGTTGTAGGCAGGCAAGACATAGCCCGCGCCGCGATGGTGGCCGCAGCGGTAGGCCTCGAAGCGCGCCCAGATGCCATTGGCGTGTTCGCGGTCTTCCCTTTTTTCGGGCCGCTTATTGGCCGTGTCGAACGGCATACCGAAGGCGAGCATCAAGCGCTTGAGCCCGCACTCGGCAGCCAAACCGTAGAGATGGTCCGCGTTCGCCCAGCGCTGTGCCCGAAAGAGCCGTTCCGCGTCCTCCCAATGCCTCTCATGCGCATCGAGAAAATCGACGTGCACGTTATCTCCTCTTTTGCTCACTCGACCCAGGTCACGAAGCGCTCCAGCGGCTCGCGCGGCGTGACGAAGCGGTTGACCACGGCATCCGGATCCGCGTAACCCAGCGCCATCCCGCACACCAGCATTTCGCGCTCGCTCGCGCCGATGTGCGGCAGGATGATGCGCGCGTAGGGGTTCCACGCCGCCTGCGGACAGGTGTCGAGCCCGTGGGCACGTGCGGCGATCATCAGGTTCTGCAAAAACATCCCCGTGTCCACCAGCGAGCCGCGCCCCATTACCGTATCGATCGTCACCATCAAGCCGACCGGCGCGTCGAAGAAGCGGAAGTTGCGCTGGTGCTGCGCGTGCATCTTGTCCTTGTCGCCCTTGCCGATGCCGAGCAGCCCGTAGAGGCCCCAGCCGTTTTCGCGCCGGCGGTCGATATAGGGGCTGACCCACTCGCGCGGGTAATAGTCGTACGCCTCTTGGTACTCGGCGGCCAGCGCGGGGTTGGCACGGATCGCGTCGTGTGCGGCACACACTTTCGCGACCAGCTCATCGCGCGCGCGGCCCTGCAGCACGTACACCTTCCACGGCTGCGTGTTGGTGCCCGACGGTGCGCGCGCCGCCACGCGCAGCAACCGCTCGATCAGCGGCCGCGGCACCGGCGTCGGCAAAAACGCCCGCACCGAGCGGCGTCCGACGATCGCGGCTTCCACCTGCGCGGGATCCGACGCACGCCCCGCCGCCTGCAGCGGATCGAGTTGGGGCTCCGCCGCCGACGCGGCCTGGGTATCGGATGTTTGCGGCGCAATCATTGCAAAGCCCCCAGGGTGCGCGCGAGCGCTGTGGGCAGCGCCGCCACCGGACGGCGGCTGGCGCGGTCGACATAAACGTGCACGAAGTGCCCGCGCGCGGCCGTCTCCGCGGCGCCGGCGGCGAAGATCCCGACCTCGTAGCGCACGCTGGAGCGGCCGATGTGCGCGACGCGCAGACCCGCCTCCACCGGCTGCGGAAACGCGAGCGACGCAAAATAGTGGCACTGCGTCTCCACGACCAGCCCGATCACCTCGCCCGCGTGGATGTCGAGCGCGCCGGCCTCGATCAGGTAGCCGTTGACCGCCGTGTCGAACCAGCTGTAATAAACGACGTTATTGACGTGACCGTAGAGGTCGTTGTCCATCCAGCGCGTGCCGATCGGCCGCCAGGCGCGGTAGTGGGATCGGGGCCACGGCTGCGGGCGCGAACCGGCGGGGGGCGTGCTGCTCACGGGGGCGCTCTCCTGTCGTCGTCGGCCGACGATTGTGCCACCGCACGCCAGCGCCGCCAGTATGCCAGCGCGACACGGAACGTGTTGCGCTGCACCCGCACGGTGGTGGCGATATCGTGCCCGTAGCCGCCTGCCATCGCCATCGCGAGTGGCACGCGCCGCTGCCACGCCCACTCGAACACGCGCCGGTCGCGCGCCTCCATGCCGTCGTCCGTGAGCTTGAGCCGCCCCAGCCGGTCACCCTCGTGCGGGTCGGCGCCGGCCAGGTAGATCACCAACCCCGGCTCAAAACGCCGCTCCAGCTCGGCGAGCGCCCACTCCAGCGCCTCCAGGTACTGCCCGTCGCCACAGCCGTCCGGCAGCTCGACGTCGCAGTCGCTGGGTTCCTTGCGAAACGGAAAATTGCGCGCCCCGTGCAGCGACAGCGTGAACACCGTCGGGTCGTCGCGAAAGATGCTGGCCGTGCCGTTGCCCTGGTGCACGTCCAGGTCGATGATCGCCACTTGCAGCGGCCGCGCGCGCGCGCCGGGGCCGCGCCGCGCCCACTCCGCCTGCATCAGCCGCGCCGCCACCGCCGCATCGTTGAAGACGCAGAACCCCCCGCCCTTGTGCGCGTAGGCATGGTGGGTGCCACCGGCGATATTGGCCGCCACCCCCTCGCCCGCCAGCGCCACACGGCAGGCCTGGATCGTGGCGCCGACGGAGCGGCGGGCGCGTTCCGCCATCGCCGGCGACCACGGAAAACCGATCTCGCGCTGCAGCGCCGGCGCCAGCGTCCCGCGCTCGATCGCGTCGATATAAGCCGGGGTGTGCACCAGTGCGAGCTCGCCGTCGCTCGCCGGCGGCGCCTGCTGCAGGCGGATGTCGGGCTCGCCGGCCAGCGTATCGCGCAGCAGCGCGTACTTCGCCATCGGGAAGCGGTGCCCCGGCGGCAGCGGCAGCACGAACTGGGTGGCATAAAACACCTGCATGGCGCGGCAGTGTGCCATGCCCGTGATGCCGGCGATGGCCGGGTGCGCGTCGCCGACCTCCGGGCCCCGGTCCCGCATCTGGCGTCTTGGCGCGTCGGCTGCATGCGCCGGGCACCAGCGCTGCAACCAACTCCGCAACCCGACCCGCTATTGCCCCCGATACCGGGACCCGACAGCGGGGCCTTGCCAACCGCCCCGCGATGTGGGTACAATTTTGCCAATGTTGCATTGCAACAAAGGCAAACCACAGACGGAGGATGAGATGCTGACCCCCGAACAACTGGCCGCCGCCCACAAGGCCAACATCGAGACACTGTTTGGTCTGACGCGGCAAGCGGTGGAGGGGGTGGAAAAGCTCGTCGAGCTCAATCTCCAGGCCACACGTGCGGCGCTGCGCGACGCCGCCGACCAGACGCTGGCGCTGCTGTCGGCCAAGGACGCGCAGGAACTGCTGCAACGCCAGGCCGCGCTGCTGCAGCCGCTGGCCGAAAAGGCCATCGCTTACAGCCGCCAGCTGTACGAAATCGCCGCCAGCACCCAAGGCGCGTTCGCCGAGGCGGCCCAGCAGCAGGCGCACGATCTGCAGGCCAAGGTGCAGGCCGTGACCGACAATATCGCCCGCAACGCCCCCGCCGGCACGGAGGCCGCGGTGGAGGCGATGCGCAACGCCGTGCAGGCCGCCGCGGTGGCGATGGAAACGGTGCAGCGGGCGGTGCAGCAGGCGTCGGCGCTTGCCGAGAGCAACGCCCAGAAAATGACCGAATTCGCCGAACAGGCGGTGCGCGCCAACACGCCCGCCCCCCGTGCCGGGGCGCGCAGCCGCCGCAGCGCCGCCTGAACGGCCACGATTTGCTTCGAGTTGTCTCCTCGGGTCTCTTCGAAATCCCTTTCAGGGACCCTTCACAGCCCCGCCGCTCGGCGGGGTTTTTTTTGCCGACGCGCAACCCCTCGACGGCCCGTCCGGTCTCAGCGCCCGTTGGGCGCGGCGGCCAGCGGCTTCCGCAGCGCCTGCAGCCGCTCGCGCAGCCGCGGCAGCGCCGCCTGCATCGCCGCGCGGCCTGCGGCGATGCTGCGTTCGCGCGCCGCGAAATCGGTGCTGGCCACGCCGTCCAGCGCCGGGCGCACCACCACGTCGGCGCGCGCCAGCACGTGGCGGTTGATCGTCTGCCCCATGATCGTGAACGTCTGCAGCAGCACGCGCACCGGGTCGGTCTGTGCCAGCGGCGCCGGCGGGCTGCTGATGTCGACAGCCAGCACCAGCTCGGCCCCCATCTCGCGCGCCTGCTCCACCGGCACCGGCGCGACCAGCCCGCCGTCCACATAAGCGCGGCCAGCGATCGACACCGGCGAAAACACGCCCGGCACCGCGCTCGAGGCGCGCACGGCGGTGGCCGTGTCCCCGCGGCGGAACAGCACCGGCTGCCCGGTCGCGAGGTCGGTGGCCAGGATCCCCAGCGGCAGCGGCATCGCCTCGATCAGCCGCCCCTGCACCATGCGGTGGACGTAGCGCGCCAGCGCCTCCCCGCGCAGCAGCCCGCGGTTGAAGATCGGCACCGTCCAGTCGGCGATCATCGCCTCCTCCATCTCCAGCGCGGCCCTCTCCAGCGCCGCACCCGACAGGCCGTGCGCGTACAGAGCCGCGACCAGCGATCCAGCCGACGTCCCGACCACCAGATCGGGGCGGATACCCTCGCGCTCTAGCACCTGGATCACGCCGATGTGGGCAAAACCGCGCGCGGCACCGCCCCCCAGCGCCAGGCCCAGCCGGGGCGGCCGCGTTGGCACCGGCGCAGGCGGCTCCGGTGGGGCCGCGGGCGGTAGCGTGCCAGGGACGGGCTCGGGAGGCGGCGTCGCACACCCCCACAGCGCCACCGCCAGGGCGGATGCCATGCCGCCACCGATCCAGTGGCGACGCGACCAGGCGGCACCACGCCAGCCCTCGACCGATGAGACGAAGCGCGATGATTTTTTCATAACGAGAATGATTTTCGTTTGTGGTAATATCGAGGCAACCGATGGCTTCTACCCGATCGACCAATCGTTGCGTCTTCCCCCTTCTTCTCTTTGAGGAGTCTTGATATGTCGCTTCGTCCGAACCGCCTGCGCCGCCAGCTCAGTCAAGCCGCGCTCGCCGTGCTGGCCCTGTCGTCTACCGTCTTCGGCATCAACCCCGCGAACGCGCAGGACAAGGTACTGCACCTGTACTCGGCGCGCCACTACCCGACCGACGAGGTGATGTACCAAAACTTCACCAAGTTGACGGGCATCCAGATCAAACGCGTCGACGGCGACGATGCCGGCATTGTCGCGCGCCTGAAGGCCGAGGGTGCCGCCTCCCCCGCGGATGTGGTGCTGCTGGTCGACGCGGCGCGCATGGCGGTCGCCGACGCGCAGGGGTTGTTCCGCCCCATCAAGTCCGCCAAGCTCGACGCCGCCATCCCCGCGCACCTGCGCGCCGCGCCCACGCCCGAGGGCGTGACGTGGACCGGTTTTTCGACGCGCGCGCGCGTCATCGTGTACGACCCGCTGCGCGTCAAGGCCGAGGATGTCGCCACCTACGAACAGCTCGCCGACCCGAAGCTCAAGGGCCTGCTGTGCACGCGCTCGGGCTCGCACCCGTACAACCTGTCGCTGTTTGCCACCGTGATCGAGCGCCTGGGTGACGAAAAAGGCCAGGCGTGGCTCAACGGCCTGGTCGCCAACATGGCGCGCCCGCCCAAGGGGGGCGACACGGACCAGATCCGCGCCGTCGCCAGTGGCGAGTGCGGCGTGGCGCTGACCAACAGCTACTACATCGCGCGGCTGGTCAAGTCCGACAAACCCGAGGACCGCAAAGTGATGGAGCGCGTGCGCGTGGTCTTCCCGAACCAGGCCACGACCGGTACCCACGTCAACATTGCCGGTGCCGCGGTCGCGCGCCACAGCAAGAACGTCGACGCCGCCATCCAGTTCATGGAGTTCCTCGCCAGCCCGTTCGCGCAGGACTACTTTGCCAACGGTAACAACGAGTTCCCGACCGCCAAAGGCGTGACGATCGACAACCCGGCGCTCAAAGCCATCGGCGGCGACAACTTCAAGGCCGACACGATCCCGCTGTCTGTCGTCGCGAAAAACCTGACCAAGGTCCAGCAGATGCTGGATCGCGCGGGCTACAAGTGACACCGCTTCCCACGACGCGGCGCCGCGCACCGCAGGCGTTACGCCCACCCCGCGCCGCCGTCGCAACGCTCTCCTGGTAGTGTGCACCCCATGGTGCTTGCTGCCCGCCGGCTCCGGCGGGCTTTTTTTTGAGAAAGTTTAACGAGTCGTCTATGTAGAAAGTGTCGTATAATCGCAAGCGCGGGCTCGGTGCTCGATCTGTGAGGGGCGCATGCCGTTCAACCCGTCGGTCCAGCGCCCCCCGCGTTGACCGCGACAATCGCGACGTCCGACAGGTGGACGTGACAGAGAGTGCAGAGTGCCATGCGACAAATTCCCGCTTTTTTGACAACTCTCGTTGCATTCACCGCGCTGCTGTTGCTCGGCCCCCTGTGGGGGATCGTTTTCGGGCTGGCTTCGTTCGCCGTCGGGGACACGCTGCTGCTGCGACGGGAGTTGCGTTCGCTGCGGCGCCAAATTGACCAGATGGTCGCAAAACCCGGTGCTCCCCAACAGGGTTGCCCGTCCCTCGCCTCGTCGGCGCAGACGGCGCGGGACACCCAACGTGACGAACCGTCGGTGCCCCCTTCACCGCGGGCCTCCTGTGAGACCGATACCCAGGATGCGCACCACGAGCGCACCGAAAAAGCCCTCCCCCCCATCGGCGGGGAGACCGAAACGGAAGTGATACCGGAGCGCCGACCCGCCGACCCCGAGTTTCCGGACGGGGTGGAAGACCGCATCCACCGGGGCACCGTCACGGTGGCCGAGAATATCCGGGCACCCATGACATTGGCCAGCCAGCCGGATACGCAGAACCGCTCCTGGGCAAAACCGGCCACCGCCACTATCCAAACCGTCGCCCTGCCGCCGAAGTCGGTTGACCTCGTAAGCAGCGGTAGCAGTCGGCTTGCAAACGATACCCCGCAAATCGACAAGTCCAGCACGCAAGTCCGAACCCGACCCTGACGCACCGTGTCGTCCCCAATGCTTCATGTGCCGACCCATCGGGCACGCCGATGGGTGCGCGTCCTGATATCGCGGCGCGCCCTTTGGATTGGACTGATGCTGGGTCTGGTCTGGTTGGCGTCGATACCTGTCGAGCGCACGGCCCAAGCCGTGATGGCGGTTGCATGCTTGATCGTACTCGGCGTGATCATGCGCCTGTTCGACCGCATGGAGACCCAACGGCGACGTGAAGTCACCTGGCTACGGCTGTTTGCGATTGCCCTCGCGGTGTTCCTGTCGTTGCGCTATTTTTCCTGGCGGATCAACTATACGATCAGCTATCACGATTTTTTCAGTTTTATTGGCGCGCTGCTGTTATTGGCCGCCGAGCTGTATGGTTTGACAATTTATCTGATCGGCGCGTTCGTCAACGCCTACCCAATCGAGCGCAAACCACCGCCTTTACCCCGAGATCCCGACCAACTCCCCACCGTCGACATCCTGATTCCCAGCTATAACGAGGACCCCGAGCTGTTGGAAATCACGCTGCTGGCCGCAACCCAGCTCCGCTACCCCAAATCACGCTACAAGGTATATTTGTGCGATGACGGCGGAACGGTTCAACGGCGACAGCGTCGCGATATCGGTGCGCAAGCTTGGGAGCGGCATCGCACGCTCAAAGCGCTGTGCGAACGTGTCGGCGCCATATATGTGACTCGCGAGCGCAACGAGCACGCCAAAGCGGGCAACCTCAACCAGGCGCTACGTGATCACTGCCGTGGGGATCTGGTTCTCATTCTCGATGCGGATCACGTCCCCACGGCCGATATTCTGGAAAATACCGTTGGCTTTTTCTTACAAGATCCCAAACTATTCCTCGTCCAAACCCCTCACTACTTCGTCGCCCCTGAAATATTCCTAACCCGTTGATAAAGCGTTCGTTTTTGGCTGTTTTGCGGTACAATTTCTCCCAGCTTTTTGCCACCCTCGACGCGGTTGCTGGGAGTTCTGACCATGGCCGAGTGCATGCACAGCGAGGATTTTTTCCGGCTGCGTCTGGAGCACATGATCGATGTGCGCCACCCACTGGCGGTGCTGGCACAGCGCATGCCGTGGCAGCGGCTCGAGCACGCGATCGCGCAGCGCCTGGCGCGCGCACCCCGCAGCCAGGCTGTCGAGGCGCTGGACGACGCGATCGACCTCTTCGGTGAGCAGCGCGCGCGCACCCGGCGCACCAGCCGCGCGGGGCGGCCGCGCGTGCCGCTGCGCATCATGATCAGCCTGCTGTACCTCAAGCACGCCTTCAACGAGTCCGATGAAGGCGTGGTGCAGCGCTGGAGAGACACGCCCCGCTGGCAGTATTTCTCGGGCTGTGCCTACTACGAGGATCGGCTGCCGTGCGATGCCACGACGCTGGTGAAGTTTCGCCAGTGGCTCGGGGAAGAAAGGGGTGGAGGAGCTGCTGGCGCAGACGATCAATGTGGCGGTCGAACTCGAGCTCATCGAGCCGCAGGCGCTCGAGCACCTGGTGGTGGACAGCACCGTGCAGCACAAGGCCATCGCCCACCCCAGCGACAGCCGGCTGCTGGAGGTGGCGCGAGTCAAGCTCGTGGCGGCGGCCAAGAACGCCGGGGTGCAGCTCAAGCAGACCTTTGCGAAGGAGGGGCAGCGACTGCGGCGCAAGGCTGCCGGCTACGCGCATGCCAGGCAGTTCAAGCGGCTGCGCCGCACCATCGAGCGCCAGGCCACGATCGTGGGACGCTTGGCGCGCGAGATCGAGCGCAAAGCCACGGCACTGACGCAGGCTGCACGCGAGGCCCTGGGCGAGTCGCTGGCCAAGGCGCAACAGATCATGGCGCAGAGCCGCCAGCGCAAGGCCAACGCAGGGCATCCCAAGCTGTATGCCTGGCACGCACCGGAGGTCGATTGCATCAGCAAAGGCAAGGCGCGCAGCCCCTACGAGTTCGGGGTGAAGGTCGGTGTGGCCAGCACCCTGCAGCACAACCTGGTCGTGGGTGCGCGCGCCTTTCACGGCAATCCCTACGACGGACACACCCTGTGGGCGCAGCTCGAACAGGCCACCATCCTGATGCAGGACAACGCCGTCGCTCCCACCGAGGTGTACGTGGACCTGGGCTACCGCGGGGTGGAGGCCGACAACCCACAGGTGCGCATCGTGCACCGCGGGCGCTGGCGGTGCCTGAGTCGCTCCGATCGGCGCCGGCTCAAGCGCCGCCAGGCCATCGAACCCATCATCGGGCACCTGAAGGCCGATTGCCGCATGGATCGCTGTCACCTCAAGGGCGAGCGGGGCGATCGGCTGCACGCGGTGCTGTGCGCGGCCGGCTACAACATCCGCTGGCTGCTGCGCATGATCGCCAAGCGGGGCATCGGCCCCCTTGTGGCGGTTCTTTTGCGTCTGCTGCTGCGCCTGCTACAAACCATCGAGCAGGCAAAGCGCGCGCTCACCACCCCCATGCCAGGGACGCTGCGAGCGGTGGGGTGAATTTTTCAGGGGCAACTACTTCATCAATCCGGACCCACTGGAAAGAAACCTGCGCACCTACGAGAGCATGCCGAGTGAAAACGAAATGTTCTACTCGGTCATCCAACACGGGCTTGATTTCTGGAATGCTTCGTTTTTTTGCGGGTCCGCCGCAGTTTTGCGACGCGCCCACCTGGACCTGATCGGCGGCATCGCCGGCGAGACCATCACGGAAGATGCCGAAACCGCGATGGCTTTGCACGGACAGCACGGCCTCAATAGCGTCTACTACGGCAAGCCGATGATCGCTGGATTACAGCCAGAAACGTTCAGTGGCTTCATCGTGCAAAGAACACGCTGGACCCAGGGGATGGTGCAAATTCTCATCTTGAAGAACCCCTGGAAACAGCCAAAACTGACGATACCCCAACGGCTCGCTTACACCTCCTCGGTTTTCTTCTGGTTTTTCCCGTTCGCGCGCATCGTTTTTTACATCGCGCCATCGCTTTATTTGCTGTTCGGTTTGCGCATCGTCGATGCGTACTTTTCCATGGATTTGCTCGCGTACACCCTGCCACACGTCCTGGGCGCGATGATGCTATCGAACATTCTGTACGGACGGACGCGCTGGCCTTTGATATCGGAGTTGTACGAAACGATACAATCGATGCACGCGTTGCCATCGATCGTAGCAACGATTCGGCATCCCCATGCCCCCAGCTTTGCCGTCACCCCCAAAGGGGAACGTCTGGACGAAGACTTCATTTCACAACTTGCGCTACCGTTTTACGCCATTTTCCTCTTCAGCTTCGTTTGCGTCATCGCCGGCGTCATCCGGCTGATCCTGATCCCCGGAGATCTTGGCGTCATCGCACTGACCATGACACTGGCGGCGATCAATATGATCTTTTCGATGGCGGCCATTGGCATCATGCTCGAAAAGGCGCAAAAACGCTCCGCTTACCGGGTGCCTGCGGAGTCCTTGGACGCGACCGCCGAATGGCACAGTGGCAACACCGTCGTGTCGCTCCGTTTTCTCGACGTCAGTCATGGCGGCGCTCGATTCACAGCGACGCAACCGCTGCCCCGTGGCACTCTGGGAGCGATACGCGCCACCATACCGGCGATGGACAACACCGTTGCCGATCTGCCGTCGTCCGTCGTGCGCGTGCGACGGATGACCAACGGCCAGTGGGAAATCGGCGTGCGTTTCGCTCCGCAAACGATCGAGGAGCGGCGCGCGATCGTCGCCCTGGTCTACGGCGACAGCGATCTACACGCGGCGAACCAACGCGCGCGTCAGCGCCGCATCGGCCTGGCTGAAGGATTTGCGTTTTTGCTGCGGCTCGCGGTCACGCATGCGGCCGAAAATTTCCAGTTCCTCACACGTCTCGCGTGGCAAAAAATTGTTTCGCTCATAACACCGAAATGGCAACGCATCCTCCAAAGGCTTTTCGCGGGGTAACCATGCGCCGTCTGATCTCGACCACACTCACGATCGGCCTCTTGCTGGTTGGCGGCGGACTGCTCCCTGCACCCGCCCAGGGGCAGCCCGAGAAAGCCGAACGACTCGAGCTGGACGCCGACCAGTCCCGCTATCGCTTCCCACTCGGCTGGTTCAACCGGGGCGACCGCGCCCCCATCGAACTTCGCGGCACGGACGCACGGCGCACGCTCGATCTTCCCATCCCTCAGCGACTCAGCATTGCGGATGCCCGCCTCGATCTGTACTACACGCAATCGCTCTCCCTCACCCCTCGCTCTCAGCTCGCGGTAACACTCGACGACCGCGTCATCGCGCAACTACCGGTACGCCCCGGGCAGCCCGATAACGCGGCGCGCATTCGGCTTCCCATTTCCGCTCTGCGCTCCGGGTTTCGCTCCCTCGGTTTTCGCGCCGCGCATCACTACACGAACGAGTGCGAGGATCCCTCCTCGCCGGAGCTGTACTCTCAGATCGATGCGGTCCAGTCGATCCTCGAGATTCGCGCACCACGCAAACCCATCGTACCGTCGCTGGCCAAGATCGCCGATATATTCGACCGGCGTCTTTGGATGAACCGGTATCAACTGCAACTGTTTTTGCCACCGCGCAGCGCCGGCAGCGCCGATCAACACTTATTGTCCGCCGCGGGGCAAGTCGCACAAGCAATCGGCGGCATTTTCGATTACCTGCCGGTCAGTGTGCGTGTCCAAATGCTATCGAAAACCGGGAACGGCGTTTCGACCGACGGTCGACGCTTTCCTGGGGTGTCGATCGGTGACGATGCCTGGGATGCCGTCGTCGTCGGCACCCGCGACCAGCTCACCCCCTACATCAGCCCGGATATCGCGCGCCGCATCACCGGCGGCTTCCTCGGCATATATCCCGTCGACGATGATCCGACACGCGCCATTCTGGTCGTATCGGGAACGACGCCGCAAGAAGTCTTGCAAGCAGCGACGGTGCTCAACCTGCCGGGGATTGCGCTACCCGACCGACAGGACGCCCTGATCGCGGCCGTCGACGTACCCGAAGAGGCGGCGCGCAGCCGCCCCACGGTCGATGGGCCCGGTTGGACGAGTTTTGTCAATCTGGGCTTCGAGGGCGCCACGTTGCGCGGACGGTATCCGGAGCCCGCCCAGATCGATTTCTGGTTTCATCGCGAAATGCTCGATCCCGGCAAGACGTTCGTGAAAATGGAAGTCAGCTTCGCCTATGGCATCGGCTTCGACCGGAAATCGGGCATCAATATTCTGCTCAACGACAAGTTCGTCAAGGCGATCCCACTGCAAAATCTTCAAGGCGAGCAAGTTTATCGTTATCAGGTGGAACTGCCGACGGTCGCGCTCCGCGACGGAAAAAATCGACTGCGACTGCAGCCCAACGTCATCGGGGTCGACTTGGGCGGTGCCTGCGTACCGGTCTTTTATGACAACTTGTGGATCTCGATATTGCCGGACTCCCGGATCGAACTGCCTCATCCGGAAGACTATCTGCGAGTTCCCGACCTCGCCCTGTTCGCTGCCGAGGGATTGCCCTACACCCGCAACGTTACCGGAGCGAGCACGACCTTGTTGATCACGGAAGACTCACCGGCGACGCTGAGCAGCGCCTTGACACTCGCGGCCAAACTGCGCCAGGTCAATCGCGCACCCCTGAGCCACATGCGCGTGGCGTTGAACGACGGGTCGAACATCGGCAAAAGCGCAGGCCTGATCGTCGTTGGCCCGGAATCGACCCTCCCCGAGCGACTGCGCACCGAAATGCAAGCCTTCACCACGTCCTCCACGTGGCAGTCCGTGATCATCGGGCAGCGCACGCGCAACGACCTGCGCACGGGGTTGCGGCGCTGGGCGGACAGCCCGGGCACCCCGCTTTTGCAGTTGACCTCGATCGCCGAGCACGTCCGTGCGAACGTCGCGATACGGGATGGGTTGGGCGACAGTGCAGCCGTCGTTCAATTTCTTTCCCCTTCCGCCGAAGTTCCCGTCACCGTCTTGACGGCCGCTGACGGCCCGCGGTTGGCGCAGGGAACCGCTCGCCTGGTCGAACACTCGGTATGGACGGTATTGGACGGCGCGGGGATGTTGTGGACGCCTGACGGCGAAGCCATCGTCAAGGCCACTGCGGAGTATCGGGAGTTCATCGGCAAAAAGCCGGCGATGTCCTGGTCGAGTCGGTTGCTGTCGGATTACCCATGGCTGATGTTGGTCTCGTTGCTGCTGATCGTCTCGGCGTTGGCGACGCTGAGCTGGCGGCTGCTGCTTCAACGCGCTCGGCGGCGGCTGCACGCCGGAACCTCTCAAACCCAATGAGCCCGATGACGCGGATACGGTGGCTGGCCCAGCGTTGCGTTTCCTACGCACGCTGTGGGCGACGGTGGATCGCGGGCATGGTGCTGATCGGACTGGCTGCCGCCTCGCAAGCGAGTGGCACCTTGCCGACGGCCGCTTGGCAGGCCTACAAGCGCGCATTTGTGGCAGCAGACGGACGTGTCATCGACCGAGGTAACGGCGATATCAGCCACTCGGAGGGCCAGGGCTACGGGATGCTGCTGGCACTGATGGCGGACGATCGCACAACGTTCGAGTCCATCTGGGAGTGGTCGCAACGCAACCTGCGGCGGGACGATGGGCTTTTTGGGTGGCAGTGGCATCCCAACAAGACCCCGCGCGTGCCCGACTGGAACAACGCGACCGACGGCGATTTGCTGATCGCATGGGCCTTGGTACGGGCCGGTCAACGGTGGAAGCAGCCCCAGTGGATCGACACAGCGCGGACCATGGCGCGCCGCATCCGGGAGGCGTCCATTGCCAACACGCCGTTCGGCCCCGTGATCCTCCCCGCTCAGCAGGGCTTCGAGCGTGGCGGGCGTTACACGCTCAATCCCTCGTATTGGGTGTACCCGGCGATCGATGCACTGGCATCCGTGGACGATGCAGCGGTTTGGGGTCAGGTGCGAGCGGCGGGTTTACGGCTTCTTGCCTTGAGCCGATTCCCCATGGTCGGTGGTGTCCCTCCGGACTGGATCGTGCTGCACCCCGACGCGCGGCTGGGATTGCCCGACGATCCCTCGCGGCGGCGATTCGGCTTCGATGCGCTACGCATCCCGCTGTACTTGTGCTGGTCTGGCATCACGGACCGAGACCTGTTCACAGCGTATCTCACGGTTTGGTCGAGTGACGAGGCACCCGCTTGGATCGATTTGGCCACGGGTGACCGCGCCGCCTATCCGATCCAGCGCGCCCACCGCGCCGTCCGCTGGGTCGCGCAGCGCTGTCTGGGTCAGCGTGCGTCCGCAGCAGGCACGGGAGCCACGCCGGTGATCGACCCGGCCGACTACTACGGCAGCACCTTGATGCTGCTGGCCACGCTCGCCCACCCCAACGCTCGCCAGCTGCCATGAACACTGGATACCGGATGGCCCTTCTGTGCGGCCTGATGATCGCGCCCTCGGTCTGGAGTGCACAGGACAGTGTCGATATTCGGCCCCTGCCAAGTCCGGTAGAGATCGTGCGCCCCCTCGAGCGGACCACCCAACCGCTGCGCATCGACGGCCCGCGTGGCGAGCTGCCCAGGGCCCCGGCGATGGTGCGGACGTCGCCCACCCACGGTCGTACGGCCAGCGAAGACGCGACCAACCAGACGGCGAAACCGACCGAGCGCGCGCGTCACTCCCCGTCACTGCGCACGCCCTCGACGCGAGCGCCGCGTGCAACGCGATCGGCACATCCGCCCAAGCACTTGACGCCCCCCGGACGGGGCATACCCGCTTCTGCCGCGGCGACACCCAGTGCTGCAACCACGGCGTTGCCAACAGGGCGCGCCCCCGATCCACGCTCGGTCTATGACGCCGATGTCGCCCGGTCCCACCAAGCCCACGCCGAGGGGCGCACGCAAGACGCGATCGACATCCTGCTGGGGCGCTGGGATGAAATGGTCGCGTACGGCGACACGGGATCTCTGGGTGCGTTGGCATATTGGGCCGCCGATGTCGGGGACGAGGCGTTGGCCGTGCGCGCGGCCCGTCAAGCCGCCGAGCTCGGCCAGAGCGATCGCGACCACGCGGTTTTGGCCAACGTGCTCATTCGTTTTGGGCGACTCGATGAAGCGCAGCAGGTGCTCGCCCAAATGGACCCCAACACCGAAGCGGGCCGCGCCATCCGCGGCAGTCTGGCGGTTCACCGCGCCCAAATCCACGCCGAGCGCGGCGATTGGGCCGCCGCCGAAGCAGTGCTGGATCCCCAGCGGGATGGGCTCGATGATGGCGCAAAGGAACTGCTCGGCTGGGTCAAATACCGACTTGACCGCCTTGACGAGGCGGCACAGCTCTTCGCAGCGGTGTACGGCAAGACGCGCAGCGAATCGAGCGCGCAGGGGCTGGTTTTTTCGCTGCACCGACTGCAGCGACATGACGCTTTGCTTCAATGGGTACAGCGCGACAACGACAGCGGCCCTCTGTCGCGGCTCGTTGCGCCACCGATCCGCTTGGCCCTCGCGGCCGGCTCCCCGCGTCTCACGGTTGCGCCGGACGGCCAGCTCTCATTGGCAAACGACACAGCGGCCGTGCCGCCTCCTGCAGAGGGGGGCTGGCAGATGCGCATTGAGACGGTGAGCCGGCACAAACGCGGCGTGGCCGGCGAGGGACGGCTCACCCAACACATACCCGCCACGACCCTGAGTTGGCAGGGTTTTCGTGACCGTTTGAGCCTGCGCATCGAAGCGCAAAGTGCCGACGACGGCAGCCGCTCGACCCAAGGCATCGGCTGGTACGGATGGTGGCAGCGGGACCTCGGTGGTGGGTGGTCGACACGGCTGGGACTGGGCCGCGCCTCCGTCGACGGGGTCGCGGGCCTGGGCAGCGCGCGACCGCTGTTGGGGGAAATCGGCATCCGCTACAACGAACAGCGCTGGGGAGTGGGCCTCTCGCTGGCGCGCCAGCCCGTGCAGGAGAGCCTTCTGGCCCTCAGCGGCAAGCCGGCCAGCGGGGACGACCCGGCATGGGGACAGGTTGTGCAAACGGGGTTGACCATCAGTGGCCGCCACCGGTTGCAGGACTGGGCGATCTCCTTATCGGCCACCGCGGCGTCGATCACGGGCACGGGGGTCGCGAGTAACCGCAAATTCGAACTCTACGCACGGGCGCTCAAACCCGTGGCCGGCGTGCCGTCGCTGCAGATGGGGCCCGAGCTGTTATTGTCCAGTTTTCAACGTAACCTCAACGCCTACCGCCCCGGCCATGGCGGATACTTCAGTCCGCGTGCCTTTGCCCAGGTGGGCTGGTTGGCGATTTACGACCCCAGCTGGCAAGGGCTGCAGTGGCACATCGAAGGCGGCATCGGCTACAACTGGAACCAGCAGGCAAGCGCCGCCGACAATCCCCTGACGGGCACCCGGCCCGACGCCATCGCGGCCTCGCGCGGCCAGGGGTGGGTCTACCGGCTGCTGGTGGACGCCAGCCGCCCCATTGGGCACCAGTGGAAGCTGGGCGCGTGGGTGGAGCTCCAAAAAGCTGCCAACTACCGGGACGGACGCGTGGGGCTCTACGCCAGTGGCGCACTGGATTGAGCCGCCGCCTGGCGAGCGAAGAGGCTTTATGATTGACGTTTACGTTAACGTCAATCGAGAGGAGCTCGGTCATGGAAATTGCAAGCAAGGTATTCGTGGTCACCGGCGGCGCGTCGGGGCTGGGCGAAGGCACGGCGCGGCGGCTGGCCGCGCTGGGCGGACGCGTGGTCATCGCCGACATGCAGGCCGAGCGCGGCGAAGCCGTGGCGCGCGAGATCGGCGGCGCGTTCGTGCGCTGCGACGTCAGCCAGGAAGCCGACGCCCAGGTCGCGATCGACCGCGCGGTGGCGATGGGCAAATTCATGGGCCTGGTCAACTGCGCCGGCATTGCCCCGGCGGAGCGCACCGTCGGCAAGCAAGGCCCCCACAGCCTCGCGCTCTTCCAAAAGGTGATCCAGGTCAACCTGGTCGGCACGTTCAACATGATCCGCCTTGCGGCCCAGGCGATGAGCGCCAACGAGCCGGAACCCACCGGCGAGCGCGGGGTGATCGTCTCCACCGCGTCCGTGGCCGCCTTCGAGGGGCAGATCGGGCAGGCGGCCTACGCGGCGTCCAAGGGTGGTGTGGTCGGCATGACGCTGCCGATCGCGCGCGACCTGGCCAAGCTCGGCATCCGCAACATGACCATCGCGCCCGGCATCTTCGGCACGCCGATGCTGTTTGGCATGCCGCAGGACGTGCAGGACGCGCTCGCGGCGATGGTGCCGTTCCCGTCGCGCCTGGGCCGGCCCGAGGACTACGCCAAGCTCGTGCAGCACATTTTCGAGAACGACATGCTCAACGGCGAGGTGATCCGCCTCGACGGCGCGATCCGCATGCAGCCGCGCTGACGGACGCGTCCCCGGGAAATATCGACCGGGGAACGCACCCGGTAAGATGACCCGGCACCAACGGGACCGCTATTGCTCCGACGCGGTTTTGTCTGGAGTCCCAGCGCTTTCCTCACATGCACAAAACACTGCGGGCGAGCCAAAACTTCTTCCAGCCGGATCCATAACACCGCCGCCACCGCCCGTGGACACCCCGCGCGTGCGCCGCGGCCACCGCGGGCGAGCACCACGGGCCGCCCCTGCAATCGGCAGCGGCGGCGGTACACTTTTGCGGTAACCGGTCGTCATCTCTTCCGTCCACCGACCGCCGCTAACCCCGCATGGCTGCCCCCACCCCTCAGGAAATCGCCCGCGAGGCCGTCAAACGGCTGGCAGCACGCCGCCTGCCGCCGACCCCGGAGAACTTCCAGGCTGTCTACCACGAAGTCGCTGGCACGCGACCGCTGCAGCCCTTCCCGTACGAGCAGCTGCGCCAGATCGGACAGGAGCTGCCGGAAGCCACCCCGGGGCAGCAGCGCTTCAAAGTGCTCTACAACAAAGCGGTGGCGCGCCACAGCTGGGACGACCTGCGCCGGCTGCTGGTGCAGCAGGCGTGGCCCAGCCCCGCCCCGGCGAGCGCAGCACCGGGCGTCGCCGTCGCGGAAGCGGCCGAGGCGCGGCCCACGCGGCCGCCGGCGGACGACGACCTGCCGGGCTTCGAGTACGCGTGGCGCGAAGCGGTGGCGCGGCTGCTGACGAACGTGCTGCCCGCGCTTGGCCAGGACGACCCACGCGCGCTGGAGCTGGTGCAGGACCTCGTGCAACAGCTGCGGCTGGAGGCTCCCCACCCGCCGACGCTGCGGCGACTGCTGGGCGACGTGGCGTACCGGCTCTCGTTCACCGCAGAGGAGCAGGCCGGCGTGCGCGACGGGCTGCTCGCGCTGCTGCGGCAGGTGTTCGAGCACATCGAGGATCTCAGCCCCGACAACCCGTGGCTGCGGCCGCAGTTGGGCGCCCTCGTGCAGGCGGCTCAGCCGCCGCTGACGCTGCGCCGGTTGGAGGAACTGCAGCGCCGCCTGCGCGACGTGACCGTCAAACAGGCGGAACTGCGCGAGCAGACGCTGCAGGCGCACGCCGTGATGAAGGAGACGCTGGCCGCGTTCCTGAACCGCCTGGCGCAGACGACCGAGGGCAGCGCGCACTACCACGGCATCTTCGAGCGCTGCGCCGCGCGGCTGGAAAGCGCAGCGAGCCTCGCCGAGATGGCCCCGGTGGTGCAGGAGGCGGTGCAGGCCGCGCGGGCCATGGCCGCCGACGCGCAACGCGCGGGCGACGAGCTGCGCACGCTGCGCGCGCGGGCCGAGCACGCCGAGCACGAGATCCAGCGCCTGCAGCGCGAACTCGACCAGATGGCCGAATTGGTCACGCACGACCTGCTCACCGGCGTGCTCAACCGCAAGGGTCTGCAGGAGGCGGTGGCGCAGGAGGCCGCGCGCGCCGAGCGGCACGGCAGCCCGGTGTGCATCGCGCTGCTGGACATCGATGACTTCAAGAAACTCAACGACACGCTGGGCCACCTGGCCGGGGATGCGGCGCTGCAGCACCTGGCGCAGGTGGCGCGCCAGTCGCTGCGTCCGCACGACGCGATCGGACGCTACGGCGGCGAGGAGTTTCTCCTCGTGCTGCCGGACACCGACGTCGAACAGGCGGTCGCCGTCGTGCAGCGGCTGCAGCGCGACCTGAGCGCCCACCTGTTCCTGCAGGACGACCGGCGCGTGCTGATCACCTTCAGCGCGGGCGTGACGCGCCTGCAGCCCGGCGAAGCGCTGGAGGCCGCCATCGCGCGCGCCGACCGCGCGATGTACCGCGCCAAGCGCGCCGGCAAAAACCGTGTCTTTTCCGAGTAAGCTCCCGGCCGGTACCCGCCCCTTGCGCCGATGTCCGACCGCCCGTCCCCCCTGCCGTGTCCCTCGGTCGCCGCGCCCGGGCGACGGGCGTGGTTGCGGCGGACCATCCACCTCGCCGGGGCCGCCGCGTGGCTGGCGGCCACTGGGGGGTTGACAGGGTGCGGCCGCGAGCCGCCGCTGCGCGTCGCCTACCACCCGTGGCCGGGTTATGCCCCGCTGGAGTTGGCGCGCCACATGGGGTGGTGGTCCAACGGCCCCGCCATCGAGGCGGTGCGCACGGCCTCCGCCACGCAAAGCGTCGAGCAGCTGCGCGCCGGCGCAGTCCAGGCCGCCGCGCTCACGCTCGACGAAGCGATCCGCGTGCACGCCGAGGGCACGCCGTTGGTGGTGGTGGCGCTGTTCAACCAGTCGGTCGGCGCCGACGTCGTGATGGGCGGGCCGCTGCCATCGGGCGGCGTTTGGCGGCGCGGCCTGCGCGTCGGGCACGAAGCCGGCATGGTCGGCGAGTTGATGGCACACACGTGGCTGGAACGCGTCGGGCTGCGCTACGCCGAGGTGACCCCCGTGCACATCACCCCCGACGAGCACGAAACCGCTTGGAGCCGCGGTGACATGGACGTGCTCGTGACGTAGTCGTCCCTGAAAAATTCATTTTCACGCCGCCCTTAGCCGCAGCTGGGCAGGGTTGGCGCCACTGGACTCGGTTGGCCGCCGCTGGGCGAGCCACCGGCCGATGAGGCGCACGGCCGCAATGAGGCGCAAAAAAGCTCGCCTCAAGAAGGGCACGCCCTTCTTCGTGATCATGCGCAGCAGCCAGCGGATGTTGTAGCCCGCCGCGCACAGCACCGCGTGCAGCCGGTCACCCTGCTCGCCCTTGAGGTGGCACCTGTCCATGCGGTGATCCTGCTTCAAGTGCCCGATGACCGGCTCGATGGCCTGGCGGCGCTTGAGCAGCTTGCGCTCCTGCTGCGTGAGGCGCTTGATCTTGCCGCGGTGCACCAGGCGCACATCCGCAATGTCGGCTTCCACCCCGCGGTAGCCCAGATCGGCAAACGCTGTGCTGGGCTTGATGCCAGTGTCCTGCATCAGGATCGTGGCCTGCTCCAGCTGCGCTTGCAGCGTGTGCCCGTCGTAGGGGTTGCCATGGAAGGCCCGGGCTGCGACGATGAGGCTGTGCTTCAGGGTGCTGGCAATGCCGACCTTGACGCCGAACTCGTAAGGGCAGCGGGCCTTGCCCTTGTTGATGCACTCCACCTCCGGCGCGTGCCAGGCGTAGAGCTTTCGAGTCCCGTCGGCGGTCTTTCGGTTGGCAGTCTGCGCCACCAGACGCGCCGCCTTGTTGAGGGTGTGGCCAAGAGCACTCTGGATGGCCTGCCCCAGGCGGCTGGCCTTGCGCTCGATCTCGCGCTGCAGCCTGGCCACGATCGTGCGCTGGCGCTTGATGACCCGGCGCATGCGCGCAAACTGCCGCGCGTGCGCATAGCGTCCTGCCTTGCGGGCCAGCTCCTTGCCTTCCTTGGCAAAGGTCTGCTTCAAGGCGATGCCGGCGGCCTTGGCCGCCTCCACCAGCTTGGTGCGTGCCGTCTCCAGCAGCCGGCTGTCGGTGGGGTGCGCCACCGCCTTGGGTTGTACGGTGGTGTCCACCACCACGCGCTTGAGTTCCTGCGGCTTGATGAGTCCGGTTTCCACCGCCACGTTGATGGTCTGCGCCAAGAGTTCTTCCACGCCTTCTTCGCCCAGCAGCCGGCGAAACTTCACCAGCGTCGTGGCGTCGCACGGCCGGCGATGTTCAAAGTACGCCCGCCCCGAGAAGAACTGCCATGTGGGGGTTTCGCCCCAGCGCTCGACCACCCCTTCGTCCGACTCGTTGAAGGCGTGCTTCAGATACAGCAGCGCGATCATCACGCGCAGCGGCACGCGGGGTCGGCCTGCGTTGGACGCCCGAGCTGCGCGCACCGGAGATTCGCCAAAGAGGTCCAGATCGGGCATCGCGACACCTGCGCGCGCTTTGCGCATGAACAGGTGCGACAGCCTTGCTTCCAACTCCTGCCACGGCATGCGTGAGGACAACACCGCCAGCGGATGGCGCAGGTCGATCATCTGATCGAGCCGGGCGCGGAAGAAGTCCTCGGTGGCGGGGCAGGCAAACATCGCAAAACTCCCAGAAAACGGCGCATCAGACCATCAAATCTGGGGGAAATTGTACTCGCAAACAGACAATAACACAAGAAAAATCATGCTGTTATGAATATTTCAGGGGCGACGACGTACGAGCCGGTGGCGAGCCGCCTGCGCGCGCGCGGCGTGCCGGTGCTGTTCGACAGCCGCGAGCTGCCGCGCGAACGCCCCATCCTGGACGTGCTCGCCGTGCGCACGGATGCGCTGGACGCGCACCCGCGCGGGTTGCCCGCGCTGGTGCGCTCGCTCTTCGACGGGCAGCGGCACCTGCACGAGCTGCCGATCGACAGCGCCTACCGGCTTGCGCCGTGGCTGGGCGTGGCGCGGGGTGACGTGGCAGGCACCTTCCGCGGCCTGCGGCTGATCGACTGGGCGGGTCAACGCGAATGGCTCGCCGGGCCGAACCCGCGGCTCGCGACTGCCACGCGCGGGCTGGCGACGTTCATGACCACGCTCAATGGCGGCTACGGCCTGCCCTCCGTGGTCGCCTCGCTGCCTGGGCCGGTCACGGATTTTCTGCCGCTGGAGGCGCCGTGATGCAAAGCCGCGGACCACTGGCCATCGTGCGACGCCGCCTGCGGCAGGCGGCGGGACGGTGCCTCCTGCTGCTCGGCGTGCTGTTCGGGTGGGCAGCCCCGGCGGGCGCCCAGGACCCGGCCGCGCTCACGATCGGGGTGTTGCGCTTCGAGCCGCTGCCGCTGGCGCAGCAACGCTGGGCGCTGGTGGAGCGCGCGCTGGAGCAGCGGCTGCCCGATCGGCCGATTCGCTGGCGCTGGCTGACCCTGCCCGAATTGCGGGAGGCGGTGGCCACACGTGCCATCGACGTCGTGATCACCAACCCCGGGCACGCCGTGCAGCTGCAGGCCGACGAAGGCGCGTCGCCCGCGATCGCGACGGTGGTGCGCCGTGTCGGGCAGGACACGCTGCAGGCGTTTGGGGTGGCGGTGCTGGTGCGCTCCGACAGCCCACTGCACCGCTGGGCCGACCTGGCCGGGCGCACCGTCGCCACCGTCGATGCGCAAGCCTTCGGCGCGCGGCGCCTGCCGGAATTCGAGCTGTGGCGCCGCGGGATCTCGCCCTCGCGCGTCACGTGGTTGGAAGTGAAGGGCAACGGGCACGAGGACACGATCCGCGCGTTGCTGAGCGGCCGTGCCGACGCCGCAGTGGCGCGCGAAGGGGTGTGGGAAGCCCTGGTCGCCCATGGCCAGGTCCCGGCGGGGCTGCTGCGGGTGCTGGAGCGGCAGGACCTGAGCGACTATCCCTATTCGGTGAGCACGCCGCTGTATCCCGAGTGGCCGGTGTTGACGCTGCCCGGGATGCCCGAAGAGGTTCGGCGGCGGCTCGCCGCGGCGTTGCTCGACATCGTCCCCACCGATGCGGCAGCCGGTGATGTGGCCGAACAGGTCGTCGGTTTCGTCCCGCCGGCGTCGTATGCCAGTGTCCAGCGCCTGTTGCGCGAGCTGCGCGCGCCACCCTACGGTGTACCGACGCTCACGTGGCGGGAAACCGTGCGCATCTACGCGGGGGAGATCGCCGCCGCCGTGGCGCTGGCGCTCGCGCTGCTGGCGGCGGTGGCGGTGCTGGCGTGGCAGCGCCAGCGGCTGCGGCAACTGCTGCGCGAGCAGGCACTGCTCGCGGGCATCCTGAACAGCGGCGACGTCGGCGTCCTCATCACCGATGCGCGGCAGCGCATCGTGCGCGTCAACCGTGCCTTCACCGCGATCACCGGCTACACCGCCAGCGAAGTCCTCGGCCAGACGCCCCGGCTGCTGTCCTCCGGCCGGCACGACGCCGAGTTCTACCGCCTGATGTGGGAGACGATCGAACAAGTCGGCGTCTGGCAGGGCGAGATCTGGAACCGGCGCAAGGACGGCACGACCTACCCGCAGGCCTTGACGATCTCCGCGCAGCGCAACCGACAGGGCGCCGTCGAGCATTACATCGCGTTGCTGACCGACGCAACGTGGCGCCGCCAGACGGAGGCCCGCATCAGCGAGCTGACCTACCACGACGGGCTGACGGGGCTGCTCAACCGTGTCGGCATGCGCGAGCGGCTGAGCGAAACGGTGCAAGACGCCCGCCGCGATGGGGCGATCGGCGTGCTGCTGATCGTCGACCTCGACCGCTTCAAGGATTTCAACGATGCGCACGGCCTGTCGCGCGGCGATGCCCTGCTGTGCGAGGCCGCCCAGCGGCTGCGCGCGCTGCTACCCGCTGGCGGTGAGGCGGCGCGGCTCGGCGCAGACGAGTTCGCGCTGCTCGCCCCGCCGCTGCGGCACGACCGCGCCACTGCCATGGACGCCGCCCGGGCGCTCGCGCAGCGGGTGCTGGAGGCGCTGCGCGCGCCTTTCCCGCAGGCCGACGGGGCACAACTGGCGCTGACCGCCAGCGTCGGCGTGACGCTGATCGACGGCCAGCACGACGCCGACGAACTCACGCGGCAGGCCGACATGGCGATGCACGCCGCGAAGGCCGCCGGGCGCAACACCGTCCACTTCTTCGATCCACGCCAGGAGGCGGCGCTGCGCGAGCGGCTGGACCTGCTGCAGGCGCTCGGCGGCGCCATCGCGCACGACGAGCTGCGCCTGTATTGCCAGCCGCAGGTGGACGCGGCCGGCCGTCGGGTGGGCGGCGAAATCTTGCTGCGCTGGCAGCGCGGCGACGGCACGCTCGTGTCGCCCGCGCAGTTCATCCCGCTGGCCGAGGAGTCGGGACTGATCGTGCCGATCGGCACCCACGTGTTGCGGCAGGCGTGCGCGACGCTGCGCCGCTGGCAGGACGACCCGGCGCTGGCGTCGCTGCGGCTCGCGGTCAACGTCAGCGTGCGCCAGTTCACGCAGCCCGACTTCGTCGACACCGTTGCCGCCGCGCTGCGCGACAGCGGCATCCGTGCCGACCGGCTGGAGCTGGAGGTGACGGAATCGATGTTCCTGCACGACCTCGCGCGCGCGCGCCAGGTGCTGGAGCGACTCGACGCGCTGGGGGTGACGCTGGCACTCGACGACTTCGGCACCGGGTACTCGTCGCTGGCGTACCTCGCGGAGCTGCCGTTCGACATCGTGAAGATCGACCAGCGCTTCGTCGCCCGGCTCGATGGCGGCACGAACAGCGGGTCGCGGCGCGAGCAGGCCATCGTACGCACCATTGTCACGCTGGGCCGCCAGCTCGGGCTGACGGTGGTCGCGGAGGGCGTGGAGACCGGCCAGCAGGCAGACCATCTGGTCGCGCTGGGCTGCCACGTGCTGCAGGGCTATCATTTCGGCCGCCCCGTGCCGCTGGCCGACTTCGAGGCGCAGGCGCGCCAGCCCCAGACACCGGCGACGCCGGCCTGAACGGCCCCCCGGCCCGTTGGTCACGCCCGCCCCGCCCGCCGTGACGATCCCCACCGCATTCCTGCAAGAGCTGCTCGCCCGCACCGACCTCGTCGAGGTCGTGGGGCGCTACGTCGCGCTGCGCAAAAAAGGGGTCAATTTTGTCGGCCTGTGCCCGTTCCACGCGGAAAAGTCGCCCTCGTTCACGGTCAGTCCTGCCAAGCAGTTCTACCACTGCTTTGGCTGCGGGGCGCATGGCAACGCGATCGACTTCCTGATGGCTCAGGCCGGGCTGAACTTTCCGGAGGCGGTGCGCGAACTCGCCCAACAGGCGGGGCTCACCGTGCCGCAGGACGAGCGCTCCCCTCAGGAGCGCGCGCGCGACGCCGCGCAGCGCCAGCGGCAGGCGACACTGACCGAGATCCTGGGCCAGGCGGCGCGCGCCTACCAGCGCCAGCTCAAGGCCGCGCCGCGCGCGATCGACTACCTCAAGGGCCGCGGACTCACGGGCCAGATCGCGAAGACCTTCGGGCTCGGCTACGCGCCGCCGGGCTGGCGCTTTCTGTCCACCGTGTTCGGCGACTACCAGGACGAGCGGCTGGTGGAATCGGGGCTGGTCATCGCCGCCGAGGGCGACGGCGAGCCCGACGCGCCGGGTCAGCGGCGCTACGACCGCTTCCGCGACCGCATCATGTTCCCCATCCGCAACGTCAAGGGCGAGGTCATCGGCTTCGGCGGCCGCGTGCTCGACGGCGGCGAACCGAAATATCTGAACTCACCCGAGACGCCGGTGTTCCGCAAGGGGGAGGAGCTGTACGGGCTGTTCGAGGCGCGCAGCGCGATCCGGCAGATGGGCTACGTCCTCGTGACCGAGGGCTACATGGACGTGGTGGCGCTGGCGCAGCAGGGCTTTGCGAACGCGGTGGCGACACTGGGCACCGCGTGCACCGCGGACCACGTGCGCAAGCTGTTTCGCTTCAGCGACACGGTGGTGTTTGCCTTCGACGGCGACGCGGCGGGACGTCGCGCGGCGCGGCGCGCGCTCGAAGCCGCCCTGCCCTACGCCAGCGACACGCGCAGCGTGCGTTTTCTGTTCCTGCCGCCGGAGCACGACCCGGACAGCTACGTGCGCGCGCACGGGGCCGAGGCGTTCGCCGCAGCGGTGCGCGACGCCGTGCCGCTGAGCCGCTTCCTGCTGGAAGCGGCATCGGCCGACTGCGACCTCGCGACCCCAGAGGGGCGCGCGCGCCTGAGCGTGCAAGCGCAGCCGTTGTGGAGCGCGATGCCCGAGGGCGCACTCAAGCGCCAGCTGCTGCACGAACTGGCCGACGCGGTCGCACTGGAGCCGCGCGAGCTGCTGGCCGTGTGGTCCTCCGGCCCCCGCCGCGCGGGGACACACGCCCCCGCCGCCGCACGCCCCCCGGCCGAACGCCGGGCGCGCGCCGCGCCCGCCGCGGCGATGCCGGACGACAGACCGCCGCCGCATCCGGGCGGGGCGGCGGCGCCCACCCCCCACAGCAGGCGCCGCACACCGCCTGGCCACCGACCGCACGGCCGCGCGCCGGGCGCAGCGCGCCGCGCGCGGCCTGCTCGACCGCGCCGACCGCGTCGCGCGCATCGTGCTGAGCACCCCGCAGGCGTGGGACTGGCTCACCGCC
Organism: Tepidimonas taiwanensis; assembly: GCF_020162115.1. Taxonomy (NCBI): domain Bacteria; kingdom Pseudomonadati; phylum Pseudomonadota; class Betaproteobacteria; order Burkholderiales; genus Tepidimonas; species Tepidimonas taiwanensis. The sequence goes on along the minus strand of NZ_CP083911.1, from coordinate 632,528 downwards.
GACGACCACGCGCTGCTCGCGGAGGAACCGCCGCCGCACGGACCGCTTTTCGCGTGGCTGGAGCGGCAGTGGCTGGAGCACGGGCCGCAACCGTGGGCGGCGCTGCGTGAGGCGCTGCGCGGTGAGCCGTTCGAGGCACTGGCCGTCGCGCTGCACGACAGCGGGCTGTGGCTGGCGCGCTTCGACGAGGCCGCGACCGACGCCCCCGCCGCGACCCCGGACGAGGTGCGCACCGAACTGCGCGAACTCCTGCGGCGGCTGCGCATCGAACGGCTCAAGCGCGAGGAGACCGAATGGATCGCACGGGCGCCGCACGACCCCGACGCGCTGCAGCGCTACCGCGCGATCGTCGCGGAACGCATGCGCTTGCAACAGGGCGATGACTCGGTATAATGAAAGGTTTCGCAAGTGCGACAGCAGCACCTCCGGTCACGGCCACACACCCGATGCAGCACACCCGGGTGATCCCGCGCGGGATACGACACCCCGCCTTCGGCCACGGCGGCTGGCCCCAACGCCTGCCGCCGCCACCGCAAGGACTGCACACCAAATGTTCGCCCTCCCCGCTTGCGAAATCGGCTGGCCACCCCCATTTCGGGGCGTGGCGGGTTGCGGCGTGCGTGCCCGCGTACTTCCGTCGTCGCCTGTGTCGAGCGCCGATGGCACCGGGGCCCCGCCGGCCGCAGCCGCCGAGAGCTGGTTCGTCTTCCACCCGCCCGGGCCGTAAGCCGGGCAGAAAGCGTTTGCCGTGAGCACCCGTAACCGTAAGACCGCTGACCGATCCGATCCGACGACCGACGCCGCCCCGATGACCGCACCGGCCGAGGCGGCGGCGCCCGCGCCCGCACGCAAGCGCACCCGCAAAGCAGCCGATGCACCAGCCGACGCCCCCGCGGCGGACACCGACGTGACGGCCGCCGCGGACGGCGCCGACACCGGCACGAGCGGCACCAAGGCCCGCACCAAGACGACCGCCAAGCCCAAGGCCACGGCCAAGTCCGGCGCCAAGAGCGGCGGTGGCGCCAAGCGCGGACGCAAGGCCAAGAAAAGCGCTGACGAGGACGTGTTCGACGACGCCGATCTGGGCGCGCTCGACGACGACCTGATCGAGGACGAGGTCGAGGCTGTCGCGGACGACGTGGCCGAGGCGGACGAGACCGCCGAGCCGGTTGAGAAGGCCAAGCCGCTGCGCATGAAGCTCAGCAAGGCCAAAGAGCGCGCGCTGATGAAGGAGTTCGGCCTCGACGACACGGTGCTGACCGAGGAAGAGGCCAAGCAGCGGCGCGAGAAGCTCAAGCAGCTCATCAAGCTGGGCAAGACGCGCGGCTACCTCACGCACGCCGAGATCAACGACCACCTGCCGGACAAGCTGGTCGAGCAGGAAACGCTGGAAGTGGTCGTCTCGCTGCTCAACGACATGGGCGTGGCGGTGTACGAGCAGACGCCGGACGCCGAGACGCTGCTGCTGACCGGGGCACCCACCGCCGTCACCACCGAGGAAGAAGCCGAGGAGGAGGCCGAAGCGGCGCTGTCCACGGTGGACAGCGAGTTCGGCCGCACCACCGACCCGGTGCGCATGTACATGCGCGAGATGGGCTCGGTCGAGCTGCTCACGCGCGAGGGCGAAATCGAAATCGCCAAGCGCATCGAAGGCGGCCTGCACCAGATGATGAAGGCGATCTCGGAGTCGCCCGCGATCATCCACGACATCCTGACGCTGGCCGACGAGATCCGCGAGGGCAAGACCATCATCTCGTCGGTGGTGGACGGCTTCACCGACACCGACGAGGGGGACGACTACGTCGCCGAGGAAGATTTCGACGACTACGAGGACGATGACGACGGCAAGGGCGGCTCCAAGGCGCTGACGCGCAAGATGGAGGAGCTCAAGCGCGAGGCGCTGTCGCGCTTCGATGCCATCCGCGCGCAGTTCGACGAGCTGCGCCAGGTCTACGAGGCCGAGGGCTGGGGGACGCCGCGCTACCACGCGGTGCAGGCGGGCATCACCGACACGCTGATGACGATCCGCTTCACCGCCAAGACCATCGAGACGCTGTGCGACAAGGTGCGCCAGCAGGTGGAGACGGTGCGCAAAATCGAGCGCGAGCTGCGCCGCATCATCGTCGACAAGTGCGGCATGCCGCAGGAGAAGTTCGCCGCGGACTTCCCGCCCAACCTGCTGAACCTGCAGTGGGTGGAGCGCCAGGCCGCCGCCGGCAAGCCGTGGAGCGCGGTGCTCGGCCGCAACATCCCCGCGATCCAGGAGCTGCAGCAAAAGCTCATCGACCTGCAGGCGCAGGTGGTCGTGCCGCTGGAGCAACTCAAGGACATCCACAAGCGCATGAACGACGGCGAGGCGATGTCGCGCGACGCCAAGCGCGAGATGATCGAGGCCAACCTGCGCCTGGTGATCTCGATCGCGAAGAAGTACACCAACCGCGGGCTGCAGTTCCTGGACCTGATCCAGGAGGGCAACATCGGCCTGATGAAGGCGGTGGACAAGTTCGAATACCGCCGCGGCTACAAATTCTCGACCTACGCCACGTGGTGGATCCGGCAGGCCATCACGCGCTCGATCGCCGATCAGGCGCGCACCATCCGCATCCCGGTGCACATGATCGAGACGATCAACAAGATGAACCGCATCAGCCGCCAGCACCTGCAGGAGTTTGGCGTCGAGCCGGATGCGTCAATCCTGGCGGCCAAGATGGACATGCCGGAAGACAAGATCCGCAAAATCATGAAGATCGCCAAGGAGCCGATCTCGATGGAGACGCCGATCGGCGACGACGACGATTCGCACCTGGGCGACTTCATCGAGGACACGACCAACGTCGCGCCGGTCGACGCGGCGATGCAGGCCGGCCTGCGCGAGGTGGTCAAGGAAATCCTCGACACCCTCACCCCGCGCGAGGCCAAGGTGCTGCGTATGCGCTATGGCATCGAGATGTCCACCGACCACACGCTCGAGGAGGTCGGCAAGCAGTTCGACGTCACGCGCGAGCGTATCCGCCAGATCGAGGCCAAGGCGATCCGCAAACTCAAGCACCCGAGCCGCTCGGAGAAGCTGCGCAGCTTCCTCGACAACCTCTGAGGCCCCTGCAGCGGGGGGGGGGGCGACGGGCCCTCGCCGCGGCCGAGGCGTCTCCCGGCCGTCGTGGATCGAAGCAGGTGCGGCCCCATCGCCGCACCGCTGATGGGAACTCACCCGTTCTGTCAATGTCCCTTCTGGGGACTGCGCCGCACACTTATGGCGGTGCGTGAACGCCCCGGTGCACAGCTGCGATGCGCCACGCCGGCCCGTACCCCTGTGGGGTTGGGGTGGGGTCGACTTTGCGTTCCTCAACAAGCGTGATAAGGTCTATGCCATCGTGTTGAACACCCCGCACGGTTGGCATGACCTCATCCGCAAACGCCAGCACCTCTGCCCCGTCGGCCCCTGCCCCTGAGGGCGACGCGCCACTGACTTTTGTCGACTGTCCGGCACCAAGCCCTGCGGCGCCGGCGTGCAACGCGAACACGTGGCGCGTGCTCGTGGTCGACGACGACGACGACGTGCACGTGGCCACGGCATTTGCGCTGGACTATGTGGAAATCTTGGGGCGCGGGGTGCGCCTGACACATGCCCGCAGTGCGCAAGAGGCGCGTGAGATCTTGCTGCGCGAGCGGGACTTCGCGGTCGTGCTGCTGGACGTGGTCATGGAGACCACAGACGCCGGCTTGCAGCTCGTGCACTTCATCCGCGAGACCGCGGGACTGTCGGCGCTGCGCATCGTGCTGCGCACGGGGCAGCCCGGTTACGCGCCCGAGCAGCAGACGCTGGAGCAGTACGACATCAACGACTACAAGGCCAAGAGCGAGTTGACCCGCCCGCGCCTGCTGGCCACCATCACGGCGGCGGTGCGCTCCTACCAGCAGATCCGCAGCATCGAGATGAGCCGCCGTGGTTTGCAGCGCATCATCGATGCCTCGGCGGATCTGCTGGCGCGCCATGGGCTGCGCGCCTTTGCCGATGGCGTGCTGACCCAACTGGCGGCGCTGTTGGACACGGAACCCGAAGGGCTGGTGTGCGCCCACGCCTGCAACGGACAAGCCCCCTACACCGTACTGGCCGCGGCGGGTGTGTACGCGGACCTCATCGGTCAACCACTGGACGCGCTGGGCGACCACCCCTCGGTACAGCGGTTGATGCGGGCGATGCAGCAACGCCGCAGTCTCTACCTGCCGCAAGAAACCGTTTTGTTCGTGCAGGGTCAAGACGCCATCGATTTGGCCGTCTACCTACCGCTGGCACATCATCTGGAGCCCGACACCCAGCGGCTCATCGATGTTTTTTGCCTCAACCTCAGTGCCTACTTGCGCAATTTGTCGCTGATCGAGCGGCTGCAACAACTGGCGTATCGCGACGCGCGGCTGGAGCTGCCCAACCGAACGTGGTTGGTGGAGCGCATAGGGCAGCTCGTGGGCGACGATCGGGCTGGCGGATACGCGCTGGCCATCGTCGACATTGACGACTTCAGTGGCATCAACGAGCTCATGGGCCACGAGTTCGCCGACGATGTGCTGCAAGCCCTCATCGAGCGGCTGCGCGCGAGCCTGCCCACTTACGTCGAGATGGCGCGGGTATCGGGCGATGGGCTGGCGCTGCTGGGGCCGCAGCGCGAGCGCTGGTTGCCCACCTTGCCGCTGGCGTGGCAAAACCCCGTGCGGGTACGCGGACAGCCCTTCCAAATTCGCGCCACCGTCGGCTGGGTCAACGCCGAGGATTTCGAGCAAAGTGGCATGCACGCCATCAAAAACGCCGCCACCGCGCTCAAAGACGCCAAGCGCCACGCGCGCGGCGGCGTGGTGCAGTACGCGCGCACCATGAGCGTGCGCAGCCGACACCACGCGGAGCTGCTCGACCGGCTGCACCACGCTTTTCACGAACACGAACTGTTTTTGGTCTACCAGCCCCAGGTCGACTTGGTTACCCGCGCCGTCATCGGTGCCGAAGCGCTGCTACGCTGGCGGCGACCCGACGGACAGCTCATCCCGCCGGATACTTTTATTCCCGTTGCGGAGCAGTCCGGTCTGATCGATGCACTGGGTGCGTGGGTCATGCAGCAAGCGTGCGCCGATCTGCGCAGCTTGCATCAGCAAGGTATCGGCCTGCCCCGGGTGGCCGTCAACGTCTCCGCCGTCCAGTTTCGCAGTCCTTGTCTGCTGGAGCGCATCCAGCAAGCCCTGCAGCGCCATGAGCTTTCGGCGCACCATCTCGAGCTGGAAATCACGGAGTCGGTCGCGATGCTGAGCGACGCGCAGGTCGAACCGCTGCTGCGGCAGATGCGCGGCATGGGTATTGGCATCGCGCTGGATGATTTTGGCACAGGCTACTCCTCGCTCGCTTATTTGGAGCGGCTACCGCTCGATCGCATCAAAATCGATCGAGGCTTCGTGCAACAGCTGGGCCAAAACACCCACGGCGCACGCATCGCCGAGGTCATCATCGAGCTGGGACAACGGCTGCAGCTGCCCGTGCTGGCCGAGGGCATCGAAGACGAAGCCTCGTGGCGGCAGCTGCGCGAGATGGGCTGCCAGGCCGGGCAAGGCTACTGGTTCTCGCCCCCCATGCCGCTGTCGGCGTTGGTCACGTGGTGGCAACACTGGCATGAGAGCGGTATCGCGCGCGCCGATTAGGGGCAGCCGCCGACGCTTTTTGCTCGCGGTGGCGACTGCGGCCCTGGGCACGGTGGGCTGCGGTGACCGGCCGGCGTTGCGGGTGGGGCTGCTCAATACTTTCAGCGGCACGCTCAGCGACGCCGGGGCGGACATGCGCGACGGGGCGTTGCTGGCCTTTGAGGACGCCAGTCCTCGCGTGGCCGTGCAGTGGTTCGAGTACGACGACGAGGGACGGGTCGACACCCTGCCCGCACTGGCGCGCCGGATGCAGCGGGATCGGATTGAGGCGGTTCTCGGCCCCGCAACGAGCACTTTGTCCAAAGTGTGGCTGCCCTACGCGGACACCCACCGGTGGCTCACCATCTCCCCCACCGCAACTGCGGTGGGCCTCAGTGGCCATGACGATCACTTTTTCCGGGTCTGCTCCAATACCGAGAGCGACGCACGGCTGGCCGCTGAGCAGATGGCGCGGCACGTGCAGCCCCAACGGGTCACCGCGGTCTACCACACCGCCAACGCGCTGTTCTCGCAGAGTTGGGCAGACGTTTTTCTCAAAACGTTTGCCGGCATGGGTGTATCGCAAACGCGCTTGTTGCCTTATGACCCACAAGCCCCCGGTGGCGACTGGCTGCCGGGGCTCGTCGAGGCCATCCTGACGCAGCCACCGGACTTGCTCGCCCTGGCCACCCCAACGGCCGATACGGTACGCATCGTGCAGCGGCTGGCGCGCTCCGCCTTCCGGCCTGTCATCGTCTGCAGCGACTGGGCGGCCATGGGTCCGCTGCTGGACTGGGGCGGACAAGCCATCGAGGGCGTCTATCTCGCCCACGAGTTCGACCCCGACTCGCGTCAAGGTACTTACCAAACATTCGTGCAGCGCTTTGTCCAAACCTACGGCCGCCAGCCCCATGGTGAGCACGTGCGCGCCTACGACGCCGCCAGCGTCCTGATGCGCGCAGCCATCGAGCGTGCCGACGGGGAATCCCTCAAAGCGGCGGTACTGCGGCTGCGGCGCTTCGACGGCCTGCAAAGCCCGATCGTGTTTGACGATTGGGGCGACTGCATCCGCCCGTTGCACCTGAGCGTGATCCGGCAGGGGCGGCTGGAGCGCGTATGACGCGAGGATGGGCAACCGTGATGCGCCGCTGGACGCTGCGGCACTTGCTGTTGGGGATTTTTGCGGTCACCCTCTTGGTGGCCCTGGTGGTGGCGAGCACATTGGTGGTGGGGTGGCGGTTCCCCGAGCTACTCGCCCGACAGGAGCAGCAGCAGGCGCGTTTGGCCGCCTCACTGGCATACGTGGTGGAGAGCGAGCTGCGCAGCACCGAGCGCATCCTCACCACGCTGGCAGCCACACTCGACCACACGCCGTCGTCCAGCAGCCCTCCCCTCACCTCGCACGACGATGCGTCGCTGCTGCCCGCACCGCCGGCCGACGGTGCGCTGGCGGTGTTGCTGCGCTTGGACACCCGTGGCACCATCGTCGCGCTCCAACAGGCCCCCTTCATCCTGCCCGCTGCACAGCCCATCCTGAGCTTGGGAGACGACGCCCGTGGGTTGCCGCCGGTAGGGGCGGCACGCAACCGCACCGCGCTGGAGTGGTCGGGAGTGTACCTGTCGCCATTTTCGCTGCAGCCGGTGGTGGGTGCCGCGATGCCGTTGCGTGGCGGCTGGCTGGTGGCCGAGATGGATGTGCAGCGGCTCACCGCGCTGGCCTCGTCCTCGCCGTGGCGAGGGCAAGCCCACGTGCTCATCAGCGACGCCACCGGCACCGCCATCCTCACCGATGATCCGCAAGAGCGCCTGCAACGGCGGCGCATCCTGCCGCTGGACGCGTTGCAGGCCGTGCGCCAAAGCGGCCACTGGATCGGGCGGCTCGATCGCCAGGCGCAGCGGCTGTGGGTGCACACCGTTCAGTTGCAACGCGTCAATTGGCTGGTATCGGTGGGCGTGACGCAACGCGACATCTACGAGCCCCTGTGGGTCACGGCATTGACGGTATTGCTCACCGCCGCGGCTGCGGCGCTGGTGGGTGCGCTCCTGACAAGCCGCGCGGCGACGATGTTGCAACGACGCATGGGAAACCTCATCGAGTTTGCTCGCGGTGTGGCGCAGGGGGCGTACCCCACGCTGCGCAGCCACAGCCACTTGCGCGATGTGGCGGACCTGGAGCAAGCGATGTCGGACATGGCCGACCGCGTGCGTCGACGCGAGCACCAGCTGCACGCCATCATCGACTCCACCCCCGGTGTGGCGGTGCAAATCTACTCGCGCAGCGGCCACGTCGTCGAGTGGAACCGCGCGTCGCACAGTATCTTGGGCTGGTCGCGCGAGCAAGCATTGGGCAAGCGCCCCGTGGAGCTGTTTTACGACGAGCAGCAGCAAGCCGCGTTCGAAGCGCTCTTGGCCAGTATCGATCGCGACGGCGGTGCGGCTGGCCCTTTCGAGGGAACGGTGCGCACCATGGACGGGCAGACGCGGTGGTTGCTCTCGACGCTGTTTGCCATCCCTGCCGTTGACGGCGCAACACGCCTGTTTGTCTGCATGGACGTGGACATCACGGCACAAAAATCCTTGCAAACCGCGTTGCGCCAACTCAACAGCGAGCTGGAGCAGCGGGTGCTCGAGCGAACGCAACACCTGCAACACGCCAACGCAGAGCTGGCGCAGGCATTGCAACACCTGCAACAGGCGCAAGATCAGCTGGTGCAAACCGAAAAATTGGCGGCTCTGGGGAGCTTGGTGGCCGGCGTTGCCCACGAGATCAACACCCCCGTGGGCAACGCGCGCATGGCTATCAGCACCCTGCAAGAGCACCTGCGCGCGTTCGAATCCCGCTGGCGCGAGGGTTTGCGCCGAAGCGACCTGCAAACGCTGCTGCAGCACGTGGAGCGCGGAACCGACATCGCGCTGCGCAACCTCGGCCGCGCGGCCGAGTTGGTCAGCAGCTTCAAGCAAGTGGCGGTGGATCAAACCAGCTCGCAGCGCCGACAGTTTCACCTGCACGAGGTGGTGCAGGAGATCTTGCTGACCCTGACACCGCAGCTCAAACATACCCCCTACACCGTGAGCGCGGCTGTCCCCTCGGACATCGCTCTGGACAGCTACCCGGGCCCGCTGGGGCAAGTGCTGACCAATCTGGTGCAAAACGCGCTCATCCACGGCTTGGCCGGGCGGGATCACGGCTCCATCCGCATCGAGGCCAGTCAAGACGCCACCCACTGGCGCTTGCGCGTCAGTGACGACGGCGCGGGCATGACGGAGGAGGTGCGTCGACGCGCCTTCGACCCGTTTTTTACGACACGGCTCGGACAGGGCGGCAGCGGTCTGGGGCTGCACATCGTGCACAACGTGGTCACCGGCATGTTGGGCGGCCGCATTGAGCTCGACACGGCCCCAGGGCGCGGCACGGCTTTCACGATCGTCTGCCCCAAAGTCGCCCCGCGCAACTCGGCTACGCCAGCGCCTCCAGCGCCATGACCGCCGTGGCGGTGTTGGAGATCGGGATGTGGTAGTGGCGGTGCACGCAGCGCACGCCGCTGCCCACCTCGGTCAGTGTCGCGCCCTTCACCAGTGCGCCCCCAGCTGGCCAACCAGCCCCGCGGACAACCGTCGACCATTGGTTAGCAGCTGTCACGCTCGGCGGCCCTACTTTTGATTGCCCGACAACACAGCCGCCTGCCGTCATGTTCTGGGTTCAGAATGTCGCCGAGAGCCTGACGCTGCCGTTTTGCGCCAACCGACAAGCTGATATCTACCCATGGAATAACGGCACCCCCGGGTCGGTCGTGTACGGCTGCGATCGGACAGGTCGGTCACTTTCCAGCGGGCCGCACGGTCCCGCGACACTCCCCGAACCCGATGCGCACCGTGCCGGGGCGCTCGCACCAGCCGCGCAGCACCACCGTGTCCCCGTCCTCGAGAAAGGTACGCTGCTCGCCACTGGGCAGCGTCAGCGGCTGCTTGCCGCCCTGCGTAAGTTCGATGAACGCGGCCGCCTCCTCCGGTTTCGGGCCGGAGAGCGTGCCGGTGCCCAGCAGATCCCCCGGCTGCAGGTTGCAGCCGTTGACCGTGTGGTGCGCCACCATCTGCGCCACGGTCCAGTAGGCGTAGCGGTAGTTCGTCCGCGCGACGGGGTGTGCGGGCATGCCCTGCTCGGCCATGCGCGCGGTCTGCCATTCGATGCTGAGGTGGATGTCGAAGGCGCCGCGGGCGCGGTTGTCGGCGCTCTCCAGATACGGCAGCGGCTGCGGATCGGCCGCCGGCCGCTCGAACGGTACGCGGTACGGGGCCAGCGCCTCCAGCGTCACGACCCAGGTCGAGATGGTGGTGGCGAAGTTCTTCGCGAGGAACGGCCCGAGCGGCTGGTACTCCCACGCCTGGATGTCGCGCGCCGACCAGTCGTTGAGCAGCACGATGCCGAACACGTGCGACTCCGCCTCGGCGATCGGGATCGGCTCGCCCAGCGCGTTGCCTGGGCCGACGAAGACGCCGAGCTCCAGCTCGATGTCCAGCCGACGGCTGGGGGCGAGCACCGGCGCGGCCGCGTCCGGTGCCTTGACCTGCCCGCGCGGGCGCCGGAACGCCTGTGGCGACACGCCGATGCTGGAGCTGCGCCCGTGGTAGCCGATCGGCACCCATTGATAGTTGGGCAGCAGCGGGTTGTCGGGCCGAAACAGCCGCCCGATGTTCGTCGCGTGGTGGATGGAGGTGTAGAAGTCCGTGTAGTCGCCGATGCGCGCGGGCAGCCCGTATTCCGCTTCGGCCTGCGGCACGAGGCACGGCTCCACGAGGGCCCGCAGCGGGCTGCCCTCGCGCAGCGCACGCGACAGCGCCAGCCGCAGCGCGCGCCAGTGCGCGGGGCCGAGCGCCATCAGCGCGTTGAGCTGCGGCTCGGCACCGGCCGCGAGTGCCTCGGCGGCCAGCCCATCGAACGGGTGCCCGCAGTGCAGCGCGGCCAGATCGACGATCGCGTCGCCGATCGCCACCCCGCCGCGCCAGGCCTCACCGCGGTCGCGGCGGCGAAAGCTCGCGAACGGCAGGTTCTGGATCGGAAAGTCGTGGCCGGGCCAGTTGGCGCTGTCCACCCAGCTGCGCAGGGTGGGATCGTGGGTTTCATTGAGCATCGGTGCGTGGGAGCTGCGGGTCATGGGTGTGGGGTCAAAAGGAGTCAAGGCTTGCGTGGGGTGTGGCAATCCACACTCGGGTACAACGTCCAGCAAAACGCCCGTCGGGGACTTCCCGAATCGTTTAGTCGAACGTCCGTTGGGCGTGTCGGCGCGCCAGCGCGATGGCCTCGGACAGGACGGCGCGGTCGCCAACGTGGTTGGCGAGGATCAGCACCAACTTGGCCAGGAACATTTCCGCCTGTTCGTCGCTGAGGTCGCGCTGGGCGTCGATGAGTTCCTCGTAGAAGGCGTCGGGCTCGGCGATGTGGGGTTCGCGGTTCAGGGGCATGGTCGGGCTCCGGTGGGAACAGACACGCGGGCGGAGGGGCGTCAGGCGACGCAGTGGCCCAGCGCACGCTCCAGCGCCGCCTGCGCGGCAGCGGCGTCGAAGCGGCGCCAGCGGGCCGCGACGTACTGGTCCGGCCGGATCAGGTACACCGTGCCGGGCTGGCCATCGTAGCGCTGGGTGAGCACACCGGTACGGTCGACGATATCGCGGCCGACTTCGAGCACACGCGCCTCGACGCCGCCGACGCGCACCGGCTGCGCCGGGCCGAAGCTCAGCAGCACGAAGCCGTCGCCCAGTTGCTCCAGCAACCACGCTGGGCGGCCGTCGACCTCGATCGGCGCGTCGGCGCAGTTGGTGCCCGGGGTCATGCGGCCGGCGAACGGCTCGGCGTCCGGGGTGTTGAGCGGCGAGTGGACATAGGGCGTCGGCGTCGACAGCCGCCCGCTGTTGACCAGCGGGCGCGCAAACGGCTCGGTACGCGCCAGCTCCAGCACCGCGTTGCGCAGCCGCAGCGAGGTGCGGCTCTTGGGCGTGATGAAGTCGGTGGAGCGCGTCGAGTGGCGCAGGTTGTCGTCGGCGGCGAAGGCCCGCTCTTCGTGGTAGGTGTCGAGCAGCGCTTCGGGCGCGTCGCCGTCCAGCACCGCCTTGAGCTTCCAGCTCAGGTTGTCGCAGTCCTGTACGCCGCTGTTGGCGCCGCGGGCGCCGAAGGGCGAAACCTGGTGCGCCGCGTCCCCGGCGAAGATCACCCGCCCGTGGCGGAAGCGGTCGATGCGTCGGCACGCGAACTGGTACACCGACACCCACTCCAGCTCGAACGGCACGTCCGGCCCCAGCATGGCCTGGATGCGGGGGATGACCTTTTCGGGCTTCTTCTCCTCGTTCGGATCGGCGTCCCAGCCGAGCTGGAAGTCGATGCGCCAGACGTTGTCCGCCTGCTTGTGCAGCAGCACGCTCTGGTGCCGGTGGAACGGCGGATCGAACCAGAACCAGCGCTCGGTGGGAAAGTCCGCCTTCATCACGACGTCGGCAATGAGGAAACGGTCCTGAAAAAACTGCCCGGTGAAGTCCGCGCCGATCATGCGGCGCGTGTCGCTGCTGGCACCGTCGCAGGCGATCAGCCACGACGCCTCCATCTGGAAGATGCCGTCCGGGGTCTCAACGGTGAGGACGACGTGGTCGGGCTGCGGATCGACGGCGAGCACCTTGTGCTTCCAGCGCAGGTCGACCCGCGGCGACGCATCGCACGCGCGCACCAGGCGCTCCTCCAGGTAGTACTGCTGCAGGTTGATCATCGCGGGCATCTTGTGGTGGTCTTCCGGCAGCAGGTCGAACTGGTACACCAGCTCGTCGCGGAAGAACACCTTGCCGACCTTCCACTGCACCCCCTGCGCAACGAGGTCCTGCGCGATGCCGAGCCGGTCCCAGATCTCCAGCGGGCGCTTGGCGTAGCACACCGCGCGCGAGCCAACGCTGACGGTGTTGTTGTCGTCCAGCAGCACGGTCGGGATGCCCCGCGCGGCGCAGTCCAGCGCCTGCGTCAGGCCCACCGGCCCAGCCCCGATGATCACCACGGGGTGGCGCACCCGCTGGCCGCTGCGCTGCTCGTCGCTCTGGCGGTAGGCGTACTGGGGGTAGGTGTAGGTGTGCAACATGGTCGGGGCTCCTGCAGGGGGCGCGGCACCGCCCCGGCCCCCGCCGCAACCTGCGCTGCGGGGGCTCGGTGGCACCACGGCCGACGGCGCGGCGCCGTCAGTCGACGGCGTGGAATTCCTTCTCGTGCATCCAGGCGGCGTGCTTGGGCGCGCGCTTGGTACGCGCCCATTCCTCGAGCATCTCCCACTTCACGGCGTCGAGCCGCTCGTACATGTCGGGCGTGCCGACGTCGGCCGCCAGCTCGATGCGGTGGCCGTTGGGATCGAAGAAGTAGATGCTCTTGAAGATCGTGTGGTCGGTGATGCCGACGACCGGGATGCCGGCCGCCTCCAGCCGCGCCTTGGTGGCCTCCAGCGTCTCGACGCTGTCGACCTTGAACGCGATGTGCTGCACCCACTCCGGCGTGTTGGGGTCACGCCCCATCGCGGGCGAGTTGGGCAGCTCGAAGAACGCCAGGACGTTGCCCTGCCCCGCGTCCAGAAAGACGTGCATGTAGGGATCGGGCGCCTTGGTCGAGGGCACCTGGTCCTCGGCGATCGCCAGCACGAATTTCATGTTGAGGTGCTTGACGTACCACTCGACGGTTTCCTTGGCGTCCTTGCAACGGTACGCGACGTGGTGGATGCGTTGAATTTGCAGCATAGCGGGGGCTCCTGTGCGTTAGGGGTCGTGAAGCCGGCACGTGGTCAGCCTTCGAGCGCCGCCCACATCTGGCGGTCGCGCTCGGCGGTCCAGATGCGGGGGTCGGGGTATTGCGTGACTTCGTCGTAGCAGCGCGTCACGTCGAACGGCATGCAGTGATCGAAGATCACCCAGTGCCCGTATTTGGGCTTGAGCCGCTCGTAGGTCTCGCGGTAGACGGTCTTGAGGTCCTTGCCGGCGGCGACGCCCTCCTGCACACAGGCGCGCACGTCGGAGATGAACGCCCGCGTGCCGGCGAGCCCCGCCTGCACCTGCTCCGGCGTCGTCAGCGCCGCGCCGCGCCCGGGCACGAGCTTTTGCGGCTGCAGCGCCGCGATGCGGTCCAGCGTCTGCGGCCAGTCGGCGAAGTACGCGTCCCCTGCGTAGGACGTGGCGTCGAACTCGACCAGGTCGCCCGAGAACAGGATCTTCTCCTGCGGCAGCCACGCGACGGTGTCGCCCTTGGTGTGGCCACGCCCGAGCTGCAGCAGTTGCACTTCCAGCTTACCGAGCCAGATCGTCATCTTGCCAGTGAAGGTGATGGTCGGCCACGTCAGCCCGGGCGGCACCGATTCGACCGCGCGGAACAGCCGCGGGAAGCGCCCGATCTCGCTGGCCTTGTCGGCTTCACCGCGCTCGACGATGAGGTCGTAGGTGTCCTGGCTGGCGATGATGTGCTCGGCCCCGTAGGCGCTGGCGCCCAGCACACGCACCGCGTGGTAGTGCGACAGCACCACGTATTTGATCGGCTTGTCCGTGACCTCGCGGATGCGGCGGATGACGTCCTGCGCCATCACGGGGGTGGCCTGGGTGTCGATCACCATCACCGCGTTGTCGCCGATGATGACGCCGGTGTTGGGGTCGCCCTCGGCGGTGTAGGCGTAGGCGTGGTCGGACAGCCGGGTGAAGCTGACCTGCTTATCCTGCAGGTCGGCCTGGCTGGCGAAGGCTTTGGTGCTCATCGGGAAACTCCGGGGAGGAAAACGCGCGTGTGTTCGTTCATAGCAAACGCGTTTGTCATACAACAACGTGGATCATACGGCACAACGTTGTACCATGTCTAACGAATTTGACTAAGTAAAAACCCCTAGCCGCGACGCGCCGGATCCGGCACGCGCGCGCCCGACAATGCTGCCCATGCATCGCCTTGAACGCCCCCTGCGCCCGACGAACGGCACCGACGACGAAGAGGCCCCCGCGCGCGCGTCGCGCGGCATCCAGAGCGTCGAGGTCGGCGGCCAGCTGCTCAAGGCACTGGCACGCGCGGGCACCGCGCTGCCGCTCAAAGATCTGGCGCGCGCCGCGGGCATGACCCCCGCGAAGGCGCACCCGTATCTGGTGAGCTTCGGCAAGATCGGGCTGATCGAGCAGGACCCGGTGAGTGGCCACTACGGCCTCGGGCCGCTGGCGTTGCAGCTTGGCCTCATCGGCCTGCAGCAGGTCGACCCGGTACGGCTCTCGGTGGCGGAGCTGCCGGCGTTGGCGCAGGCGGTGGGCTGCACGGTGTCGGCCGCGGTGTGGGGGCCGGTGGGGCCGATCATCGTCCACGTGGAGCACGGCCCCACCCCGGTGCACGTGGCGATGCGGCACGGCACACCGGCGTCGCTGCGCCACACCGGCACGGGCAAGATCTTTGCCGCCTTCGCCCCCGCCGCGGCGGTGGCCGAGGCGCTCGCGCGCGAGGGCGAGGCCGACGCGCTGCGCGACGCGGCGTTCCGGCGCGAGCTGGAGGCGATCCGCCACGAGCGCCTCAGCCGCGTGCGCGACGAGCTGCTGCCCGGCATCAGCGCGATGGCGGTGCCGGTGTTCGACGGTTTCGGACGGCTGGCGCTGGCGATCGCCGCGATCGGGCCGAGCGCACTGCTCGACCTGGGAGCGGACAGCGCGCAGGCGGTGACACTGAAGGACACCGCGCAACGCCTGTCACAGCGGCTGGGCGCGCGCGGGGATTGATCGGGGCACACGCGCGGCCGAAGCACTCGCCGCGGTGCGCCCGCCTAGGCGCTGTCCGGCTCACGCCCCCGTGAAACACGGCGTGCGGCGTTCCGCGAACGCCCGTCGCCCCTCGGCAAAGTCGCGGCTCGCGTGCGTCGCCACTTCGCGCGCACGCCACTCGGCGGCGCGCTCCTCACTTAGGGCCAGCTCGGCCAGCGTGCGCTTCATCCCCTGCACGGCCAGCGGTGCGAGGGCCGCCAGCTGCGCCGCGCGCTCGGCCACCGCGGCGGGCAGCCGGTCGGGGGCGACCAGCGTGTCCACGAACCCCAGGGCGAGGAGCGCATCGGCCTGCAGCGTCTCGCCGGCCAGGAACAGGCGCCGCGTCGCTTGCAGGCCCAGCGTCGCCACCGCACGCCGCAGGCCACTCGTGTAGTAGTGCAGGCCCAGCGCCGCCGCCGGCACGCGCACCTGCATACCCTCCACCCCGAGGCGAAAGTCGCACGCCAGCGCCAGATCCGTCGCCCCGCCGTAGACGCTGCCGCTGAGCGCCGCGATCGTCACCGGCCGCGCGGCCGCCAGCGTATCCGCAGCGCGGGCAAAGGCGTCCACCGCGGCCCCGGCGTCGTCCCCAAAAGCCCCGAGGTGAAACCCGGCGCTGAACACCGGCGCCGTCGGCAGCACGTGCGCGGTCAGCACCAGCACACGCACGGCGGGGTCGGCGTCGGCCGCGGCGACGTGGCGCTGCAGGGTGCGCAGGTCGCCGTCGTCGAGGCGGTTGCGGTGCCGCGGGCGGTTGAGCGTGATGGTCGCCACGCCATCCGCGACCGCATACAGAGGGGGGGTGTCATCCGTCGACATGCCTGCAGTATGCCCTGCCCTATGGATCGACAAACAATGCAAGTCATCCGGCACACCGCATGGGCTACGGTGTGATGGCGATCGTGGAACCACGTGATCCGCCGCGGCGACGATGTGCTGTGCGAAGGGCGCGAGACGCGGGCGTTTTGCATCCGCCACCCGGACGACCCGGACCGCATCAAGGCGATCCCGATCCCCGTGGACATCCGCGCGCTGTGCGGAGGCTGAGGCGCTGGGACACTCCCATCAACTCACCGTCACCGCTGCTGCACGCCAGCGCCGCTGCCACGCGGCGTAGAGGCGGTCGGCCAGCCGGTAGCTGGCCGCCTGATGCCGGGCGGTCGCGGCACGCATCGCCTCGGGGGACTGCACCGTCTGCGGGTGCGCGTGCACCGCCCCCGGGTACACCGTGCCCGGATCGGCCAGCCACGCGTCGATCTTCAGCGGCGTGATCTCGATGTGAAACTGCATGCCGAGGTGCGGACCGACGGTGTACGCCTGCACCGCGCACGCCGGCGACGCCGCCAGCACCGTGGCGCCGGGCGGCAGTTCGACCACGCCGTCGTAGTGCCACTGATAGACGACCGGGTCACCGGCTTCCCCCAGCCACTCGCGGGCGGCCGCACTGCCATCGGGCGTGATCGGCAGCCAGCCGATTTCGGGCTGCGGCAAGCGCTGCACGCGCCCGCCCAGCGCCCGCGCCAGCAACTGCCCCCCCAGGCAGTGGCCGATCACCGGGATGCCCAGCGCGTCGGCCTCGCGGATCAGCGCCTCCGCGTGACGCAGCGAGGGGCGGTCGTCGTTCGCGCTCCACTCGCCGCCGAGCACGGCCAGCGCCCGGTAAGGCGCGACCGACGCCGGGTAGCGCTCGCCCGCCTCGGCGCAGAACACATCCCAGCGGGCGCCGACCATGTCCAGCCACGTCGCCAGGTAGCCGGGCGGATCTTCGACGGTGTGCTGTAGCACCAGCACGTCCCCGTGCGGCGCCGCGGCGTGCGGTGGTTGCGCGATCGTTGCCATGGGGCCCGATGGTAGCGGCGCGGCCGCCGGGCAACCGGCCATGGCAGTACCACTGCGCGCCCACTGCCCGGGGCCACCTGCCCGACCATCGACACACCGGCATTTCCCCCGGAAACCACCCCGAAAGCTTCGTGAGCGATCGCGACACCAGACGCCGCCGGGCGCGCGGAGGCCACGGCCCAGGCATCACGGTACGGCTAACATCCGTCCCATGAACGACGCCGTCCGCCCTGCCCTTTCGGCCCCCTCGATCGACGCGGCCGCCGACCTCCCGCCGGGTCGGCTGGATACGCGCTTCCTGGAGTCGCTGATCGGCTACAACGCCCGCCGCGCGGCCTTGACCATGATCGGGCACGCGCTGCAACGCCTGGCCCCGTACGGGCTGCGCGTGGTCGATTTTTCGGTGCTGACGGTGATCGCGCACAACCCCGGCGTCACCTCACGGCAGGTGTGTGCCGCGCTGGACATCCTGCCGCCCAACCTGGTGGGGCTGCTGCGCGGGCTCGAACAGCGGGGCTGGGTCGAAAAGCGCGAACACCCGACCGACCGACGCGCCCAGGGGTTGTACGTCACCCCCGCCGGCGCCGAGGTGCAGGCGCGCGCGCAGGCCGACATCGCAGCCGTCGAGCACGGCCCGCTGACGCACCTGGACGCCGACGAGCGCACCACGCTGATCCGCCTGCTGCGCAAGGTTTACCAGGGACCGCAGGCCTGACGTGTCCCCACGCGCGAGCGCACCGGCGGCGGTCAGCGCGCGGGCAGCGGGGCGTCGACGACGCACTGGCGCTGCTGCCCGAGCTGCGGGCTGCCGAGCGTCACGACATCCCCGGCGCGCAGGAACTGCGGCGGGCGCTGGCCCATGCCGACCCCGGGCGGCGTGCCGGTGAGGATCACATCGCCCGGCAGCAGCCGCATGAAGCGGCTCAGGTAGCTGACGATCTCCGCCACCCCGAACACCATCGTGCGCGTGCTGCCGCGCTGGCGCGGTGTGCCGTTGACGTCCAGCCACAGCTCGACGGCCTGCGGATCCGGCACCTCATCGGCGGTCACCAGCCACGGCCCCAACGGGCAATGCGTCGGGTAGCTCTTGCCCTTGATCCACTGCCCGTCCATCTCCAACTGGTGGGCGCGCTCCGACACATCGTTGGCCAGGCAGTACCCCGCCACGACATCGAGCGCGCGCTCGCGCGGCACGTGCCACGCAGGCTGGCCGATCACCACGGCGAGCTCGACCTCCCAGTCGAGCTTGGCAGCGCCCGGCGGCAGCCACACGTCGTCGTCGGGGCCGCTGATCGCCGCGGTGTGCTTGCTGAAGACGATCGGCTGCTTCGGCAGCGGCAGGCCGGCCTCCGCCGCGTGGTCGGCATAATTGAGGCCGATCGCGATGACGTTGCCGACCTCGCCGATGCAGGGGCCGAGCCGCTCGGCCGGATCGACCTCCGGCAGGCGGCTGGCGTCCAGCCGGGCGAGCCGGCGCAACGCATCCGGCCCGATGGTACCCGGCACCACGTCCACGATGATCCCGGTCAGATCGCGCCGCACGCCGTGCGCGTCGAGCAGGCCGGGGCGCTCGCTGCCCGGTGCCCCATGACGAAACAGTTTCATGGTCCGTGCTCCTCGTGCGGCGATTCTGGCATGTTTCGCCCGTACCGCCGCGCCGGGCCGACGCAACAGTTCCAGCGCCTTGAAAAGCGGCGCGACCGTCCCCACATGAGGGAGCGGTTTTTGATTTCGACGACCAACCCGACACGAACACCATGACGTCCCAAGACCCGAACGCATCGCCCACCGCAGAACCCACCCCTGCCGACGCCGCGCCCGCCGCCGATGCGGGCACGCCGGACCTGCACGCCGAGCTGGAGGCACTGCGTCAGCGCAACGCCGAGCTCAACGACCAGCTGCTGCGCGCGGTGGCGGACGCCGAGAACACCCGCCGGCGCGCGGAGGAGGAAATCGCCAAGGTGCGCAAGTTCGCGGTGGAGTCGTTCGCCGAGAGCCTGCTGCCCGTCGTCGACAGCCTGGAGGCGGGGCTGGCGGTGCAGGAGGCCACGCTGCAGCAGATCCGCGAAGGCGCCGAGGCCACGCTCAAGCAATTGCTCGCGGCGCTGTCGCGGCAGAAGATCACACCGATCGTGCCGGCGGCTGGTGACCGTTTCGACCCACACCTGCACCAGGCGATCAGCATGGTTCCGTCCGATCAGCCGGCCAACACCGTCGTGGCCACGCTGCAAAAGGGCTACCTGATGGCCGAGCGCGTGCTGCGCCCGGCGCTGGTCACGGTGGCCGCGCCGAAGTGAGCGCTGGGGCCGGGGCGAACGTGGCGCCCGCGAGGGCTTGAATCCGCCGGCGGCGCCCCCATCTCCCCAGGCAATCGGACATCCCCTACGATTCCCCCATTTTCAGGAGCTATACATGGGCAAGATCATTGGCATCGACCTGGGCACCACGAACTCGTGCGTCGCCGTCATGGAGGGCAACACCCCCAAGGTCATCGAAAACAGCGAAGGCGCGCGCACGACCCCCTCGATCGTCGCGTACATGGAAGACGGTGAAATCCTGGTCGGCGCCCCGGCCAAGCGCCAGGCGGTGACCAACCCGAAAAACACGTTGTTCGCCGTCAAGCGGCTCATCGGGCGCAAGTTCGAAGAAAAAGAGGTGCAAAAGGACATCGGCCTGATGCCCTACAAGATCGTGCGCGCCGACAACGGTGACGCCTGGGTCGAAGTGCGCGGCCAGAAGCTCGCGCCGCCGCAGGTCAGCGCCGAAGTGCTGCGCAAGATGAAAAAAACGGCCGAGGACTACCTCGGCGAGCCGGTGACGGAGGCCGTCATCACCGTGCCCGCGTATTTCAACGACGCGCAGCGCCAGGCCACCAAGGACGCTGGCCGCATCGCGGGGCTGGAGGTCAAGCGCATCATCAACGAGCCGACCGCCGCGGCGCTGGCGTTCGGGCTGGACAAGGGTGGCAAGGGTGACCGCAAGATCGCCGTCTATGACCTGGGCGGCGGCACCTTTGACATCTCGATCATCGAGATCGCCGACGTCGACGGCGAAAAGCAGTTCGAGGTGCTCTCGACCAACGGTGACACCTTCCTCGGTGGTGAGGACTTCGACCAGCGCATCATCGACTACATCATCACCGAGTTCAAGAAGGAGCAAGGCGTCGACCTGACCAAGGACGTGCTGGCGCTGCAGCGCCTGAAGGAAGCCGCCGAAAAGGCCAAGATCGAGCTGTCGTCGAGCCAGCAGACCGAGATCAACCTGCCCTACATCACGGCCGACGCGTCGGGCCCGAAGCACCTCAACATCAAGCTCACGCGGGCGAAGTTCGAGAGCCTTGTGGAGGACCTGATCGAGCGCACGATCGAGCCGTGCCGCATCGCGATCAAGGACGCCGGCATCAAAGTCAGCGACATCGACGACGTGATCCTGGTCGGCGGCCAGACGCGCATGCCCAAGGTGCAGGAAAAGGTCAAGGAATTCTTCGGCCGTGAACCGCGCAAGGACGTCAACCCCGACGAAGCGGTGGCGGTCGGTGCCGCCATCCAGGGCGCGGTGCTGTCGGGCGAGCGCACCGACGTGCTGCTGCTGGACGTGACGCCGCTGTCGCTGGGCATCGAGACGATGGGCGGGGTCATGACCAAGATGATCAAGAAGAACACCACGATCCCGACCAAGTACTCGCAGATCTTCTCGACCGCCGAGGACAACCAGCCTGCGGTGACGATCAAGGTCTACCAAGGCGAGCGCGACATCGCCGCGCACAACAAGCTGCTGGGCGAGTTCAACCTGGAGGGCATCCCGCCGGCGCCGCGCGGCGTGCCGCAGATCGAGGTGACGTTTGACATCGACGCCAACGGCATCCTGCACGTGTCGGCGCGCGACAAAGGCACCGGCAAGGAAAACAAGATCACCATCAAGGCCAACTCGGGTCTGACCGAGGAGGAAATCCAGCGCATGGTGAAAGACGCCGAGCTCAACGCCGCCGAAGACAAGAAAAAGGTCGAGCTGGTGCAGGCGCGCAACCAGGCCGACGCGCTGGTCAGCTCGGTGCGCAAGAGCCTCAAGGAGTACGGCGACAAGCTCGACGCCGCCGAGCGCGACAAGATCGAGGCGGCGATCAAGGACGTCGAGGACGCCGTCAAGGGCGACGACAAGGCCACCATCGAGGCCAAGACCGAAGCGCTGATGAGCGCCAGCCAGAAGCTGGGCGAAAAAATGTACGCCGACATGCAAGCCGGCCAAGGTGCTTCCAGCGCCCAGGCGGCTGGCGGTGGCGGCAGCGCCAAAGCCAGCGACGACGATGTCGTCGACGCCGAGGTCAAGGAGGTCAAGCGCGACTGATCGCGCCACGGCGCACGTGAACGCCCACCGCCGCGCCGGGTGGCCTGCTGCAGGCCCCGGCGCGGCTTTTGTCCACATCGACACCCTCTGTCCTGCCCATGGCCAAACGCGACTACTACGAGGTGCTGGGGGTACCCCGCAACGCCAGCGAAGACGACATCAAAAAGGCGTACCGCAAGCTGGCGATGAAATACCACCCGGACCGCAACCAGGGTGAGGCCGCCAAGGCCGCCGAAGAAAAGTTCAAGGAAGTCAAAGAGGCCTACGAGATCCTGTCGGACGCCGACAAGCGCGCCGCCTACGACCGCTACGGCCACGCGGGCGTGGACCCGAACATGCGCGCCGGCGGCGCCGACGGCTTTGCCGGCTTCTCCGAAGCCTTTGGCGACATCTTCGGCGATATCTTTGGCGCCCCCCGGGGGGCGCGCGGGCGCCAGGTGTACCGCGGGGCGGACCTGTCGTACGCGCTGGAAATCACGCTGGAAGAAGCCGCGCGCGGCAAGGAGACGCAGATCCGCGTCCCGAGCTGGGAGGACTGCGACACCTGCCACGGCACCGGCGCCAAACCCGGCACCAGCGCCAAGACCTGCCCAACCTGCCACGGCAACGGCGTCGTGCAGATGCGCCAGGGGTTCTTCAGCGTGCAGCAGACCTGCCCGCACTGCCACGGCAGCGGCAAGATCATCCCCGAGCCGTGCACCACCTGCCGCGGCGAGGGCAAGGTCAAGCGCCACAAGACGCTGGAGATCAAGATCCCCGCCGGCATCGACGACGGCATGCGCATCCGCTCCAGCGGCAACGGTGAGCCCGGCCGCAACGGCGGGCCGCCGGGCGACCTCTACATCGAGATCCGCATCCGGCGCCACGAGCTGTTCGAGCGCGACGGCGACGACCTGCACGTGCAGGTGCCGATCCCGATCACCACCGCGGCGCTGGGCGGCGAGGTCGAGATCCCGACGCTGGACGGGCAAAAGGCCGTCATCGACATCCCGGAAGGCACCCAGCACGGCAAGACCTTCCGCCTGCGCGGCCGTGGCATCAAGGGCGTGCGCTCCAGCTATCCCGGCGACCTGTACGCGCACATCGCGGTGGAGACCCCGGTCAAGCTCACCGAGCACCAGCGCCGGCTGCTGCGCGAGCTCGACGAGTCGTTCAAAAAAGGCGGCCACAAACACAGCCCCAACGAAAAGGGCTGGTTCGAGAAGGCGCGCGATTTTTTCTCGTGACCGGGCAGCGGGCCCGGACCCAGACGGCCGCGGCGCTGCGGCGACTGTTGCCGGGGCGCCGGTCGTGAGGGCCGGCGGCCCGCGGCGCACCCGTGCGCGTACATGGGCACGCCGACCGCCGACGGCGCAGCCGCTCGCGTCCCCCCACGCGATCCTCCGCTAGCATAGGCGCATGGACGTGCGCATTCAATTCCTCGGCGGCGCGGGCACCGTCACCGGCTCCAAATACCTGGTGCAGCACGGCAGCGACGCGCTGCTGGTCGATTGCGGCCTGTTCCAGGGCTACAAAACCCTGCGCCTGCGCAACCGCGCGCCGCTGCCGGTGGTGCCCGGCCAGGTCCGCGCCGTGGTGCTCACCCACGCGCACATCGACCACAGCGGCTACCTGCCCGTGCTCGTGCGCGAGGGCTTCCGCGGCAAGGTCTGGTGTACCCACGCCACGCGAGACCTGTGCGAAATCCTGCTGCCGGACGCGGCGCACCTGCAGGAGGAAGACGCCGCGTTCGCCAACCGGCACGGGTTCTCCAAGCACAGCCCTGCCCTGCCCCTCTACACTGCCGAGGACGCGGCGCGGGCGCTGCGACACCTGCGCGCGCAGCCGCTGTACCAGCCGTTCGAGCCCATCCCCGGCTGGCGCGTGCAGTTTTTCGGTGCCGGCCACATCCTCGGGGCGGCGTCCGTCCTCATCGAGGTGGGCGGGCGCCGGCTGCTCTTCTCGGGCGACCTCGGGCGCGCGGACGACCCGCTGATGTTTCCGCCCGACCCGCCCCCGGGCGCCGACGTCGTCGTGGTGGAGTCGACCTACGGCAACCGCCGCCACCCCGATGGTCACCTGATCGACGAAATCGCCCCGCTGCTGGCGCGTGTGGCGGCGCGCGGCGGCACCGCGGTCGTGCCGGTGTTCGCCGTCGGCCGGGCGCAGGCGATCCTGCACGCGATCGACGAGCTCAAGCGCCAGCAGCGCCTCCCGCGGTCGCTGCCGGTCTACCTCGACAGCCCGATGGCGATCCACGCCACCGCGCTGCTGGCGCACCACCTGGGCGAGCACCGGCTGAGCGCCGCCCAGGTGCAGCACATGACGCGCGGCGTGCAGGCCGCGAGCACGCCGGACGAATCGAAAGCCATCGCCCGCCACCACGGGCCCAAGGTGATCCTGGCCGGCAGCGGCATGGCCACCGGCGGGCGGGTGCTGCACCACCTCA
The DNA here is from genome assembly GCF_020162115.1 of Tepidimonas taiwanensis. NCBI lineage: Bacteria > Pseudomonadati > Pseudomonadota > Betaproteobacteria > Burkholderiales > Tepidimonas > Tepidimonas taiwanensis. Next base: position 608,491 of record NZ_CP083911.1, on the reverse strand, counting down.
AACTCTACCTGGGCGACCACCGGCACATGGTTATCCTGACCGGCTACCAGACGCCGGGCACGCGCGGCGACGCGCTGGCGCGCGGGGCCCCGACGGTGCGCATCCACGGACAGGACTGGGCCGTGGCGGCCGAAGTGGCGCAACTCACGACCGCGTCCGCGCATGCGGACGCGGACGGACTGCTGACCTGGCTGCGCGCGATCCCCGGCGAGCCGCGGCGCATCTTCGTCACGCACGGCGAGCCCGACGCCGCCGACGCGCTGCGCTGCCGCATCGAGCGCGAGCTACGACGCACCGCGCTGGTGCCGGAATACGGCGCGACGTGGGCGGTGTGACGGGCGGCTTCCCCGCTCAACCCACCCGCGGCGACTCCCGGCCCGTGACCTCGGCCAAGAAGCGCCACAGCGCCTCGTCCTCGCAGAATGCGACGTTGAAGCGCAACCACGGGCTGGGCGACAGATCGAGCCCGAACAAATGCCCCGGGCCGAGCAGGATGTCCTGCTCCGCCGCCTGATAGGCCACGGTGGTGGCGTTGTCGATGGCCGGGTGCCGCGCCCACAGGAACATCCCTGCGCCGGGCTGGGCAAATAACTCGAAGCCCTGGCGCTCCAGCCGCTCGGCCGTGCGCTGGTGCGCTTCCGCCAGCCGCTGGCGCAGCGCGCGCAGGTGCTTGCGCCAGCGCCCGTCGATCAGCGCGCCGTAGGCCAGCCGCTCGGCGAACTCCGACGACGTCAGGCCCGAGATCATCTTGAGCTGCGCCAGATCCTCCAGCACGTCCGGGTGCGCGGCGACGTAGCCCACGCGCAGGTTGGGCGAAATCGTCTTGGAAAAACTGCCGATGTGCACGACGCGCTGGAGCTGGTCCAGGCTCGCCAGCGACGGGCGCGGCTCGGGGTCGAGGTCGGCGTAGATGTCGTTTTCGACGACGTGCAACTGATGGCGCTCGGCGAGCTGTACCACCCGGTGCAGGTGGGACAGGTGTGCCACCGACCCGGTGGGGCTTTGCAGGCGCGGCTGCGTGAAAAAGACCTTGGGCCGGTGTTCCTGGATGCGCGCCTCCAGCGCGGCCAGATCCCACCCCTGCGGCGTGCGCGGCACCCCGATCAGCCGCGCACCCAGGAACCGCAGCGAAAACAGCAGGTTCGGATAGCCCGGCTCGTCCACCAGCACGGCCTCGCCGGGGCGCACCAGCCGGCGCGCCACGAGGTCCATCGCCTGGCTGGAACCATGCGTTAGCAGCACCTGGTCGCTGATCAGCGCGATCTCCTGCTCCGCCAGCAGGTCGCGCACCAGCTGCCGCAGCGGCGTGAAGCCTTTGGGCTCGCCGTAGCCGCCCAGGTCGATCGCCTCGGCCGCCAGCGCGCGCAGGCTGCGCTTGAGCCCGTCACCAAACAGCCAGTCGCTCGGCAGCCAGCCACAGCCGGGTTTGAGGCGCAGGTTGCGGTTCTCGAACACGCGCCGCAGGTACCACATCGAATCGAAGTGGTACTGCGGCCCGCTGCCGCTGGCCGTCTCCACCGCGTGCTCACGGCTGCGCACGAAAAACCCCGAGTGCGGGCGCGAGACGAAATAGCCCAGCGCCACCAGCCGGTCGTACGCGTCGACCACCGTGTAGACGCTGACCCCGTGCGCGTGGGCAAACTGCCGGATCGACGGTGCCTTGGCCCCGGGGCGCAGCACACCGCTGCGGATCAGCTCGCGAAAGCCATCGACGATCTGCAGCACCAGCGGCGTGGGGTGTTGGGGGTCGAGCGTGAACATCGGATGGGTCTGTATCGGACCCGCGGGCGATACAGTGCTTCGCGACCGCGGTCGTGGCTGTATATGGTAGCCCGGGATCCCCCTGGCTACAGTGCATGCCATGCAGCGCGCTGCCGCGTCGGCGGCGCCCGACCCCATCGGAGACCCCCCATGCACCGCGATCCCCAACTGTCCACCGCCGCCAAGACCAACGCCGCGCTGATGGCGCGCCGCCGGGCCGCGCTGCCCGCGGGCCTCGGCCAGACCTACGAGGTCTTCGCCGACCACGCCGAAGGCGCCGAAATCTGGGACGTCGAAGGCAAGCGCTACATCGACTTTGCCGGTGGCATCGCCGTGCTCAACACCGGCCACCGCCATCCCAAGATCGTCGAGGCCGTCAAGGCCCAGCTGGACAAGGTGCACCACACATGCTTCCAGGTGCTGGCCTACGAACCCTACGTCGAACTGGCCGAGCGCCTGATCGCCAAGGCGCCCGGCGACTTTGCCAAAAAGGCGTTTTTCCTCTCCACCGGCGCCGAGGCCGTGGAAAACGCGATCAAGATCGCGCGCGCGGCCACCCGGCGGCAGGCGGTCATCGCCTTCGGCGGCGGCTTCCACGGGCGCACGCTGCTGGGCATGGCGCTGACCGGCAAGGTGGCCCCGTACAAGGCGGGGTTTGGCCCCTTCCCGGCCGAGATCTACCACGCCGAGTACCCGAACGCGCTGCACGGGGTGAGCGTGGAAGACGCGCTGCGCAGCCTGCAGCACATCTTCAAATACGACGTCGAGCCCGAGCGCGTTGCCGCCATCATCCTCGAGCCGGTGCAGGGCGAAGGGGGCTTTTACGTCGCGCCGTTTGAGTTCGCGCGGGCGCTGCGCGAGATCTGCGACCGCCACGGCATCGTCTTCATCGCCGACGAGGTGCAGACCGGCGCGGGCCGCACCGGCACGTGGCTGGCCTGTGAGCAGTGGGGCGTGGCGCCGGACCTGATCACGATGGCCAAGAGCATGGCCGGGGGCTTTCCGATCTCGGCGGTCATCGGCAAGGCGGACATCATGGACGCCCCGCTGCCGGGGGGGCTGGGGGGCACCTACGCCGGCAACCCGCTGGCCTGCGCGGCGGCGCTGGCGGTGCTGGACGTGTTCGAGGAGGAGCGGCTGCTCGAGCGCTCGCGCGCCATTGGTGAGCGGCTGCGTGACGGGCTCACCGCGCTGATGCGCGAGCACCGCGAAATCCTCGACGTGCGCGGCCTCGGCGCCATGGTGGCGATCGAGCTGTTCGAGGACGGCGACATCAACCGCCCGGCAGCCGACCTCACCAAGCGCCTGTGTGCCGAGGCCCTCAAGCGCGGGTTGGTGCTGCTCTCGTGCGGCCTGTACGCCAACGTCATCCGCATCCTGATGCCGCTGACCGCCAGCGACGCGCTGCTGGACGAAGGGCTGGCCATCATCGGCGACGCGCTGCGCGCCGCGAAGGGATAATCCGGCAGGTTACGGCCACTCTGCAAGGCGCGGACGCCATCGCGCCGGCTCCACCACCGCATCAAACGGTGGGTGTCGGTGCCGAAGGAGGCGACGAAGGCAACCGAATCCGCGCTGCCTGCGCCACCTGCGCCAGCACACGCTGCAACTAGCCGCGCACGATCGTCTTGGGCAGACAATCGTCCATGCTCGCGGCTCAGCGGCGCTTGCGGTCTTCCGCGAAGACGTCGGCGATCGGCACGACGTTTGGCACGCGCGGCAACTTGCCCCCACGCCCCGCCGCCGATCCTGTGGTCAGAAGCCGTGGAACAGAAAATCCAGCGCCGCCGTGATGCTGTCCGCCCGATCCGACACATGGGCCAACGGTCGTCACAGCACGCGGCGCGGCACGGCCGCCATCTTCGGTGTTTCCAAGACGACCGCAACGCCGCCAACGTCGATCACCGGCATCAGGCGCTCCGGGGGAACGACACCGCCAAAGGCGCCTGGCCTCATCGAGCACATCCACACTCAAACTGAGGTTGACAGGTCGTTTGGCCGGTGCCGCGACATCAACGGGACGCGCGGAGCCGGTGCGCATTCGACGAGCGGACGACGCGGACGGCACGGACATAGTGATCGCCCTAGGAAATCTAGATGCGCGTTGTACGTGCGCATCCCTCATCCAAAATCGGAAGGGTCACCGCAGCTGGATCAGCCACGCCTTGAAGCGCGTGAGCGCCTCGCGCTCTGCCCCCTCGGGCTGCACGAGGTAATACGCCCGCTGTGCTTTGAGCGGGCGCGGACAGGCGACGACCAGCGCACCGCGGGTCAGTTCGTCCTGCACCAGCAGCGTGGGCATCAGCGCCACGCCCAGGCCCGCGATGGCGGCGGCGGCCTGCATCGAAAACAGCTCGTAGCGCGGCCCGGCCATTGCCTGCGGGGCGTCGACGCCCTGCGCGTCGAACCATTGCCGCCACGCCTCCGGCCGGGTGTTTTGCTGCAGCAGCGGCATGCGGGCCAGCGCCTCGGGGGTCACCGGTTGGCCGTCGGGCAGCAGGCGGGGGCTGCACACCGGCAGCACGTCCTCGTCCATCAGGTGGGTGGCGCGCGTACCCGCCCACTGTTGCACCTGTTGCGGCGTGCCGGCCCAGATTGCCGCGTCGATGCCGGTGTCGGCAAACAAAAAAGGACGCGTGCACGTCTCGAAGTGCACCAGCAGCCCGGGCTGCCGCGCGGCCAGGTCGGGCAGGCGCGGGATCAGCCAGCGCGCGGCGAACGTCGGCACCGCCGCGAGCGTCAGGCTGTCGCCCTGCCCGCGCCGGCCCATCACGTCCACCGCGTCGCGCTCCAGCGCGTCCAGCCGCTGCCGCACGTGGCGTGCGTAGTCGGCCCCCGCCGCGGTCAGCGCCATGCCGTGCGGCGTGCGTCGAAACAGCGCCACGCCCAAAAATGCCTCCAGCGCGGCCACCTGCCGTGACACCGCGCCCTGCGTCAGCGCCAGCTCCTGCGCCGCGCGCGTGAAGCTCTGGTGCCGCGCGGCCGCCTCAAAACACTGCAGCGCCTGGATGGAGGGCAAGCGACGGCGCATCGGTGGACTTCCGTGGTGGTGATATGCAATCGCATCATATCGCGTGCAGAAAATTTCGTTTGCTATCGCACGCTGGGCGCGACTACGATGGTGACGGTTGCGCTGCGTCCCGCCGGACGGGACGCAGCGCCCTCCCCCGTTACCCACAGGATGCCCCATGAGCCAGACCAAGATCGCCTTCGACTGGGCCGACCCGTTTTTCCTCGATGACCAACTGACGGCCGACGAGCGCGCCGTGCGCGACGCGGCCCGCGCTTACTGCCAGGAGCGGCTGCTGCCGCGCGTGCAGGAGGCGTTCCGCCACGAAAAGACCGACCGCGCCATCTTCAACGAAATGGGCTCGATCGGGTTGCTCGGCCCCACGATCCCCGAGCAGTACGGCGGCGCGGGCCTCAACTACGTCAGCTACGGACTGATCGCGCGTGAGGTCGAGCGTGTCGACAGCGGCTACCGCAGCATGATGAGCGTGCAGTCGTCGCTGGTGATGGTGCCGATCTATGAGTTCGGCACCGAGGCGCAAAAGCAAAAATACCTGCCGAAGCTGGCCACCGGCGAGTGGGTCGGGTGCTTTGGCCTGACGGAGCCGAACCACGGCTCCGACCCCGCCAGCATGGTCACCCGCGCGCGCAAGGTACCGGGCGGCTATTCGCTCAGCGGCGCCAAGATGTGGATCACCAACAGCCCGATCGCCGACGTGTTCGTCGTCTGGGCCAAGGACGACGAGGGCCAGATCCGCGGCTTCATCCTGGAAAAGGGCTGGAAGGGCCTGTCGGCGCCGGCCATCCACGGCAAGGTGGGGCTGCGCGCGTCCATTACCGGCGAAATCGTGATGGACGAGGTCTTTTGCCCCGAGGAAAACGCCTTCCCCGAGGTGCGCGGACTCAAGGGGCCGTTTACCTGCCTCAACAGCGCCCGCTACGGCATCGCCTGGGGCGCGCTGGGCGCGGCGGAAGACTGCTTCCACCGCGCGCGGCAGTACGTGCTGGACCGCCAGCAGTTCGGCCGGCCGCTCGCCGCCAACCAGCTGATCCAGAAAAAACTGGCGGACATGCTCACGGAAATCAGCCTGGGCCTGCAGGGCTGCCTGCGGCTGGGGCGGCTCAAGGATGAGGGCAAGGCGCCGGTAGAGCTGACCTCGGTCCTCAAGCGCAACAGCTGCGGCAAGGCGCTGGAGATCGCGCGGCTGGCGCGCGACATGATGGGCGGCAACGGCATCAGCGACGAGTATGGCGTCGCGCGCCACCTGGTCAACCTCGAGGTGGTCAACACCTACGAGGGCACGCACGACATCCACGCGCTGATCCTGGGCCGCGCCATCACGGGCATCGCGGCCTTCGCCAACTGAGACGCGGGCTGCGTGAGCCGGTCCGAAACCTCCGCGTAAAGGTGCAATAACCGTCCGGATCGCTCGCGCAGTCATCGAATCGGGATTCACTCGACCCAGCGGTGGTGCGGGCTGCACAGGCCCGTCCCAACTCTTGACCCAGCCATACCGAACGTCCTTATGCAGCAAGCGCATGTCACCCATACGGCGCCGACAGACGGGCAGGGCGAACCCTCTGCCCCCCCTGCACCCCGTCCGCTCGCCGGTGTGCGGGTGCTGGACCTGTCGCGCGTGCTGGCCGGCCCGTGGGCCAGCCAGATCCTGGCCGACTACGGCGCCGACGTCATCAAGGTCGAGCGCCCGGGCAGCGGCGACGACACCCGCGCCTGGGGTCCACCGTGGTGGCAACCCGCCGGGGGCCATGATGATGCCCGCGTGGCGGCGTATTTCGTCTGCGCCAACCGCGGCAAGCGATCGGTCGCAATCGACATCGCCTCCCCCACCGGGATCGAGCAGGTGCGCTCGCTCGCCCGCGAGGCCGACGTGCTGATCGAAAACTACAAGGTCGGGCAACTGGCCAAGTACGGGCTGGACGCGCGCAGCCTGCAGGCGCTCAACCCTCGGCTGATCTACTGCTCGATCACCGGGTACGGGCAAACCGGGCCGCTCGCGCACAAGGCGGGCTACGACTTTGCGATCCAGGCCGAAGGCGGGCTGATGAGCATCACCGGCGAGCCCGACGGCGAGCCGCAGAAGGTGGGCGTCGCGGTCGTGGACCTGATGACCGGCGTCTACGCCGCCACGGCCATCCTCGCCGCGCTGCACGAGCGCCAGCGCACCGGGCGCGGGCGCGTGCTGGACGTGGCACTGCTCGACGTGCAGGTGGCGATGCTCGCCAACCAGGCGAGCAACCAGCTCATCGGCCAGCGCACGCCGCGGCGCATGGGGAACGCCCACCCCAACATCGTGCCGTACCAGGCCTTCCCGACGCGCGACGGACACCTCGTACTGGCGGTGGGCAACGACGGGCAGTTCCAGCGTTTTTGCGAGGTCGCCGGCCATCCGGAGGTGGCGCGCGACGTGCGCTTTGCCACCAACCCGGCGCGCGTCGAGCACCGGGAGGCGCTGGTGGCGCAGATCGCCGCGTGGACGCGCACCCGCGACACGGCCGACTGGGTGCAGGCGCTGGACGCGGCCGGCGTGCCGTGCGCGCCCATCAACGACATCGCGCAGGTGATGCAGCACCCGCAGGTACAGGCACGCGGTCTGGTTGTGCCTGGTCAGTCCGACCGCCCGCCGATGGTCGCACACCCCGTGCTGTTTGACGGAATACGCCCGACAGCCGAGCGGCCACCGCCGAGTTTAAACAGCGATCCAGCGCAGTGGAGCTGAGTCTCTGCCGCCCACCAACGCACCGCGGTGGTGCCAAGCTGCACGGCTGCGGTGCGGGTTGACCGCCAAAGGACTTGGCCCGCACCATCAGGGTTTCCCTGTAGCGGATTCTTGAGCAGTACATGTTGGCTTGTGCAACGGTGAAACTGTATCGTTAGAGGGGTTATTTGGTCGGTAGATTCACACACCAGTGGCACTTGACAACGACGAATGACGACACAAGCCCCCCTGGTGACCTTCTGCGGCGTCCAGAAGACCTACGACGGCGAGCACCTCGTGGTGCGCGACCTGCACCTCGACATCGAAGCGGGCGAATTCCTCTCGCTGCTGGGCCCGTCGGGCTCGGGCAAGACCACGACATTGATGATGCTGGCGGGCTTCGAGACGCCCACCGCCGGCGAGATCCGGCTGCGGGGCCGCGACATCACCCACACGCCGCCGCACAAGCGGCATTTCGGGATGGTGTTCCAGAACTACGCGCTGTTTCCGCACATGACGGTGGCGGACAACATCGCCTACCCGCTGACGGTGCGCCGCGTGCCACGCGCCGAGCGCGAGGCCAAGGTGCGGCGTGCGCTGGACATGGTGCAGATGGGCCGCATGGCCGACCGCTACCCGGCGCAACTCTCCGGCGGCCAGCAGCAGCGCGTGGCGCTGGCGCGGGCGCTGGTGTTCGACCCGCAGCTCGTGCTGATGGATGAGCCGCTCGGCGCGCTCGACAAACAGCTGCGCGAGCACATGCAGCTCGAACTCAAGGCGCTGCACCGGCAGCTGGGCATCACGTTCGTCTACGTCACGCACGACCAGTCCGAAGCGCTGACCATGTCGGACCGCGTGGCGGTGTTCAATGAGGGCGTGATCCAGCAGATCGACCGCGTCGAGCGCCTCTACGAAACACCGGTCAACCGCTTCGTCGCATCTTTCGTGGGCGACAACACCGCGCTCGATGGACGCGTCGTCGAAGCCGCCGGGGACGACGTCGTCGTCACCCTCGGCGACGGCACCCGGCTGCGCGGCGTCAACGTCAACGGCGCCGCCGCGGGTGAGCCGGTGCAGTGCTGCATCCGGCCCGAGCGCATCGAGGTGCTGGAAGCCGCGGACGCACCACCGGGCGGCAACGTCATCGACGCCACGCTGGAGGACGTCATCTACTTCGGCGACCACCTGCGCCTGCGCTGCCGGCGCCGCGACGGGACCGAACTCATCGCCAAGCGGCCGCTGTCGCAGCGTCCCCACGCCCCCGGCGAGACGCTGCGACTGCACCTGCCCGCCCCCCACTTGCGCTGCTACCGATAACCCTCTCACCTCACCACCACCGATGCAAAGGAGAACACCCACCATGCGTCTGACCACCACGCTTCTCGCCGCGGCAGCCCTGTTGGGCGGCGTCGCCCACGCGCAGCAAAGCCTGACCGTCGTCAACTTCGGCGGTGCCAACGGCGCGGCACAAAAGAAGGCGTATTTCGAGCCGTTCGAGAAAGCGCACAACGTCCGCATCACGGCGGTCGAATACAACGGCGAACAGGCCCGCATCAAGGCGATGGTCGAGGCGAAAAAAGTCACCTGGGACGTCGTCGAGGTCGAAAGCCCTGACTTGAATCGGGGCTGCGATGAGGGACTGTTCGAGCGCCTGGACTGGAGCAAGATTGGCAACAAGGCCGACTTCCAGCCCGCGGCGGTGCACGACTGCGGTGTCGGCATCTTCGTGTGGTCGACGGTGCTGGCATACAACGGCGACCGCCTGAAAACCGCGCCGACCAGCTGGGCCGACTTCTGGAACGTGCAGAAATTCCCGGGCAAGCGCGGGATGCGCAAGGGCGCGCGCTACAACCTGGAGTTCGCGCTGATGGCCGACGGCGTGGCGCCGGCCGATGTGTACAAGGTGCTCGCCACCAAGGAAGGCGCGGACCGGGCGTTTCGCAAGCTGACCGAGCTCAAACCCCACATCCAGTGGTGGGAAGCCGGCGCGCAACCGCCGCAGTTCCTCGTCGCCGGTGACGTGGTCATGTCCACCGCATACAACGGCCGCATCGACGCCGCGCAGCGCGAGGGCCGCAACCTCAAGATCACCTGGACGGGCGGCATCTACGACCTCGACTACTGGGTGATCCCGAAGGGCTCGCCGAACAAGGAGCTGGCCCACCGCTTCATCGCCGCGGCCAGCACGCCGGAAGCCCAAGCGGAATACGCCAAGCTGATCTCCTACGGCCCCACCAACAACAAGGCGCTGGCGCGGCTCGACGCGAAGGTGCTGGAGCAACTGCCCACCTCGCCCGCCAACAGCAAGGACGCGCTGCGCTTTGACATCCGCTTCTGGGCGGATCAGGGCGAGGCTCTGGAGAAGCGCTTCGCGGCGTGGGCGGCGCAATGACGGCGGCGGCGGTCCCCGCGGGCCCGGCGCTGGCGCGGCAGCTGCGCCGCGCCCAGCGCCGGCAACAGTGGCGCGCGGCGGCGCTGACCGCCCCGCTGCTGCTGTTCCTGCTGGTGTTTTTCCTGGTGCCGCTGGCGAGCCTGCTGGTGCGCGCCGTGGAAAACCCGGAGGTCGCCGACGCGCTGCCCGCCACCGCACGGGCCCTGGCCGACTGGGATGGCGGCACCGAGCCGCCCGCGGCCGCGTTCGCGGCCGTCGCCGCCGACCTGCGTGCGATCGACGAGACGGCGCAGGCCGGCGCGCTGGCCCGCCGCCTCAACAGCGAGGCGCCCGGTGCGCGCTCGCTGATCATGGGCACCTACCGCGCCGTGCGCGAATGGACCGCACCGCCGGCGGACGCCCGGCAGGCGCTGCTGGACCTCGATCCCCGCTGGGCGGAGCTACCCTACTGGCAGGCGATCGCCAAGAACACGCAGCGCTGGACGCCCGACTACCTGCTGGCGTCGGTGGATCTGCGCCGCTCGGTCGACGGCGGCATCGAGCGCATCCCGCCCGAGGAGGCGGTGTTTTCGCAGATCCTATGGCGCACGTTCGAGATCAGCGCGGTCGTCACGCTGGTTGCGCTGCTGATGGCCTATCCGCTGGCGTATTGGCTCAGCACCCTGCCGGAGCGGCGCGCCAACCTGCTGCTGATCCTCGTGCTGCTGCCCTTTTGGACCTCGGTGCTGGTGCGCATCGCGGCGTGGATCGTGCTGCTGCAGAACAACGGACTCATCAACCAGTGGCTGCAGGGCATCGGGCTGATCGACGGGCCGCTGCCGCTGCTGTTCAACCGCACCGGTGTCGTCATCGCGATGGTGCACATCCTGTTGCCGTTCATGATCCTGCCGCTGTACAGCGTGATGAAAACCATTCCCCCGAACTACCTGCGCGCGGCCGTCTCGCTGGGCAGCCACCCGCTCGCCGCCTTCGTGCGCGTGGTGCTGCCGCAGACCTATCCCGGCGTCGCCGCGGGCTGCCTGCTGGTGTTCATCACCGCCATCGGCTACTACGTGACACCCGCGCTGCTGGGAGGCGCCAGCGACCAGATGCTGAGCTATTACATCGCGCAGTACACCAACGTCGAGGTGAACTGGGGCATGGCGTGCGCGCTGGGGGCGGTGCTGCTGTCGGCCACGCTGGTGCTGTTCGTGTTCTACCGGCGCGTCTCGCGCGGCGGTTTGAGCCTGGGTTGAGGAGGAGACGGCCCATGCGACGCTGGCTGCCCGACCTGCCGACCCACTACCGCTGGTACGACCACATTGGCTGGTGGCTGCTGCGCGCCGCCGCGGTCGCCGTGCTGGTGTTCCTCGTGCTGCCGATCGCGGCCATCGTGCCGCTGTCGTTCAGCGACAGCACCTTTCTCGCCTACCCGATCGAGAACTGGTCGCTGCGCTGGTACCGCGAGATGTGGCACGCACCGGAGTGGATCCGGGCGGCGCGCAACAGCTTCATCGTCGCCCCGGCGGCGACGCTGATCGCCACCGTGCTCGGCACGCTCGCGGCGATGGGGCTGGCGCGCACGCGCTTCCCTGGCAAGGAGCTCATCAACAGCATCGTCATCGCGCCGATGGTCGTGCCCATCGTCGTGGTCGGTGTGGGGACCTACCTGTATTTCGCCAGGCTCGGGCTCAACGACTCCTACCTCGGGCTGATCCTCGTGCATGCGGCGCTGGGCGCACCCTTCGTCGTCACCACCGTGATGGCGACGTTGCAAAACTTCAACACCAACCTCGTGCGCGCCAGCCTGAGCCTGGGGGCCGGACCCATCGAGACGTTTCGCCGCGTCACGCTGCCCGTGATCGCGCCGGGGGTGATCTCTGGGGCCCTGTTCGCGTTTGCGACCTCGTTCGACGAGGTGGTCGTGACCCTGTTCCTCGCCGGCCCCGAGCAGGTGACGCTGCCGCGCCAGATGTTCACCGGCATCCGCGAAAACATCTCGCCCACCATCGCCGCCGTCGCCACGCTGCTGACGCTGTTCACCACTGCGCTGATGCTGACGCTGGAGTGGCTGCGCGGCCGCAGGAAATGATGCCCCCAAGCTCCACCGCTGCGCGGATCGCTGCCCCCCCGAGGGGGCTGGGCCTGCCTTGGGTCGGACCGGCGGCTGGCCCTTGTGATGCCATCTCGCCCCGCCGCTGAACAGGAATGACATGTCTTTCACCACCGACACCACCCTGACCGGGCAACATGTCCGCCTCGTTCCCCTGCGGCCCGAGCACCACGACGACCTGGTCGAAGCGGTACGCGACGGCGAACTCTGGAAGCTCTGGTACACGGCCATCCCCACGCCCGAAGGCATGGCGGCCGAGATCCGGCGCCGCCTGGGCCTGCAACAGGCCGGCAGCATGCTGCCGTTTGCCGTGCTCGACCCCAGCGGCAAGGCGGTCGGCATGACCACCTACATGAACATCGACGCCACCAACCGCCGCGTCGAGATCGGCTCCACCTGGTACCGGAAGTCCGTGCAGCGCAGCGCGCTCAACACCGAGGCCAAACGCCTGCTGCTGACCCACGCCTTCGAGACACTGAATTGCATCGCGGTCGAGTTCCGCACCCACTTCTTCAACCACCAGAGCCGCCGGGCCATCGAACGCCTGGGCGCCAAGCTCGACGGCGTGCTGCGCTCGCACCAGATCAACCCGCACCCCGACGCCCAAGGAGCGCTGCGCGACACCTGCGTCTACAGCATCGTGGCCAGCGAATGGCCCAGCGTGAAGGCCCACCTGGATTTCCAGCTCTCGCGTCCGCGTGCCTGAGCCCATGACCGAACCCACCGTTTTCAACCAGCCGCTGGGCGGCAACGAAATGCCGCGCTTCGGCGGCCCGGCGACGATGATGCGACTGCCCACCGCCGCCTCGCCCGAAGGGCTCGACGCCGCCTTCATCGGTGTGCCGCTGGACATCGGAACCAGCCACCGCCCCGGCGCGCGCTTCGGCCCGCGCCAGATCCGTGCCGAGTCCTGCCTGATCCGCCCCTACAACATGGCCACCGGCGCCGCCCCCTTCGAGGCGCTGCAGGTGGCCGACTTGGGCGACGTGCCCATCAACACCTACAACCTGCTCAAGTCGGTGGACATCATCGAGCGGCACTACAAACCGATCCTCGACGCCGGCTGCATCCCACTCACGCTGGGTGGCGACCACACCATCGCCCTGCCCATCCTGCGCGCCATGAAGGCGAAACACGGCCCGGTGGCGCTGATCCATGTGGACGCGCATGCCGACGTGAACCCCGACATGTTCGGCGAACGCATCGCCCACGGCACACCGTTTCGCCGTGCGGTGGAGGAAGGTCTGCTGATCGGCGACAAAGTCTGGCAGATCGGCCTGCGCGGCAGCGGCTATGCGGCCGACGATTTCGACTGGCCGCGCGCGCAAGGCTTTCACCTCGTGCCCGCGCACGCGGTCTGGTGGCGGTCGCTCGCACCGCTGATGGACGAGATACGCGCCGCCATCGGGCCGGACACGCCGACCTACCTCAGCTTCGACATCGACGGCATCGACCCCGCCTACGCCGGTGGCACCGGCACGCCGGAAATCGGCGGCCTGACCGTGCCGCAGGCGCTGGAGATCATCCGCGGCTGCCGCGGGCTCAACCTCGTGGGGTGCGATCTGGTCGAAGTGGCGCCGCCGTACGACCCGAGCGGCAACACCGCGCTGCTCGGCGCCAACCTGCTGTACGAGATGCTGTGCGTGCTGCCGGGCGTGGCCTACCGGTGAGCTCCCGGGGGCCGTCCGACGCTGTACCGGCCACGCCGCCCGCACAGGGGGCGCGGCGGCTGTCGCGTGCTGTACCGGTCGGCACGGCCGCTTCGCGCTACAGTGACAGGATCGTGTGAACGTGACGGAGACGACGATGGACATGAAGGCCACACCGCTGGCACAGCTCAAGGACCCGACGCTGCTGAAGACCGACGCGCTGATCGACGGGCAGTGGGTCGCGGGAACCGAGCGCTTCGACGTGTACGACCCCGCCACGGGCCAGAAGCTGGCCGACGTGGCCAAGCTCGGCCCGGCCGACGCCGAGCGCGCGATCGCCGCGGCCAACGCGGCCTGGCCCGCCTGGCGCAACAAGACGGCCAAGGAGCGCGCCAACATCCTGCGCCGCTGGCACGACCTGCTGATGGCGAACCAGGACGACCTGGGCCGCCTGATGACCGCCGAGCAGGGCAAACCGCTGCCGGAAGCCAAGGGCGAGGTCGCCTACGGCGCCAGCTTCGTCGAGTGGTTCGCCGAGGAAGCCAAGCGCGTCAACGGCGAGACGCTGCCCACGTTCGACAACAACCGGCGGCTGCTCGTGCTCAAGCAGCCGATCGGCGTGTGCGCGGCGATCACGCCGTGGAACTTTCCACTGGCGATGATCACGCGCAAGGTCGCCCCGGCGCTGGCCGCGGGCTGCCCGGTCGTGATCAAGCCGGCGGAGCAGACGCCGCTGACCGCGCTGGCCGCCGCCGAACTCGCCATCCGCGCGGGCATCCCGGCCGGCGTACTCAACGTCCTCACCAGCGACGGCCCTGGCAGCGTGGCCATTGGCAAGGTGCTGTGCGCCAGCGACGTGGTGCGGCACCTCAGCTTCACCGGCTCCACCGAGGTCGGCCGCATCCTGATGGCGCAGTGTGCGCCGACGATCAAGAAGCTCTCGCTGGAGCTGGGCGGCAATGCACCCTTCATCGTGTTCGACGATGCGGACGTCGACAGCGCGGTCGAAGGCGCGTTCGCGAGCAAATACCGCAACGCCGGCCAGACCTGCGTGTGCTCCAACCGCATCTACGTTCAGGAAGGCGTGTACGAGGCGTTCGTGCAGAAGTTCGCCGCCAAAGTCGCCACCGCCAAGGTCGGCAACGGTTTCGAGGACGGCGTCAACCAGGGGCCGCTGATCGAGGAGGCCGCGGTCGAAAAAGTGCAGCGCCACGTGGACGATGCGCTGGCCAAGGGCGGCCGGGTGCTCACGGGGGGCAAGCGGCTGGGCGGGCTGTTTTACGCGCCGACGGTCGTCGCCGACGCAAGCCCGGACATGCTGTGTGCGCGCGAAGAGACCTTCGGGCCGTTTGCGCCGGTGTTCAAGTTCCGCACCGAGGAAGAAGTCATCCAGCTCGCCAACGCCACCGAGTACGGGCTGGCCAGCTACTTCTACAGCCGTGACGTCGGGCGGATTTTCCGCGTGGCGGAGGCGCTGGAGTACGGGATGGTCGGCGTCAACGTCGGCATCCTCGCCACCGAACACGTGCCCTTTGGCGGCGTCAAGCAGTCGGGCCTGGGACGCGAGGGCTCGCACCACGGCATCGACGAATACGTCGAGCTCAAGTACGTGGCCATCGGCGACGTGCTGCGCTGATCGCGCCCGCCAACCCCCGTATACAACGCGGACCGTTCCGAGCGAATCCGCCCCATGGTCGCCCGGCCTCGGCCCCGAGTTGGCATAAAATACCGCCTGAAGCGGGCGTCGTTCAATGGTAGGACCTGAGCTTCCCAAGCTCAAGACGTGGGTTCGATTCCCATCGCCCGCTCCAAGACGCCAACAAACGCCACCCCCGCGGTGGCGTTTGTGTTTTACGAGACTTTGCGCGGGCCGCGCGGTGACGGCACCCGTCGGCTCAGCCGATCCCTGCGGCACCCTCACGTGTTCAAAAACCTCACCGTCTTTCGCCTGGCCCACCCCATCGATGCGCCGCTCGACGCGGTCGATGCCGCGCTGCGCGCGGCGACCTTCAGCCCGTGTGGCCCGACGCAGGCGCTCAGCGAGGGCTGGGTCCCGCCGCGGGACGCGGAACACGCCCCGCTGATCGAGTCGATCCAGGGACATCGCGTGCTGCGCTACCGCATCGAGCGCAAGCGTGTGCCCGCCGCCGTCGTGCGGCGCGAGCTGCAGGCGCGCTGCGCCCACATCGAGGCGACCGAAGGCCGCACGCCCGGGCGGCGCGAACAACGCGAACTCAAAGACGCGATCGTGCAGGCGCTGCTGCCGGTGGCGTTCGCGCAGTCGGTCGACGTGTGGGTCTGGTGGGACGTGGCGGCCGGGCGCGTGGCGCTGGACACGACCACCGCGGCGCGCATCGACGCCGTCGTGACAGCGCTGGTCAAGGCGGTGGACGGGCTGCGGCTCGAGCCGATCGACACGGCGCTGTCGCCCGCGGGGGCGATGGCCGGGTGGCTGGCCGCAGACGCCGACGACTGGCCGCCGCACTTCGCGCCGGGGCGGGAGGTGGAGCTCAAGGGCGACGGGGACAGCCCGGCGGTGGTGCGCTTCGCGCGCCACGTGCTGGACCCGCAGGAGATGCGCCACCACCTGCAGCAGGGCAAGCGGCCGACCCGGCTCGCGCTGGACTGGGACGGGCGGGTGACCTTCGTGCTGACCGAATCCGGTCAGCTGCGCCGCGTGGCACTGGCCGACGACGTGCTGCGCGACGACGAGCGCGACGCGGCGGACCGCTTCGACGCGGACGTGGCGCTGCTCACCGGCGAGCTGTCGTCGCTGATCGGCGACCTGATCGCGGCGCTGGGGGGCGAGCGCCGCGCCGGCGTCAGCCCTTGAGCGCCTGCCCGTCGGCGTCGCGCACGCGCACGTCGATCGGGATGCCCTGGCGCACGCTCATCGAGACGGTGCAGAACTCCTCGAACTGCGACAGGATGCGCTCCAGGTGCTCGTACGCCGCGCCGGGCCGCTCGAGTTCGATATCGACCTCGATGCGCTGGATGCGCAGGCGGTTGGCTTCGTTGCGGCCGACGGTGGCGCGCGCCGTCGCGCGCAGCGTGCCCGGGTCCTGCTTGAACTTGGACAGCGCAAAGGTCAGGCTCGCGCTCAGGCAGTTGGCCACCGCTGCCAGCAACAGGTGATTGGGCGTCGGCCCTTGCGATTGGCCCAGCGGCGGCGGCTCGTCGCTCAACAGCGCGGGCGTGCCCAAGCCAAAGTCGATTTCGAACTGGTAGCCGCTGCGGCGGGTCAGCGTGACGGTGGCGGTGGAATTCATCGGCAGAATCCTTTCACGCTGCTATCTTACACACCCCCGCGGGTATCGAAACACGACCTCGGCGGGGCCCGCCCTCACCCACCCCCACGCTGCATGTACAGATCGAAGCGCCGCATGAAGCGCCGGCGCATATCCGCGTCCACGCCGGCGAAGGCGAAGCGCACCCACAGCCGCGGCAGGCGTATCAGCGCGATCTGCCGCGGCGGCAGCGGCCGCCATTCCAGCGTCAGCGTGCCCGCCCCCAGGTTCACGCGGACCGCGTCACCGTCTCGCACCCACGGGTGATCGCCGATGGCCGCGGGCAGCCAGCCCAGCCATTCGTCGACGGTGCAACCCATCTCCCGCTCGAAGGTTTCGGGGTAGTCGGATTGCACGGTCAATGGCGCCGGGCGTCGATGGCGTCAACCACCAAGGTGCCTTCAGCCACCCGCGATCGGCGGCCAGATCGCGAGCACGTCACCCGGGGCGAGTGCGCGCGTGGCCCGCTCGGCGGGCGGCACGAACACCCCGTTGACAAGGACGAGGTGCACGAGCTTGGGCGGCAACTGGTAGCGGTCGATCAACGCCTGCACCGTCGTGCCGTCCGGCACGTCCAGCTCCACCTGGTTGAAGCGCGCCCCCGGCGGCAGGTGGTCGCCGAGCGTGGCAAAGAGCTTGAGCGTGACCTGCATCGGCGCGCCCTCTTCAGCGCCGGCGGGTGTCGGCCGCGCCGCTCCAGCGCGACTGGGCCTGCGCCGCGGCCAGATACGCCGCCATGAACTGCGTGGGATCGCGCATCAGCACGTCTTTCCATTCGCCCAGCCGCACGCGCCCTTCCACCAGCCCGCGCAGCGCCCCGATGTGGTCGGTCCACCCAACGCTGTTGCAGCCGACCATCACGTCGCCGTCGAAACACAGGCTCAGCACCTTGTGCTGTGCCGGGTCGATGCGCTCGACGCGCTCGCCGCCGGGCACGCCCTGCCAGTTGCCAAAGCTCGCCGAGATGAGCCCGAGCGTGTCGAGCACGTTGATCTGCGTCACCCCGCGCAGCACCGCGCGCTGGCCCACCATGTTGAGCGCCGCGACGCGCGCCTGCTCCGCCGCGTTGGGCTGGATGGCGCTGACGATGGTCGTGCCCGACACCTTGTCGAACGCTTCGGCGCAGTCGCCCGCGGCGTAGACGCCGGGAACGTTGGTCTGCATGTGCTCGTCGGTGAGCACCCCCTGCAGGCAGCGGATACCGGAGCCTTCGAGGAACTGGATCGCCGGTTTGACCCCCGCCGCGATGATGACGAGATCGGCCGGCACGCGCTCGCCGTTGGAGAGGCGCACACACAAGGGTGCCTCGTGGTCGATCGCCTCCAGCCGCGTGTTCGTGTGCACGGTCACGCCCTTGGCCTCGCACCAGGCACGGATCATCCCGCCGGCGGCCGGGCCCATCATGCGCGGCACCATGCGGTCGCCCATCTCGACGACCGTCAGCCGCACGCCACGCAGCTGCAGCGCTTCCATGATGATGCAGCCGATGAAGCCCGCGCCGAGCTGCAACACGCGCGCGCCCGGCGTGGCGCGCGCCATGATCGCGCGCGCGTCGGCCAGCGTCCAGCAGTGGTGCACCCCCGGCAGGTGGATGCCGGGAATCGGCGGCTGCACGGGGCGCGAGCCGGTGGCGATCAGCAGCCGGTCATACGGGACGCTGCGCCCGTCGCCCAGGCGCACGGTGCGCGAGTCGGTATCGACCGCCGTGGCGCGCGCGTGCACGCGCTCGATGCGCAGCCGCTCGTAGTGGTCGGCGCCCTTGCGCAAATACGTCCCCGCCTCGTCGATGTTGCCGACCAACAGGTACGGAATCGCCATGCGCGAGTACGGCGGCTCGGGCTCGTCGCCGATGAGCGTGATGCGGTCCGACGGCGCGTGTTGCCGGATCGTCTCGGCCGCGATGACGCCCGCCGGGCCGGCGCCGAGGATGACGTGATGGGTCATGTCGTCGTGCTCCCCCAAAAGGAAGCGGCCTCGCAGGCCGCTTCGGGCTCGGCGATCAGGCCGCGTTCACAGGCCCAGGCGTGCCAGCGTCTCGGGCGTCGGGCGCCCCTCGGCGTCCCAGCCACGCACCTGGTAGTACTTCGGCAGCATCTCCGGCAGCTTGTTGACCAGCCCCTTGGCGGGCCCGGTCTTGGCCGGCTCCGTCAGCAGGCGCGGCGGCAGGCTGTCGTCCTTGGCCGTGAAGCCCGCGGCGTTGTTGAAGGCGCGCTCCATGTTCCAGATGCGCTCGCCGATGCGCTCCAGCTCCTCGGTGGTGAACTCTTCGCCACACGCTGCGGCCACCTGCGGCGCGACGTCCGCCAGCCCCCAGGCAAAGCTCGTGAAGATGCAGATCCCCGCCGAGTCGAAAGCGGCGGTGGCGTCCTGGAACGCCTTGACCAGCTCGGGCTTGCCCTCGGCGGTGTGCGGGTCGGTCTTGACCGGGATGCCCAGGACTTCGGAGGCGACCGTGTAGCCGCGCAGGTGGCACGCACCGCGGTTGCTGGTGGCGTAGGCCAGCCCCATGCCCTGGATGCCACGGCTGTCGTAAGCGGGGAATTCCTGCCCCTTGACGCTCATCGACAGCTCGGGGTGGCCGTACTTCTCGCACAGGCGCTTGGAGCCGAGCCCGATTTCCTTGCCGAAGCCGATGCCGTTGGCGGTCATGTCGGCCAGCTCGCACAGCGCGCGCGCCGAACCGAACGGCGCCTCGATGCCGATCTGCTCCTTGGTCAGCACGCCGAGTTCGTAGAGCTCCATCACGGCCCCGACCGTCGCACCGAAGCTAATCGGGTCCATGCCGTGCTCGTTGCAGATCAGGTTGGCGTACTGCAGCGCCTCGAGGTCGTTCACGCCGTTGGCCGCGCCCAGCGCCCACGCCGCCTCGTACTCGAGGCCGCCCGAGGCCCCCCAGTACTGCGGTTTGTTCTGCACGCTGAAGTGCGTCTCGTCGATCTTGCTGATGCGCCCACAGGCGATGGTGCAACCGAAGCACGCCTGATTGGTCACGAGGTGCGTCTTGCCATCGGTCGGCCGCGGGGTGAGCATGGCCTCGGCCGAGATGTCCTTGGCCCCCTCGAACTGCACGTCGCGGTGGTTGCGCGTGGGCAGCGCGCCGATTTCGTTGATGACGTTCATCAGCACCTGGGTGCCATACTTGGGCAGCCCCTGCCCGGTGACCGCGTTGTCGGCCAGGATCTTTTTCTTTTCCTTGGTGACCTGCATGAAGGCCTTGGGGTCGCGCACGTTGCCCACGCCTTTGGTGCCGCGCACCGCGATGGCCTTGAGGTTTTTGCTGCCGGCCACCGCGCCGACGCCGGAGCGGCCCGCCGCGCGGTGCAGGTCATTGACCACGCAGGCGAAGAGCACCTGGTTTTCCCCCGCGCGCCCGATGCTGGAGATGCGCAGCAGCGGGTCCTGCAGCGAGGTCTTGAGGATCTCCTCGGTGTCCCACACCGACTTGCCCCACAGGTGCGAGGCGTCGCGCAGCTCGACCTCGTCGTCGTGGATGTAGAGGTACACGGGCTTGGGACTCTTGCCCTCGAAGATGATCATGTCCCAGCCCGCCATCTTCAGCTCCGCCCCCCAGTAGCCGCCGGAGTTGGAGCAGGCGATCGCGCCGGTGAGCGGCCCCTTGGTGATGACGGTGTAGCGCCCGCCGGTGGAGGCCATCGTGCCGGTCAGCGGCCCCGTGGCCCAGATGATCTTGTTGTCGGGCGAGAGCGGATCGACCTTGGGGTCGACTTCCTCGACCAGGTACTTGCTGCCCAGCCCGCGCGAGCCGAGATACTGGCGCGCCCAGGTCATGTTGAGCGGCTCGGGCGTGCAGGTGCCGGCCGTCAGGTTCACACGCAGGATTTTTCCAGCCCAGGACATGGTGGTCTCCTTTTCTCGCCTCAGGCGGCCGCCGCCTGGTTGCCGAGCTTGTTGGCCCACTGCTGCATCCGGGCCAGCCCCGTCCAGTCGGCGTCGATGAACGTGATGGCGCCGGTCGGGCACGCGTCGGCGCACGCGGGCTCACCGCCGCAGAGGTCGCACTTCTGCACCTTGCCGGTGTCGTGCACGTAGTTGATGGTGCCAAACGGGCAGGCGATCGTGCACACCTTGCAGCCCACGCAGGTCGTTTCGTTGACCACCTTGGCACCGGTGGCCTTGTCCACCGTGATGGCCTCGACCGGACAGGCGTGCAGACACCACGCCTCGTCACACTGCGTGCAGGTGTAGGGCACCTTGCGGCCGGTGTGGTGGAAGTCGAACACCTTGATGCGCGACTTCGAGGTGGCGTAGACGCCGTAGTTCTCGAACGAACACGCCATCTCGCACGACAGGCACCCGGTGCACTTGCCGGGGTCGATGTGCAACACCTTTTGCATGCGTCGTCTCCTGGTGTATGGCGCCCGCCGCGGGCGCTGGTGGGGTCTTGATCGCCCTGCCATTGTTGGCACAGAATCCCCCACGCGCCCTAGGGACAACCCTGAGCCGGCGCCCGTCGCGCCACAAATTCTCAAAATGCGACACGCGCACCTGCCGCCATCAACGAGCATCGCACCCGACCGCGCGGCGACGACCCGCGGCAAGAGGAGACGACACGTGACCCCATCCACCCGGTCCGCCACCGGCGGCCCCTTTGTCCCATCCGCGCCCGCACCCGGTCGGCTGGCCTGTATCGACGCGGCGCGCCGGCGCCTGCTGGACGACCCCGCCGCGCCGCTGGACGCGATCGAGCCGTGGATCACCGCGTCGTGGCGGCGCTGCCTGGCCCGCGGCCAGCATCCGCGCGACCGGGTGCTGTTCGACTGCGTCAGTCCCGCCGCGCAGCGTGCGGCGCTCGAACGCAGCCACGCAATGCGCGCCGCGGCGCGGCCGGTGATCGACCACACGCTGGGCCGCGCGATGGCCGACACGGGTTATTTCGCGCTGCTGACCGACGCGCATGGGGTGGTCATCGACGTGCACGGCCCGGCCGATGCCGCCAACCCACACGTGCACGCCATCGCGCGCGTCGGGGTGGACCTGTCGGAGGCCACGGTGGGCACGACCGCGATCGGGGCGGCGCTCATCGAGCGCCAGCCCGTCTGGCTGCACCGCGGCGAGCATTTTTTCGACGACACCGCGGTGTACAGCTGCGCGGGCGCGCCACTCTTCGACGCCGACGGGCAGTGTGTGGGCATGCTGGACCTCACGGGCGTGCTGGCCCCGGAGCGGCGCGCGCTCAAGCACCTGGTGGCCGTCACCGCACGGCGCATCGAGCACGCGCTCGTGCTGCAGCGCCCGCACGCGATCAGCGTACACCTCACGTGGCCTGGGCACCTGCCGGGGGACGACGACGAGGGGTTGCTGACGCTCGACGGCGAGGGGCGCATCGTCGGGGTCAACCGCACCGCGGCCGAGATGCTGGACCTGCGCCGCGACGCGCGCGGCTGGCCCTGCGTGGAGGACGTCTTTGCCGTTCCCGCGTCGGACTGGTTCGACGCCGCGCGCCGCGGACGGGGGCCGTGGGAGGTGCCGACCTGGTCGGGCCTGCGGGTCGTCGCGCTGGTGCGCTCGTCGCAGGACGAGGCACGGCACGGCTCCGCCCTGCCACTGCGCCAGCGAGAGGCCGCCCTGATCCGCCACGCCGTGGCCGAAGCCGGCGGCAACGTGGCCGAGGCCGCGCGGCGGCTCGGCATCAGCCGCGCAACCGTCTACCGCAAGCTGGCCTCACGCTGACGGACGCGAACGGCTTCCGGGTCCGAGTCCTCGTCCTCTTTTGCCGTACCGACGGCGCTCCGCCCTCGATCTCACCGGCGTGGCCCCCCGCCAATCGGGCAGCCCGAGAGGCACCACGGCCACATACGCCCCCACAGCAGGAGGCTTTCCCACCCTGCGGACGGGCGCCCACGCGGCTCAGCGGCGCGCCGCTGGGAAAAACACCGGCTCGCCATTGATGCGGTAGTCCGCAATCGCCGCCTGCCCCGCCGGGCCGGTCAGCCAATCGATGAAGCGCTGCCCCTCCACCGCCCGCACATGCGGATGGCGCGCGGGGTTGACCAGGATCACACCGTATTCGTTGCGCAGCCGCCGGTCGCCTTCCACCAGCACCACCAGATCGGCGCGGTTGCGAAACGCGAGCCACGTCCCGCGGTCGGTCAGCACGTAGGCACCCGTACCCGCAGCGATGTTGAGCGCCGGCCCCATGCCGCAGCCGCACGCCCGATACGCCCCGTTGGACGTCGGTTCCACGCCCGCCAGCGCCCAGTAGCGCAGCTCGGCCGCGTGCGTGCCGCTGCGGTCCCCGCGCGAGACGAACGGCGCGCGCTGTTCCGCGATGCGCCGCAGTGCCTCGACGATGTCGCCGCCGCGCACACGGGCCGGATCGCCCTGCGGGCCCACCAGCACGAAATCATTGAACATCACGTCGCGGCGCTGCACGCCCCACCCGTCGGCGACGAACCGCTCCTCGGCCGCGCGGTCGTGCACCAGCAGCACGTCGGCATCGCCCCGGCGCGCCAGGTCCAGCGCCTGCCCCGTGCCAACGGCCACCACCTTGACGGCGATGCCCGTGGCGGCCTCGAAGCGCGGCAGCAGGTACCGAAACAGGCCGGACTGCTCGGTGGACGTCGTCGACGCCACCACGATGGACTGCGCCTGCGCCACCGCCGCGACGGCGGCCATCAGCGCCGCAAGCAGTCGCCGCCACCACCCTACCCCACCCACGGCAGTTCCTCCCGTACGAACGCGTGCGCGGACGGCGACGCCTGCGCCAGCCGCCCCAAGTCGAAAAACGCCTCCACCGGCAGGTCGGCGGCGATGCGCCCGCCGTCCAGGTACACGACCCGGGTGGCCAGGCGCCGCACCTGCCCCAGATGGTGGCTGCTGAAGACCACCGTCGCGCCGGTCTCGGCGGCAAACGCCGCGATCAGCGCCTCCACCTCCTGCCGTGCCTGGGGGTCGAGGCTCGCGGTCGGCTCATCCAGCAACCACACGTCCGGCCGCTGCGCCCACGCGCGCGCGAGCGCCAGGCGCTGCTGTTGTCCACCGGAGAGCGCGCGCGCAGGGCGATCCGCCAGCGCCACGAGCCCGACGCGCGCGAGCGCCTCGCGCGCCGCCGCACAGGCCTGCGACCAGCGCCTGCCCTGCACCCACAGCGCCACGGCCACGTTGTGCCGGGCGCTCAGCCGCATCAGATACGGCCGCTGAAACACCATCGCCGCGCGCACGTCCGCCCGCTCGAGATGGCCCTGCACGGGCACGAGCCCCATCAGGACGCGCAGCAGCGTGCTCTTGCCGCTGCCGTTGGCCCCCACCAGCGCCACCCGCTCCCCGGCGCGCACGCACAGGTCGATGTCCCGCAGCGCCGCCACCGGCCGGCGCGTCCCGAGCCGGGCCTGTACCCCCCGCAGCGCGAACACCACCGTCACGCCGGCGCCCCCGCTAACGCCCCGGCATCGACGCGCGCACGCCAGCGCCGCAGGGCCGCCACCGCCGTGTGCAGCGCCAGCACCACTGCCATCAACACCGCACCCAGCGCCAGCGCCAGCGGCAGGTCGCCCTTGCTGGTCTCGAGCGCGATGGCCGTCGTCATCACCCGCGTGTAACCCTCGATATTGCCGCCGACGATCATGACCGCCCCGACCTCGGACACCGCGCGGCCGAACGCCGTGATGACCACCATCAGCAGCGCGTAGCGCTCGTCCCACGCCAGCAACGCGCCGCGCCAGCCGGTGCCGGCACCGAGCGCGCGCAACTGCTCGCCGTGTTGGCGCTCGACATCCTCCACCACCTGCCGCGTCAACGCCACCGCCACCGGCAGCACCAGCGCGGTCTGCGCAAACACCATCGCCGGAAAACTGTACAGCCAGCCGAGAAACCCCAACGGCCCCGAACGCGACAGCAGCAGGTACACCAGCAGCCCCACCACCACCGACGGCACCGCCAGCAGCGTGTTGACCAGCGTAATCACCGCCCCGCGGCCGGCAAACCGGGCCACCCCGAGCCAGGCACCCAGCGGCAGGCCGATCGCGCAACCCAGCGCGCACGCCAGACCGCTCACCGCGAGCGAGCGGCCGACGACGGCCCACAGCGCGGGGTCACCCGACACCAGCAGGTGCAGCGCCACCTCCAGACTCGCGCGCAACGGCTCCATGGCCCGCGATGGTAGCGGCATCGCCGCGGGCCCCGCCGCGCGCGGGGATCAGAACAGCTCACGCTCGGCCTCCAGGTACGCGAGGCTCGTGTATTTGCCGATGTTGGAGTCGAACCCCGCCATGCCTTTGGCGCGGGCGGCGACGCGCGGGTCCTTCAGCACCAGCTCCTTCGCGCGCTCGAGCGGCACGCCGTCCTTGACCGCCTGCACGCACGGCTCCCAGATGCCGCGCAAAAATGTGCCATAGTCCTTCAGCAGCGTCTTGCTGCCGCGCCCGTGACCGGGCCACCAGATCTGCTCACCCGCCGCCTGCTGCAGCGCGTCGTAGTACTTGAAGGTTCCCGGGTAAGAGCCATCGTCGATGTTGGCGATGCGGTTCTCCATCGCGATGTCGCCGACGTAGGTGAAGCGGTCCTGCACCACCTCAACGCACAGGTCCGACGGCGTGTGCGCCTTGCCGTAGTGGTGCATGCGCAGCGTGACGTCGCCAAACGTGAACGTCTGTCCGTGCTGCACCGCGCGGTTGGGTGCCACCACCTGCGTACCCATCGTCGCCTGGTTGGTCCAACGCTCCATCAGGCTGCGCCACAGGTTGCCTTCGGCCCCCTTGATCTGCTCGATCGTGTGCGGCAGCGCGTAAATTGGTAGCGCCTCGCCGAAGGTCTTGACGAACGCATGGTTGCCCAGCCAGTGGTCGCCGTGGTAGTGGCTGTTGAAGATCGCCACCACCGGCTTGTCGGTCACGGTGCGGATCATGCGGATCGCCATCTCGCCGTGCTGCAGCGAGCAGCCGGAATCGAGCACCACCACCCCGGCGGACGTCACGACGAACACCACGTTGGCCATGACCCCGCGGTTTTCCGGTGTCGGGAAACCGTCCTGCGCGTAGATCTGCCACACGTGGGCCGTCAGGCGCTCCGGCTTGATGTCGGGCACCGGCGGGCCCTCGATGAAATCCTGCAACTGCTGCGCAAAGAGCCGCACCTCCGGGACGGCGGCCAGGCCCGCCCCCATCACCCCGGCACCGGCCACCGCCTGCAGCCAGCGCCGCCGAGACCAACGAATATTCGCCATGATGACTCCTGCACGGACACTCTGCCCGATATATTTCTATAAGCATACAGCGATCGTTGCCGTTGTCCAGCACGGCGGCGACCTGCACGCCGGACGGCCGCCGCCGGTGCCGATGTGCCACCACCCCGGGAAAACCCCGATCGCCGCCTGTCCCGGAGACGACAGCGGCGCACCCCCGGGCCGCGCGACGATGCGGCGCGTTAAGGTTCATCAGGAGACGCGCCGATGCCATCGCCCCTGCGCAGTGCCACCGACCTGCTGTGCCAGTACGCGGCGTACCACCGCGACCGCCGCAACATCGCCACGCACTTCGTCGGTATCCCGATGATCGTGTTCGCCGTAGCCGTGTTGCTGTCGCGGCCCACGTGGACCGTCGGCGGACTCCCCCTCGCACCGATCCACCTGCTGTGGGCCGCCTCGACGCTGTGGTACCTGACGCGCGGCGCGCCCGCCCTTGGCGCGGCCACCAGCGCGGTCAACGGCCTGCTCGTCGCCGCGGCCCTGCCGCTGGCCGCGCTGCCCACCGCGACGTGGGCCGCCTGGGGCGTCGGGCTGTTCCTCGTCGGCTGGGTCATCCAGTTCATCGGCCACCGGTATGAGGGGCGCAAACCCGCGTTCGTCGACGATCTCGTTGGCCTGCTCGTCGGCCCGATGTTCGTGGTCGCGGAGGCGATGTTCGCCCTCGGCTGGAACCCGTCCCTGCAGGCCACGATCACCGAGCGCGCGGGGCCGCTGCGCACCGGGCACCGGCCCGCGCACAGCTGAGCGCAGCGCCCAACGCCCTGACGACCGTCAAACGCCCAGCGCCGATCCGGCCCCGAGCAGCGTCATCCCCCCCAGCGCGGCGAACACCGCGGCCGCCGCCCCCCGTACCCAGCGCATCGGGAGGCGCTGGGACAGGCGGTCGCCAACGAATACCGCGGGCACATCGGCGATCAGCATCCCGAAGGTCGTGCCCACCACCACCATCAGCGGAGCCGCGTAGTGCACCGCCATCGCCACCGTCGCGACCTGCGTTTTGTCGCCCATCTCCGCGAGGAAAAACGTCACCAGCGTCGCCCCGAAGACGCCGAAGCGCTGGGCGATCGACACCTCGTCCTCCTCGACGCGATCGGGTATCAGCGTCCACACCGCCATCGCGATGAACGACAACCCGAGCGCCCAGCGCAGAATGTCCGGGCTGACGTGCGCGACGATCCAGGCCCCCAGCGCCCCGGCCAATCCGTGGTTGAGGAGTGTCGCCAACAGAATGCCCGCGATGATCGGGGCGGGTTTCTTGAACCGCGCCGCGAGCAGAAACGCCAGCAGCTGCGTCTTGTCGCCGATTTCGGCCAGGGCGACGACGCCCGTCGAGACCCACAAAGCTTCCATGCGCACCACCACGGCCACACGCGGCCGCCCCGCCACCACCCGCCACGTCGGGGAACACCACGACGACGGCGCGAAAGTGCGCGATTGTACGCAGCCCACGGGCGCAAAAAAGGCCAACCGGATCCGGTTGGCCTGGGGTGATGGGCGGTGGAATCCGACACTGACCCCCAGCTCACCCTTCACGACCGATAGGAGGCGGCCCGCACGCGCGTGCCCACGTGTACGGAACGGCCATTGGCCCGGCGCGCCAGAAGGCCCGCCCGCGATGTCTGCCGGACGCCTAGCAGCTGGGAAACTACTGCACCAAGTGGTATGCTTTGCCAATGAGAAGAGTGTTCCGAACCCGGACATTCACCCGTTGGATGCGCAAGACCGGCTTGACCGACGACGCCCTGTGTGCAGCCGTTACCGAGATGGCCCAGGGACTCATCGACGCCGACCTGGGTGGCCATGTCGTGAAAAAGCGAATCGCGCTACCCGGGCAGGGTAAACGTGGTGGAGCACGGACCCTCGTGGCCACCAAGCTGGCGGACCGGTGGTTCTTCCTGTACGGGTTTGGCAAGAATGAACGGACCAATATCGACTTGGACGAACTGCGGGTGCTCCAAGAAGTGGCGAAGGAATTCCTGGCGTTCGATGAGCACCAATTGGGGACCGCGCTGGCGGCGGGTGAAATCGTGGAGGTGTGCAATGGCAACGACCCAACGTAAGAGTCGCATCCTGGACGAGATGCATGAGACCGCGCAGGGTCTGCACCGTGCTGGGCTTATCAGCAAACGGCGCATGGGCGAGTTTGATGCGCTTTGCCATCTCGACGTTCACGAGATGCCACCGCAGCGGATCAAATCGCTGCGCGAACAGGCTCGCCTCAGCCAGGCGGTCTTTGCCGCCGTGCTCAACACCAGCGTGTCCACGGTGCAGAAGTGGGAAGTGGGCGACAAGAAGCCGAGCGGCCCGTCCCTGAAGTTACTCAACCTGATCGAGCGCAAGGGTTTGGAAGCGGTACTGTAGCGTCGTGGACGCCGAACCGGGCCGTGTGAAAGTCCGGTGCGTTCATGACACCATTCCCGCCAACCGCGTCAGCAGTGGGAGAAAAGAACAGAAAAAAGGCCAACCGGATCCGGTTGGCCAGGGTGATTGGTGGAGCTGGGCGGAGTCGAACCGCCGTCCGCAAGCCTTCTTCGCGCAGTTCTACATGTGTAGCCGTCTGTTTGGAGTCTCACCCGGAGCGCCGCGCAGCGGCACGCTACGTCCCGGGCCAGCAACCTTGGATCTCATCGCACGGCAAGTTGCCCGCCGCACGACCAGCCGATGCAGATTCCCTTGCCGCCGCAGGGCCTGTCGACCCTTTGGCCCGGCCTATCGGCCGACCGGTGCAAGGCTCGCCGGATTAGGCGGCGAGAGCGAAACGTTCGTCGTTCGCAGTTACTTTGTTGCTGCTGTTTTACGAGGTCACAGCACCTCGACATGCCCTGCGGCGCGTCCGAACCCACGTCGAATCCAGTACAGCCCCGTGCTTGCTTAGTTTACGGCAATTCCAAAAAGTTCAAGAGGTCGAGCGGCCCGTCGATGATCGCTTCTGCCCCCCACGTCGCCACGTCGGCGTCGACGCCGAGATAGCCGTAGCGCGCCGCCACGGTGGCCATGCCCGCCGCCCGACCGGCGACGATGTCGCGCTCGTCGTCGCCGACGTAGACGCACGCCGCCGGTTCGACACCCAGCCGCCGGGCGGCCTCCAGCAGCGGCGCCGGGTGCGGCTTCGGGTGGGGCGTCGTGTCGCCACCGATCACGGTGCCCGCCGAGCGAAACAGCGGCAGCGCCGCCGTCAGCGGCAGGGCGAAGCGCTCGATCTTGTTGGTGACCACGCCCCACGGCAGACCCGCGTCCTCCAACGCCGCGATCAGCGATTCGACCCCGTCGAAAGGTCGGGTGCGGCGGGTCATGACCTCACCGTAGGTGTCCAGGTATTCGGCTTTGTACGCGTCAAAGGCGGGATGATCGGGCGTGAGGCCGAAGGCCGCCTCGATCATGCCGCGTGCGCCGCTGCTGGCCCGCGGCCGGTAGTACGCCTCGTCCAGCGGCGGCAACCCGCGCCGCTCGCGCATGCGGTTGGCCGCGTCACCCAAATCGGGGGCGCTGTCGACCAGCGTTCCGTCGAGGTCGAACAACACCGCCTGAAACCGGGTGCGGCGCGTCACGGTGCCTCCTTGACCGTGGCCAGGAGATAGTTGACGCTGGTGTCGTCGGTCAGCGCATAGCGGCGTGTCAGGGGGTTGTAGGTCAGGCCGCGCGTGGCACGGACCTCCAACCCGGCACGGCGGCAAAACGCCGCGAGTTCACTCGGGCGGATGAACTTGCCGTACTCGTGCGTGCCGCGCGGCAACAGGCGCAACACATATTCCGCCCCGACGATCGCGAACAGGAAGGACTTCGGGTTGCGGTTGAGCGTGGAGAAAAAAACCCAGCCCCCGGGCTTGACGAGGGTCGCGCAGGCCGCCACCACGGACGCAGGGTCGGGCACGTGCTCCAGCATCTCCATGCAGGTGACCACGTCGTACTGGCCCGGCTGCTCGGCCGCCAGCTGCTCGGCGCTGACGAGCCGGTAGCGCACGCCCGCCACCCCATGCTCCAGTGCGTGCAGCTGCGCTACCTTCAGCGGCTTGTCGGCCATATCGATACCCAGCACCTGTGCGCCCTGGCGCGCCATCGCCTCGGCCAAGATGCCGCCGCCGCACCCGACGTCCAACACGGCACGGCCGCGCAATGGGCCGGCCACCGATTCGATCCACCCCAGCCGCAGGGGGTTGATCTGGTGCAACGGCCGAAACTCGCTGTCGGGATCCCACCAGCGGTGGGCCAGTTCGGAAAACTTGGCCAATTCGGCCGCGTCGACGTTCAAAGGCGCATCCATGGCGTGATTATCGCGGGGCCCGATCGTACGGCGGGGAATGAAAACGACGAACCCCGCCGGGGGGCGGGGTTCTGCGGGCATGCCCACAGGGTCGACAACGCGACCCCGGGAATGCGCGGCGATCAGCGGGTGCCGACCACCTCGATTTCGACGCGGCGGTTCTTCGCGCGGCCTTCGCGCGTGCGGTTGTCCGCCACCGGCTGGGTTTCACCCTTGCCCTCGGTGTAGATGCGGTTGGCGTCGATGCCCTTGCTGACCAGGTAGGCCTTGACCGCTTCGGCACGGCGCACCGACAGCTTCTGGTTGTAGCCTTCCGGACCGGTGGAGTCGGTGTGGCCAACCGCGATCACCACCTCCAGCTTGATGCCCTTGACCTTCTCGACCAGGTCATCCAGGCGCGCCTTGCCTTCGGGCTTGAGCACAGCCTTGTCGAAGTCGAAGAAGGCGTCGGCGGCGTAGGTCACCTTGGCCGGCGCAGCCGGAGCGGGCGCGGGCGCCGGAGCGGGTGCGGGTGCCGGCGCAGCGGCCGGAGCCGGGGCAGGCGCCGGAGCCGGAGCCGGGGCGGGCGCCGGGACAATGGCACCGTCGCAATCCTTGGCAGCGGTCGCGGGCGTCCAGCTCGAATTGCGCCAGCACAGCTCGTTGGTCCCGTTCTTCCACACCAGGTCGCCGGTGCCGTTGCGCCAGTTGTCGATGGTTTGGGCGCCTGCGGCGGAGGCCATGGCAGCCGTCGCGAACAGCGCAGCAATCTTGGTGAGCTTGTTCATGGGTTTCCTCTTGAATTGGGGAACGATGCAGGTATTCGAGCGTTTTGCCCAGAGCATTCTGGGGGCTCTGGTTTCATTTTGCCACAAAACACTGCCGACAAATCAACATTCCCGACACCCGCGTGACGATGGCGCAACACACCACCCTTCTTCGCCCCCGCGCCGACACCCTCACGCGCCGCCATGTGGGACGACACACAGGGCGGCGGGTGCGGGGCGTTCCTTACAATAAAGCCCCATTGTCCATTGGCCGCCGCGACGACCGGCGGCACCCAGCGGACGTCGCGCCCAGGCCGGACGTCCTCCCCACAGCGGCGTTCCCATGACCTCGTTTGCCAAAGAAACCCTCCCCGTCAGCCTCGAAGAGGAGATGCGCCGCAGCTACCTCGATTACGCGATGAGCGTGATCGTAGGGCGCGCGCTGCCCGATGCCCGCGACGGCCTCAAACCCGTGCACCGGCGTGTGCTGTACGCGATGCACGAGCTGGGCAACGACTGGAACCGCCCGTACAAAAAGTCGGCGCGCATCGTCGGCGACGTGATCGGTAAATACCACCCGCACGGCGACAGCGCGGTGTACGACACCATCGTGCGCATGGCGCAGGACTTCTCGCTGCGCCACATGCTCATCGATGGGCAGGGCAACTTCGGCTCGGTCGACGGCGACAACGCCGCGGCGATGCGCTACACCGAGATTCGCCTGGCCAAGATCGCGCACGAGATGCTGGCCGACATCGACAAGGAGACCGTCGACTTCGGCCCCAACTACGACGGCAGCGAGCGCGAGCCGCTGGTGCTGCCGACGCGGCTGCCCAACCTACTGGTCAACGGCAGTGCCGGCATCGCGGTGGGGATGGCGACCAACATCCCGCCGCACAACCTCAACGAGGTGGTGGACGCGTGCCTGCACCTGCTGGCGCACCCGGAGGCGACGGTGGACGACCTGATGGCGTTCATTCCGGCACCGGACTTCCCCACCGCCGGCATCATCTACGGTATCCAGGGCGTGCGCGAGGGCTACCGCACCGGGCGCGGGCGCGTCGTGATGCGGGCCAAGTGCCACTTCGAGGACATCGACCGCGGCCAGCGACAGGCGATCATCGTCGACGAGATCCCGTATCAGGTCAACAAGAAGGTGCTGCTGGAGCGCATCGCCGAGCTGGTGCGCGACAAGCGCATCGAGGGCATCAGCCACATCCAGGACGAGTCCGACAAGTCCGGGATGCGGGTGGTGATCGAGCTCAAGCGCGGCGAGGTGCCGGAGGTCGTGCTCAACAACCTCTACAAGCACACGCAGCTGCAAGACACCTTCGGCATCAACATGGTGGCGCTGGTCGATGGCCAGCCCAAGCTGTGCAACCTGAAGGACCTGCTGGACATCTTCCTGCAGCACCGGCGCGAGGTGGTCACACGCCGCACGGTGTTCGAGCTGCGCAAGGCGCGCGAGCGAGGTCATGTGCTCGAAGGCCTGGCGGTGGCGCTGGCCAATATCGACGAATTCATCCGCATCATCCGCGAAAGCCCCACCCCACCGGTGGCCAAGGCCGAGCTGATGGCGCGGCGCTGGGACAGCGCACTGGTGCGCCAGATGCTCACGCGCGCGCGCGCCGATGGCACCGTCGTCAACGCCGACGACTACCGGCCCGAGAGCCTGCCGCGCGACGTTGGGCTGCAGGCCGACGGGCTGTATGCGCTGTCCGAGACGCAGGCGCAGGAAATCCTGCAGATGCGGCTGCAACGCCTCACGGGTCTGGAGCAGGACAAGATCGTCGCCGAGTACAAGGACGTCATGGCGCAGATCGACGACCTGCTGGACATCCTCGCGCGCCCCGAGCGCGTGACGGCCATCATCGCCGACGAACTGCGTGCGATCCGCGCCGAGTTCGGTCAGACCAAAGCCGGGGCGCGCCGCAGCCAGATCGAACACGACGCGCAGGAGCTCGACACCGAGGACCTGATCACGCCGCAGGACATGGTGGTGACGCTGTCGCACGCCGGCTACATCAAGGCGCAGCCGCTGTCCGAATACCGCGCGCAGCGCCGCGGCGGCCGCGGCAAGCAGGCCACAGCGACGAAGGAAGACGACTGGATCGACCAGCTCTTCATCGCCAACACACACGACTGGATCCTGTGTTTTTCCAACCGCGGGCGGCTGTACTGGCTCAAGGTGTGGGAAGTGCCCTCCGGCTCGCGCGGCTCGCGCGGGCGCCCGATCGTCAACATGTTCCCGCTCGCCGAGGGCGAAAAGATCACCGTCGTGCTGCCGTTGACCGGCGAGTTCCGGCGCTTTCCGGCCGACCACTACGTGTTCATGGCCACCGCGCAGGGGGTGGTCAAAAAGACCGCACTGGATGAGTTTTCCAACCCGCGCAAGGCCGGCATCATCGCGGTCGACCTCGACGAGGGCGACTACCTGATCGGTGCCGCGCTGACCGACGGCGCGCACGACGTGATGCTGTTTTCCGACGGCGGCAAGGCGGTGCGCTTCGATGAAAACGACGTGCGCCCGATGGGACGACAGGCACGTGGCGTCAAGGGCATGGCGCTGGAAGAAGGCCAGCGCGTGATCGCGATGCTCGTGGCCGAGGACGAGTCGCAGAGCGTGCTGACCGCGACCGAGAACGGCTACGGCAAGCGCACGCCGATCACCGAATACACCCGGCACGGCCGCGGCACCAAGGGGATGATCGCGATCCAGCAGTCGGAGCGCAACGGCAAGGTCGTCGCGGCGACGCTCGTGCGACCGGAGGACGAAATCATGCTGATCACCGACCGTGGTGTGCTGGTGCGCACGCGCGTGGCGGAGATCCGCGAGATGGGCCGCGCGACCCAGGGCGTCACGCTCATCAGCCTGGACGAGGGCGACCGCCTGAGCGGCCTGCAGCGCATCGCCGAAAACGACGATGGCGGCGATGACCGCGAGGCGGGCGACGACGGCAGCCGCGGCCCGGCGGACGCGGACGGCGGGGAGGCCTGATCCGATGGCGCGCCCGTACAACTTCTCCGCCGGCCCGGCGGCGATGCCCGAAGCGGTGCTGCAGCAGGCCGCGGCCGAGATGCTCGACTGGCACGGCTGTGGCATGGGCGTGATGGAAATGAGCCACCGCGGCGCGGCGTTCGGCGAGATCCTGGAGCGCGCCGAGCACGACCTGCGCACGCTGCTGGCCATTCCGGACCACTTCAAGGTGCTGTTCTCCCAAGGGGGGGCGCTCGCGCACAACGCGATCGTGCCGATGAACCTGGCGGGTCGGCACCCGCGGCGGGCGATCGACGTCGTCGTCACCGGCGCGTGGAGCCAGAAGTCGGCGCAGGAGGCCGCGCGCTACGGCGACGTGCACGTCGCGGCCAGCGGCGAGCCCGCCCGCTTCACCGCGATCCCCGCCCCGGCGACGTGGGCACTGCGGCGCGATGTGGCGTACGTGCACCTGTGCAGCAACGAAACGATCCACGGGGTGGAGTTCCACACGCTGCCGGATCTGCGCGCGCTGGGTTGTGACGCACCGCTCGTGATCGATTTTTCGTCGCACGTGCTGTCGCGGCCGATCGACTGGTCGCGCGTGGGCCTGGCGTTCGGCGGCGCACAGAAAAACGTCGGCCCGGCCGGGTTGACGCTGGTCATCGTGCGCGAGGACCTGCTCGGACACGCGCTGCCGATCTGCCCCAGCGTCTTCGACTACCAGCGCCTGGCCGAGGCGCACTCGATGGCCAACACGCCGCCCACCTACGCGATCTATATCGCGGGGCTGGTGTTCCAGTGGTTGCTCGCGCAGCGCGAGGGCGACCGCACGGGCGTGGCGGCGATGGAGGCGCGCGCGATCGCCCGCGCCCAGCGCCTTTACGCCGCGATCGACGGCTCGTCGCTCTACGTCAACGAGGTCGAGCCCGCGGCGCGCTCGCGCATGAACATCCCCTTCTTTTTGCGTGGCGACGACGGCAAGCCGCTGCGCGACCCCTCACACCCCCGTAACGCCGCGTTCCTCCAAGGGGCGCAGGCGCGCGGACTGCTGCAGCTCAAAGGCCACAAGTCGGTGGGCGGCATGCGTGCCAGCCTCTACAACGCGATGCCGATGGCGGGTGTGGAGGCCCTCGTCGAGTACCTGCGGGACTTCGAGCGCGGTGCCTGAAGTGCGCCGCCGGCCCGCCCCCACGAACGGCCTGACATGACCGACGCTCCGCCGCCCGCCCCCACCGACCAGACCCCGCCGACGCCCGTGGCCAGCCCGCGCCTGCTCGCACTGCGCCAGCAGATCGACGCCATCGACCGCCAGCTGCTCGCGCTGCTCAACGAGCGCGCCCGCCTCGCCGAGGCAGTAGGCGAGGTCAAACGCGCCGAGGGGTCGCCGTTCTTCCGTCCGGACCGCGTGGCGCAGGTCATCGCCAACATCGAGGCGATCAACACCGGACCGCTGCGCAACCAGCACGTCGCCGCCATCTGGCGCGAGATCATGTCCGCCTGTCTGGCGCTGGAGGCGCCGCTGCGCGTCGCCGTCCTCGGCCCCGAGGGCACCTTCTGCGAACAGGCGGCGATCGATTATTTCGGCAGCGCCGCGGAACTGATCTACTGCCCGAGCTTCGACGAGGTGTTTCACGCGACGGCGGCGGGCACCGCGCAGTTCGGCGTCGTCGGCGTGGAAAACTCCACCGAAGGCGTGGTGGCGCGCTCGCTGGACCTGTTCCTGCGCTCGCCGGTACACATCGTCGGCGAGATCAGCCTGCTGGTGCGGCACAACCTGCTGCGGCAGGAGCCGAGCCTGGACGGCATCGAGGTGGTGATGGCGCATCCGCAGGCGCTGGCGCAGTGTCAGGGGTGGCTCGCCACCCACCTGCCGCACGCAGAGCGCCGCGCGGTGGCGAGCAACGCCGAGGGCGCAAGGCTGGCGACGACGAACCCGCGCTGGGCGGCGATCGCCAGCGAACGCGCGGCGTCGCAGTACGCGCTGCACATCGTCGCCCACGCCATCCAGGACGAGGCGTACAACCGCACGCGCTTTGCCGTCATCTGCCTGCCGCAGACGATGGCCATGCCCGCAGCGAGTGGCCGCGACTGCACCAGCATCGTCGTGTCGGTGCCGAATCGCCCGGGCGCGGTGCACGACCTGCTCAAGCCCCTCAAGGAGCACGGGGTGTCGATGACGCGCTTCGAGTCGCGCCCGGCCAAGTCCGGCCAGTGGGAGTACTATTTCTATATCGACATCGCCGGCCACCCGTCGCAACCGCACGTCGCCGCGGCGCTGCAGGAGCTGCAGGGGCTGTGTGCGTTCTACAAGGTGCTGGGCGCCTACCCCGTTTCGGAGTGAGGCGATGTCCGTCCCCACGGCGCCCCTGACACCCGCCGCCTCGCTCGTGTCCGATCGCCCGACGCCCGCCGATCTCGACGGGACGGGCCGCGGTCCCGCCGGTCCCGCGACCGTGCGGCGGTTGGCCGTGATCGGCTGCGGGCTGATGGGCGGCTCGTTTGCGCTGGCGCTGCGCGCGGCGGGGCTCGTTCGGGAGATCGTCGGGCACGCGCGCTCGCCGCAGACGCTCGCTTACGCACGCGAGCACGGCGTCATCGACGTCGCCGCCCCGACGGCCGGGGCCGCGGTGGCGGGGGCCGATCTGGTGCTGCTGGCGGTGCCGGTGGCGGCCACCGAACCCACGCTGCGCGCCATTCGCCCACACCTGGCCGCCGACGCGTGGCTGATGGATGTGGGCTCGACGAAGGGCGACGTGGTGGCGGCCGCGCGCGCGGCGCTGGGGGACCGGCTGCCGCGCTTCGTCCCCGCCCACCCGATCGCCGGCAAGGAACGCGCCGGGGTCGAGCACGCCAGTGCCGACCTGTACCGCGGCTGCCAGGTGATCCTGACCCCGCTGGCGGAGACCGACCCCACCCTGCCCCCGCGCGCGACCGCCCTGTGGCGGGCACTGGGCGCGCGCGTGCGCACAATGAGCCCCGAAGCGCACGACGCCGCCTATGCCGCAGTGAGCCACCTGCCGCACCTGCTGGCCTTTGCCGCCGTGCATGCGCTGGCGCAGCAGGCGGACGGCACCGCGTACCTGCGCCTCGCCGGGCCGGGGTTTCGGGACTTCACCCGCATCGCAGCCAGCGACCCCGACGTCTGGCGCGATATCCTGCTGGCCAACGCCGCGCAGGTGCGGGCGCAGGCGGCGCATTTCCGTGCCGCGCTGGACACCTTCGAGGCCGCACTCGCGACCGGCGACGCCGCGGCGCTGCGCGACCTGATCGCGGCGGCGAGCCGCATCCGCGCCGACTGGGCGGCGGGTGCCGCCGCGACCGCCCCCTCCGACGACACCCCATGTACCGCACCGCCTTCCTCGACATCCCCCCGCTGACGCGCGCC
This sequence comes from Tepidimonas taiwanensis, assembly GCF_020162115.1. NCBI lineage: Bacteria > Pseudomonadati > Pseudomonadota > Betaproteobacteria > Burkholderiales > Tepidimonas > Tepidimonas taiwanensis. The sequence goes on along the minus strand of NZ_CP083911.1, from coordinate 571,013 downwards.
GGCGGCACCGTCCGGCTGCCGGGCTCCAAGAGCATCTCCAACCGCGTGTTGCTGCTCGCCGCGCTGTGCGACGGCGAGACGGTGATCGAAGACCTGCTCGACTCCGATGACACACGGGTGATGCTCGACGCGCTGGTGGCGCTGGGCTGCGGACTGCAGCGGCTCGGGCCGACCACGGTGCGCGTGCGCGGGCTGGGCGGGCGGCTGGCGGTACGCGAGGCGCGGCTGTTCCTCGGCAACGCGGGCACGGCGATGCGGCCGCTGACGGCGGCGCTGGCCGTGCTGACCGCGCAGCAGGGCGGGCGCTTCGAGCTGTCGGGCGTGCCGCGCATGCACGAACGCCCGATCGGCGACCTGGTCGATGCGCTGGTCGAACTCGGCGCGCGCGTGCAACCGCTGGGCCAGCCGGGCTATCCGCCACTGGCCGTCGGGGGCGAACCCACGTCGCTGCGGCTGGACACCCCCGTGCGCGTGCGCGGCGACGTGTCCAGCCAGTTCTTGACGGCGCTGCTGCTGGCGCTGCCGCTGGCCGCGGCGCAGCGTCCGATCACCATCGAGGTGCTGGGCGAGCTGATCTCCAAGCCGTATATCGAGATCACGCTGCGGCTGCTGGAGCGCTTCGGCGTGACGGTGCAGCGCGCGGGCTGGTCGCGCTTCGTCATCCCCGCGGGGGCGCGCTACACGACGCCCGGGCGCATCCACGTCGAATCGGACGCCTCGTCGGCCAGCTATTTCATCGCCACCGGCGCCATCGCCGCGACCGACGCCCCCGTCACGATCGAGGGGTTGGGCCTCGCCTCGATCCAGGGCGACATCCGCTTCGTCGAGGCGGCGCAAGCCATGGGCGCGCACATCGACGGCGAAGCCAACCGGCTGCACGTGCGCCGCGGCGCCTGGCCGCTGCGCGCCATCGACCTGGACTGCAATCACATCCCGGACGCGGCGATGACGCTGGCGGTGATGGCGCTGTACGCCGACGGCCCCAGCACGCTGCGCCACATCGGCAGCTGGCGTGTGAAGGAAACCGACCGCATCGCGGCGATGGCCACCGAGCTGCGCAAATTTGGCGCAAGCGTCGAGGAGGGCCCGGACTGGCTGCGCGTGCACCCGCTGCCCCACGACGGCAGCGGCTGGCGCGCCGCGGCGATCCACACCTACGACGACCACCGCATGGCGATGTGCGCGTCGCTGGCCGCCTTCAACCCCGCGCGGCAGCCGGTGCGCATCCTCGACCCGCAATGCGTCGGCAAGACCTTCCCCGATTATTTCGAGACGCTGTGGACGGTGACGCAGGCCGACCCCGCCCGCATTCCCGTGCTCTGCATCGACGGCCCGACCGCGTCGGGCAAGGGGACGCTGGCCGCCGCGGTGGCCGAGCGGCTGGGCTACCACGTGCTGGACTCGGGCGCGCTGTACCGGCTGGTGGGACTGGCCGCCGAGCGCGCGGGCATCGCCACCGACGAGGCGGCGCTGGCCGACCCCGCGGTCGTCGCACGGCTGGCAGCGCTGGCCGAGCGGCTGCCGGTGCGCTTCGGCGACGGGCGCATCTGGCTCGACGGCGACGACGTGACGCAGGCCGTGCGCAGCGAGGCCGCCGGCATGGCGGCCTCGCGCGTGTCGGCGCTGCCCGCGGTGCGCGCGGCGCTGCTGGCGCTGCAGCGCGGCTTTCGGCGGCTGCCGGGGCTGGTCGCCGACGGCCGCGACATGGGGACGGTCGTGTTTCCGGACGCGCCGCTCAAGGTCTTCCTCACCGCCAGCGCCGCCACGCGCGCCCAGCGGCGGTACGAGCAGTTGATTTCGCGTGGAGAACCCGCTAACATTGATAGCCTTTTGGCCGACCTTGAGGCGCGGGATGCGCGCGACCGAGCGCGCGCGGCGGCGCCGCTTAAGCCGGCCGAAGATGCGTTGCTGCTTGACAACTCTGCTCTGTCCGTCGACGAGACGGTGCAGACGGTACTGTCGTGGTGGCAGCGCCGCCAGCCGTTTGGCGACTGAGGGCGTCCGCCTCGGTCGCACGGCCGGCCTTGCTGGCCCCGAGGGATCAGCCGCAGCGGCGGCCCCCGAGGGTTCGACAACCCAACCGCCCGACACCGTCGGGTCTACCCCAACCGCCGCCGGCTGTGGACGAAGCCGCGGCACCCAGGAAACTGCATGTCTGAATCGTTTGCCGCCCTGTTCGAAGAGTCGCTCAAGCGCGCCGAGATGCGCGCCGGCGAGGTCATCACCGCCGAGGTGGTGCGCATCGACCACAACCACGTGGTCGTCAACGCAGGGCTGAAATCCGAGGCCTACATCCCCCTGAGCGAGTTCAAGAACGACCAGGGCGAGCTCGAGGTCCAGGTCGGTGACTTCGTCGCCGTGGCGGTCGAGGCCGTCGAGAACGGCTATGGCGACACCATCCTGTCGCGCGACAAGGCCAAGCGGCTGGCCTCGTGGATGGCGCTGGAAAAGGCGCTGGAGTCGGGCGAATTCGTCACCGGCACCACCACCACCAAGGTCAAGGGCGGCCTCAAGGTCATGGTCAACGGCATCAGCGCCTTCCTGCCCGGCTCGCTGGTCGACACGCGGCCGGTCAAGGATCTCACGCCCTACGAGGGCAAGACCATGGAGTTCAAGGTCATCAAGCTCGACCGCAAGCGCAACAACGTGGTGCTGAGCCGTCGCGCGGTGATCGAGGCCTCGATGGGCGAAGAACGCGCCAAGCTGCTCGAAACCCTCAAGGAAGGCGCGATCGTCACCGGCGTCGTCAAGAACATCACCGAGTACGGGGCGTTCGTCGACCTCGGCGGCATCGACGGGCTGCTGCACATCACCGACATGGCGTGGCGCCGCGTGCGTCACCCGAACGAGGTGGTGCAGGTCGGCCAGGAAGTCACCGCCAAGGTGCTCAAGTTCGACCCCGAGCGTCAGCGCGTGTCGCTGGGCCTCAAGCAAATGGGCGACGACCCGTGGCTGGGCGTGGCGCGCCGCTACCCGGCCGGCACGCGCCTCTTTGGCAAGGTCACCAACATCACCGACTACGGCGCGTTCGTCGAGCTGGAGCCCGGCATCGAGGGCCTGGTGCACGTGTCCGAAATGGACTGGACGAACAAGAACGTCGCGCCGAACAAGGTCGTGTCCATCGGCGACGAAGTCGAGGTCATGGTGCTCGACATCGACGAGGACAAGCGCCGCATCAGCCTGGGCATGAAGCAGTGCAAGCCCAACCCGTGGCAGGAGTTCGCCGACACGCACAAGCGCGGCGACAAGGTCAAGGGCCCGATCAAGTCGATCACCGACTTCGGCGTCTTCGTCGGCCTGGAAAACGGCATCGACGGGCTGGTGCACCTGTCCGACCTGTCGTGGAACGAGCCCGGCGAAGTGGCCGTGCGCAACTACAAGAAGGGCCAGGAAGTCGAAGCGGTCGTGCTCGGTGTGGACGTCGAGCGCGAGCGCATCAGCCTGGGCATCAAGCAGCTCGACGCCGATCCGTTCACGACCTTCGTGTCGATCCACGACAAGGGCGCGACCGTCACCGGCACCGTCAAGTCGGTCGATGCCAAGGGCGCCGAGATCGACCTGGGGCAGGATGTCGTCGGCTACCTGCGCGCCAGCGAGATCTCGCGTGACCGCGTCGAGGACGCGCGCAACGTGCTGAAGGTCGGCGACGAAGTCACCGCGGTGATCGTCAACATCGACCGCAAGAACCGCAGCATCCAGCTCTCGATCAAGGCCAAGGACGCTGCCGACCAGCAGGAAGCGATGGCGAGCCTGGCGCAGTCGTCCGGCACGGCCGGCACGACCAACCTGGGGGCGCTGCTGCGCGCCAAGCTCGACAGCCAGAACGGCTGACGCCCACCACCATCCGCCACGGTCCGCCGTGGCGGATGATCGGTGCTCCCCGACCCGGCGGCCTTCCCCCCCGCCGGGTTTTGTTTTCGGGCGACGGGACACGTGCCGGGCGACGGCTCGGGGACACAACCGCTGCCCTGTCGGGGGCGTGTCCGCGGCCCCAGCGGCCTCGGCATAATGGCGGTATGAACCGCAGTGACATGTACGAGGCGCTCGCCGCGCGCCACCCCCACCTGTCGGTGACCGACGCCGAGATGGCGGTCAAAACCCTGCAGGAGGCGTTGACCGAGGCGCTGATCGCCGGACAGCGCATTGAAATCCGGGGCTTTGGCAGCTTTGCGCTGCACGAGCGGCGGGCCCGCCGGGCGCGCAACCCGCGCACCGGCGAATGGGTCGACGTGCCGCCAAAGCGCGCCGTGCATTTCAAGCCCGGCAAGGCCCTGCGGGAAGCGGTCGACCGGCAGCGAGGTCGCCCATGAAGGTGTTGGGCTGGCTGTGGAAGGCGGCGGCGTTTTTCCTCGTCTTCGCGCTGGCACTCAACAACCAGGCGCCGGTGCGCGTGCACGGGCTGTTCGGCGCGTACTGGGACGCGCCGCTCGCACTGGTGCTGCTGATCGTGCTGTTCGCCGGGGTGCTGTTGGGGATGGCGGTGATGGCACCGCTGTGGTGGCGCGCCCGTCGCCACGCCCGCACGCCGGCGACCCCGCCGGCCCCTGCCCCCACCCCCGTCGCTGACGACGCGTCCGTGCATGGCATTTGATTTCACGTGGCTGCTGTGGGCGCTGCCGCTGGCGTTCGCGCTCGGCTGGCTGGCGTCGCGCTGGGATCTGCGCCAGTGGCGCCTGGAGGGCCGCCAGGCCCCGCGCGCCTATTTCCGCGGGCTCAACCACCTGCTCAATGAGCAGCAGGACCAGGCCATCGACGCGTTCATCGAGGCGGTGCGCCACGATCCGGATGCGGCCGAGCTGCATTTCGCGTTGGGCGCTCTGTTCCGCCGCCGCGGGGACTACGACCGCGCGGTGCGCGTGCACGAGCACCTGCTCGCGCGCGCCGACCTATCGCCGCGCGATCGCGAACGGGCGCAACACGCGCTGGCCCACGATTTTCTGAAGGCCGGCTTGCTGGACCGGGCCGAGGCGGCGTTCCAGGCGTTGCTGGGCACGCGCTACGACACCGAGGCGCGGCTCGCGCTGCTGGGCATTCACGAACGCTCGCGCGACTGGGCGCGGGCGGCGCAGATGGCCGAAGCCCTGGAGGGCAGCGACCGCGGCAGCTTCCGGCTGCGCCTGGCGCATCACCGCTGCGAACAGGCGGCGGCGCTGCAGCGGCATGGCCACACCAGCGAGGCTCTCGCGCTGCTGGAGGCGCTCGTGACCCGCATTCCCGAATCCGCGCGGGCCTGGGTGTCGCTGGCCGAACTGCGCCAGACGCTGGGCAACACCGCCGGGGCGCTCGCGGCGCTCGAGTCGCTGTGCACGCACTGCCCCGAGCACGTGCCGCTGGTCGCCCATGGGATGGCGCAGTGGTCGCGGCTGTTGGAGCGCGTCGAGCCGACGCGCCAGCGCCTGCGTGACTGGGCCCAGCACCACGCGCCGTCGCTGGACGTCACGCAGGCGCTCGCGTCGCTGGAAACCGACCCGGCGCAGGGCCGGCAGCAGTATCTGCACCACCTGCGGCAGGAACCATCGCTGGTCGCGGCGACGCTGTGGCTGGCCGGCGTGCCGCTCGGCGCTGCGGACGAGGACCCGCTCGTGCGCCGGGCGCTGGAGCGTGCGAGCGAACCGCTCAAGCGCTACCGCTGCGCCGCGTGCGGGTTCGAATCGCGCCAGTACTTCTGGCACTGCCCCGGCTGCCAGGGGTGGGACACCTACCCGCCGCGGCGCGTCGAGGAGCTCTGACCCCACGGTCGGTCGACGCGGGATTGCTCGCCAACCTGTCGCAGATCGTAGCCCCCGTCCGCAGGCCCCGGTCCGGGCGGCATCAGCCGGTCACGATGGCCTCCAGCGCCCCTTCGTCGCGGATGCGGTAGAGCCGCCCGATGCGGTCGAGCGGCTCGATGACGCCGGCACGCGCCAGCGCGCTGATTTCGCGGCTGACGGTTTCGAGCTTGAGGTCCATCATCGCGCCCATGTCCTCGCGCGAGAACAGCGTCACGACCGACGGATCGGTCGCGTGGCGCATCTTGAGGATGAAGTTGGCGACGCGCTGGCGCGCCGTGCCGAAGTTGAGCGCGGCGAGCCAGTCGTCGGCCTCCTTGAGCGCCTGTTGCCACTTTTGCAGCAGGCGCCAGTGCAGCCGGGGCGAGTTCTGCGCCAACCGGTGGATGACGTCGGTGGGAATGCGGCACACGGACACCTCGGTCAGCGCGGTGGCTTCGCTGTCGTAGCGGCTGGTGGCCAGCGCCTCCAGCCCGACGACGTCGCCGGGACGCAGCACGCGCAACACGCGCTGACGACCGTCCGGCGTGCTGCGCACGAGCTTGATGAGGCCTCTGCGCAGCGTGAAGACGCCGAACGCCGATTCCCCTTCCTGATACAGCGACTGCCCCGCGCCGTACACCAGGTCGTCGATCGGGGCGTGGATGAGGTTGAAATCCTGCTCGTTGAGGTCCGCGAACAACACCATGTCGCGGATTCCGCACGCCTTGCAGTCGGCGGTGCCGCGCCACGCAGATTCGGTCTTGATCGGAATCATGCCCCGATTGTCCCCCGAATCGCCGCACGGGCGGCGCCGACGCTCAGGACACCCGCGGGGCCAACTCGCCCTTTTCGTAGCGGCGGCGCATCTCGTCGAGGCTGTAGATGCGGCCGATGCGGCTGGCCATGCCGGCGCTGCCGAATGCCTCGTAGCGCGCCTTGCAGATGGCCGACATCGCCTTGGTCGCTTCCTTGAGGAACTTGCGCGGGTCGAAGTTCTTGCGGTCTTCGGCCAGGTGCTGGCGGATCGCGCCGGTGGCGGCCATGCGCAGGTCGGTGTCGATGTTGACCTTGCGCACGCCGTGTTTGATGCCCTCGACGATCTCCTCCACCGGCACCCCGTAGGTCTGGCCCATGTCGCCGCCGTAGCGGTTGATGATGGCGAGCCAGTCTTCCGGCACGCTGGAGCTGCCGTGCATGACCAGGTGGACGTTCGGGATGCGGGCGTGGATTTCCTTGACGCGGTCGATGCGCAGCACCTTGCCGGTGGGCTTTTGCGAGAACTTATACGCGCCGTGGCTGGTGCCGATGGCGATCGCGAGCGCGTCGACCTGGGTCTTCTGCACGAAGTCGGCGGCCTCGTCCGGGTCGGTCAGCAGCATCGAGTGATCGAGCTCGCCCTCGGCGCCGTGCCCGTCTTCCTCGCCGGCCTTGCCGGTCTCCAGCGACCCGAGGCAGCCCAGCTCGCCTTCGACCGAGACGCCACAGGCGTGCGCGATGTCGGCGACCTGGCGCGTGACGCGCACGTTGTACTCGTAGCTCGCCGGCGTCTTGCCATCTTCCAGCAGGCTGCCGTCCATCATCACCGAGCTGAAGCCCGACTGGATCGAGCGCATGCACACGCCCGGCGACGCGCCGTGGTCCTGGTGCATGCACACGGGGATGTGCGGGTACATCTCGATCGCGGCGGCCACGAGGTGGCGCAGGAACGGCTCACCGGCGTAGGAGCGCGCCCCCGCCGACCCTTGCAGGATGACGGGGCTGTCGACCGCGTCGGCCGCCTGCATGATGGCGTGGATCTGCTCCATGTTGTTGACGTTGAACGCTGGCAGGCCGTAGCCATGCTCGGCCGCGTGGTCCAGCAGTTGGCGCAGGGTGATCAGGGCCATGGGGTTACTCCTCGGGTCTCGTTGTCAGTGTGGGAATCGAACAAGCCGTGAACGCCACTGCTCAGCGCTGCTGCGCGCGGCGCTGCAGCACCTCGAACGCCGGCAGCGTCTTGCCCTCCAGCACTTCGAGGAACGCGCCGCCGCCGGTGGAGATGTAGCCGATGTCGTCGGTGACGCCGAACTGCGCGATCGCGGCCAGCGTGTCGCCGCCACCGGCGATCGAGAACGCCGGCGAATGCGCGATCGCCGCCGCGAGCATGCGCGTGCCGCCGGCGAAGGCCGGAAACTCGAACACGCCCACCGGGCCGTTCCAGACCACGGTACCGGCGCGCGCGACGATGTCGGCGAGCCGTGCGGCGCTGCGCGCCCCGATGTCGAGGATGCGCTCGTCCGCGCGGACGTCATCGACGCCGCAGCGCCGCGGCGTGGCCGTCGCGCTGAACTCGGTGGCCACGACCACGTCCTCGGGCAGCGGCACCTCGGCCCCGCGCGCGCGCATGCGCTCCATCACGCGGCGCGCCTGCTCGACCATGTCCGGCTCGGCCAGCGACGCCCCAATCGGGTGCCCGGCCGCGAGCAGGAAAGTGTTGGCGATCCCCCCGCCGACAATCAGCTGGTCGACCTTGTCGGCCAGGCTCTCGAGGATCGAGAGCTTCGTCGAGACCTTGGAGCCGCCGACGATCGCGACCAGCGGCCGCGCCGGCTGCTCCAGCGCGCGCGTCAGCGCGTCGATTTCCGCGGCCAGCAGCGGGCCGGCGCAAGCGACCGGCGCGTACTCGGCGATGCCCGTCGTCGTCGCCTCGGCCCGGTGCGCGGTGCCGAAGGCGTCGTGCACGAAGATGTCGCACAGCGCCGCCATGCGCCGCGCCAGCTCGGGGTCGTTCTTCTTCTCGCCCTTGTTGAGGCGGCAGTTTTCCAGCAGCACGACCTGCCCCGGCGCGAGCGCGAAGCCCCCGTCGACCCAGTCGGTGACCAGCGGCACCTCGCGCCCGAGCAGCTCGGCCAGGCGCGCGGCCACCGGTGCCAGGCTGTCCTCGGGCTTGGGCTGTCCCTCGGTGGGGCGGCCGAGGTGCGACGTCACCATCACCGCCGCGCCCGCGTCCAGCGCCATCTGGATGGCCGGGACGGAGGCGCGGATGCGCGTGTCGTCGGTGATGCGGCCCCCGTCACCGAGCGGGACGTTGAGGTCGCTGCGGATGAAGACGCGCTTGCCGGCCACCTCGCCGCGCGCGCACAGGTCGGCGAATCGCAAAATGTCCATCGTGGGCATCCTCCGGGCCGCTGCGTCAGAGCGCGCGCGCCACGACGCGCGCCATCTCCAGGCACTTGTTGGAGTAGCCCCACTCGTTGTCGTACCACGACACGAGCTTGACGAAGGTGGGGTCGAGCTGGATGCCGGCCTCGGCGTCAAACACGCTGGTGCGCGGCTCGCCGCGGAAGTCGGTGGAGACCACCTTGTCCTCGGTGTAGCCGAGCACGCCGGCCAGCCCGCCCTCGGCCACCGGCTTTTCGGCCATCGCGCGCATCTCGGCGCAGATCTCCTCGTAGCTGGCCGGGCGCTCGAGCTCGCAGGTGAGGTCGACCACCGAGACGTCGCTGGTCGGCACGCGGAACGCCATGCCCGTGAGCTTCTTGTTCAGCGAGGGGATCACCTTGCCCACCGCCTTGGCCGCGCCGGTGGAGCTGGGGATGATGTTTTCCAGGATGCCGCGGCCACCGCGCCAGTCCTTGTTGCTCGGTCCGTCGACGGTCTTTTGCGTCGCGGTGGCGGCGTGCACGGTGGTCATCAGGCCGCGCTTGATGCCCCACTTGTCGTGCACCACCTTGGCCAGCGGCGCCAGGCAGTTGGTCGTGCAGCTCGCGTTGCTGATGATGTCCTGCCCGGCGTAGGCGGTGTGGTTGACGCCGTAAACGAACATCGGCGTGTCGTCCTTGCTGGGAGCGCTCATCACGACCTTGCGCGCGCCGGCCTGCAGGTGCTTGCGGGCGCTCGCGTCGTCCAGGAACAGACCCGTGGACTCGATCACCACGTCGGCGCCGACATCACCCCAGCGCAGATTGGCCGGATCGCGCTCGGCGGTGAGGCGGATGCGCTGGCCGTTGACGATCAGCGTGTTGCCCTCGACCGCGATGTCGCCGTCGAAACGCCCGTGCACGCTGTCGTAGCGCAGCATGTAGGCGAGGTACTCGGGTTCGAGCAGGTCGTTGATCCCGACGATTTCGATGTCACCGCGGAAGTGCCGCTGCGCAGCCCGAAACACCATGCGCCCGATGCGCCCGAAACCGTTGATGCCGACTCGAATGGTCATGGAGAGCTCCTGATGATGGCGTGGAAACGAAAAAACCCGGGGGACTTCAGGGCTGCACGGTGTCGCGGCACAGCGCCACGAGCGCGTCCGGGTGCAAGGCCCCGAAGTCGGCGATGATACGGTCCGGCTGGCTGTCGGCCACCGGGTGGCCGGCGTTGTAGCCGTAAGGCACACACCACACCGGCACGCCGGCGGCGCGCGCGGTGGCCACGTCGATGGCCGAGTCGCCGACGAACAGCGTGCGCGCGGCCGCCACCGCAAACCGCAACTGGCAGTCGTGCACCGCCAGCGGGTTGGGCTTCTTGACCGGCAACGTATCGCCACTGATGACGCGGTCGAACGCGTCGTCCAGCCCGTGCGCGGCCAGCACACGCGCGGTGTAGGCACCTTCCTTGTTGGTGACGACGGCGAGCCGCACGCCCGCCGCGCGCAACGCCGCGAGCGACTCGCGCACGTGCGGGTACAGGCGCGAGCGGGTGCCACAACGCTGGCCGTAATGCACGCCGAAGCGGGTTTCGATGTGGGCGAAGTCGGGCGACTGCCGCACCGCCTCGGCGCTGGCGCCGCGCCGGTGCGCCAGCGCCTGGATCAGCAGCTCGCGCGTGCCGTGGCCGATCCAGCGCGTCACCTGCGCCTCGTCCACCGGCGCGAACTGCAGCTCGCGCAGCGTGTCGTTGACGGCGTCGGCGATCTCCGGGCCGGTTTCGATCAGCGTGCCGTCGAGGTCGAACAGGATGAGGTCGAACGGCAGCGCCGCCCGCGTGCCCGCCGTCATGCCAGCAGCTCCTGCACCGCGGCGCAGACGTTGTCCACCGTGAACCCGAAGTAGGCGAACAGCGCAGCAGCCGGGGCCGATTCGCCGAAGCGCGCCAGGCCGATGATGCGACCCTCGCGACCCACGTACTTGTACCAGCCGTCCGGGTGCCCGGCCTCGACAGCCACCGCGGGCAGCGCGGGGGGCAGCACCTCGTCGCGGTACGCGCGCGGCTGGCGGTCGAACACGGTGGTGCTGGGCATCGACACGACGCGCACCGGGATGCCGGCTTCGGCCAGCCGCTGCTGCGCCTGCAGCGCGAGCGTCACCTCCGAGCCGGTGGCGATGATGACCGCGCGCGCCCCCGGCGCGTCGCTGAGCACGTAGCCCCCGCGCGCGATGTCGCTGGCGCGGGCCTGGGACGCGACCACCGGCAGGTTCTGGCGGCTGAGCACCAGCGCCGTCGGGCCGTCCGCGCGCTCCACGGCCGCGCACCACGCGACCGCCGTCTCGGCGGTGTCGGCCGGCCGCCACACGTCCAGGTTCGGGATCAGGCGCAGGCTCGCCGTGTGCTCCACCGGCTGGTGGGTGGGTCCATCTTCGCCGAGGCCGATCGAGTCGTGCGTGAAGACGTGCACGACGCGCTGCTTCATCAGCGCGGCCATGCGCACGGCGTTGCGCGAGTAGTCACTGAACGTCAGGAACGTCCCGCCATACGGCAGATAGCCGCCGTGCAGCGCGATGCCGTTCATGATCGCGGCCATGCCGAACTCGCGCACGCCGTAGCTCCAGTGGTTGCCCCAGCGGTCGCGACCGCCCGGCACGCAGCCCTTGAAGTTGGTGAGGTTGGAGCCGGTCAGGTCCGCCGAGCCACCGAGGAATTCCGGCAGCAGCGGCGCCAGCGCGTCGAGCGCGAGCTGGCTGGCCTTGCGGGTGGCCACGGTCTTGGCCTCGGCCGCCAGCTTTTGCAGCACGGCGTCACGCTCGGCGTGGTAGCGCGGCGACAGCTCACCGCGCATGCGGCGCTCGAATTCCGCGGCCAGCTCGGGGTACGCTGCGCGGTACGCGGCAAAGCGCTGCGTCCACTCGGCTTCGGCCTGGGCGCCGCGCGCGCGCGCGTCCCACGCGGCGCGCACGTCGGCCGGCACCTCGAATGGCGCATGGGGCCAGCCCAGCGCCTCGCGCGCGGCGGCGATTTCGGCGTCGCCGAGCGGCGCGCCGTGCACGTCGTGCGTGCCGGCCTTGGACGGCGCGCCCTGGCCGATCACGGTCTTGCAGCAGATCAGCGTCGGCTTGCCGTCCGGCCGCGTGGCCTGGGCCTTCGCAGCGGCAATGGCGGCGCTCACCGCCTCCACGTCGTGTCCGTTGACGTCACGGATCACGTGCCAGCCATAGGCCTCGAAGCGCTTGGGCGTGTCGTCGGCAAACCAGCCCTCGACGTGGCCGTCGATCGAGATGCCGTTGTCGTCGTACAGCGCGATGAGTTTCGACAAGCGCCACGTGCCCGCCAGCGAACACACCTCGTGGCTGATGCCCTCCATCATGCAGCCGTCACCCAGGAACACGTAGGTGTAGTGGTCGACGATGGTGTGGCCGTCGCGGTTGAACTCGGCGGCGAGCAGCTTTTCCGCCATCGCCATGCCGACGGCGTTGGCGATGCCCTGCCCCAGCGGGCCGGTGGTCGTCTCCACGCCCGGCGTCATGCCGACTTCCGGGTGCCCCGGGGTCTTGCTGTGCAGCTGGCGGAACGCCTGCAGCTCCTCGATCGGCAGATCGTAGCCCGTCAGGTGCAGCAGCGCGTAGATGAGCATCGAGCCGTGCCCGTTGGAGAGCACGAAGCGGTCGCGGTCGGGCCACGCCGGGTTGGTGGGGTTGTGCCGCAGGTGCCGGCCCCAGAGGGCGACGGCCATTTCGGCCATGCCCATTGGGGCGCCGGGGTGGCCGCTGTTGGCTTTCTGCACGGCGTCCATGGCCAGGAAGCGGATCGCGTTGGCCATCTGCCGTTCGATGGGGGAAGAGGTCGGCACGGTCGAAAGGGAGGTCATGACGTTGTCGGACGGGTTTGGTCGGGAAAAGGGCTCAGGCCAGCCCCAGTGCACGCTTGCGCCGCTCCATCATGCGCCAGATGAACGGGGTGAAGATGAGCTGCATCGCCAGCTCCATCTTGCCGCCGGGGACGACGATGGTGTTGGCGCGGCTCATCCACGAGCCGTCGATCATCGACAGCAGGTACGGGAAGTCGATGCCCTTGGGCTTGGCGAAGCGGATCACACAGACGCTCTCGTCGGCGGTGGGAATGTCGCGCGCGATGAACGGGTTGGACGTGTCCACCACCGGCACGCGCTGGAAGTTGACGTGGGTGACCGCAAACTGCGGGCAGATGTAGTTGACATAGTCGGGCATGCGACGCAGGATGGTGTCCACCACCGCCTCCTGGCTGTAGCGGCGCTGCGTCTTGTCGCGGATGAGCTTTTGGATCCACTCCAGGTTGATCGACGGGGCGACGCCGATCAGCAGGTCCGGGTATTGTGCAACATTGACCTTGTCGGTCACCACCGCGCCGTGCAGCCCCTCGTAGAACAGCATGTCGGTGTCGGCGGGCAGATCCTCCCACGGGGTGAAGGTCCCGGGCTCCTGGCCATACGGGGCCGCTTCCTCCTCGTTGTGCAGGTATTTGCGGCTGCGCCCGCGTCCGGTCTCGGCATAGGTGCGAAACAGCGCCTCCAGCTCCTCGAACAGGTTGGCCTCCGGCCCGAAGTGGCTGAAGTGCCGGTTGCCGCGCGCCTCCTCCTCGGCCATCTTGACGCGCATCTCCTTGCGGTCGTAGCGGTGGAAGCTGTCGCCTTCGATGATCGCGGCTTTAACGCCTTCGCGCCGGAAGATGTTCTGGAACGTGCGCGTGACGGTCGACGTGCCGGCGCCGGACGACCCGGTGATGGCGATGATGGGGTGCTTCTCAGACATGGAACCTGACTCCTCGGATCAATGCGAATCGGAATGGCAAACCGCGGCGGGTCACCGTCAATCGCGAAACAGCGTGCGTTCGGCAAACAGGGGGATGTCGTCGCGCACCCGCGCGGGCTCGCGGTGGTACTGCTCGATGCGCTCCACCTCCTCGCGCGAGCCGAAGACCAGCCCGATGCGCTGGTGCAACGACGTTGGCTGCACCTGCAGCATCGGCTCGCGCCCCGTGCTGGCGCGCCCGCCCGCCTGTTCCATCAGGTAGCCGATCGGGTTGGCCTCGTACAGCAGGCGCAGCCGCCCCGGCTTGCTCGGGTCCTTGGTGTCGCGCGGATAGAGGAACACCCCGCCGCGCATGAAGATGCGGTGCGCCTCGGCGACCATCGACGCGATCCAGCGCATGTTGAAGTCCTTGCCGCGCGGGCCGGTCTTGCCGGCCAGGCACTCGTCGACGTAGCGCTTGACCGGCGGCTCCCAGAACCGGCTGTTGGAGGCGTTGATCGCGAACTCCTGGGTCTTCTCCGGCACGCGGATATCCGGATGCGACAGGAAAAACTCGCCCAGCTGCGGGTCGAGCGTGAAGCCGTGCACCCCCGTGCCGACGCTGAGCACCAGCATCGTCGACGGGCCGTAGAGTGCATAGCCGGCGGCCACCTGCCGTTCGCCCGGCTGCAGGAAGTCCTGCGCCTGCAGCGGGCGCTCACCGTCGACCACGGCCTGCGGTGCGCGCAGCACCGAAAAGATGCTGCCCACCGATACGTTGACGTCGATGTTGCTGGAGCCGTCCAGCGGGTCGAAGACGAGCAGGTACTTGCCGCGCGGGTAGTGCGGCGGGATCGCATACGGCTCGTCCATCTCCTCGGACGCCATGCCGGCCAGGTGACCGCCCCATTCGCAGGCGCGGATGAACAGCTCGTTGCTAATGACATCGAGCTTCTTCTGCTCCTCGCCCTGGACGTTGATGGAGCCGGCCTGCGCCCCCAGCACGCCCCCCAACGCCCCGTACGCCACGCTGCCCGCGATGGCCTTGCACGCGAGGGCGATGTCCAGGATCAGCGCGTTGAAGTCGCCGCTGGCCTGGGGAAAGCGGCGGCGCTGCTCGATCAGAAACTGCGTGAGCGTCGTGCGTTGCGACAGGGGCATGAAACGATCTCCTCGGGTCTGTTTATCGGGGAAATGGCGCTGGTGCAAAGGCGTCGATGCGTGGGGGCCGCGGGCCACTCAGCCGGCACGCGCGGCTGAAGCCACGCTCACCTCGGCGTGCCACGCGCGCAGCGTGTCGAGCGTGACGCCCTCCAGCGTGGAGAGCACGCGCAGCGCACCGGTGAAGTCGTGGTGGGCCGTGAAATCGTTGGGCGTGACGATGGTGGCGAGCCCCGCGCCGGTGGCCGCCTGCAGGCCGTTGGCCGAGTCCTCGAACGCCAGACACTGTGCTGCCGGCAGCGCGAGCCGCTGCAGCGTCTGCCGATACACCTGCGGGTTCGGCTTCTTGCGTGGGGCGGTGGAGGCGTCTTCGATCACCGCGAAGGCGCGGCGCCAGTCGGGCCCCAGCGCCTGGCGCAGCAGCGCCGCGATGTTGACGGGTGAGGTGGTGGTGGCGATGGCCAGCGTGATGCCGGCGCGGCGGGCCTCGTCGATCAGCTCCAGCACGCCCGGGCGCAGGCGCACCGCACCGTCGAGTACCGCCTGCTCGTAGGCAGCGGTCTTGACCTCGTGCAGGTGGTCGATCAGCACGTCCAGCGCCGTGCCGTCGATGTCGCGCACACCCGCGTTGACGCGCTCCCAGTAGTGGCGGATGCGCTCCTTGCCGCCGGAGATGGTCAGCAGCTCGGTGTAGAGCGGCACGTCCCAGCGCCAGTCCAACCCCTCCGCCGCGAAGGCGGCGTTGAACGCGGCCAGGTGCGCATGTTCGGTGTCGGCGAGCGTCCCGTCGACGTCGAAAATCAGAGCGGACAACATGGGCATCACCTCGTCGGTCGGCGCCGCGGCGGGGGCCGGCAGCGCGTCGAATGCCCACTATAAGTAAGCAATGAAATAAGGTAAATTCACGATTCGTTATCCTTTGATTCAGCCTAAGCTGAACGTTTCGATGCGCAACGCCACCTTTCGCCAGCTCCGGGTCTTCGCTGAGGTCGCCCGCCACCTCAGCTTCGCGCGCGCGGCCGAGGCGCTGCACCTGACGCCGCCGGCGGTGACGATGCAGATCAAGGAACTGGAGGGGCACGTGGGCCTGCCGCTGTTCGAGCGGCAGGGCCGGCGGGTGGCGCTCACCACCGCCGGTGAGTACATGCTCGTCTACGCGCGCAAGGTGCTCGCGACGCTCAAGGACGCCGAGGACACCGCGGCGCGGCTGCAGCGGCTGGAGACGGGCTCGCTCACGATCGGGCTGCTGAGCACGGCGCAGTATTTCGTGCCGGCGCTGTTGGCCGAGTTCACGCGCGAACACACCGGGCTGGACGTACGGCTGGCGATCGGCAACCGCCACCAGCTGGTGCAGATGCTGCACAACAACGAGGTCGACGTGGCCATCATGGGCCGGCCGCCCACCGAGCTCAACGTGCGCGCGGAACCGTTCGGCGCGCACCCGCACGTCTTCGTCGCGCCCGTCGATCACCCGCTGCTGCGCATCGGCCACCCGACGGTGGCGTCGCTACTGCCCTATGCGTTCGTCGTTCGCGAGCACGGCTCGGGCACGCGCGCCGTGTTCGACGACTTTTTTCAGCGCCAGCGCGCCGAGCCTCACCTGGCCATGGAATTGCCCAGCAACGAGGCCGTCAAACAGGCCGTGATGGCCGGGCTGGGGTTGGGGCTGCTGTCGCTGCACACGCTGGGTCTGGAACTCGAGCACGGCCTGATCGCCCGGCTGGACGTCGAGGGCACGCCGATCGTGCGCGCGTGGCACGTCGTGCACACGCTGGCCAAGCTGCTCTCGCCCGCCGCGGAGGCCTTTCGCTACTTCGTGCTGGAGCACGGCGAAGCGTTTCTCGCCAAGCGCTACGGTGCGCTGCTGCCGCTGGCGCCGGCCGGCTGAAGCCGCCCGCGCACCGGCAGCCACCCGCGGCGCCCCCACGCCAGCAGGGCCGGCCCGTACGCGATCAGTGCCAACCCGGCGAGGATCAGCGGCATCGCGACGAATACCCAGCCGGTCAGCCGCTCACCGCCCAGCCCCACGCCCACCGCCAGCGCCACCAGCGGGTTGACAAACGAGTAGCTGCCCGCCAGCGCCACCGACGTGTGCTGCAGCAGCCACAGGTAGCAGTTGAGCGTCACCAGCGTCCCCATCACGACCAGATAGCCCCAGGCCCACCACGATGCGGCGCTGACCGCCGACACGTCCACCGTGCGCGCGCCCGGCTCCACCGACCACGCAACGGCCAGCCCGACGGCACCGCCGATCAGCCACTGTGCACCGGCGGCCATCGCCGGGGCCGGCAGCGCGACGCGGCGCGACGCGTACGACCCGAGGCTCCAGCACAGCGGTGCGGCAAAGGCGCATAACGCGCCGAGCGGCGTGGCGCCGAAATCCCCCTCCAGCGCCAGCAGCGCCGCCCCCGCGGCCCCCAACACCAGCCCGGCCCAGCTCGTCGCGGGCACGCGCTCGCCGCCCAACCGGGTCCACAGCGCCAGCCACATCGGCATCGTGGTGACGACCGTCGCCATCAGACCGGAACCGATGCCCAGCCGCTGCGCAAGCACGACCAGCGCCATCGCGGCGAAGGCCATCAGGGTGCCGATCAGCGCGCACCCCCACCACTCGCGCCGCGTGGGCCACGCCTGGCCACGCCACTGCGCCCACATCAGCATCACCGCCCCGGCAACGAGAAAGCGCACCCCGTTCATCAGCACCGGCGGCAGCGTGCGCATCGCCACGCCGAGCGCGTAGTAGGTCGTGCCCCAGACGACGTAGACGATTGCGAGAGCACCGACGAATCGCCAGCGGGGAACGGCAGCAGTGGAAAAAGTTTGCATGATGAGGGGTCCGATCGGATAATTTCCGGCCATCGGCGGCCTGGCCGTATTTTGACCGAGAACCGCGCCCAATGCAAGCAAATATTCAGCTCGACGAGATTGACATCGGAATTCTTACGGCGCTGAGCGCCGACAGCCGGCGTTCTTACGCCGACGTCGCCAGCGAAGTGGGGCTCTCCACCGCCGCCGTGCACGAGCGCGTGCGCAAGATGGTCGAGCGCGGCGTGATCGAGCGCTTTTCGCTGCGCATCGACCCGCAGCGGCTCGGTCTGCACTTCACCGCCTTCGTCGCGATCCGCAACGACGGCGGCGTGCACTGCCGCGAGGTCGCGCCGCGCCTGCGCGAGATGCCGGAGGTGCTGGAGCTGCACAGCGTCGCCGGCGAATACGACTTCCTGGCCAAGATCCGCACCACCCACGCGCGCGCGCTGGAAGACGTGCTGTACCAGATCAAGGCCATCCCCGGTGTGGCGCGCACGACCAGCACCGTCGTGCTCAACACCGAGTTCGAGGACCGGCCGCTGCGCTGGCCGCCCTCGTCCGGGGCGCGGCCGCCGGACGGTACCGGAAGCTGACGCGGACTACGCGGCCGCGCCCTGCGCCTGCCGCCACGCCGCCACTTGAGCGCTGACGTCGGTGACGCGCGCGAACACCCGCACGCCCGCCGGCGGGTGCCGCAGCGGGCGCTGCGCGCCGGCACCGCCCACCCACAGCGCCACCCGCTCGGGCAGGCGCTGGCGCAGTTGCGTGACGGCGTCGATGACCTCGCGCCGGCGCGCCTGGAGGCTGAAGCTCAGCGCCACCACATCCGCCTGACTGGCGGCGGCCGCTTCCACAATGTCCATCAACGGCGTCGACACCCCAAGCAATACCCGCTCGCACCCCGCCAACGCCAGCATGCATTCGGCCATCAGCAACCCCAGCGCGTGCTGCTCACCGGGCGCGGTGGTCAGGAGCACGCGCGGCGGCCGCATGCCCGCGGCGTGGCCGGCGTCCACCGCCGCGATCGCCTCGCGCAGCACGGCTTGCACGGCCTCGGTGAACAGGTGTTCGTGGTAGACACCGATCTCCCCCCGCATCCACGCGTCCCCCACCGCGACGCACAGCGGCGCAACGGTGCGCTCCAGCACGGCCGCCAACCCATGCACATCGATCGCCGCGCGCAACAACTCCCGCAGCCGCTGCGGTTGCGCCGTGCGGATGGCTGCCCACGCGTCATCCCCGTCGGGCACCTCGGCGAACAAAAGCGCTGGATAGACACTGGCCGCAAGCGCTTCCCGCCTCTGGGGTTGCCGCCGCCGATCCCGAACCGGTGGGGGCAAACCACCGTCGCCAAGCGGCACCACCTGGCCCGGCCGATGGCCTGCATCCAACAGCCGCTTGATCGCGTATAGGCGTTGTAGCTGCGCACCGTCGTACCACCGCTCACCTCGATCGTCGCGACACGGGCGCGGGAAACCGTAGCGCTTCTCCCATATGCGCAGGGTGTCTTTGCCGATCCCTGTTTGACGCTCGACGTCGGCGATATGCCACCACCCGTCTTGCACAAAAACGGCTCGATCGGGTGCAGGTCGCGGCGGTGACACGGGATCGGTTGGCAAGTTGGAAGCTCTTTTTGCCGGTTGAGTGGAACCAAGCATACAATGGTTTTGTCTAGGACAAAACACGTTGCCATGTCGGCACGGGTCCCAGACAGGAGGTCGCACGATGAAAGTCGCCGTCATCGGCTCGGGCATCGCGGGGCTGGCAGCCGCCCACCGCCTGCGCCCACACGCGCACGTCGTCCTGTTCGAGGCGAACGACTATTTCGGCGGCCACACGCACACGGTGGACGTGACGCTGTCGGACGCGAGCGGGCGCCCGGTCACGCACGGCGTCGACACAGGGTTTCTCGTCTTCAACGAACGCACCTACCCGCGGCTGATCGCGCTGTTTGCCGAGCTCGGGGTGCCGACGGCGCCGTCGGACATGTCGTTCTCGGTGCAGGTGCCGGGCGCGGGCGGCAGGGTCGGCCTCGAATGGAGCGGCTCGTCGCTCGGTACGGTGTTCGCGCAACGGCGCAACCTGGCGCGGCCGCGTTTCTGGGGGATGCTGGCCGACCTGCTGCGCTTCAACCGCCTGTGCACGCGCCTGGCGCACGAGGGACGCGAGGCTGCGCTGCAGCAGCCGCTGGGCGATTTTCTCGACGCGCACGGATTCGGGCGCGCGTTTCGCGACTGGTATTTCCTGCCGATGATCGGCAGCATCTGGAGCTGCCCCACCGACCAGATGCTGCGCTTTCCGGTGGCGACGATGATCCGCTTCTGCCACAACCACGGCCTGCTGCAGGTCAACGACCGGCCGCAGTGGTACACGGTGGCCGGTGGTGCGCGGCGATACGTGCAGCGCATCGTCGCCCGGTTGGCAGACGCGCGGCTGCGCACGCCGGTGCGGCGCCTCGAGCGCGACGTCGCCGGCGTCACGGTTTTCACGGACGGCGGTGCCGAGCGTTTCGACGAGGTCGTGCTCGCGACGCACAGCGACCAGGCGCTCGCGCTGCTGGCGCGGCCGACAGAAGCGGAGCAAGCCGTGCTGGGCGCGATCCGCTACCAGCCCAACCGCGCGGTGCTGCACACCGACACCTCGGTGATGCCGCGCCTGCGGCGCGCCTGGGCGGCGTGGAACTACGAGCGCGCCGCCGACGCGGCGCAGGAGTCGGCGCGCGTGTGCCTGCACTACTGGCTCAACGTGCTGCAGCCGCTGCCGTTCGCGCAGCCGGTCATCGAGTCGCTCAACCCCGTGCGGCCGATCGATCCGGCGCGCGTGCTCGGCACGTATGAATACGCCCACCCGGTCTTCGACGCGGCGGCCATCGCCGCCCAGCAGCGGCTGCCGGATCTGCAGGGACGCCAGCACACCTGGTTCTGCGGCGCGTGGGCCGGCTACGGGTTCCACGAGGATGGTCTGACGGCCGGGTACGCCGTGGCCGACGCGCTGGCCGCCCGCTTGCAGCAACGCCGCGCCGCCGCCTGAACCCGCCACCGACGCGATGGACACGCCCCGTCCCGCCCCCCGCGACGCCGTGCTGATCGGCCAAGGGCTGGTGCGCCACCAGCGGCTGCGCCCGCGCGCGCACGCGTTCGCGCATCCGACGTGGTTCCTGCTGCTGCCGATGCACCGTTTGGCCGATGCTGCGGCCGAGGCGGGGCTCGCGCTGAACCGCCCCGGGCTGATCGCGTTTCACGACCGCGACCACGGCGACGGACGCGGGCCCGAGGCGGGCGGGGCGCTGGGCTGGATGCGCGAGTTGCTGCGAGCGCAGGGCATCACGGACGCCGACGGCCCGGTGTGGCTGCACACCTATGCGCGCGTGCTCGGCTACGCGTTCAAACCGGTGAGCTTCTGGTACTGCCACCGGGCGGACGGGTCGCTGCGCGCGATCGTCGCGGAAGTGAACAACACCTTTGGCGAACGCCACTGCTACCTGCTCGACGAGCCGGCCTGGGGCCGGACGCTACAGGCGTGCAAGCGGTTTCACGTGTCGCCGTTCTGCCGCGTCGAGGGCGGCTACCGCTTCCGCTTCCTGCGCACCGCGGGCGACGCCGCATCGCGCACGGTGGTGCGCATCGAGTACGGCGACGCCGCGGGCCCGCTGCTGCTGACCAGCGTCAGCGGCACGCTCTCGCCCGCGACGCCGCGCGACTGGCCGCGCCTGCTGTGGCGCTACCGCTGGCACAGCGCGATGGTGATCGCGCGCATCCATTGGCACGCCTTGCAGCTCTGGCGCAAGGGTGTGGGCTGGTACGCCAAGCCCGCGCCACCCGCCGACCCCGTGACCCCGCAGGAGGCCCCCCGCCCCCCTGCCGCCTGATCGAAAGGAGCGTCTCCCGTGTCGTCCCTCATCGCCCCTCCGCTGCCGCCGCGCGGTTCCGACGGCGCCACGGTCCTGCCGCGGCGCGTGCCGGCGTCCGCGCGTGCCGTGCTGCGCCTGCTGCAGCGGCTGCCGCACGGCCATCTGGAACTCGTCACACCCGATGGGCAAGCGCTGCACTTCGGTGCCGGTACCGCGCCGCACGCCCGGCTGGAACTGCACGACTGGTCCGCCGCCACCGCGGCGCTGCGCAGCGGGGACATCGGCTTTGCCGAGGCGTACCTGGACGGGCTGTGGAGCACGCCGGACCTGCCGGCGTTGCTGCGCCTGATGCTGGCCAACCGTCACGCGCTGGAAGACGTCATCCACGGCTCGTGGGCCGGGCGGCTGCTGTACCGCCTGCGCCACCGGCTGCGGCGCAACACGCGCAGCGGCAGCCGGCGCAACATCCACGCGCACTACGACCTGGGCAACGCGTTTTACCGGCTGTGGCTGGACGAGACGATGACCTACTCGGCCGCGTGGTTCGACGGCGACCCGCAGCGCGATCTGGCCAGCGCGCAGCGCGCCAAGATCGGGCGGGCGCTGCGCATGGCCGGCGTCGGCCCGGATGCCCGCCTGCTCGAAATCGGCTGCGGCTGGGGGGCACTGGCGGAAACGGCGGCGCGCGACTTCGGCGCACGCGTGACGGGCGTCACGCTGTCGACCGAGCAGCTGACGCACGGCTGCGCGCGCATCGCCGCGGCGGGCCTGAGCGACCGCGTGACGCTGCGGCTGCAGGACTACCGCGACATCGCCGACGGGCCGTACGACGCGATCGTCTCGATCGAGATGATCGAGGCCGTCGGCCGCGAATACTGGCCCGACTATTTCGGCGCCGTGCAGCGGTTGCTGCGCCCGGGCGGCCGCGCGTGCATCCAGGCCATCGTCATCCGCGACGCCCTCTTCGAGCGCTACCTGCGCTCGACGGATTTCATCCAGCAATATATCTTTCCCGGCGGATGCCTGCTGAGCCCGTCGGCGTTCCAGCAGCAGGCGCAGCGCGCGGGGTTGCGCATCGTCGACACGCACGCATTCGGCCGTGACTACGCCGAAACGTGCCGGCGCTGGCGGCAGGCCTTCCTCGCCCGCCGCGACGAGGTGCTGGCGCTGGGGTTCGACGAGCGCTTCGTGCGGCTGTGGTCGTTCTACCTGGCGTATTGCGAGGCCGGCTTCGATGCCGGGGATATCGATGTGGTGCAGTACACGCTGCAGCGGCCGTGAGACCGGGCGGAGGTGCGCCGGGTTAGTGCTGCTGACGCTCGCGATCGGCTGGGGGCCTGCCGCGGACGCGCACGCCAACGTCGAGCCGCCACCCCCCGCGGTGGCACCGGCCGACGCGGCCGCCGCCCTGCTGCCCGGGGCGACGATCGTCGGCACGGGCACGCTGCGCTTTCTGGGGATGGCGGTGTACGACGCCCGGCTGCTGGCCGCGCCCGGCTGGCACGCGGGCGCGCTCGGGCGGCAGCCCGTGGTGCTGGAGCTGACCTACCAGCGACGCTTTCGCGGCGCCGACATCGCGCGCCGCTCGCTGTAGGAAATGCGCCGCCCGGGGCCGCTGCCCGCAGCAGCCGAGACCGCCTGGCTGTCGGCGATGCAGCGGCTGTTTCCGGATGTGCAGCCGGGTGACCGCATCGCGGGGCTGTGGCAGCCCGGGGTGGGCGCACGCTTCGTGCTCACGCGTGCCGACGGCCGCGTCCAGCCACTGGGGGCGATCGACGACGCCGCGTTCGCCGAGCGCTTCTTCGGCATCTGGCTGGCACCGACGACCTCCGAACCCGGATTGCGGCAGGCGCTGCTCGGCACCTCGGCCGGGGCGTCGGTGCCATGACCCCGCCCGCCGCCCCGCCCCGATCGGCCTGGCGCTACGGCCTGCCCGGCTTGCCGCTGGCGTTCGCCGCGCTGCCGCTGTACGTGCACCTGCCGCACCATTACGCGACGCTGGGCGTGCCACTGGGCGCGCTGGGCGGGGTGCTGCTGCTCGCGCGGGTGTTCGACGCGCTCACCGACCCGCTGCTCGGGCGCTGGCTGGACGGGGTGTACCGGCGCGGTGCCGAGGCGGTGTGGCGGTGGGCGTGGGTCGCGGCGCTCGTGCTGTGGGTGGGCATGCTCGCGCTGCTGTTTCCGCCGGCCGGCGTCTCGGGCGCGCTGCCCGCGTGGGCACTGGGCGGGCTGGTGGTCACGACGCTCGCGTACAGCGCGCTGGCCATCGCGCACCAGAGCTGGGGCGCGCGGCTGGGCGGTGACGCGCCGACGCAGGCGCGGCTGGTGGCGTGGCGCGAAGGCTGGACGCTCGCCGGCGTGATCACCGCGTCCGTATTGCCGGCGGTGGCGGGCTGGTCGGTGACGCTCGCCGTGCTGGCGGTGGCGCTACCGCTAGCGCTCTTTGCCTGGGGCCGGGGCCCGCACCCGACAGCGGTGGCGAACGCACCCGCCACATCCACACCCGCCACATCCGCGCCTGCCACACCGGTGTCCGCCACCCCCCTCATCCCATCCGATCTGCGGCTGCCGTGGCGACGCCCGGCGTTTCGCCGCCTGATGGCGGTGTTCGTGTTGAGCGGTCTCGCCAGCGCGATCCCGGCGACACTGGTGCTGTTCTTCATCGCCGACCGGCTGCAGGCACCGCAGTGGGAGGCGCTGTTTCTGTCGATCTACTTCCTCGCCGCCGCGGCGGGCATGCCCATGTGGCTGGCAGCGGTGCGGCGCGTCGGCCTCGCCCGGGCGTGGCTGCTCGGCATGGGGCTGTCGATCGCCATGTTCGTCTGGGCGGCAGGGCTGGACGCCGGCGACACCGTGGCGTACGCGCTGGTGTGCGGGCTGTCGGGGCTGGCGTTGGGGGCAGACCTCGCGCTGCCCGCCGCGCTGCTCGCCGGCGTCATCGACGAAACCGGCGACCGCGGCCGCCACGAAGGTGCTTACTTCGGCTGGTGGAACCTCGCGGCCAAGGGCAATCTGGCGCTGGCCGCGGGGCTCGCGCTGCCGGTGCTGGCGCTGCTGGGCTACACCCCCGGCACGCGCGACACCGCCGGGCTGCAGGCCCTCACCGTCGCCTACGCGGTGCTGCCCTGCTTCTTCAAGGCGCTGGCCGCCGCGCTGCTGTGGCACGGCTTCGTGCGCCGCCGGCCCGCGATGCCGCTCACCCAACCCATCGCCGAAAGCATCGTCCCTCCGCGATGACACGCCCCTCCCTGTCCCGAAGCGTTGTCCCCCCGCAATGACGCACCTCCTCCCCGACCCGACTGGAGACCGACCATGGCACTGATCCTGTCCCATCCGCTGCAGCACCGGATCCGGTGGCGGCGGCTGCTGCTCGTCAGCGGTGTGGCGTGGCTGTTAGGGGGCTGCGCGTCGCAGCAGCTCGCCTCCTACGCGGCAGAACGCCCGGCGCTGGACCTCAAAACCTATTTCAACGGTCGCCTGATCGCCCACGGCATGTTCCAGGACCGCAGCGGCCAGGTGGTGCGCCGCTTCGTGGTCGAGATGACCGGCACGTGGAACGGCAACCAGGGGGTGCTCGACGAGCGCTTTACCTACAGCGACGGCAAGACCGAGCGGCGCGTGTGGCGGCTGATCGACGACGGCAACGGCCGCTACCGTGGCACCGCCGACGACGTGGTCGGCGAAGCCAGCGGGCAGGTCAGCGGCAACGCCTTCCAGTGGCGCTACACGCTGCGCCTGCCCGTCGACGGGCGCGTGTACGAGGTGCAGTTCGACGACTGGATGTACCTCATCGACGAGCGCGTGATGCTCAACCGCGCCGAGATGCGCAAATTCGGCATCCGGCTCGGCGAAGTCACCCTGTCGTTCACGAAGCTCGACCGATGAGTGCCAACCCGCCATTTCGCGACTGGCGCGGTAAACGCGCTTGGATCGTTGGTGCCTCCTCGGGCATCGGCCTCGCGGTGGCCGAGGCGCTGCACGCGCGCGGTGCCACCGTCATCGTCTCCGCGCGCAGCGCCGCGCCGCTGCAGGCGTTTGCCGACGCGGCCCCGGGGCGGCTGGCGCTGCCGCTGGATGTGACCGACCGCGCCGCGGTGGCGCGCGCCGCCGCCGAGGCGTTTGCGCACGGGCCGCTGGACCTGATCCTCTTTTGCGCCGGGCACTACCGACCGCAGCGCGCCACCGCCATCGACGCCGAGGAGCTGCTGCGGCACCAGCGCATCAACGTCGAGGGGGCCCTGCACCTCGTGGCCACGTGCGTGCCGCGGCTGCTCGCGCAGCGCAGCGGCCACCTGAGCCTCGTGGCCAGCGTCGCGGGCTACCGCGGCCTGCCGCAGGCGCTGGCGTACGGCCCGACGAAAGCCGCGCTGATCAACCTGGCGGAGACGCTCTACCTCGACCTGCGCCCGCACGGCATCGGGGTGAGCGTCGTGTGCCCCGGCTTCGTGGCCACGCCGCTGACCGCGCAAAACCCCTTCCGCATGCCGGCCCTGATCACCCCCGAGCAGGCGGCGACAGCGATGCTGCGCGGCTGGGCGCGGGGAGTGTTTCACCTGCACTTTCCGCGGCGCTTTACGCTGTGGCTGCGGCTGCTGCGCTGCCTGCCGGATCGCTGGTATTTCGCGCTCGTGCGCCGCGCCACCGGCTTGTGACCCTCCGCAGCACCATGACGCAGCGCACGCCCCATCCTTCCCCGGCCCCTTGGGCCGCCACGCACGACGGAACAGCGTCGCCACCCGCGGCGCGTGCCCACGGCGCACCCACTGCGGCGGCGATCCTCGATGCGCCCCTTGCCAGCTCCGCCGCATCTCCGCTGGAGCGGGTGGTGAACTTTTACGAAACGCTCACCCCCGAGTCCTTGCGTGAGCTCCCGACGGTATACACCGAGGATGCGCGCTTTCGTGACCCGTTCAACGACGTGCAGGGGGTCGAGGCGATCCGCCGCATCTTCGCGCACATGTACCGGCAGCTCGACGACCCGCGCTTTATCGTGCGCGAGCGGCTGGGCGACGCGCAACAGGCCTTTCTGACCTGGGACTTCGTCTTTCGCTTCCGTGGCGAGGCGCGCGAGCGCCGCATCCGCGGCTGCACCCACCTGTGCTTTGCCGCGGACGCTCGCGTGCGCGAGCACCGCGACTACTGGGACGCGGCCGAGGAGCTGTACGCGCAGCTACCGCTGATCGGCGCGCTGATGCGCTGGCTGCAGCGGCGGCTGGCGGCGCGCGATTGAGTCTGTGCGGCGGAATCAACGGAACGGAAGACCTGCCATGCCGGTGCAGCTCGTCTGGTTCAAACGCGACCTGCGCGTGCACGACCATGCACCGCTCGTCGCAGCGGCGCGCGCGGGTGCGGTGCTGCCCGTTTATATCGTCGAACCGAGCCTGTGGCGGCAGCCCGACGCCGCCGCACAGCACTGGGGCTTCATCCGCGAGAGCCTGTGCGAACTCGACGCCGCGCTGCGGGCCGCGGGCGGCCCGCGTGCGGCGCTTCGCGTCATCGTGGGCGAGGCGGTGCCGGTGCTCGCCCTGCTGCATCAGCGGCTGGGACTGGCCGCCATCCACGCACACGAGGAAACCGGCAACGCCCACACCTACGCCCGCGACCAGGCGGTGCGCCGCTGGGCGCGCGCGCACGGCGTCGCGGTACACGAAACCCCGGGCTTTGCCGTCATCCGCGGGCTGCGTGACCGCGACCGGTGGCTCACGGCGCGCGAGCGCTTCGTCGCCGCCCCACCGGCCCCGTGGCCGCCGCCCGTGCTCGTGCCGGCCCCGTGGCCGTGGTCAGCGCCGCCGGGCCTTTCGTCCCCCGCATGGTGGTTGAACGGCGACGAGCTCGCACCCGGCCCATGGCCGGACGCCGCCGCGCTCGGATTGGACCCGGCCGAGCCGCCCGAGCGCCAGCGCGGCGGACGCGCGCGGGGCGAGGTGACCTTGCACGACTTCCTGACCGAGCGGGCCGTGCGCTACCGCGGCGGCATCTCCTCCCCCCTGACCGCCCCCACCGCGTGCTCGCGGCTGTCGCCCTACCTCGCCTACGGGGTGCTGAGCCTGCGCGAAGTGGTGCAGGCCACGCGCGCGCGGCTGGCCGCGCTGGCCGACGCCCCCGCTGCGCCCGCGGACGCGGCACGCTGGCGCGCCGGGTTGCGCGCCTTTGAGAGCCGCCTCTACTGGCACTGCCATTTCATCCAGAAGCTCGAGAGCGAACCCGAGCTCGAGTGGCGCAACCTGCACCGCGGCTACGACGGCCTGCGCGAGGATGACTGGAATCCAGCCCTTTTCGAGGCGTTGCAGCAGGGGCGCACCGGCTGGCCGCTGGTCGACGCCTGCGTCGCGATGCTGCGCGCCACCGGGTGGCTGAACTTTCGCATGCGGGCGATGCTGGTGTCGGTGGCCGCCTACCCCTTGTGGCTGCACTGGCACCCCGTGGGGCAGTGGCTCGCGCGGTGGTTCTTGGACTACGAACCTGGCATCCACTGGCCGCAGATGCAGATGCAGGCTGGCACCACCGGCATCAACGCCACGCGCGTGTACAACCCGCTGAAGCAGGCGCGCGACCACGACCCCCACGGCGTGTTCGTGCGCCGCTGGCTGCCCGCGCTGCGGCGCGTGCCGGACGCCTGGCTGTTCGAGCCGTGGCGCATGCCCGCCGACGTGCAGCGGCGCTGTGGGGTGCGCGTCGGCGACGACATCCCCGTGCCACCGGTCGAGCTGGAGGCCGCGCTGCGCGCGGCCAAAGCGCGGTTGCACGCGCGCCGGCGCGACCCGGCCGTGCAGGCCGCCGCCACCGACGTCGTGCGCCGTCACGGCTCGCGCCGCGGCATGCCGGCGGGCCGCGACGCCACCGGGCGCGAGCCGGTCGCGCGCCGCCGCGTGGCCACGCCGGCCACCCAGCTAACACTCTTTTGACGCCATGCACCGCAAACCCCACCTGCCCACCAAGATCTGCGCCGTCTGCGGCCTGCCTTTCACGTGGCGGCGCAAATGGGCGCGCGATTGGGAACAGGTGCGCTATTGTTCCGAGCGCTGCCGCCGCCAGCGCGGTGACGCCCGCACGGCGACGGACGCGCCCACGCCCGCCGCGCGCCCCACAGGGAGCCGTCGCCGATGAGTCGATCCCTGCCGCTGGGGGCTCCGGTGGTTCACCTGTTCATCGCCGACCTGCGCCTGCACGACCACGCCGCGCTGCACGCGGGCCTGGCGCAGGCGCTGGCGGAGGGGCGCCCGTGGCTGGCGCTGTGGCTGCCACCACCCGCGCAGCCGACGCCGTGGGGCTGGCCGCGCACCGGCGCGCGGCGGCTCGCGTGGTGGCACAGCGCCGCGCACGGCTTGGCGCAGGGGTTGGCGCGCCACGGCCACCCGCTGTGGTGCCTGCCGGATGGCACCACGGCCACGCTGCAGGCGTGGATCAGCGCCTGCTCGCCCGCGGCCGTGCACGTGCTGGAGGTTCCGGCACCGGAAGAGCGGGCCGTCCTGCAGACGCTGGTGGCGTGGGGCATCCCGGTGCACCGGCACGGCATCGGTACCCTGCACGAGGCGGCCGACCTGCCGTTCACGCCGGAGGCGGTGCCCACGGTGTTCACCGCGTTCCGGCAGGCGGTGGAGCGCGCCCACACCCCCGTGCCCGGCCCGCTGCCGGTGCCCACCCGCTGGCCCGCGGCGTGGCAGCCTGCTGAGAACATCGCCGACCGGCTGGGCTGGCGGTGCCTCGACCCCCAGGCGCCCGACGACACCGCGCTGCTGGCAGGGGACGCACGCCACGCGCTGCCGTGGCCGCCCGCCGACGAAGCCCCTTGGGGCGGCGAGGCCGCGGCGCTGCGCCACCTGCAACGCTACCTCGACGGCGGTCATGCGCGGCGCTACAAGGCGACGCGCAACCACCTCGCCGACCCGTGGGGATCGAGCCACTGGTCGCTGTGGCTGGCCACCGGCGCTCTGTCGCCGCGGCAGGCGCTGGCGGCGCTGCGCGCGCACGAAGCGGCGCACGGCGCAACGGACGGCACATACTGGCTGTGGTTCGAGCTGCTGTGGCGCGACCACTTCCGCTGGCTGCACCGCCGCTTTGGTGCCGCGCTGTACCGGGCCCGCGGGCTCGCCCCGCACGCGCCGCCGCGCCCCCTGGATCCACAACGGCTGGCGCGCTGGATGCAGGGTGAAACCGGCTGCGACATCGTCGACGCCGGGATGCGCGAACTCGCCGCCTCCGGCTACCTGAGCAACCGTATGCGCCAGATCGTGGCCAGCTATTGGCTGCACGAGCTGCAGGGCGACTGGCGTGTCGGGGCCGCCTGGTTCGAGGCGCAGTTGCTCGACCACGACCCCTGCAGCAACACCGGCAACTGGCTCTACATCGCGGGGCTGGGCACCGACCCGCGCGGCGGCCGCCGCTTCGACCCCCGCAAACAGGCCGCGCAGCACGACCCCGACGGGGCCTACCGCCGGCGCTGGCTCGCCCCGGACACTCGGCCATGAACACCGCGACCGACGCCCCACCCGCCCGCGACGGCCCGACGCTGCGGCTGCTGCTGGGCGACCAGCTCGACCCGCTGCACCCCTGGTTTGGCGAGCGGCGCGCGGACGTCGTGTACGTGCTGATGGAAGTTCGGCAGGAGACGGACTACGTGCGCCACCACGCGCAAAAGGTGCTCGCCATCTTTGCCGCGATGCGCGCGCTGGCGCAGCAGCTCAGGGCCAATGGCCACCGCGTGCGCTATGTGACCATCGACGACCCGAGCAGCCGCCAGACGCTCACCGGCAACCTCGACGCGCTCACCCGCCACTACCGCGCCGCGGCGGTGGAATACCAACACCCGGACGAATGGCGGCTGGACGCGCTGCTGCGCGAGTGGGGCGCGGACGCGCCGGTGCCGGTGCGGGCGGTGGACAGCGCGCACTTTCTGGCCCCGCGCGACGGCGTGACGCGCGCGCTGGCGGGCCACCGCCAGTGGGTGATGGAGCACTTCTACCGCCGCATGCGGCGGCAGCACCGCGTGCTGATGGACGGCGACGCGCCGGCCGGCGGCCAGTGGAACTTCGACGCCGACAACCGCCAGCCGTGGCGCGGCGAGCCACCGGAACCCCCCGACCCCCGCCCCTGCCACGACCAGCAGGCGCTGTGGCGCACGATCGAAGCGGCGGGCGTGGCCACCATCGGCGACCCACAGGCCGACACGCTGCGCTGGCCGCTGACCCGCGCCGAGGCGCTGGCGCAGCTCGACGCCTTCGTCGCGCACGCCCTGCCCCACTTCGGCCCGTATCAGGATGCGCTGAGCCACACGCACACGCGGCTCTTTCACTCGCAGCTGTCGTTCGCCCTCAACGTCAAGCTGCTGCACCCGCGCGAGGTGATCGCACGCGCCGAGGCCGCGTGGCGCAGCGGGGACGCGCCGCTGGCTTCCGTCGAGGGCTTCGTCCGCCAGATTCTGGGCTGGCGCGAGTATGTGCGCGGCGTCTACTGGGCGCACATGCCCGGTTACACGGCGCGCAACGCGCTGGGGCACCAGCGGCCGCTGCCGCGCTGGTACTGGGACGGCCAAACCCGCATGGCGTGCCTGCGCGCCGCCATCGGCCAGACACTGGCCGGTGCCTACGCCCACCACATCCAGCGGCTGATGGTCACCGGCAACTTTGCGCTGCTGCTCGGCTGCGACCCCGCCGAGGTGCACCGCTGGTACCTGGGCGTCTACATCGACGCCTTCGAGTGGGTCGAGGCCCCCAACACGCTGGGCATGAGCCAGTGGGCCGACGGCGGCCTGATGGCCACCAAACCCTACGTCAGCAGCGCCTCGTACCTGCAGCGCATGGGCGACCACTGCCGCGCCTGCCCCTACGACCCGCGGCAGCGCGTGGGCGAGCGCGCCTGTCCGTTCAACGCGCTGTACTGGGACTTTCTGGCGCGCCAGCGCGAGCGGCTCGCCGCCAATCCCCGCATGGCGATGATGCTGCGCCAGCTCGACCGCATGGAACCGGAAACGCTGGCTGCCACGCGCCAGCACGCCGAAGCGCTGCGGCAGCGGGCGGATGCGCTGTAGCCATCGCCCACTGGGGCAGCGGTGCCGCAACACCCCGCTTTCCATCGAAGCAGTCCATCAACGAGGGACGGGCTTGCGATGTCCCCCATTTCGGGCATGATTGCACCATCGGGACCGACTTTCGATGGGATCACGAGCGCATGGCCACCCTCATTCCGGCATTGAGCAGTTGCGTCGGGCGCATGACCTCTGGCGAACGCCGCACGGCAGAGCGACTGGAAGAAAAGCTCGACGACGATTATCTGTTGTGGTACGACGTCGCCGTCGGGCCCAAAAGCCTTCACCCCGACTTCGTCATTTTGCACCCCCGCCGAGGCATTTTGATCCTCGAGGTCAAAGACTATCGCCTCTCCTCGATCATCCAGGTTGACAAGCAAAACTGGTGCATACACGGGGATTTGGGCCCCAAAACCGTCATCAATCCGCTCGAACAAGCCCGACAATACGCGCACCAGGTGGTGGCCGCACTGGAAAGAGATCCCCATTTGGTGCACTCGGACGGCCCGCAAAAAGGTCGGCTCATTTTTCCCTGGGGATATGGCGTGGTGCTGCCCAACATCTCTCGAGAGCAATTCAACAAAGCAGGGCTGAATCATGCCATCGAACCGCGTCGCGTCATTTGTCAGGACGAAATCGGCAAGGAGGTCGATCCCGAGCGGCTGCAAAGCCAATTGTGGGACATGTTTCCCTACCGAATGAGGGGCGTACTGTCGGTACCGCAAATCGACCGGGTGCGCTGGATCATGTTCCCGGACGTGCGTGTACCCGTCAACGGTCAACTCTTTGACAGCACGGACGAAATGGCCGAGTGGCCCGACATCATGCGCGTGATGGATTTGCAGCAGGAGCAGCTCGCGCGCAGCCTCGGCCAAGGTCACCGTGTCATCCACGGCGTGGCAGGTTCGGGTAAGACGATGCTGCTCGGCTACCGTGCCGAGCATTTGACAAAACTCGAATCAGCAGGCTGCGACAAGCCGATTCTGGTGCTGTGCTACAACGAGCCATTGGCGCGACAACTCGCCTACATCATGTCGGTCAAGGGTATTGCCGACCGTGTGCACGCCGTGCATTTTCACAAGTGGTGCCGTGACCAGCTCGTCATCTACGGACAAGCGCTACCGCCACGACATCTGCCAACGGAAGAATTTCTCGCTGAATTGGTGCAACGCGTTATCAATGGAGTCAACCGCCGACAAATTCCCAGTGGGCAGTACCGCGCCGTTTTGATCGACGAAGGACACGATTTTGCACCCGAGTGGCTCAAGCTCATCGTTCAGATGGTCGACCCGACGACCAATAGCTTGCTCGTGCTTTACGACGATGCGCAAAGCATCTATGAGCGCGCGCGCAAAAGAAACTTCAGCTTCAAGAGCGTCGGCATTCAAGCCCAGGGACGAACCACCATCCTCAAGATCAACTACCGCAATACCAGACAAATCCTGCGCACGGCCAGCTTGCTGGCAGCCGACTTGCTGACCCCGGAAGAACGTGATGAAGATGGTGTACCACTGCTCAAGCCCATCAGCTGCGGAAGGGATGGCGAGGAGCCCGTGATCATCCGCCTGCCGACGCTGGAAGAGGAGGTAAACCACGTGGCCGAACTGCTGGAGCGCGCGCATCGGGAAGGCTACGCCTGGGCCGACATGGCCGTGCTGTGTCCAACCCATCACATCCGCGACCTTTGCGCGAAAACATTGGCGCAACGGCGCCGCCTGCCGGTACAAAACCGCATCCGGGCGGGCGATTATGAACCGCACAGCAACAAAATCACCCTGATGACCCTGCATGCCAGCAAGGGTTTGGAATTCCCGCTCGTGGCGCTCGTGGGGGCAGGACAAATGCCGATGTCCGGTGAGGACGAAAAGGAAGCGGCCAGACTGCTCTACGTCGGGGCCACGCGCGCAAAACAACGCCTCATCATCGGCACCAGTGGCAACGGACCGTTCGCTGCGCGCCTACAGCAATTGTCGGCGACGCCTGACATGGCATAACTGTCGCATCCCGGATGATTGAATAGCGCGCATCGCGCCACGCGTACCTGCTGGCGGTGTGCGTCCTGCGCGAGCTGCCGGGCTGTTGTGCTCGCTCAACCGGCGTCGCCACCTGCGGCGCATACCAATGGCTCGTGGCTCAGCTGCCCGGCTTTGATTCGGGCCAGATAACCCAGAATCAGGTCGCGCGTGCGGAAGGTGCCATACGTTTGCTCGTCCTGCTCGCGCACGATGGGAAAGGTGGAGAGAACATAGTCGGTATCGGCTTCGTCGAGACCGTAGAGGTGGAAAAACAGCGCATCGAGCCGGGCCATGCGCTGCGCCCGGTCGTCCGGGTCCCAGACAAAGGGGGGTTTTACGCTGCCGTCCGGATTCACGTAGCCGAGGTCACGGGCGAAGGGCGCGAGGTCGTGCGCGGTGTAAGAGAGCGCCAGAACCTCCGCGCGGATGAAGTCGGCAACGCGCACCCCGCCGATGGTTTGCTCGTAGGCCGAGGGGGCGATGACGGGGAGTTGCTCGACGATGTACCAGTTGAGGTGCTGGCCCTGCACCTTCTGTCGTGCCAGAAAATCGAACACAAAACTGTTGAGGTTGGCGACCAGCAAGGCGGCGTCGGCCACCGGCATGAGCAGCACCGGCAGCGTATTGCCCAACGCACTGGCGGGTAACAACGCCGCGATCATGGTGCGCGCATTGGTCGGTGCCGTGACATCTTTGAAAGCAAGCACGGTGTCAGGCAAACCAAACGCGGTCACTGCCGCGCGCCTCACCCAAAACTGCGGCTCCGGATACCGGTCCGGTTGCCGCTTCTCGGCATCCGGAATCGCCTGCGGTTGCGCAGCGCGGTGCAGGTTGTAGGGGTTGACCACCACGTCGGCCGCGCGGTGGTCGTACATCTGCACCATCTTGCCTTCGTAGAGCGGCAACGCCACCTCCCCGTCCCGCTCCCACCGGTTGAGCGGGGCCGGCCGCCAGCCCGCTTTTTCCAGCTCGGCGCGGGTGAGAAACTTGTCCGAGTCGTTGGTCATGTCGAACATACGGACATACTTCACCGGCCACGCTCTATGCTCCGTGTCGCCCTCGCGGCGCACGAGCACCGGGTGGACGCGGTAGAGGCGCATCGTGAGGTCGGCGTCCCGCGCCGTCCTGAAAATGGGGGCAGCGCCGGTATTGGGGTTGACGAGGCGGAAGTCAGCGGCGTTGAGCGCGAGCACACGGTCCGGGCTGGCAAGCTCCGCAACATCGTGCAGATAGAAGGCGCAGCGGCTCTGGGCAAAGCGGCGCTGCGGGCCGCCGAAGACAAGGGCGCAGAATTTGAAGCTGGCGTGGATGTCGGGGAAGAAGACCTTCCGGTTTTCAAAGTCGTAGAGCGCCGCGAGCCGCGCGCCGTCTTCGGTGGCCTCGGTCAATGTGCGGAAAAAGGCCGACGCCCCCTTGTCGGCAGCGATGCCGGAGGGGGTGAGCAGGCCGACGATGCCGTCGGGTTTGATGAGGCTTTGCGCGCGCTCGACAAAGAGGCTGTAGAGGTTGACGTCGCCGCCCGAGAGCAGCGGGTAGTCGCCACACTCCCGCGCCACGCGCGCGGTGGTCTCTGCCGCGTCGCGGGCAGCGACGTACTCGCGCCACAACGGGGTATTGCGCGCCTTTTCCTGCGCGATGAGGCGTTTGCGGTCGGCGGCGCGCGCCTGCCGGGCGATTTCGGGCCGGCGTTCGGCAAACCACTCCACCTCCTGCAACTTGATCCGGTCCCACGGCGGGTTGCCGATGACGGCGTCAAAACCGCCCACGCCCTCTTTCCACACGGTGGGAAAGGCGACCTCCCAGTGGAAGAAGTGTTCGCGCCGCGCCAGCGTGCCCAGCGCCGCGAGCAGTTCGTTGGCGGCTTGCACCGCCTCCCCGTGTCCGCCCACGTTCCCCTGAGCCGCAACACCGACCAGGTTATAGCGGTCAGAAAAGAGCTCCGCAAGCGCGCTTCGCAAACGGTCGTCCTGGATCTTGTCGCGCTTGACGGCGGGCCAGCCTGGGACTGTCCAGCGCAACCCCCGCCACAGGTTCAGGAGGGCAATGATCGGGGCCACCTGCTGACGGGCTTCGTCGGCCAGGTGTTTCGATTCGTGCGCCTCGGCGATGCTGGTGTCGGTGAGGTCCGCCACCGCCGCCAGGCTGCGCGCGGCGATGCGCAGCCGGTCCAGTTCTCCTTCCTGGAACAGCGCCCCCATCGCCCGGATGCCGTCGCGCACGGCATCGAGCCGTTCGCCGTGCAGCGAATCGCCGCATTGCAGATGGTGATCGAGGAAGGACAGCGGCGCGCCAACGGTGAACGTATGCAGCCACAGCCCCACTTTGGCGAGCTCGACCGCCATCGGGTTTTTGTCCACACCGAAGACGACGCGCTTGAGGATCATGCGGCGCACGATGTGGCGGTCGTCGAGTTGCCGCTCGTCCACGGCCCAGCCGTGTTCTTTCGCGGCCTTGAGGATGCGGCGGCGGATGTCGGCGATGCGTGCGGCGATCGGCGAGGCCCAGGGGCGGTTCTGTTCCACCAGGTGCGCGGCAAAGGGGCAGTCGTTGACGGCTTCGGCGCTGGTTTGCGCGGCTTCCAGCACGCGGTCTGCCAGCCAGTCCACGAGCGCCACCAGAAAATGGCCGCTGCCCATCGCGGGGTCGCAGATTTTCAGTTCCAGAAACTGGCTCGCCGGATCGGCCCTGTCGAGTGCCTCCCAGTCCGCGGGGTTGAGGTGGGCCTTTTTGCGCCATCGCGCGAGCAGACAATCGAACTTCTGTTGGCGTTGTGCGACCAGCCGGCCGACGGTTTCGTCGAGAATCAGCCGCACCAGCGCATCATGGGTGTAGTAGCTGCCCGACCCCTTGCGCGCAAAACCCGCTTTTTTGACTGCGAGGGTGCCGCCCTCCTCCTCCAGACGGTATTCGAGCAGGCGCTCGTAGATGCTGCCCAGGTGGGCAACGGAGAGGTCACGATAGTTGATGCGGGGCTTGAGGATATCCTCGACCCGGCGCGACAGCGCGTCGATCACCGGGGCGAGCTGGGCATCGGGCACCCGGACGCGCGCCAGCAGCGGCGCGCGGGCACGCTCGAACAGCCCGCCGTTGTAGGCAGGCATCCCGACCGTGTCGTCCCCTTCGGCGATCAGGGTGAAGAGGTTGTCCAGCACCGCCCAGTAGTTGGCCACGCGTCGGGACAGCGCTTTGCCGGCGTCACGGTCGGCAGCCACTTGGTCGCGCAAGGCCGAGAGACTGTAGGGCGCGTAGCGGCTGTCCATCACGGGCAGCAAGCGCCGATCTTCGGCGTAAAACAGGAACAACAGGCGATAGAGCAGCACCAGCGCGGCTTCGCGCAGCTCTTCCAGATAGTCTTCGGTGTACGCCCCCTTGGCGGTCTTGCGGGCTTGCAAGTCGCCTGCCGCCAGCGCTGCACAGAGGCTCGGGAAAACCTCGGCAAATACGCGTTTGCCCAACTGGTCGGAAACGGTTTCTTCGTAGAGCCGCGCCTCGGACAGCGCGATGGCGTGAAAGGTGCGGCGCTGGCTGTCCCACGACTGCGGCAAAAAAGCTGCGCGCCCAAACAGGAGCCAGAACAACTTGATGCCGTGGCGCGGGGCGTAGCCGTCAAACTCCGACTGGCTGCCGGGCACACCCAACAACGCGGCCAAGTCGATTTCGAAAAAATCCTCGGCGCGCGAGCGGGCGTCTTGCCAATACAGCCGCCAGATGGCCCCGTTGGTGAGGATGCCCCACTTGACCGCGCGGTCGCTGATGACGTCGGCACGCGAGAGATATCGCAGCATCTGCGATGACGGCGCACCAAAATCGCGGCGTTTTCGGTTGTTGCCCGCGCCGCTGTCGTCGCTGCGATCGAGCGGCCGCAGCCAGCGCTTGGCCTCCAGCAGCGCCACGCCGTGGCGGGCGCGGCGATCATCTGCGGGTTCCGCCATCGCGCGCTGTTTGGCGGCGGCGTCGGCAAACAGCAAAAAGTCCGGCACGTCTTCGCGCCCGGACTGGGAGAGGTTGACCTGTGAAGTCCAGCAATCCCGCCAGCCCAATAAGTCCAGCACCGGCTCGATCAGTTCGTCTTCGGTCTGGGCTTCGTTGAGGGCGGAGCCGGCGGAAAAGCCGGCGTAGCGCTCCCGCAGTCGGGCTGTAAAGTCATCGAGGTCAGCATCGGAGAGGGCTTTCCACGCCTCGGTGTCCTGGATGCCACGAAGCAGGAAGTCTTGGGAAAAGAGGCGGCCTTGCATGGGGATGGCGGTGAACGCAATCGCACTAGGATACCCGAGCGACTACGCCCCGTCTCAGGCGCACGGCGCCGTGGTCGACGGCCGCACCGGCCCCGCCCGGACCGCTGCCCCTCACCCCGTCAGTTCAACACTTCGACGTCGCTGCGCACGACCAGCAGCCCGTAATCGCGGTCGTAGGGCATCAGCGCCTCGTTGAGCCGGTCGCTGGTGTCCACATCGCACATGACCTCGATGCGCACGTTGGCGCTCATGCGCCAGTTGCCGCTGCGCACGCCGTGCGTGCCACGGCCGCGGCACTCGGTCACCGTGTAGCCGACGATGCCCAGCCGGTCGAACACTTCGATGACCCGCGACTCCAGCACCGCCTCGCAGTAAATGGTGACCAGCTTGAAGGTTTTGGCTGTCATGTCCCGTCCTTCGCGGCTTCAATGCCCGATCCAGCGCTGAGCCATCCACACGTACAGCGGAATGCCCACGAACACGTTGAACGGGAATGTTACGCCAAGCGAGGCGCCGATCGACAGGGCCGGGTTCGCCTGCGGGACGGCGATGCGCATCGCCGCCGGCGCGGCGATGTAGGAAGCGCTGGCGAACAACGTCGCCAGCAGGATGGCGTTACCGAGCGTAAAGCCGAGCCACTGCGCCACCACCAGCCCCCAAGCGGCCGCCGCGACCGGCATCACCACCGCGAAAACCACCAGAAACGCCCCGTAGGTGCGAAACGCCGCCACCCGCGACGCAGCGACCAGCCCCATCTCCAGCAGGAACAGCGCCAGTACCCCCTTGAACAGGTCGCGAAACAGGGGGGCCATCGGCGCGTAGGCGTCCATGCGGCCCGCGACGTAGCCGATGATCAGGCCGCCGATCAGCAGCACGATGCTCTTGCCCGCGAGCACCTCGTGCAGCAGCCGCCCCCAGTCCACCGACGCCAGCCCGCTCTTGCCGTTCTGCGTGGCGTCGCCCAGGCGCGCCAGCACCACGCCCAGCAGCAGCGCGGGAAACTCCAGCAGCGCCAGGAACACCGCCATGTAGCCGTCGTGGTCGATCGCCTGCTGCCCGATCGCCGCCACCGCCACCGAATACGTCACCACGCTGACCGAACCGTAGTGGGCCGCGATCGAGGCCGCATCGGGCTGCGCCATGCGCCCGACGAAGCGCAGGACGGGATAGCCCACGAGCGGGATGGCCATCGCCGCCGCCACCGCGATCATCGCATCGCCCGCGAGGTCCAGCAGTGGGTATTTGGCCAGCTCGACACCCCCTTTGAGGCCGATGGCCAGCAGCAGGTAGATGGACAGCGCTTCGTAAATGGCGGCCGGGATCTTGAGGTCGGACTTGACCAGTCCGGATACGACGCCGAGCAGAAAAAACAGCACGATGGGGTCGAAGGTCATGAATCGGGCTCCTCTCGGATCGGCGGATACGTGGGGTCGGTGATACGCACGGTCCCGGGGCGGGGGGGCGGTCAGGCGCGCCAGCGCCGCAGGTAGTCCTGCAGCGCCTCGCGCACCGCCTGGGCCTTGATCACCAGGCCCAGGTCGATCATTTCGGCACCCGTCGCCTGCAGGCCGGTCGACGCGGGGACTGGCGCGGGCGACAGCTGCAGCGACTCCTCGCGGAAGAATACCGCGGCCACGACCCCCGCCAGCCACAGCCCGCTGCCGTCGGCCGCGCGCACGAAGACGGGCGACCCGCTGGAGCCGGGGTAGACGGCCGCGTCGATGAGAAACTGCGGCTGTCCCTCGAAGTCCACCGCCGGCGGGGTGGCGGTCGTGCCCCGGCGCAGGATGGGCAGCGCGTTGACGCCGTCCCACACGCCGCTGGGGTAGCCGACGAACCACACCTCCTCCAGCGCGTCCAGGCGCGCGAGCGCCGGCGCGTCGGCGATGCGATCGCTGGCGATCGGCTCGACGTAGAGCGTCGCGCCCTGCTGCTGCGCCGCCACCAGCAGCGGCTCGAGCGGCAGCACCGCCAGGTCCACCGTGTCGTCCGGGTGGCGGTGCCACGCATCGCCGAACTCGTCGATGCGCACCTCGAAGCGGCTGCCCAGCACCGGCTGGCCGTCGGCGCCGGCGAGCGGAAAGACCAGCGCCCCCTGCACCACGTCGTCGACGAGGTGGCGGTTGGTCACGACGAAGCGCGTGCGCCCGCGCGCGTGCACGTGCTCGACGACGAATGCGGTGCCGGTGCCCGCGCCGCCATCGGCCATCTGCGTCTCCACCCGCACGGTGTGGAACAGCAGCCGCTTGGCGGGGGTATCGACGGCGAAAGGCGTCGGGTTCATCGCGTCGGGTCTCCTTCGACGGCGCGCGCGCGCCGGTTCAGTTGCGCCACTGCGCGCTCGGCCGCGGCGAGCGCCTCGGCCGCCTCCGCTTCGCTGCCCATCATCATCAGGCGTCCGAAATTGCCAAAGGGCTTGACGTCCACCAGCGTCACGTTGGCGGCCTTCTCGGCCTCGTTGGCGGCGTAGATGGCGTACCCCGCCGGCTCGCACTCGAAGATGAAGAGCGTCTTGCCCGGCAGCAACATCGAGCCGCGGCGCAGTTGGCGGTTGATCAGCGTCGCGTGATCCGGGGTCACGGCGCGGATATTCTCCGCCCACGCGATGCGGCACGGCAGCCGGTCCTCCAGCCGCGCGCCGAGCTGCTCCAGGATGATCTCCCTCGCCGCCAGCACCTCGCTCTGGCTGCGGTAGTGGATCTCCATCGAGCCGAACGCCCGCTCGACCACCTGTTCGCCCATGCGCACGTTGGTGGCCTTGAGCGCGATGTCGGAGAGCCGGTGCACGGCCATGCCGGGCGCCACCTCGATCCACAGGCACGCATCCCCCGGCACCGGCAAAAACCCCTGCGACGACGTCCCGAGGTAGGAGGCGAGCTGCGGCTGCAGCGCGTCGATGAAGACGAAGGTGCGCAACTGCACGCGCGCGCGGTCGGCGAGCCGGCTCATCGCGTCAACCCCAGGTAGAGCGACGGCAACACCTCGGGCAGGCGCTGCACGCGCTCGAGCACCGTGTAGTGGCGCGCGCCGAAGATGCGCTCGACGTAGGCGTCCGCGCGCGGATCGAGCGTCAGGCAGTAGCTGATGATGCCGTCGCACCGCAGCTCCTGCACCGCGTGCTGCGCGTCCACGCGCAAGTATTGCGGGTCGCGCACGTCCACGTCGGCCGGTTCCCCGTCGGTGAGCACGAAGACGATGCGCTTGCGCTGCGGCTGGCGCTTGAGCTCGGCACCGGCGTGGCGCAGTGCCGCGCCGAGCCGCGTGGAAAACGCCCCTTCGAGCCCGGCAAGGCGCGCCTTGGCCGCCTCTCCCCACCCCTGGCGGAAATCCTTGACGCGCAGGTAGTGCACGTCGTGCCGCCCGTCGGAGCGAAAGCCATGGATCGCGAAACGGTCGCCGATGCGTTGCAGTGCCTCGGCCATCAATGCGGCGGCTGCGCGCGTGAGGTCGAGCACCGTCTGGTCGGTGCCGCGCACCGGGTCGTTCGCGGACGCCGACAGGTCGAGCAACAGCAACACCGCCACGTCGC
Organism: Tepidimonas taiwanensis; assembly: GCF_020162115.1. Taxonomy (NCBI): domain Bacteria; kingdom Pseudomonadati; phylum Pseudomonadota; class Betaproteobacteria; order Burkholderiales; genus Tepidimonas; species Tepidimonas taiwanensis. The sequence goes on along the minus strand of NZ_CP083911.1, from coordinate 529,749 downwards.
GCGTGTGGATGCGGTGTTGCATCATGATGCGGGTGTCGGGCTGCTGGCCGCTGCGCCAATCGATCCACGCGCGCACCGCCGCGTCCAGGTCGAGTTCGTCGCCGTCCTCGAGCTTGCGGATGCGCTGCACGCCCTGCGGCGCCATCGCCTCGATGAGGTGGCGCAGGCGCTGCACCACCGGCCGCTGTTCAGCCAACAGCGCCTCGATACGCGCCGGGTCCCCGGCCGCGGCGTGGCGCTCCAACACCGTCACCCAGTCCGGGCGGAGGAGCTGGATTTGATAATCCCACTCGGGATAGTGAACGGGGTCGGCCAGCGGCGGACGGCCCAGCAGCGAGTTGATCGTCACCCCCTCCTGATCGAGCCAGAACTCGGTGGGCAGGATCCAGACCTCCTGCGCGTCGTCGCCGGCAAACTCGACGTCGACCTCGTTGACCATCTCGATGACGTTCACTTTGCGCCGCACCTGCTGCTGGCGCTCCCAGGTGGCGATGAGCGCTTCGGTCTCGTCGTAGGTGCCGCTGACCCAGATCGCGCGGTTGTCGTCGCGGTAGATCGCCCGCTGCCCGTCGAGCCGCGCCGAGAAGGCGGGCCACCCTTCTGCGGCGATACGCGCGCGCAGCGACTCCGCCAGCCGCCGCCCCGTCTCGAGGCTCGCCTGCGGATCGTCCCAATCGGTCCACGCGGCGAGCGCCGCCACCCCTTCGCGCACCCAGGGGTCGGGGTCGCGCTCGGCTGCCGCTTCGTCGAGCCAGGCGAGCGCCAAGCGGTTGATCAGATCCCCCGCGCGGGTCGGCGGGTCGACGGGCAGCGGGTGGAGCGCGCGCCACTGCTGCCGCAGGCGCGGAAAGCGCCGGCACGCGAGCGTCTCCACCCGCGCGTCCTCGACCAGCTCGACCACCGCCTTGGTCAGCGCATCCAGCCCTTCGTCCGAGAGCGGCGCGCGCGCGAACATCAGGTGCGCGGCGCAGTGGTTGGCCGCCGCGCGGTACACCTCCAGCGCGGGAACGGGGCCGCCGTCGGGTTCGGTGCCCGGCACATCGTCGTAGGCGTCGGCAATGTGGATCACGTGGCGCTCGATGTAGGGGCGCAAGCCCTCGCGCGATTCGAAGTCCCCTGCGGTTGGCCGCAGGAAAAAATCGCGCCCCCACAGCGCGCGCAGATAGAGGTTGAGCCGCCGCTGCACGTCGACGAACAGCGTGCCGCGCCGCTCCTGCTGCAGCACGGCGAGCGCGTCGGCGCTTTGCAGCCCGAAATAGCGCCGCTGCCCGTCCACGTCGGCCCGGTACGCCTGCGCGCCCCACTGTACCCAGCGCCGCAGACCGCCGAGCGTCAGTTGCGCGAGCAGCCGCTCGAGGTTCTCGAGCATCGGGCGCAGCCCCTGCGGTGCCTGCGCCAGCACCAGCCCCAGCACCGAGAGGTACTGCCGAAACAGCTCGGCGTCGCCCAGCCGCAGCGCCGCGGTCGGTGCCGTCTGCGCCATCAGCGTGAGCACCTGCCCCGAGGTCTTGGACGCCATCGAGAGCAGAAAATTGACCAGGTCCGGCAGCACGTCCTCGCCGATGGCGCGCGCCAGCGCCGGCATCTGCTGCAGAAAGCTGACCACCACCTCCTCGCCGCGGCCCAGGTGGTGCAGCGCCAGCGCACCCTTGAGGTAGTTGTCGAGCCCCCGCGCGGACAACGCCCGCGCCGCCTCCTGCCACGCGCCGCGCAGCACCTCCTGCGCGCCGTGCGGCAGCTCCTGCAACAGCTCGGCGTGGTCGTCCAGGTGGATGCTCATGGCGGGCGCGGGCGGCGGTCGGATCGCTCGGCGGGGTTCAGAAATACGTCGTCACCGCCGCGTCGAGCGCGTCGCGCATGTCGGCGTCGTCGGTGATCGGGCGCACCAGCGCCACGCGGCACGCCGCGAGCGGCGCCACCCCCTGCGCGATCAGGCTCGCCGCGTGGATCAGCATCCGCGTGGACAAGCCTTCGTCCAGCCCGTGGCCCTTGAGGTTGCGCGAACGCTCGGCGATGTGCACGAGCTTCTTCGCGGTCTCGAGGTCGACGCCGGACTCGTGCGCGACGATCTCCGCCTCCACTTCGTGCTCGGGGTAGTCGAAGTCCAGCGCCCCGAAGCGCTGCTTGGTCGATTGCTTCAGGTCCTTCATCAGGCTCTGGTAGCCCGGGTTGAAAGAGATGACGAGCTGGAAGTCCGGGTGGGCCTCGATCACCTCGCCCTTCTTCTCCAGCGGCAGCATGCGCCGCTTGTCGGTCAGCGGGTGGATCACGACGGTCGTGTCCTGCCGCGCCTCCACGACCTCGTCCAGATAACAGATCGCGCCGTAGCGCGCCGCCAGCGCCAGCGGCCCGTCCTGCCAGCGCGTGCCATTGGCGTCCAGCAGAAACCGCCCCACGAGGTCGGAGGCGGTCATGTCCTCGTGGCAGGCCACCGTGATCAGCGGCTTGCCCAGCTTCCACGCCATGTATTCGACGAAGCGCGTCTTGCCGCAGCCCGTGGGGCCCTTGAGCATCATCGGCATGCGCACCGAGTAGGCGGCCTCGTACAGCGCCACCTCGTCCCCCACGGCGCGCCAGTAGGGCTCGCGCGTCACGCGGTACGCCGCCAGCGGGTGTTCACCGGCCGGCGCGGCGGTGGCCGCGGCAGTGGCGGGCGTGGTGGCGGCCGTGGGCATCCGCCCGGTGGTGGCGCCCAGCGGTGCCGCGGCCTGCTGGGCACGGGCCGCGTAGAGTCGTCGGGTCAGGGTGTTCATGGCGTCAGCGTCTTCGGCAGGGCCCCGCACGTCGCGGGGCCCGGTGGATCGGTCGGGCGATCAATCGGGCCAGATACGGCGGGGAAAGCGCTCCCCGGCACTCGACGGCGGCACGCCGCCATCGGTGCGCACCGCTGTCGAGGCGGCGGCACGGTTCGCAGGCACGGATGCCACCTCGGCGACAGCGGCGCTCGCCGCGGGGCCGTCCGCGGCGGCGGCGATCTTCGCGCGCGTGCGCCGGGGCGCGGTCGGGGCCGCGGGCGTGGCAGGGCGCGCGCTGCGCACGCTCGCCGCCAGGCGTTCGGCGGTGGTACGGGTCATGTCTGCATCTCCTCGATCAAGGCCTCGATGTCGGCCACGGCGGGCGCGGCCCGCGCACCCATCTGATAGGCGGTTTTTCCCTGCAACGCCGCGCTGCGATAGATGGCGCGCCGGCGCACCACGGCCCGCAGCGCCGGCAGGCCGAATTCGCGCAGCGCCTCGTGCATCGCGCCGGACAAGACGCTGCCGGGTTCGACCTGGTTGACCACGAGCCAGGCCCGCAAGCCGGGGCGGCGGGCTTGCTCGGCCGCGATTGCCTCCACCAGGCGCCAGCTCGCCCACAGGTCCAGCGGCGACGGCAGCACCGGCACGACGACGATGTCCGCGCGCGCCAGCGCGCGCCGCGCCGCCGGGTGCTCGACGCTGGGCGGACAATCCCACACCAACCGCTGCACGCCCGCCGGCGCCGCCCAGGCGTCCCCATCCGACAGGACGGTCAAGCCCGCGCGCGTCGCCCACTGCGTGGCCGATCCCTGCGGGTCGAGGTCGCCGATCGCGGTCGGCACGCGCCGCGACCAGCCCGCCGCCAGGTGCACCGCCAGCGTCGTCTTGCCGGTGCCCCCTTTGCTGTTGAGCACCACCACGCAGCGCGGCGCGTCGCCCATCATGCGCGGGCTTCCCCGGTGGCCGCCGCGGCGATGCGCCGCGCCAGCTCGCGCTCGCCCTCGCCCAGCGCCCCGTCGCTCGCGGCGATCGTGACGTTGACGTAGGTCGTGCCGAAGCTGATGTTCTGCGGCGCGAGCCCCAACTCGTCCTGCACCTGCGCAAGGCGGTCCAGAAACGCCCGCGTCTGCGCGTAACTGTCAAACGCGAAGCGCCTGAAGAGCGCAGGGGGGCGCGCCTGTTCGCTCCATTCCCCCAGGGCATCGTTGCGTTCCATCGTTCGTCCTCCTTCGCTTCGCTGCAAAAACCGTCATGGCGCGCTGCCCAGCCACTGGCGCAGGTGTTGCGCCTCCTCGGCCGCCAGCTCACGCAGCAGCGCCTCGGTGCCGGTGTCGCGGACGCGCCGCGTGTGGTCGGCGGCATCCTGGTACAGCACCACCGCGTTCTGCTCCAGCTGGCGGTTGAGCGCGCCGAAATCCACCACGCCCCGCCCCAGCCGCGCCGGCGCCAGCGTGCCCGCGTTGGGCGCAACACCCAGCTCGATCAGCCGCGCCATCAGCCGCTCGGCGTGTCCGAGCTCCTCCAGCGCCTCGTCGCGCAGGCGCTGGGCCAGCGCCTCGTCGCCGGTCAGGCGCGCCAGCGTCGCCTGCGCCAGGTACTGCTGCAGCGCCGAGAACTCGTGCTGCAGCGCGCGCGTGAGCCAACCGAGCGTTCGCGTATCGGCCGTCATGGGGTGCTCCCAGTCACCACCGTCAGCTGCGCGTCGAGGTCACTTCCGCGTCGCGCCCGCCGCCGTCCGCGTCCGGACGCGTGGGCAGGATGCCCTCGACCTCGCTGTGCACGCGCGCGATGATGTGCGCCGCCACCAGCCCGTCGCCGACGCGCTCGCAGGCGTCCGCCCCCGCACGCACCGCCGCGTTGACCGCGCCGGTCTCGCCACGCACCATCACCGTCACGTACCCGCCGCCGACGAACTGCCGCCCGATCAGCCGCACCTCCGCCGCTTTGGTCATCGCGTCTGCCGCCTCGATCGCCGGCACCAGCCCGCGCGTCTCGATCATGCCCAGGGCTATGCCCGTCATCGTCGCCATCGCCACACTCCTCGTTCGCTCGTCAGGGGCGCCGCCCGGGGGCGGCGCCGGGTTGCGCGGACCGCGTCAAACGCTCGGCGCCGTGGGCAGGATGCCCTCGACCTCGCTGTGCACGCGCGCGATGATGTGCGCCGCCACCAGCCCGTCGCCGACGCGCTCGCAGGCATCCGCCCCCGCACGCACCGCCGCGTTGACCGCGCCGGTCTCGCCACGCACCATCACCGTCACGTACCCGCCGCCGACGAACTGCCGCCCGATCAGCCGCACCTCCGCCGCCTTGGTCATCGCATCCGCCGCCTCGATCGCCGGCACCAGCCCGCGCGTCTCGATCATGCCCAGGGCGATTCCTGTCGTGTTTGCCATGTTTGCTCTCCTCGTGGTCACCATTGCGTTGAAAACACCTGAGCCGATCGGCTCACCCCTTGCTCACCGCGGCCCCTGCGGCCGCCGTGTGTTGCCCCGATCCACCGCCGTCGCCCGGCGATGGCGTTTCATCCCATTGATCCAGAATCCCGCAGATGGTCAGGTCGGTCAGGCAGCCCTTGTCCGGCATCGCGAGCCGCGCCGCCGTGCCGGTCGTGGCGAACACCCACTTGCCCACGGGCACGCCGACCGGATCGGTCGCCACCGACATCACCCCCTGCGCGCTGCGCACCACACGCAGCGATGCCTGGCCCAGCCCCGGCACGCGGCGCGTGCACACCAGCTCGTCGATCACCCGCACGATGTCCATCGGCCTCACCCCTCGGGATTCCAGTGATCGATGATGCCGACGATGGTCAGGTCGGACGGGAAGTCCTTCGCCCCCGCCGCCTCGCGCGCCGCCGACGAGCCGACACAGATCACCCAGTCGCCCGGCACACAGCCCACGGCGTCCACCGCCACGCTGCGCGCGCCCCCCGGCTTTTCCTGCACGACCAGCAGCGGCCGGTGCCCGAATGCCTCGATGCGATTGGTCGACACCAGCGTCTTTTCGACCCGCATGATCTTCATCGTCGCCTCCTCGCCTCAGTGCCCGGCCGGTGCCGCCACCGCCTCGTCGACGAACGCCACGCGCTCGCGCCCGTAACGGTCGCTGACCGCGACGCGGGCGTGCAGCCGCCCCCGCTCGTCCCAGTGGGCGTAGCGCGCGCGGATCGCCGCCACGACCCGGTGGCCGCGCTCGATGGCGCGCTGGCGCGCCCCCGGCACACGCGACGAGTACGTGAAGTGCACCAGCATCGGCAGCGCGAGCCCCCGCCGCAGGTTGAGCGCCGTGAAGATCTTGACCCCGACGTCGAGGTCGGCCGCGCCCTCCTCAACCGTGTCGAGGTGCGCGTGGTAATACTGGTTGCGCAGCTGCAGCGACGGCAGCGCGTCGCCGACGCAGATGAAATGCTCGTCGTGTCCGATGACGGCGTAGCGGCCGGCGTGGTGCTGGATCACGTATTCGATCTGCGACAGGTTCGCGGTGATCCACCGTTGCGCCAGCCGCGCCAACCCCTCGTCCCCGGGCTGGCGGGTCAGCACGCCGCCCAGGTCCTGCACATGCGCCACGACCGCGGTCTCGATGTGGCGGTGCGCGGCGTCCGCGCTCATGCCGAGCGTTTCGCGGTACAGCGTCGCCGCGTCCAGAAAACGGTCGGCGTGCAGCCGCCCGCAGGCATCCGGCAGGTGCACGCGCAGCGCGTCCAGGTCGGTGTCCACGCCCAGCAGCATCACCAGCGGGGCCGCACCCTCGCCGTAGGTGTTGTTGACCGCCTCGCGCAGCGCGTGCAGCCGCTCGATCGCCGCCACCACCGCCCGCGCGTCGTGGCTGCCGTGCGCGGCGCACCCCTCGTGCTGCGGGTGCGACGAGCTGAAGTGGTACACCGCGACTTTCAAGTAATCGGCTCCCTCGGCGCCCGGGAGGGCGCCACTCAACCGCTCCAGCTCCCGCTGCGTCCACTCGGCGACGTCGAGCTCGACGTCGAACAGCGCACCGGCGTACGCCTTGACCGCCACCGCCTCCGACGGCGCCGTGCGCAGCACGAACGGCAGCAGCCCCTGCAGGCGCCCGTCGGCACACGGGCTCACGTCCAGCGTATGGATACCGCAGGCGCGCAGATCCGCCGCCTGCACCGGCAGGCGGTCCATCCACGGCGCGCGGTCCTGGTCGGCCAGCCGCACGCAGCGCTCGATGGTGGCAAACAGCGCGTGCGCCTGCAGCGCGGCCATGTCGACCCCCGCCACCCACGCGTGCTCCAGCAGCGACAGCGGCCACTCCGTGTCCAGCCGCTGGCGCGCCAGGGCCTGCGCCTGCTCGACGAAGTCGCGGTCGTGCTGGCGTGCCGAGAGGCTGCGCAGCACGTCCTCGATCGCCTCGAACCGCCCGCGCACCGTCTGCTCGTACGCCAGCAGCGCGGCGTTGAGCGCCGCGTCCACCAGCGGGTGCCGGCAGAACTGCCCCGCGCCCGGCACACACGCCGGGTTCGGCGGCGCGGTGCGCGCCTCCAGCGTCGGGCGCGCGCCGACCGCCATGCCATGGCGCGGCAGGTGCGCAAGGGCGCTGCGCTGCAGGGCGAGCTGGCGTTTGCGGGTGTCCATCGTCACGTCTCGGGTCGTCGCTAGCGTCTGCGGGAAAGTGCCCGTGCCGCCGCGTCAGCCGCGCGCTCCGCCGGAGACCGTCACCACCGCGCCGCGCGGCGTGTTGCCGCTGGAGCCGGTGATCGGGCTCATCGGCACGTCGCCGTGCTCGACGGCCTTCAGGTGCCGCGCCGCCGCGCCCATCGGCCGCGGCATGCCGCGCTGCGTCGGGTTGCGCACCATCGCGGACGCACCCTCGGTCCCGGTCACGCGCCGCTCGCTGCCCCAGGCATCGCCGGTGATGCGCACGGCCCGCGGCGTGGCCCCTTCACCGGTCACCCGCTGCGCGGGCGGCTCGGCGGACGTGGCCGGTGCCGGCAGCCACTGGGCCGCGGCCATCCCGCCGTGGCGAAATTCCGGCGTCCCGGTGATCAGGCCCTGCGCCTTCATGCCTGGGCCGGTCACGCGCATCGCCGACCCGTCCCCCTCGGTACCGCCGGTGATGCGGCGGCGCTGCTGCGCCTGCCGCGCGGGCGGCTGGATGCTGAAGTCCTGCGGGGCGGGCGGTGCGTCCGCCTGCGCCAGCTCCGGGTAGCGCGTCAGCCAGCGGCCGCTGAGCGTGCAGCCCCCGTGCAGGTTGTCCGGCCCGACGTACGGCGTGCCCGTCACCGGCTCGCACGCCCCGCGTTCGTCCCCGGTGATGCGCCCGCCGCCTGCGCCGGGGTTGTCGCCGCTGACGGTCGACAACGCAAACCCCGCCGGCATACGGGGCGCCGGCTCTGGCGCGGTGACAGCGGGCTGGACCAGCGCCGCGGGCGCGGCCGCCTCCACCGCCGCAGCGGGCGCGATGCCCACCGGGGCCGGTGCCTCGGCGCGACGCGACGCGGTGCCCGCGCGCACCCCCGCCTGTCCCTGCGCCGACAGCGCGTACTGCGTGCCGGAGATCGGGCGTTGCGCGCCGGCCTCGTTGCCCGTGACCTTCGCGCTGCGCCCGACGGGGGTGCCGGTGACGGCGTTGTCACCGCGCGACGACATCACGCTGACCTTGTGCGGGGCGCGGGACTCGACGCGCTCGCACAGCGCCACGTCCTCCGCCGCCAGATAGCGGGTGCCGGTGATGCCCTTGCACGCGCCGGTCTCGTTGCCGGTGACCTTCGGGTGCAGCCCGGCGGACACGCCGCTCACCGGACGCCCCGCCTCGGTGTGCGTCAGCTCGACCTTCGGGGGCCGCGGCTGCGGCGGGCGGCTCGCGCACCAGGCCTCGAACTGCTCCTGGCCAATGTACTCCGTGCCCGTCACGTGGCGGCACGCACCGGACTCCATCCCCGTGATCTTGGCGGTGTGCTCGACCTGCGTGCCGGTAACGGCTTGACCCGACAGCGTATGCCCTTCGCCCTTGAACGCCGCCTCACGCACCGCGGCGTTCGGCCGCACGCGCCCCGCGGGACGCTTGGCATTGGCGGGCTGGGTCGAATCGACCAGGCCGGCGCGGCCGGTCAGCGCCAGCAGCGTGCGCCGCTGCATCGCGAGCTGGCGGCCGGTCGCGCCCTTTTGCAGCGCCTCGCGCCAGTCGCGGTCGGGCATCGTGGTGGCGAGCCGCGTCGCCTGCGCCACGCGCGTCAGCCCCGCCTTGCCGTCGCGCGCCAGCGCCGCGCGCCGGGCCTGGGCCAGCGCACGGCCGGTGGGCGGGGCCACGCGTGGGCGCTCCGCCTCGGCCAACGCCGGGGCCGCGAGCGTCGCGCCGCCGGCCGCCAGCATCCGCGCCACCCCGTCATCCGCCGTGGCGGCGCCCGCAGCGGCGCGGGACGCGTTGTTCGCGCACCCGCCTTGCCCACCGCAGCCGCATCCACAGCCGGACGACGCCGCCGCGCTGGTGCGCGCCATCGTCGCCTTCAACTGGGCCACACCGGCGCGACCGTGCGACGCCAGGGCCTGCCGGCGCTGGCGCGCCAGTTCCCGACCCGAGAGGGTAGCCTTGACCACTGTCCCGTCCATCAGGGGACTCCTTCCTTGCGCGGTTGGGGGATGAGGGGTGCCGGTGCCGCCGTCTCGCTCAGCGGTACACCACGAACGTCAGCCCTTGGCTCTGGGCGTAGTTGTCGTACGCCACGAAGCGCACCATGTGGTTCGGAAACTCGCGGTGGCAGGCTTCGATTTCCGCCAACACCGCATCCACCGACTGCTCGCCGAACATCGGCAGCTTCCACATGTACCAGTAGCTTTCCTTGGCGGGGGTGCCGCGCTCGGTGTGCTCGACGGCCGGGTTCCAGCCCTGCGCCAGTGCATAGGCGATCTGGCGGCGCACCTGCTCCGGCGTCATCTGCGGCAGGTAAGAAAACGTTTCGTGCTTGAGCGACTGCTTGTAGGCCTGCATGATCGATCTCCTCGGGTGGAACGTGGATTACTTGTGCTGCACGTCGAGCTTGTCGACGACGTCGAATTCGAACTTGATCTCCTTCCACGTCTCCATCGCAATCTTGAGCTCGGGCGAGTGCTGGGCCGCAGCGGTGAGGATCTCCTTGCCTTCCTTCTCGAGGTTGCGGCCCTCGTTGCGCGCCTGCACGCAAGCTTCGAGCGCCACACGGTTGGCGTGGGCGCCGGCCGCGTTGCCCCACGGGTGGCCGAGCGTGCCGCCGCCGAACTGCAACACCGCGTCGTCACCAAAGATCGTCACCAGCGCCGGCATGTGCCAGACGTGGATGCCACCGGACGCGACCGCGAAGGCACCGGGCATCGAGCCCCAGTCCTGGTCGAAGAAGATGCCGCGGCTGCGGTCCTCGGGCACGAAGGACTCGCGCAGCAGATCCACCCAGCCCAGCGTCGCCTGGCGGTCGCCCTCGAGCTTGCCCACCACGGTGCCGGTGTGCAGGTGGTCGCCGCCCATCAGGCGCAGCACCTTGGTCAGCACGCGGAAGTGGATGCCGTGGTAGGGGTTGCGGTCGATCACCGCGTGCATCGCACGGTGCACGTGCAGCAGCACGCCGTTGTCGCGGCACCAGTTGGCCAGCCCCGTGTGCGCACAGAAGCCGCCGGTCAGGTAGTCGTGCATGATGATGGGCGCGCCGATCGATTTGGCGTATTCGGCGCGCTTGTACATTTCCTCGGGCGTCGGCGCGGTGACGTTGAGGTAGTGGCCCTTGCGTTCACCGGTCTCCTGCTCGGCTTTGAGCACCGCCTCCATCACGAAGTCGAAGCGCTGCTTCCAGCGCATGAACGGTTGGCTGTTGACGTTCTCGTCGTCCTTCGTGAAGTCCAGCCCGCCGCGCAGCGCCTCGTACACGGCGCGGCCGTAGTTCTTGGCCGAGAGTCCAAGCTTGGGCTTGATCGTGCAGCCCAGCAGCGGGCGGCCGTATTTGTTCATCAGGTCGCGCTCGACCTGGATGCCGTGCGGCGGACCGCCGCAGGTCTTGACGTAGGCGATCGGGAAGCGCACGTCCTCCAGCCGCAGCGAACGCACCGCCTTGAAGCCGAAGACGTTGCCCACCAGCGAGGTGAAGACATTGACCACCGACCCCTCCTCGAACAGGTCGATCGGGTAGGCGATGAACGCGTAGAACGCGGTGTCGTCACCGGGCACGTCCTCGATGCGGTAGGCCCGCCCCTTGTAGTAGTCCAGGTCCGTCAGCAGGTCGGTCCAGACCGTGGTCCAGGTGCCAGTCGACGATTCGGCCGCGACCGCCGCGGCCGCCTCTTCCCGATCCACGCCGGGCTGCGGCACGATCTTGAACACCGCCAGCAGGTCGGTGTCCAGCGGCGTGTAATCGGGCATCCAGTAGGTCTGGCGGTATTCTTTGACGCCAGCGTTGTAGGTCTTGACGGCCATGCTCACTCCTCGGATCTCGTGGTGGTTGCGCTCACCCGTGTGGCTCGGGGCTGCGCGAATCGTAGGTGGCGCCAACGTTTTTTCAAAGTAAAATTTTCAAACGCTTTTGATTTATTTGGATAAATGTTTTCACCGCGCCACCTCACCCTGCACCAGTTGCGCGTCTTCCACGCCGTCGCCTCGCACGGCAGCTTCGCGCGCGCCGCGGAGGCGCTGCACCTCGCCCCGCCGACGCTGTCGCTGCAGGTCAAACAGCTCGCCGAAACGGTCGGACAGCCCCTCTTCGAGCACATCGGCCGGCGCATCTACCTGACCGCCGCCGGTCGGCTGCTGGCCGAGGCGGCCGGGGACATCGACGAGCGACTGCGGCGCCTGGCGGAAGACGTCGCGGCGCTGCAGGGGATCGAAAAAGGCAGCGTGCGGCTCGCGATCCTGACCACCGTCAAGTACGTCGTGCCCAAGCTGCTCGGGGGCTTCGCGGCCGCGCACCCGGGCATCGACGTCGCGATGGTGGTGGGCAACCGCGACGCGCTGCTGCAGCGCCTGGCCGGCAACCAGGACGACCTCTACATCCTCGGCCAGCCCCCGGAAGGGTGGGACGTGCAATGCGAACCGTTCGCCGACAACCCGCTGGTGCTGGTGGCGCCGCCCGACCACCCGCTGGCACGCGAGCGCGCGATCGACCCGCGGCACCTCGCCGGTGAGCCCTTCATCCTGCGCGAACCGGGCAGCGGCACGCGCGCGACGATGCAGCGCTTCTTCGACGGGCTGGGGATCACGCTGCGCGCGCGGCTGGAGGTCGGCAGCAACGAGGCGATCAAGCAGACCGTGGCCGGCGGGCTGGGGCTGGCGGTGCTGTCGGCCCACACGGTGGTGGCGGAACTGGCGCTCGGCGAGCTGGTGCAGCTCGACGTGCAGGGCTTTCCGCTGCTGCGCCAATGGCACGTCGTGACGCCGCGCGGCAAGCGGCTCTCACCCGCGGCCGCCGCATTCAAGGACTGGCTGTATGCCCATCGGGATCAGGCGCTGGCGCAGGTCCGCCATCCGCCAGTCGCTCGGCGCGCACGCGGTCGATCCGCCGCCCCTGCATCGACACGACCGTAAGGCGCCACCCCGCCACCTCGACCGCATCGCCCACCGCCAGCAGGGTCCCGGCGACGGTCTGCATCAGCCCCGCGAGCGTCGCGTAGAGGTCGCGCTCCTCGTCGGGCAGTTCGGCGATCTCCAGCCGTGCCTTGAACTCGTGCGCCGGCATCGCCCCGTCGAGCAGCCACGAGCCGTCGGGCTGCGGCGTGGCCCACGCGTCGTGCGGCTCCTCGGGCGAGAGCTCCCCGGTGATCGCCTCCAGCAGGTCCAGTGGCGTGAGCAGCCCCTGCACCTCGCCGTACTCGTCGACGACGAAAACCATGCGCATGGCGCGCACGCGAAACTGCTCCAGCAGCTCCAACCCCGAGAGCGTCTCCGGCACGAAGACCGCGGGCTGCGCGTCGCGGTGCCAGTCGTGCTCGCGGCCGCCGGCCTCGTCCAGCGCGATCAGGTGCGACAGGTGCACCACCCCCTGCACGTCGTCCAGCCCCCCGCGGCACACCGGGTACCACGAATGCCCGCCCTCGCGCGCACGCAACAGCACCGCCGACAGGGGCTCGCCCGCGTCGAGCCAGTCGATTTCCGCGCGCGGCACCATCAGGCTGCCCAGCTGCCGCTCATCAAGCGCGAGCACGTTGCGCACCATGCGGTGCTCGTCGTGCTCGATCGTGCCCGAGCGCACCCCGTGGGCCAATTGGGCCTGGATTTCTTCGATCGTCACCTCGTGCCGTGGCAGCGGCGGGATCCCCGCCACGCGCAAAATGGTGTTGGTCGACGCGGCGAGCAGCCACACCGCGGGCTTGGCGGCCGTGGCGAGCACGAGCAGCGGGCGCGCCATCCAGCGCGCGATCGCCTCCGGCGCCGTCTGTCCGATGCGCTTGGCCACCAGCTCGCCGATAACGATCGTCAGATACGTCACCGCGGCCACGACCACGGTCGTTGCCACCGCGTGCGCCGCGCCGTGGGGCAGGCCCGCGTCCTGCAGCGCCGCCGCCAGCCCGTCCCCGAACGCCCCTTCGCCGACGATGCCGTTGAGCAAGGCCACCGTCGTGTTGCCCATCTGAATCGTGGAGAAAAACAGCGTCGGGTTGTCCTGCAGCCGCAACACCGCCTGCGCCCCGCGGTCACCCTCCCCGGCCGCGAGCTCCAGACGCGCGCGTCGGCTGCTGACGACCGCCATCTCCGTCATCGAAAACAGGCCGCTCAGCAGCGCCAGCAGCAGGATCAGCAGTACATCCATAATGTCGGCATGTCACTGTACCTCATCGGCGACGTGCAGGGCTGTGACGACGCCCTGCAGCGGCTGCTCGCCGACATCGGTTTTTCCCCGAGCCGCGACCGGCTCATCCTCCTGGGCGACGTGGTCAACCGCGGACCGGCGTCGCTGGCCACGCTGCGCCGGCTGCGCGCCCTCGACGGCGCGGCAGAGGTGCTGCTGGGCAACCACGACCTGCACCTGCTCGCCGTGGCGCATGGCGTGCGCCCGCCGCACCGCAGCGACACACTCGACGACATCCTCCAAGCCCCCGACCGCGCGGCGCTGCTGGACTGGTTGCGCTGGCGACCGCTCGCCCTGATGGAGCGCGGCTGGCTGCTGGTCCACGCGGGCGTGCTGCCGCAGTGGACGCCGGCGCAGGTGCTGGCGCTGGCGGCGGAAGTCGAGGAGCGGCTGCGCGCCCCGGACGTGGGCGCGTGGCTGCACCGGATGTACGGCAACCACCCGGACCGTTGGGATGACGGACTGATCGGGGCGGATCGCTGGCGCGTCATCGTCAACGCGCTGACGCGGCTGCGCTTTTGCAGCGCCGACGGCGTGATGGAGTTCGCCACCAAAGACAGCGCGGCGCAGGCACCTGCCGGTTTCCTGCCGTGGTTCGACGTGCCGGGACGGCGCAGCGCCGACACGCCGATCGCCTTCGGTCACTGGTCGACCCTCGGGCCGCTGTGCCGGGCCGACCTGCTGGCACTGGACACCGGCTGCGTCTGGGGCGGGCAGCTCAGCGCCGCGCGCTTGCCGGACGGGCTAGAGGCGCCGGACGCGCGTCGGGCCGAGATCATCCGGATACCGTGTCCGCAGGCTCAGCGGCCGGGGCGCTGAGCGGCTGGGGCGCGCGCAACAGCGCCGCCACCTTGCGCTTCGGGCGGATGTAGGCCGACAGGCCTTTCGGCGCCGGCGTCGCGCTGGGCTGCTCCCACGCCGCCTTGGCGTCGGGCGGCAGCGCGGGCTCGTACGGCTGATCGAGCAGCGGATCGGCCGGCGCGCCCGCCGTTCGCCCCCCGCTGCGACCCCGGGCGGTGCGCCCTTCGCCCGCCCGTGCGGCGGCACGGGCTTCGGCGGCCGGCGCGGCGTTAGCATCCGCCTCGGCGACACGCCGTGAACGCGCGCCGTCCTCCCGCTCCGCGCCGCGGACGCGCGGCCGCCGTTCGTCCTCGATCTCCAGCGGCTCCACCTCCGCGCGGCGGCCGATGAGTTTTTCAATCTCGGCCAGCGCCTTCGCGTCGCGGCCGCTAACGAACGAAATCGCCAGCCCCGACGCGCCGGCGCGCCCCGTGCGGCCGATGCGGTGCACGTAGTCCTCGGCGTTGAACGGGATGTCCACGTTGAACACCGCCGGCACGTCCTTGATGTCGAGCCCGCGCGCCGCGACGTCGGTGCACACCAGCAGGTCCACCTGTCCCTGCTTGAAGGCGTCGAGCGCCTTGAGCCGCTCGTCCTGGCTCTTGTCGCCGTGCAGCGCCGCGACGCGAAAACCGTCGCGCTCCAGCGCCCGCGCCAGCCGCGCACAGCCCAGCTTGCTGTTGACGAAGACGAAGGCCTGCTTGACCTGCTGGTCGCGCACGAGCTGCTTGAGCGCCTGACGCTTGTCGTCTTCCTCGACGCGGAAAAAGCGCTGCTCCACGGTCGACGCCGTGGTGTTGGCGCGCGCGACTTCGATGACGACCGGGTCTTGCAGGTAGCTGGCCGCCAGCCGCTTGATCTCCGGCGAGAACGTCGCGGAAAACAGCAGCGTCGTGCGCTGCTTCGGCAGGTACGACAGGATGCGCTGCAGGTCCGGCAAAAAGCCGATGTCGAGCATGCGGTCCGCCTCGTCGAGCACGACGTACTCGACCTGATTCAGCACGGCGGACTTGGCTTCGATGTGGTCGAGCAGCCGCCCGGGCGTGGCCACCAGCACCTCGACCCCCTTGCGCAGCTCCTCGACCTGCGGCTTCATGTCCATGCCGCCGAACACCACCGCGCTGCGCAGCGGCGTGTACTTCGCGTACAGCTTGATCTGCTGCGCGACCTGATCGGCGAGTTCGCGCGTCGGCAGCAGCACCAACGCCCGCACCGGGTGCCGCGCGGGCGAGGTCGAGGTGTTGGCGTGACGCAACAGCCGCTGCAGCAGCGGCAGTGAGAATGCCGCCGTCTTGCCGGTGCCCGTCTGCGCCGCGCCCATCACGTCGCGGCCCTGCAGCACCACCGGAATCGCCTGCGCCTGGATCGGCGTGAGCGTCGTATACCCCATCTCGGCCACCGCCCGCAGCAGCGGCTCGGCGAGGTTCAATTCGGAAAAAGTCTGTGCCATTGGGGGCGTATTGTCGCACCGCAGCACCGGGCACGCCAGCAGCGATAGCGAATAGGGCCCCGCGGGCCCTATTCGCGCCCGTCTGTGTGCGTGTCCGTGCGCTGATCGGGCCGACTGCGACGCCGTGCCGTACGGCCTGACGCCCTCACGCGCGCGCCGGTGCCCGGGTGCCTTCGGCTACTGCCGCGCGCTCAGGCGTACGACGGCGCCGGGTCGCTCGTCGGCCGGCCCTGGAAGTCCGTCCAGCAGCGGCGTGTGAAGTCGTACAGCTTGCAGCGGCGCGCCGTGTCGAAATACCAGCGCCAGCTGAAGCGCTGGATGATGATGCGGCCGGGCAGCATCTCCTCCAGCTTCTTTTGCGCCTGCTTGAGCTTGTACAGCGGCACGCTCATGTCCACGTGGTGCGCGGTGTGCTCCATGATGTGGTGCATCAGCGCGCCGATCTTGAACGGGAACTCCAGGTGCACGGTGGTGGAAACGAACGGTGCCGCCTTGGCCCAGGCGATCTTGTCGTCGTGCCATTGCACCGCCGGGTGCGTGTGGTGCACGTAGACGACGAAACCGATCATCGCGTTCCAGAACACGAACGGCACGACGAAGCCCATCACGACCTGCAGCCACACCGATTGGCCGGTCGCCAGCGCCGCCGCGACCATGCCACCGATCCACAGCAGCGCGACCGCGAGGACGAACACGCCATCCCACACGAACTCCGGCCGGCGCGTGCCCATGTAGGTCTTGCGCGGGAAGAACATGCGCAGCCACCACATCTCGATGAAGTAGTACAGCGCGGGGCCCCAGCCGCTGCGGTAGATGCGCTCGAGCAGCCGGCGGCCGGGCGAGAGCGCATCGAACTCGGCCTTGGTCAGCGGCGCCCAAACGAAATCCACCCCCTTGAGGTTGGTGTACCCATGGTGCACGACGTTGTGACCGACCTCCCACAGGCTGTAGGGCGTCAGTGACGGGATCATCGCAATGCGGCCCAGCACCTTGTTGAGCCCGCGGTGCGGCGTGTAGCTCTGGTGGCAGGCGTCGTGGCCGATGATGAACAGGCGCCCGATCGTGAAGCCCGCGGCCAGCCCGCACAGCAGCTTGGCCCACCATGCCTCGAACACGACCGTACCGGCGATCAGGGCGGCAAAGATCGCCCAGTCGAGCACCAACAGGGCGATCGCGATCGCGGTGCGCCGCTCGGCCAGCGGCGTGATCCAGCCGCGGATCACCTTGCGGTGCGGCAGGGGCTGCCCGGGCGGGATGGGTTGGGCGGTCTCGGGGGACGAGAGGGTTTCGTTGGCGGACATAGAACAAGACGACGGACGGACTCGAACCTCGGCGGCCACCCGGATGGGCCCCAGCCGCCGGCCGCAAGTATGCCCGATGCGGCTTACCCTGGCTTGACACAAGTCAAGCGAAGGCTGGCGCTCGCGTGCCGCTCTTGTGCCACCCGCAAAGCGGCGAGGCGTTTATAATGGCCGACTTTGCTGGCATCATCCCCCAACGTTGACAGGAACACAGACCCATGGCAACCAAATCGAAAAAATCGCCGCGTCTGGCGTCGGGCCGCAAGCGCGCCCGCCAGGACGCCAAGCTGAACGCCCACAACAGCTCGCTGCGTTCGCGCTACCGCACCGCCATCAAGAAGGTGGAAAAGGCCGTCGCCGCCGGTGACAAGGCCCAGGCCACCGCGCTCTTTGCCCAGATGCAGTCGATCGTCGATTCGATCGCGGACAAGGGCATTTTCCACAAGAACAAGGCCGCCCGCGACAAGAGCCGCCTGTCGGCCAAGGTCAAGGCCCTGGCCGCTGCCGCCTGACGCTTCAGGCACCGCCCGGACGCCCCCGATCCGCCGTCGAGCGGCGTCCGCCTTGGAACGGGTGCGCTGCCAGCAAACCCCACACGAGCCGCCGGTGCGCCAGCCCGGCGGCTTTTTCGTTGCAGCCTTCTGATCCGCCGTTGCCGTCGCGTATTGGCGGCCAGGGATCGGACCAGCCGATGCGACACCTGAACCCCGACGACGGCTCGACTTTGCGTAAGCCCGCGTGCCGCGACGCCCGTTTCGACGCCGAAAACGCGCGCAGCTCAGCCCCGCACCGTCGAGGACGGAGCGCCGCCCGGCCCGTCCGGCAACAGACACGCCTCGGTGACGACGAGGTCGTTGTCGCGCGCAAAGCCCATCACGAAATCCCACGCCCGCTCGTCGTAGTCCTTGAGCGCGCGGTCGACGACCACGCACTTGACGCCGTTGACGACGGTGGGGATGACCCACGGCGAATAGCGCAGATGACCACCCGGCCCCTGCACCGCCTGGGGGTGAAACGGACTCATCACGCCCGCCAGGCGTTCGGCCCAGTCACTGGGGCGAAACGTGCGGCCACTGCGCGTGACCCCCTGGATGAAGACTTGCTGGGCGTTGGGCGTGACCATCGCGCGTAGGGCCGCGCCACCGGTGGGCGGCACGGCGACGATAGAGAAGTGGGCGAGCACCCACGGAACACGGGTCGGGCACCCCGGGGATCGCCCGGGTACCATTGAGTATTATATCTTATATAAGACCTGCAATGGCACGCCCCGCCACCCCGTGCCCCTAGAATCGCGTTTTTCCGTCACCCTCCTGGCCGTTTAGACCATGCATGCCGCCACCCCGCCGACCGAGCCCCACGTGATGACCACTTACGGCCGCGTGCCGATCATGCTCACGCACGGTCGGGGCTGCCGCGTGTGGGACGCGGACGGCCGCGAGTATCTCGATGCGCTCGCCGGCATCGCCGTCAACACGCTGGGCCACGCACACCCACGCCTCGTCAAGGCGCTGCAGGAACAGGTCGCGCAGCTGATCCATGTCAGCAACTACTACCACCACCCCTGGACCGAACCGCTGGCCGCCGCGCTGTGCGAACGCTCGGGCCTCGAGAAGGTGTTTTTCTGCTCCAGCGGACTAGAGGCCAACGAGGCGGCGATCAAGCTCGCGCGCAAGTTCGGTCACGACAAGGGCATCGCGCGGCCGCAGATCGTCGTCTACGAAAAGGCCTTCCACGGGCGATCGCTGGCGACGCTGTCGGCCACCGGAAATCCGAAGGTCCAGGCCGGCTTCGAGCCGCTGGTCGAGGGGTTCATTCGCGTGCCGATCAACGACCTCGACGCGCTGCGCGCCGCCACCGTCGGCAACCCCGACGTGGTGGCCGTATTCTTCGAAGCCATCCAGGGCGAAGGCGGCGTCAATCCCCTGTCGCCCGAGTACATCGCCGGCGTGCGCGCGCTGTGCGACGAACACGACTGGCTGCTGATGATCGACGAGGTGCAGTGCGGCATGGGCCGCACCGGCAAGTGGTTCGCGCACCAGTGGGCGGGCGTCAAACCCGACGTGATGCCGCTGGCCAAGGGCCTGGGCTCGGGCGTGCCGGTGGGGGCGGTGGTGGCCGGCCCGCGCGCGGCGTCGATCTTCCAGCCCGGCAACCACGGCACCACCTTCGGCGGCAACCCGCTCGCGATGCGCGCGGGGCTGGAGACCATCCGCATCATGGAAGACGAGGGGCTGCTCGACAACGCGGCCACCGTCGGCACCTACCTGCACACGCAGCTGTGGGCCGAGCTGCACGGGCTGCCTGGCGTGCGCGAGGTGCGCGGCAAGGGCCTGATGATCGGCATCGAGCTGGACCGCCCGTGCGGCGTCCTGGTCAACCGCTGCGCGCAAGCCGGGCTGCTGCTGTCGGTGACGGCCGAGCGCGTCATCCGCCTCGTGCCGCCGCTGATCCTGACGCGCGCCGAGGCCGACGAGATCGTCGCCAAGCTGGTGCCGCAAGTGCGCGCCTTCCTGAACGAGACCGACGCATGAAACATTACCTGCAATTCAAGGACCTGACCGCCGACGAGTACGCCTACCTGTTCGAGCGGGCCGACTTCATCAAGCGCAAGTTCAAGGCGGTCGAGAAATACCAGCCCTTTGCCGACCCGGACCGCACGCTGGCGATGATCTTCGAGAAAGCCAGCACACGCACACGCGTCAGCTTCGAGGCCGGCATGTACCAGATGGGCGGCTCGGTCGTGCACCTGACCACCGGCGACAGCCAGCTCGGCCGCAGCGAGCCGATCGAGGACACCGCGCGCGTCATCAGCCGCATGGTGGACCTGGTGATGATCCGCACCTTCGAGCAGAGCAAGATCGAGCGCTTTGCGGCGCACTCGCGCGTGCCGGTCATCAACGGCCTGACCAACGAGTTCCACCCCTGCCAGATCCTGGCGGACCTGTTCACCTTTCTCGAGTACCGAGGCCGCCGCGCCGACGGTACGCTCGACCCGCAGGCGCTGCGCGGCATCACGGTGGCGTGGGTCGGCGACGGCAACAACATGGCCAACACGTGGCTGCAGGCGGCGCAGATCCTGGGCTTTCGCGTGCACATCAGCACGCCGCGTGGCTACGAGGTCGACCCCGCCGTCGCCGGGGTGCCGCGCGGGGACTTCTGGCGGGTGTTCGACGACCCGATGGAGGCCTGCCGCGGGGCCGATCTCGTCACGACCGACGTCTGGACCAGCATGGGGTACGAGGCGGAAAACGAGGCGCGCAAAAAAGCCTTCGCCGCCTGGTGCGTCACACCGGCGATGATGGCCGTGGCCAAGCCGCAGGCGCTGTTCATGCACTGCCTGCCCGCCCACCGCGGCGAGGAGGTCGCCGCCGAGGTCATCGACGGCCCGCAGTCCGTCGTCTGGGACGAGGCGGAAAACCGCATGCACGTGCAAAAAGCCCTGATGGAGTACCTGCTGCTGGGTCGCGTGGCCTGATCGCTCCCCTCCCCTGCCGGTATGAACGTCTGCCAGCGCTGCGGCGCTTGCTGCGCCCATTTCCGCGTGGACTTCTCCATCTATGAAACCGTCGGCAGCGGCGGCACGGTGCCCGACGGCCTCGTGGTCGAGGTCGCCGGCGCCACCGTGCGCATGCGCGGCACCGACCACTGGCCGCCGCGCTGCGCGGCGCTGACCGGCACCGTCGGCGAGCGCGTCGCCTGCGGTATCTACGAGTGGCGACCCTCGCCGTGCCGCGAGTTCGAGGCGGGCAGCGACGCCTGCCAGCGCGCCCGCGCGCGCCACGGCCTGCCGCCGCTCACGGCCGATGACGGGGCACCGGCCACCGTCGCCACGGGGCGGTGAGCTGGGCCAACGGCACCCCTCCCCGGGCCGTGCTGGACCTCGCGCCGCACCCCACGGCAACGTCGGGGCTGGGAAGGGCAGAGCGCGCGCCACCGCCCGCCCCCCAAGAGGGCCGACCCCTCAATCGCGCGGCCGGCGCGGCGTGTCCAGGGCGCGCTCGATCTCGCGCGCCAGCGTGCGCAGCACCGCGACGCGCGACCACAGCTTGTCGTCCGAGGCGATCAGGTGCCACGGCGCCACACGCGTCGAGGTGCGGTCCACCATGTCCTGCACCGCGCGTTCGTACTGCGGCCACTTTTCGCGGTTGCGCCAGTCTTCCGGCGTGATCTTGAACTGCTTGTGCGGCGTCGTCTCGCGCTCGCGAAAGCGCCGCAGCTGCTCCTGTGGCGTGATGGCGAGCCAGAACTTGACGATGATCACCCCTGCCTCGGTCAGCTCTTCCTCGTAGGCGTTGATCTCGCCGTAGGCGCGCATCCAGTCGGCCTGCGAGCAGAACCCCTCCACCCGCTCGACCAGCACGCGCCCGTACCACGAGCGGTCGAAAATGACCGCGCGCCCGTGCGGCGGGATGTAGCGCCAGAAACGCCACAGGTACGGCTGGGCGCGCTCGTTTTCGTTGGGGGCGGCCACCGGCACCACGCGGTAGAAGCGCGCGTCCCACGCGGGGGTCAGGCGCCGGATCGTGCTGCCCTTGCCGGCAGCGTCCATGCCCTCGAACACCACCACGACCGAGCGGTCGCGCAGCCGGGGATCGCGGCTGAGCGCGTTGAGGCGGCCCTGCCAGCGCTCCAGCAGCCGCTCGTAGCGGTCGCGCGTCAGGCGCCGGCCGTAATCGAGCGAGCGCAGCAGCGTCACCTCGCTGCCCGCCGTCTCGATCACGCTGGACGGCACCGGGGACACTGGCGGCGCGGGCGGCGCCGCGTGACGCAGCGCCGACAGCAGGCGCCGCCCGGCGGTCAGGTGGCGGTAACACTCGTCGCTGCCTTCGATGACGGTCCACGGCGCCTCGCCCAGGCTGGTCTTGCGCAAGGCCTCGTCGCTCGCCTCGATGAAGTCGTCGTAGCGCTTGAGTTGTTTGCGCTGCTGCGGCCCGATGCGCCACGCGGTGCGCGGGTCGCTGGCCAGTGCCTTGAGGCGCGCCTTGGCCGCCGCCTTGGACAGGTGAAACCAGAACTTCACCAGCACCACCCCCTCGGCCACCAGCATGCGCTCGAACTGCCGGATGCGCTCCAGGCGCTGCACGAAATGCCCGTGGCTGTCGCGCCCCTCGACACGGGCGAGGATGGGGTCCGTGTACCACGATCCGAAGAGGATGCCGATGCGGCCCTTGGGCGGCAGCACCTGCCAGAAGCGCCACATCTCCGGCCAACGGCGGTCTTCGTCCGTCATCGCGCCGAACGCCTCGGTGCGGATGTGGCGCGGGTCCATCCACGCGTGCAGCGTGTTGACGGTCTCGCTGCGCCCGGCACCGTCGACCCCATTGATGAGGATCACCACCGCGCGATCGGCGCGGCGCAGCAGCTCGTACTGCGCGTCCAGCAGCGCGGCGCGCAGCGCCGGCACCTCGGCCTTGTACGTGGCGCGGTCGATGCGGTGGCCGATTTGCGCGGACTCGAACATAGCGCCCTTCCTCCGGTAGCGGACCCGGGCCGATGATGACACAAAACCCCACACGCGGAAATGGCTATAATGGCGGTCTTTGCTGGCAAAGCCCCGTCGGCCGTGATCACCTTGAAGACGGGGAAACCCTGCCAGGCCGTCCGGCGTTGGGTCTGATCTTCCCCGCGTGCGGTCCCTGGCGCACATCGGAAACCATTGGCCAATGACCACCATTCGCGTTAAAGACAACGAACCGTTCGACGTCGCCCTGCGCCGCTTCAAGCGCACGATCGAAAAGCTCGGCCTGCTCAATGAGCTGCGCGCGCGCGAGTTCTACGAAAAGCCCACCGCCGAGCGCAAGCGCAAGAAGGCTGCCGCGATCAAGCGCCACCTCAAGCGCGTGCGCTCGCAGCAGCTGCCGCCGCGCCTGTACTGAGCGCCACGCGAGGCCGCTGCGGCGGGCCCCTCGCCCCCCTTCGAGCCCGCCCGAGGACGCTCCGGCGGGCTTCGTCGTTTTTCCGTCTGTACCCCAGAGGCGCCCGATGACCCTCAAAGACCGCATCACCGATGACATGAAGGCCGCCATGCGCGCCAAGGACAGCGCGCGCCTGGGCGCGATCCGCCTGCTGCTGGCGGCGATCAAGCAAAAAGAGGTCGACGAGCGCGTCACGCTCGACGATGCGGGCGTCATCGCCGTGGTGGACAAGCTGCTCAAACAGCGCCGCGATTCGATCGCCGCCTACGAACAGGCCGGCCGCACCGACCTGGTGGACAAGGAACGCGCCGAGGCGCAGGTACTGGAAGCCTACCTGCCGGCGCGCCTGGACGCCGCGGCGATCACCGCCGCCGTGCAGGGCATCGTGGCGCGCGTCGCCGCCGATCTGGGCCGCGCCCCAACGCCCGCCGACATGGGCAAGGTCATGGCCCTGGCCAAGGCCGAGCTGGCCGGACAGGCCGACATGGCGCAGGTCTCCGCCGCCGTCAAGGTGGCGCTGGCCGGCTGACGCGGCGGACGCGCGCTCCATGGGCATGGCCGCACCCGCGGAGCCCGACGCCCCGATCGGGGTGTTCGACTCCGGGGTGGGCGGGCTGTCGGTGCTGCGCGAAGTGCAGCGCGCGCTGCCCCACGAGCGACTCATCTACGCCGCCGATTCGGGGTATGCCCCGTACGGCGACAAGCCGCCCGACGTGGTGCAGGCGCGCGCCGAGCATATTCTCGAACTCTTTCGCCACGCGGGTTGCAAGGCCGCGGTCGTCGCGTGCAACACGGTCACCGGACTGTCGATCCAGGCCCTGCGCGAGCGCCATCCCGACTGGCCGATCGTCGCCATCGAGCCGGCGGTCAAGCCCGCCGCCGCCCTGACGCGCACCGGCGTCGTCGGCGTGCTGGCCACGCGCAACACCGTCGCCAGCCCGGGGCTGGCCCGGCTGATCGCCACCCACGCCGGCGGCGTGCACGTGCTGCCGCAGGCGTGCCCTGGCTGGGTCGAGCGCGTCGAGCGCGGTGAGCTCGACGGCCCCGAGACCGAAGCGGCCGTGGCCGAACGGGTGCGCCCGCTGCTGGCGGCGGGGGCGGACGTGCTCGTGCTCGGCTGCACGCACTACCCATTCCTGCGCCCGGTGATCGAGCGCGTCGCCGGCCCCGCGGTGGCCGTGCTCGATCCGGCCCCGGCGGTGGCGCGCGAGCTGGCGCGCCGCCTGGGCCGCGCGCCCGCCAGCGACCCTGCGCCGTCCGGCGACGTCACGTTCTGGACCAGCGGCGACCCGGCGTCGGTCGGCGCCGTCATGACGCGCCTGTGGGGCCGGCCCGTGCACGCGCGGCCGCTTCCCGATCACCCCCGCTGAGGATGGGTTTTGTCCCTGCGCGCAGCGGGGTTTCCAGGTCACCGTGGCGTGCCTGCCGCCGCCGTCGCGTACGCTGCAGCACCATCCCCACGGTTGGGGCAAGCGCTGATCAGGAGATCGGAAACATGGACAGGAGACGGTTTCTCGGTGCCGGCATCGCCGCCGCTGGCGCCCTCGCGTTGGGCTCGGCGTGGTCGCAGCAGGGCACCCCCAACTTCGGCACCCCCACACTGCCCACCCCCGGGTTTCGCCGCGTCAAGGTGGGGGCATTTGAAATCATCGCGCTCAACGATGGCGCGCTGCGACGCCCGCTGGGCGAGGAATTCGTGCGCAACGCCCCGCTGGAGCAGGTCAAGGCGATGCTCGCGTCGCAGAACCTGCCGACCGAGTACGTGGACATCCCGTTCACGGCCTTCCTCGCGGTGACGCCGGCCGGTCGCTTCCTGTTCGACACGGGGTTTGCCGACAACGGCCCGCCCACCACCGGGCGGCTGCGCGACAACCTGGCCGCCGCGGGCTTCAAGCCCGAGGACATCGACCACGTCGTGATCAGCCACTTCCACGGCGACCACATCAACGGCGTGCGGCTCAAGGACGGCGGCCTGACCTTCCCGCGCGCGAAGATCCACGTGCCGGCGCCCGAGCGGCGTTCTGGCTGGACGACACGCGCGCGGCTGGCGCACCGCAGGCGATGCAGGGCGCTTTCCAGACCGTTCGCCGTGTGTTCGGTGGCCTCGGGCCCGACCGGCTCGTGCCGTTCCAGCCCGGCGCGGAACTCGCCCCGGGCATCCGCGCGGAAGCGGCCTTTGGCCACACACCGGGCATGTGCGTCTTCACCCTGCGCTCGGAAGGGCAAGGCTTCATGTACGTGGCCGACACGTCCAACATCCCGGCGCTGTTCGTGCGCAACCCGGAATGGTCAGTGATGTTCGACATGGACGCCGAGATGGCCCGCCAGACCCGCCGCCGCATCTACGACCAGATCATCCGCGACAAGCTGATGGCCGGGGGCTTCCACTTCCCCTTCCCCGCCTTCGGCACGATCGAGGCGGCTGGCAGCGGTTATCGGTTCCAACCGCTCGCGTGATGGGGCGCACCGGAAGGCGGAAAAGCCCGCATAGCGGCGGGTTTGTTGCACGCAGGGAGATTCGAGCCAGCGGCACCGGCGTGTGTGCTTGCGAAAACTGCCGACACAGTGCCGACATGAGCGCGAACGGCCAAAAACAAAACCCGCTCGAGGCGGGCTAAGTTGTTGTTTTTGCTGGTGGGTCGTGCAGGATTCGAACCTGCGACCAACGGATTAAAAGTCCGCTGCTCTACCGACTGAGCTAACGACCCTTGCCAGTACGCTGCCGTTGACATCGACTGGCGCGAAAGCTGTGATTGTAACAGGAAAACCGCGCCCCCCCGCGTTGCCGGGATGACGCGACATCCACCGCGCCCCGTCAACCGCGGCCTGCCGCGATCGCGTCCATGACCCAGCCCGCCGCGCACAAGCCGAAGGTCGCGGTGACGGCCACGCTGGAACCGTAGCCGTGGCAGTTGAGCGAACCGTCGGGTGCGCCGTCCAACGCGCACGCGGGATCGGGCGGCGCGACCGGCTCCCGGCTGAACACCGCCGTCACGCCGATGCGGCCCTGTCGCGGTGCGCCGTGGTGCTTGCGCAGCCGCTGGCGCAGCTGCGCAAGGAGCGGGTCGTGCGTCGCGTCGGCGATATCCGAGATCTCCACCCGGTCCCCGCGGCGCTTGCCGCCCGCCGCACCGGCGGTGATGAACAACACCCCGCTGCGGCGGGCCCACGCCGCCAAGGCTGTTTTCGCGGCCATCTGGTCGCAGGCGTCGATGACGGCCAGCGGCCCGTCGGCGCCCTGATACGCCTGCGCCTGCTGCCACAGGTGCGGCCAGTCGTCCGCGGTGACGAAGGCGTCGATCGCGCAGACCCGGCAACCCGGGTGGATCGCGCCGATGCGCGCGCGCATCGCCTCGACCTTGGCCTGGCCAAACGTGCCGTCGAGCGCGTGGATCTGGCGATTGGTATTGGACTCGGCGATGTGATCGAGGTCGATCAGCGTCAGCCGTCCGACCCCGCTGCGCGCCAGCGCCTCCGCCGCCCACGACCCGACGCCGCCGATGCCGACGACGAGCACGTGCGCGTCGAACACGCGCTGCGCGCCCATGGGGCCATACAGGCGCCGCAGCCCGCCGAAGCGCCGCTCGAAGTCCGGCGCGTCCGCCGGCCATCCTGTGCCGGCCGTCCCCTCACTCACGTTCGAGCAGCCAGAGCTGGAAGCGGAACCCCAGCCACGCCCCGGCGATGATGGCCGCGAGCGCGATCAGGCTGGTCACGCTCAGCGTCGAGACGCCAGACAGCCCCTGTCCGACCGTGCACCCCATCGCGGTCACGCCCCCGACGCCCATGCAAAGCGCGCCAACGAGGTGCAGCGCCGTATCGCGCGTACCCGCGAACCCTTCCCAGCGGAAGGTGCGGCTCCAGACGGCGTGGACGAACGCCCCGGCGACGACCCCCGCGACCGAGGCGACCCCCAGGGTCATCACCTTGTTGGCGTCGCTGTAGTAAATCAGCCAGTCGAGCGCGTACGCCATCGGCGCGGTGAACGTGAGAGATTCCATGCGACCGCTGTTGGTGGCGAGGAAGACCGGCTCCAGCGTCTCCGGATGCTCGGGCACGAAGCCCAGCCGCCCCGTGACCCACCACATCGCGACGACCGTGGCACCGATCCCGATGCCGGCCAGCCACGCATCCACGGAGCGCCGAACTCCCTCCCCCAGCGCGGCCCAAAGGATCAGCAGCACCCCGATCCCGCCCCCGACGACGAGCGCCGCAGTGGCCGGCTCCCACCCGAGCGCTGCCCCCAGCCATGTCGACACGGGGCTGCCCGGTTGCATCTCGACGGCCACGCGGTCGACCGTGCGGTCGCGCAGGACCGCGGTGATGCCGCGCAGCGTCGCATAAGCCGCAAAGCCCATCACGAAAAATACGACCAGGCTCTTGAGGCTGCCGCCGCCGATGCGCACCAGCGTCTTGCTGCCGCAGCCGGACGCGAGCACCATGCCGAAGCCGAACAGCGCGCCGCCGACCAGGGCCGACAGCCAGATCACCCGCCCGCTGTAGTAGATGGTCTGCGTGGGGTCGATCCACCCGAGCGCGGCCATGCCGTGGAATCCCAGCATCGCCACGCCCATCGCCATCACCCACATGCGCATGCGCGTCCAGTCGCCCATGTTGACGATGTCACTGACCGCGCCCATCGTGCAAAAGTGGGTGCGGTGCGCGATGAATCCGAACACGGCCGAGACGGCGAACGCCGCCCACAGTACCGTGGTGTGCAAAGCGTGCAGGGCTGCGATGTCCATGGTGCAACGGGAAGACGAAGCCGCCATTCTACGGGGCGGCGCACGCCCGCCCCGGCCGCAGAGGCAGGCACCCCGATGCGGCGCTCGCGCTCAGCGCAGGCGCGCGAGGCGCTCGCGCGCCGCGGCGGCGGCTTCGCTATCCGGGTAGCGCTGGACCAGCGCCTGCCACGTGGCGCGGGCGGCCTTGATGTCCTTGAGCTCGACCTGACAGCTGGCGATGGCGAGCATCGCCTCCGGCGCACGCACGTGGCGGGGGTGCTGATCCAGCAGGCGCTGGTAGCTCTCGATCGCCGCACGATAGTTGCGCGCCGCGTAGTGGGCGTTGCCCTGCCAGTAGAGCGCCGCGGGCGTGTAGCCGCTGCCGGGATAACGCGCCAGCAGCTCGCCGTAGAGTTGCGCCGCCCGCGCGAAGTCGGAGGCGCGCAGCGCCGCCATCGCGGCCTCAAAGGCGGCTTTTTCCTCGGGGCGGGCGCTGAACTCGGCACCGTCCAGCGTCACCTTGAGCGGCTCGAGCGCGCGCAGCCGCTCATCGAAGGCCGCGAGGGCGTCGCGCTGCTGGCGCTGTACGTCCGCGACGTCGCGCGCCAAGCGCTCCTGCTGCCCGCGCAGCTCGGCCAGCTCCCGCCGCAGCGCCTCGAGCTGGTTGGCGACATCGAGTACCCCTCGCCGCGCTGCCTCGCCGCCCGTGAGCAGCTCCTGCAGCCGCTGCTCGGCCGCCTCCAGCGCCTGTCGCTGCGCGTCCAGCCGGGCGCGCAGGTCCAGGATCGCACGCCGGGCCTCGTCATCGGCGAACAGCGCGTGCGCGGGGCCTGCCGCGAGGCCCGCACACAGCGCCGCCACGGCCACGGCGCCGACGCGCCAGCCAGCGCCGACGCGGGAATAACGGGAGCGAGCGGGCGTGCGCATCAGCGATACACCAGTTCGACGCGGCGGTTGCGGCTCCACGCCTCTTCACCGCTGCCCTGCACGGCGGGCTTTTCCTTGCCGTAGCTCACCGACTCCATCTGCCCGTCCTGCACCCCCAGCAGCGCCAGGGCGCGGCGCACCGCATCGGCGCGCTTCTGGCCCAGCGCCAGGTTGTACTCGCGGCCGCCGCGCTCGTCGGTGTGGCCTTCGAGCACGACGCGGCGCTGGCGGTCGGCGTTCAGGAAGCGCGCATGCGCCTCCAGCGTCGCCATGAACTCGGGTTTGACGGTGTACGAATCGAAATCGAAGTAAATCACGCGATCGACGCTGGCGGGCGGCTGCGAGGCGTCGGCGGCAGGCGTCTGCACCGGCACGACGGTGCGGCTGTCCACCGCCGCGCTGCCCGCGCCAGCTGCGCCACCCGCCCCGCCAGCCCCCCCGACGGGGGTCGGCGTGCGCTCGGTGACGGGAACGTTGTCATCAAGCTTGACGCTGGAGCAGCCGGCCAGGATGGACAGCGCGAGGGCCGTGACGGCAACGCGCAGGGGTCGGGAATGTGCAGAGGGGTGCGTACGCGTGGTCATGGGAGGATTCCAACGAAAAAGAAAGGGAAACGGTGGTCGACGACGAGACACGGCGGTCAACTCAGGAAGGGGCCCCAGTCCGGCTCGCGCACGCTGCCGGCCGCCGACAGCCGCGTCTTGATGCGCCCGTCCAGCGTCGTGGTCATCAGCGACTCGCGGCC
This sequence comes from Tepidimonas taiwanensis, assembly GCF_020162115.1. Taxonomy (NCBI): domain Bacteria; kingdom Pseudomonadati; phylum Pseudomonadota; class Betaproteobacteria; order Burkholderiales; genus Tepidimonas; species Tepidimonas taiwanensis. The sequence goes on along the minus strand of NZ_CP083911.1, from coordinate 500,347 downwards.
CTGCACCCGGGTGGCGTACACGATCAGGCGGCCGTTGGGCGCGAAACTCGGACTCTCGTCGGCCGTGGTGTCCGTCAGCGACGTGACCGCGCCGGTGCCGAGGTCCATCAGCCGCAGCCGAAAGCCGTCGCCGATGCGCGACACGAAGGCCAGATGCCGCCCATCGGGACTGACGGCGGGGGAGATGTTGTAACTGCCGTCGAACGTCACGCGCGTCACCTCGCCACCGTCCGGCCGCATGCGGTAGATCTGGGGCGAACCGCCGCGGTCGCTGACGAAATACACGGCCTTGCCGTCCGGGGCGAAGGCGGGTTCGGTGTCGATGCCGCCCGTCTGCGTGATGCGCTGCGGCGCGCCCCCGTCGAGGTCCAGCGCGTAGATCTGCGAGCTGCCGGCCAACGTCAGTGTGGCGTACAGGCGCTTGCCGTCCGGCGACCACGCCGGCGCGCTGTTGGAGCCACGAAAGCTCGCCAGCAGCCGTCGCCGGCCCGTGGCGATGTCGTGCGCATAGATGACGGGCTTGAGCGATTCGAACGAGACATACGCCAGCTGCGCGCCGTTGGGTGACCACGCCGGCGAGATGATCGGCTCGCGGCTGGTCAGCGCCGGCTGGGCGTTTTCCCCGTCGGCGTCGGCCACCCAGAGCTGGTAGCGGTCGCCGTTCTTGCTGACGTAGGCGATGCGGGTGGCGAACACCCCGCGCTCGCCGGTGAGTTTTTCGTAGACGTAGTCGGCGATGCGGTGCGCGGCCAGGCGCAGATCGGCCACACTGACCGGGTAGCTCTGCCCGCCGAGGTCTATGCCGCGTACCGCGTCCCAGAGGCGAAAGCGCACGTCAAAACGCCCGTCGGCGAGCCGGTTGACGCTGCCGGTGATCAGCGCGTCGGCCCCCTGCGCCCGCCACGGCGCGAGGTCCGGGCGGCTCATCTCGTCGAGCACCGCCGAGCCGCCCGGCAGCTGGCGCAACTGGCCGCTGCGCACGAGGTCGGCGGCGACGATCGCCGCGACGTCCTGCGGTACCCCGGGCACGACCCGCCACGGCGCGACCGCGAACGGGATCTGCGGCACCCCGACGCCCGTCACCTCGACCCGAAACTGGGCCATCCCCGGCACGGCGACGCCCGCCAGCGCCAGGCCGCCCGCACCCTGGAGCCAGCGGCGGCGGCTGACACCCCAGCCGTGCCGCACATCCTGCCAGCCCGGCTGCGCGTCACGCGAAGTGGGAGATGAGGGAAGGTGATGATCGTCCATCGGCATCGGAGCAAAAAGCTACGCACGGGGGCGTCAACGGACGCACCCAGGGCAGCGGATAATACCGGAAGCGCGTGCCCTTCCCGACACGGGCCGCGCCGCCAAAGTTCCCCTGCCCTGCCACCGCCTTGTCCGCCACCACCCCGCCCGCCCCCGCTGCCCCCTCTGGCGCCGACGGCCACCGGCGCGATGACCGGGCGCTGGCTGCGCGGCTGCGCCGCCTGTGGCCCTACTTCCGGCCGGCGCGCGCGGGCCTCGTGATTGCGGCGTTGGGGGCGCTGCTCGCGGCGCTGACCGAACCGGCGATTCCGGCGCTGCTCAAACTGCTGCTCGACGAGGGGTTCCTCGGCGGGGGGCTGCCGCTGTGGACGGTGCCGGTGGCGCTGATCGGGCTGTTCGCGCTGCGCGGCATGGCGACCTTCATCGCCCACTATGGGTTGGCCTACACGGCCAACGGCGGCATGCTGGCGCTGCGTCGCGCGATGTTTGCGCGGCTGGGCGAGGCGGACCTGCGGCTCTTCGCCGAACAAAACGCGAGCCGCCTGTCCAACACGGTCGTGTACGAGGTGCAAAACGGCGCCGGCCAGCTCGTCGGGGCGTTGCTGACCGGCGTGCGCACGGTGCTGACGATCGTTGCGCTGCTGGCATACCTCCTGTGGCTCAACTGGCAGCTCACGCTGGTGGTGCTGGCGATGTTTCCGCCGCTCTCATGGGGCATGAAGGCGCTGTCGCGGCGCCTCTATGGCGTGACACGGCGCAGCCAGCACGCGACCGACGAGCTGGCCTACGTCGTGGAGGAAAACGTCCTCGCCCACCGGCTGCTGCGGCTGCACGACGCGCAGGCGCAGCAGGCGCAGCGCTTTGCGAAGCTCAGTACCACGCTGCGGGGGCTCGCGCTCAAGAGCACGGTGGCCGCGGCGCTGATGACGCCGCTGTCGCAGATCCTGGCCGCGGCGGCGCTGTCGGCGGTGATCATGATCGCGCTGCACCAGGCCGCCGGTGGCGTCTCGGTGGGCAGCTTCGTCGGCTTCGTCACGGCGATGCTGATGCTGATCACGCCGATCCGGCAACTGGCCGACATTGCCACCCCGATCACGCGCGGGCTGGCGGCGCTGGAACGCGGGCTGGACCTGATCGACACCACGCCGGTGCAGGCGGGCGGCGCCCACGACGGCGGGCGCGCGCGCGGGCACATCGCGTGGCGCGACGTGTGGGTGCACTACGACGCACAGGCGGCGCCCGCGCTGCGCGGGGTGACGCTGACGGTGGAGCCGGGCGAGGTGGTTGCCTTCGTCGGCACCTCGGGCTCCGGCAAAACAACGCTCGTGAGCCTGCTGCCGCGGTTCGTCACGCCCAGCGCCGGCACGGTCGCGCTCGACGGGGTGGACGTGCGCGACTGGGACCTGCGCGCGCTGCGGCGCCAGCTGGCGATGGTGAGCCAGGACGTGGTGATGCTCAACGACACGGTGCTCGCCAACGTCGCGCTGGGCGACGAGCAACCCGACGAGGCGCGCGTGCGCGCGGCGCTGGAAGCGGCCAACCTCGGTGACTGGTGGCCGACGCTGCCCGAGGGGCTGCACACGGTGGTCGGCCACAACGCGGCGCAGCTCTCGGGCGGGCAACGCCAGCGGCTCGCGATCGCGCGCGCGGTCTACAAGGACGCGCCGGTGTTGATTCTCGACGAGGCGACGTCGGCGCTCGACAACGCCTCCGAACGGCTGGTGCAGGAGGCGCTGGCGCGCCTGATGGCCGGACGCACGACGCTGGTCATCGCGCACCGGCTCTCGACCATCGAGCACGCCGATCGCATCGTCGTGCTGGAAGCGGGCCGCGTCGTCGAACAGGGCCGGCACGCCGAATTGCTGGCCGCCGGCGGCGTGTACGCGCGGCTGCACGCGCACGGGCGCGGCGGCTGGCTGGACGACGGCGAGGGCCCCGGCGACGGTGACGGTGACGGTACCGATAACGCCGCGGCAGCCTGACGCCACTCGGAACGCCCCTTCTATCTGGACGCGGAGGTTCCCGACCGGCTCACGCGGCCCCAAGTCCCTCGCGCCTGGGCGTGCAGGTGTTGGCGTGGTTACCCCGGCCCACGCCACGGGGTGGGCGGATCACACCCGGTCACAGCAGCACGATGTCGTACTGCTCCTGCGTCATCGCGTTGTCGCTTTGCAGCGAGATCGGTTTGCCGATGAAGTCCGACAGGCCCGCGAGGTGCGGACTCTCCTCGTCGAGAAAGCGCTCGATCACCTGCGGCGCGGCGATGATGCGAAATTCCCGCGGGTTGAACGCCCGCGCCTCGCGCAGGATCTCGCGCAGGATGTCGTAGCAGACCGTGCGCGTGGTGCGCACGCGCCCGCGCCCGTCGCACGCCGGGCACGGCTCCGTCAACATCTGCGCCAGCGACTCGCGCGTGCGCTTGCGCGTCATCTCCACCAGTCCCAGCGGCGAGAAGCCCCCGATCATCGTCTTGACCCGGTCGCGCGCGAGCTGCTTGCGCAGCTCGGCGAGCACCGCCTCGCGGTGGTCGTCGCGCACCATGTCGATGAAATCGATGATGATGATGCCGCCGAGGTTGCGCAGCCGCAGCTGCCGCGCGATCGCCTGCGCCGCCTCCAAATTGGTGCGAAACACCGTATCGTCGAAATTGCGCGCGCCAACGAACGCCCCGGTGTTGACGTCGATCGTGGTGAGCGCCTCGGTCTGATCGAACACCAGATAGCCGCCGGACTTGAGGTCCACGCGCCGGCCGAGCGCCCGGTCGATCTCCTCGTCCACGCGGTACTGCTCAAAGAGCGGCCGCTCGCCCCGGTACAGCGTCAGCCGCTCGGCCACCTGCGGCGTGTACTCCTGCGCAAACGCCTGCAACACCGCGAACTGCTCGCGCGAGTCGATCTGGATCGAACGCGTCTGCGGCCCGACCAGGTCGCGCAGCACCCGCTGCGGCAGCGCCAGCTCCTCGTACACCAGCGCCGGGGGCGCGACGCGGTTGGCCTGCTCGCGGATGCGCGCCCAGGTCTTGCGCAGGTACGCGATGTCGTCGGCCAGCTCCTCGTCGCTGGCGTCCTCGGCGTTGGTGCGCAAAATGAAGCCCCCGCCACCCTCGCCCACGAGGGCAGCCAGGCGCTGGCGCAACGCATCGCGCTGCGCCGCCGGGATTTTTTGCGACACGCCGATGTGGTTGTCCTGCGGCAAAAAGACGAGCAGCCGCCCGGCGATGCTGATCTGCGCGGTCAGCCGCGCGCCCTTGCTGCCAATCGGGTCCTTGAGCACCTGCACCAGCAGCGACTGTCCTTCGAAGACCTGGCGCTCGATCGGCGGGGGCGGCTCGGGTGCCTCACCTGCGCCGGGTGGGGCGTGGCGCGCGTTGAGGTGCGGCAGCATGTCGGCCACATGCAGGAACGCCGTGCGCTCCAGCCCGATGTCGATGAAGGCCGACTGCATCCCCGGCAGCACCCGCTGCACGCGACCGACGTAGATGTTGCCGACCAGCCCGCGCTCGAGCGAGCGCTCGATCAGCACCTCCTGCACCGCCGCCTGCTCGATGAGGGCGACGCGGGTTTCCTGTGGGGTCCAGTTGATCAGTATGTCGTGCTGCGCCATGGCACCACACAGCTTAGCGCAACGCCAACCCAGCGCGCCGCAACAGCTCGGCCGTCTCGTAAGCGGGCAAGCCGACGACACCGGTGTAGCTGCCACACAGCCGCCGCACCCACAGCCCGGCGTGCCCCTGGATGCCATAGGCGCCGGCCTTGCCGAACGGCTCGCCGCTGGCCACATACGCGGCGATCTCGTCGTCGCCCAAGGGTTTGAACGTCACCTGCGTGCGGCTCAGCGCCAGCCACGTCCGCCCGGCACGCGCCACCGCGACCGCGGTGAGCACCTGATGGCGTCGGCCGGCGAGGCGCTGCAGCATCCGGGTCGCCTCCGCGGCGTCGGCGGGCTTGCCCAGGATCGTCGCGCCATCGGCCACCGTGGTGTCGGCACACAGCACCACGCCATCGGGCCAGCCGCGGCGCCGACGACGCGCCTCGGCCGCGCGCACTTTCAGCCGTGTCACCCGCCGCACATAGGCGGCGGGCGACTCACCGGGCTGGTGCACTTCCAGCGCCTCGGCATCCTCGTCGGGGTCCGGCAGCAGTGGCACACAGGTCACGCCCCATTGCTCGAGCAGCTGGCGGCGGCGCGGGCTTTGCGACGCGAGGTACACCCACGGCCGATCGTCGGTGGGCAGTTCGGGCAGCGGACTCATTCGCGGTGATAGGGATGACCGGTGTTGAGGGACCAGGCGCGGTAGAGCTGCTCGATCAGCAGCACGCGCGCCAGCGCGTGCGGCAGCGTCATGTCCGACAGGCGCAGCCGCCAGTGCGCCGCGTCGCGCAGCGCGGGGTCGAGCCCGTCGGGGCCGCCGATGACGAAGGCGACGTCGATGCCGTCGAGCTGCCACTGGCGCAGCCGCTGCGCCAGCGCCGCGGTGGTGCAGCGGTCGCCGCGCTCATCGAGCACGACGAGGCGCGCGCCTTTGGGCAGCGCCGCCTCCAGCCGCTGCCGCTCGGCGGCCATCAGTGCCTCGACGGGCTTGCCGCTGGAGCGGGGTTCGGCCTTGACGGTGCGCAGGTGTACGCGCGCCTCGGGCGGAAAGCGTTTGGCGTAGTCCTCGTACGCGGCTTCGGCCCAGTCCGGCAGGCGCTGGCCGACGGCCAGCAGGTGCCACTTCATGCGTCGCCGCGAGCCTTACGCTGGCGCCGTGTTCGTGGCTTGGGCGCCGACGTCGCCCCCGCCCCATCCGTTGCGGAGGCTTTGGGGGACGCGCGGCGCGTCCGTGTTGTCGCCGGTTTTTTCGCCGATGGGGCGGTGTCGGCTACCGGGGATGCGGCCCTCGGCGTCGACGTGGCGCGCCTGGTCGTGCCACGCGGTGCGGTCTCACCCGGACCCACCGGGTCGGACGGCCGGGCCGCGGCCGGCGCCGGGGCCTTGCGCAGCCGCACCGGCTTGCCGCCCCAGATCTCCTCCAGCCGGTAGTACTGGCGGATGGCGGGCTGCATCACGTGCACGACGGCCGTGCCGCAGTCGATGATGATCCACTCGCCGTTGTCCTCGCCTTCGGTGCGCGGCTTGGCAAAGCCGGCCTCGACCACCTTGTCGCGCACGCTGGCGGCCAGCGCCTTGGTCTGGCGGTTGGAGGTGCCGCTGGCGATCACCACCCGCTCGAACAGCGGCGTCATCGCGGCGGTGTTGAAGACCTGGATGTCCTGGGCTTTGACGTCTTCCAGACCATCGACGATGGCGCGCTGGAGTCGTTGCAGTTGGCGTTGTGCAGCGGTTTCGCTCATGGATGTTCGGGGTGTGGAGTCGCCGGCCCCGCCGCGGAGGCGTAGAGCCGGTGTTCGGAAATATACCGCGCGACGGCGGGGGACACCAGTGCCCGTACGGCCGGCCCGGCCACGGGGTCCCACCAGCGCTCACGCACGGCGGTGGCACTGACCGCCAGTGGCGGCACCGCCAGGACCACGTGGGGCAGGCCAACACGGCCCAAGTCCGGCAACGCACCGCCGCCGTCCTCCAGCGGGCGATTGGCCACCGCGACGGTCGCCAGGCGCAGGATCTCCGCCCAGCGGTGCCAGGTGCGAAAGGCGAGCCACTGGTCCGCCCCCACGACCAGGAACTGCGCCGCCCCCGACTGCTCGGCGCGCAGCGCGGTAAGCGTATCGACCGTGTAGCTGGGCCCGGCACGCTCGATCTCCCGCGTGTCCACCCGCACGCCCGGCAGGTCCGCGAAGGCGAGCCGGCACATCGCCACCCGTTGGTCGGCGTCGGTGAGCGCGCGCGCCTTGTGCCACGCCTGCCCGGTGGGGACGATGCGCAGCTCGTCGAGCGCGAGCTGGCGCAGCGCCACCTCGGCGAGCGCCCGGTGCGCCACGTGGGGCGGGTCGAACGCCCCGCCAAAGACGCCGACGCGTCGCCCGACCGGGCCGGAGCGGTCCGGCATCACAGCCAGTCCCGGGGCACCAGGAACTCGGTCAGCAGGCGGTGCTCGGGCGTGCCGGGGGCCGGGCGCTCATCGTACGCCCAGCGCACCAGCGGCGGCATCGACAACAGGATCGACTCGGTGCGCCCCCCCGACTGCAGACCGAAGTGCGTGCCCCGGTCCCACACCAGGTTGAACTCGACGTAGCGCCCGCGGCGGTAGAGCTGGAACTGGCGCTCGCGCTCGCCATAGGGCGTGCCGACGCGCCGCTGCACGATCGGCAGGTAGGCGTGCAAGAACGCATCCCCCACCGCGCGCGTCAGCGCAAAGCCGCCCTCGAAGCCCAGCTCCGAGAAGTCGTCGTAAAAAATACCGCCGATGCCGCGCTGCTCACCCCGGTGGCGCAGGCAGAAATACTCGTCACACCACGCCTTGAAGCGGGGGTACTTGTCCTCGCCGAACGGCGCGAGCGCCTGCGCGCAGGTGCGGTGGAAATGCCGCGCGTCCTCCTCGAAGCCGTAGTACGGCGTCAGGTCCATACCGCCGCCAAACCAGCTCACCGGCTCGCCGCCGCCCGGCGGCTGGGCGCTGATCATGCGCACGTTCATGTGCACCGTCGGCACGTACGGGTTGCGCGGGTGAAACACCAGCGATACCCCCAGCGCCTCGAACGGGGCCCCGGTGAGTTCCGGCCGGTGCTGCGTCGCCGACGGCGGCAGCTTGGCGCCGCTGACGTGCGAGAAGCCGCAGCCGGCGCGCTCGAACACCTCGCCACCCTCGAGGATCTGCGTCACGCCGTTGCCCTGCAACGGCTCGCCCGGGGCTTTTTCCCAAGCGTCGGACAGGAACGACTTGCCGTCGATCTCGGAAATGGCGCTGGTGATGCGCTGCTGCAGGCCCAGCAGGTATTCACGCATGCGCGTCACGGGCTCGGTCGCCATCGCTATGCTCCTCGGGTGTGGGGGCGGCACCCCCACGGGTCAGCCGCCGTGCCGCGCCAGCGCCCGGTGGCCGATGTCGCGGCGGTACTGCATACCGTCGAAGGCGGTCGCCTGCACCAGCGCATACGCCCGCTCGCGCGCGGCGGCCACGTCGGTGCCGAGCGCCGTGGCGCACAGCACGCGCCCGCCGTTGGTGAGCAGCCGGCCGTCCTGCAGCGCCGTGCCGGCGTGGAAGACGACCGCGTCCGCCGTGTCCGCGGGCAGCGCCGTGATCGCGTCGCCCTTGCGCGGTGACTGCGGGTACCCCGCCGCCGCCAGCACGACGCCCAGCGCAACCCGCGGGTCCCAGTCGAGCGTGACGGTGTCGAGTCGTCCCTCGGTCGCGGCCCACAGCACCTCGACCAGGTCCGAGCGCAGCCGCATCAGGATCGGCTGCGTCTCCGGGTCGCCCATGCGGCAGTTGAACTCCAGCGTGCGCGGCGTGCCGTCCGGCGCGATCATCAGCCCGGCGTACAGAAACCCGGTGTACGGCGTGCCCTCGGCCGCCATCGCGCGCACGGTCGGCTCGATGATCTCGCGCATCACGCGCGCGTGCACCGCGGGCGTGACCACCGGCGCGGGCGAGTACGCGCCCATGCCACCGGTGTTGGGGCCGGCGTCGCCGTCGAGCAGCCGTTTGTGGTCTTGGCTCGTGGCCAGCGGCAGCACGTTCTCGCCGTCCACGAGCACGATGAAGCTGGCCTCCTCACCCTCCAGGTACGACTCGATCACGACCCGGGCACCATCGGCGTTGTGCTGCACGCCCAGCCGGTTGTCCACCAGCATGTCGTCGATCGCGGCGTGCGCTTCGGCCGCGGTCATCGCGACGACCACGCCCTTGCCCGCGGCGAGGCCGTCGGCCTTGACGACGATGGGCGCGCCGACGCGATCGACGTACGCGTGCGCCGCCGCAGGATCGGCGAACGTCTCGTGCGCGGCGGTCGGGATGCCGTGGCGCTGCATGAAGGCCTTGGCGAAGGCCTTGGAGCTCTCGAGCTGCGCGGCCGCGCGTGTGGGTCCGAAGATGCGCAGCCCCGCGGCGCGGAAGACGTCGACGATGCCCGCCGCCAGCGGGGCTTCGGGGCCGACGACGGTCAGGCCGATGCCATGGGCCAGCGCCCAGTCGCGCAGCGCCACCACGTCGGTGATCGGGACGTTCTCGAGGTCCGGGTCACGCGCCGTGCCTCCGTTGCCCGGGGCGACGTACACCCGCGCGGCACGCGGGGATTGCTTGAGCTTCCAGGCCAGCGCGTGCTCGCGGCCACCGCCGCCGACGACCAGCACCCGTATCGGTTCGTTCATTCCGCCAGTTCCGCGTTGTGGAAAACGTCCTGTACGTCGTCCAGGTCTTCCAGGGCGTCCAGGAGCTTTTGCATGCGCTGCGCATCCTCGCCGGTGAGGGTCACCGTGTTGGTCGGCCGCCACGTGACCTCGGCCATCGCGGGCGTCAGGCCCGCGGCCTGCAGCGCGTCGCGCACCGCCTCGAACTGCGCCGGCGCGGTCAGCACCTCGATCGAGCCGTCCTCCTGCGTGACGACGTCGTCGGCCCCGGCCTCCAGCGCCACTTCCATCACCTTGTCCTCGGACGTGCCGGGCTCGAAGACGATCTGGCCGCAGTGCTGGAACTGGAACGCCACCGAGCCTTCGGTGCCGAGGTTGCCGCCGTGCTTGGAAAAGGCATGCCGCACCTCGGCCACGGTGCGCACGCGGTTGTCGGTCATGCAGTCGACGATGACCGCGGCACCGCCGATGCCATAACCCTCGTAGCGTACCTCCTCGTAGCTGACGCCCTCGAGGTTGCCGGTCGCCTTGTCGATGTTACGCTTGATGGTGTCGGCGGGCATGTTGGCCGCCTTGGCCTTCTCGATCGCCAGGCGCAGGCGCGGGTTGGCCGCTGGATCGCCCCCGCCCTGCCGGGCGGCGATCATGATCTCGCGCACCACGCGCGTCCAGATACGCTGGCGCTTTTCATCCTGCCGGGCCTTGCGGTGTTGGATATTGGCCCACTTGGAATGTCCTGCCATGCAAACCTCGTCGAATCCGTCGCGATAATCGGGATGGGCTGCCCGTCGGGGTAACCCATGATTCTACGCGGCCCGCCGTGCCGCACCGTCCATTCGTCCCTCCACCGACACCAAACGCACCATGTCCGCCTCCATCCTGCTCGCCCGCCGCGACGCCGTCGAATGCCACCTGCTGCTGGACAAGGCGAACCGCCACGGCCTCGTCACCGGTGCCACCGGCACCGGCAAGACCGTCACGTTGCAAACCCTGGCCGAGGGCTTTTCGCGCCACGGGGTACCGGTATTCATGGCCGATGTCAAGGGCGACCTGACCGGCATCGCCCAGCCCGGCCGCATCGAAGGCAAGCTGGCGCAGGTGCTCGCGCAGCGGGGCCTGACGCCGCCGGAGCCGACCGCCTGCCCCGTGACGCTGTGGGACGTGTTCGGCGAACAGGGGCACCCGGTGCGCGCCACGATCTCCGACATGGGGCCGCTGCTGCTCGCGCGCATGCTGGACCTCAACGAGACGCAATCGGGGGTGCTGAATCTCGTGTTCAAGATCGCCGACGACCAGGGCCTGCTGTTGCTGGACCTGAAGGACCTGCGCGCGATGCTGCAGCACGTGGGCGACAACGCGCGCCAGTACACGACACAGTACGGCAACGTCAGCGCCGCCAGCATCGGCGCCATCCAGCGCGGGCTGCTGGCCCTCGAGCAACAAGGGGCCGACCGCTTCTTCGGCGAGCCGATGCTCGACATCGCCGACCTGATGCAGACCGTCGATGGCCGTGGCGTGGTCAACATCCTGGCCGCGGACAAGCTCATGAACGCGCCGCGGCTGTACGGCACGTTTTTGCTGTGGCTGCTGTCGGAGCTGTTCGAAGCGCTGCCCGAGGTCGGCGACGTCGACAAGCCCAAGCTGGTCTTCTTTTTCGACGAGGCACACCTGCTGTTTGCCGACGCACCGAAGGTACTGCTGGAGCGCATCGAGCTCGTCGTGCGGCTGATTCGCTCCAAAGGGGTCGGCGTGTACTTCGTCACGCAAAACCCGCTGGACATCCCGGACAGCGTGCTCGGGCAACTCGGCAACCGCGTGCAGCACGCGCTGCGCGCGTTCACCCCGCGTGACCAGAAAGCCGTCAAGGCCGCGGCGCAGACGATGCGCCCCAAGCCCGGGCTGGACCTGGAGGCGGCGATCACCGAACTGGCGGTCGGCGAGGCGTTGGTGAGCCTGCTCGACGCCAAAGGCCGACCCACCGAGACCGAGCGCGTGTGGGTGTTGCCCCCGGGCAGCCGGCTCGGGCCGGTCACGCCCGAAGAGCGGCTGGCGCTGCTGCGCGGCTCGCTGGTCGCGGGGGTGTACGAGCAGGCGGTGGACCGCGAAAGCGCCTACGAACGCCTGCGCGCGAGTCACGCGGGCAGCGGCACGGCGACCGGCCCGGCCCCCGCGACCGGGGGCGGAACGGCAGCCGGGGGCGGCGGCGGGCTGGGCGCGATGGTCGGCGAGGTCTTGTTCGGCCGCACCGGGCCGCGCGGCGGCCAGCACGACGGTCTCGTGCAGACCGTCGTCAAGACCGCCGTACGCCAGGTGGGGGCGCAACTTGGGCGGCAGCTGGTGCGCGGGCTGCTCGGCGGATTCGTGGGCGGCTCCGGACGACGCCGGTGACGCGCACGCGCCACAGCGCGGGTAAACGCGAGAGAGATACCCGACGAACATCCGATACACTGGGGATCGGTACCCGTCGTTCAAGGAGTCGCATTCGATGACCATATGGCTGGGGATCGTCGGGTGGATCCTCGCCCTCGTTTTTGGAATTGGCTGGTGGCACGCGCATCGGTGTCATCGGCGCATGCGGGCCTTGTTCGAGGCTGAACAGCGCTGGTTTTCCAGCCTGCTAGACCGTCTGGGCATCGCGTATTGGTGCCGCAATCTCGATACCCAGGCGTTGTGGTGGTCGGATGGATTTCGACGCATGCACGGTGTGGCCCCCGAAGAGCCCGTTGGGCGCGAACGGGCACTGCGTCACGTGGTGCCCGAAGACCGCACCCGAGTCAACATGGTGCTCGAGACCGCATACGTGCAGGGCTCGGGTGAAACGAGCTACCGTATCCAACAACCCGACGGCCGCGTCACACATCACGTCCTGCGCATCGCCGTCTCGCGCGAACCCGCCAGCGGGCAGCGTATCGCCTACGGCGTCAGCCTCGACATCACGGATCGCGTCGAGCTGGAAAACGCGTTGCGCGAGCGCACAGCCTACCTGGAGGCTATCGTCGCCCACTTGCCCATGGGGTTGAGCGTCTTTGACTGCGACCTCAAACTGCGTGTCTGGAACGCCGAGTTCGGGCGCATCCTGGAGCTGCCAAGCGAATTGCTCACCGAAGGGCGGGATTTCGACGAACTCATCCGCTTGCCGGCACAACGCGGCGAGTACGGCGACGTGGACGTGGAAGAAGCAGTTGCGCAGCGGCGTGCAATGGCGCTGCGCTTTGAGCCCCACCGGCTGGAGCGCACGCGCCCCAACGGTCGCACCCACTTGGTCATCGGTGAACCCATCCTCCACAACGGGCAAGTGGTGGGCTTCGTCTCCACCTACACCGACATCACCGAGCAAAAGCAAGAGCACGAACGTCTGGCACGTGCCATCGATGTGCTGCGCACGCTGCTGGACAACATCCCCGTGGGGATCACCATGATCGATGCCCAGTTGCGCCTGCAGGTCTGGAACGAGCGCCTGCTGCACGTGCTGGATCTGCCGCGAGAACTGCTGGAGCGCCCCGGCGTCACGCTGCCCGACATCCTGCGCTACAACATCGAGCGCGGCGAGTACGGCCCCACGGACGACGTCGACGCGACGCTCGCAGCCATGCGCGAGCGCGCGCTGCGCTTCGAGCCGCACGACTTCGAGCGCACCCGGCCCAACGGACGCGTGTTACACGTGCGCGGGCAACCCCTGGCCACCGGGGGTTATGTCACGATCTACGAGGACGTCACTCAGCAGCGCACAACGCAAGCCGAAATCGAACAACAAGCCCGCACCGACGCACTGACCGGACTGCTCAACCGCCATGCACTGCCAGCGGTGCTCACCCAAATCATTGCCACTGCCCAACGGGAAGGTCGTCCGGTGGCGGTGCTCTTCATCGACCTGGATCGCTTCAAAGCCATCAACGATTCGCTAGGGCACGAAGTCGGGGACGCCGTGCTGGTCGAGTCCGCGCGGCGGCTGCGCACGCGGCTGCGCAACAGCGACGTGGTGGCCCGCATCGGCGGCGACGAGTTCGTCGTCGTGCTCACCGGTATCACCGATGCCGCCGACGCGGCGCACGTGGCGACCCAGCTCGTGGAAGACCTCTCGCAGCGCATCGCGGCCGCCACTGGCCACCACGACGCCGCGCCCCCACTGCACGTCTCGCCATCGATCGGCATTGCGGTCTTCCCGAAGGACGCCACCCGCCCCTCCGAACTGCTGCGCCTGGCCGACATCGCGATGTATCACGCCAAAGGCGAAGGCGGATCGGGCTGGCGTTTTTATACCCCCGCGATGAACGAGCAGGTACTCCACCGCATCCGGCTGGAGACGCGCCTGCGCGATGCCATCGCGCACGACCAACTCGTTTTGTACTATCAACCCATACACGCGCTGACCGAAGACTTGCCGCTGATTGGATTCGAGGCATTGGTACGCTGGCCACAACCCGACGGCGAAATCTTGCCCCCTGCCGCCTTCATGCCCGTGGCCGAACAATCGGCCGAGCTGATCGAAGCGCTCGGGCGCTGGGTGTGCAAAACGGTTGCCCGCCAGCGCCAGCGCTGGCGCGCACTGCACCCAGGCTGGCCGCCGCTGACCATAGCGATCAACCTCTCCGCCAAACAATTCGATCGCGCGGGCTTGGCCGAGCGCATCCGCCGCGCCTTTGTCGACGCGGAAGGCGCGACGGAGCCCTCCGCACTGCCGCTGTTGGGCATCGAGTTCGAAATTACCGAAAGCGTCATGATGCGCGACCCCATTTCAGCCGAGGAAGAGCTCGAGCGCTTGCGCGAGATGGGCGCGCATATCGCCATCGACGATTTCGGCACCGGCTACTCGTCGCTCGCCTACATCAAACACTTGCCCATCGACCGCATCAAAATCGACCGGGCGTTCGTGCACGATCTGGCGCACGACACCGACGACGCCGCCATCGTCTGCGCAGCGGTGGAAATGGGCCACCGACTGGGTCGCAGCGTCGTGGCCGAAGGCGTGGAGACGGCGGAACAACTGCAGCGGCTGCACGCGATCGGATGTGACGCCGTGCAGGGCTTCGCACTCGCTCGCCCCATGCCCGCACACCAGGTACCGTCGTATGTGCAGCGCGTCAGCCGCGGCGATCATTTGCAACCATGGCTGTTTGGTCCGTTCGCGTCCGTGGGAACGAGTGCCGCCGCATAGTCGCCGAGCGCTGCCAGAATCGTTTGCCCCCGTGTGTCGCCGCGCTCGCGCGCCTCTTCGGCCAATGCGCCAAGACGCTCCCGATATGCGCACAGCGACATGCCGCGCCCGGTGCCGCGCAGCAGACGCTCTTCGCAATGCGCCCGCCAACGCACTTGCTCTTGCGCATCCAACGTCTCGGGATGGTTGCGGGCGCGGAAACGAAACACCAACTCGGGTAAACGCGGATCGTCAAACCCAGTGTGACGCCATGCCGGATCGTCAGGTGGCAGCGCGCGCAATCGGTTCAACCGTCGCCGATCCTCGTCACCGATAAATCCGTCGTAGAGCGCTGCATCGACATCCGTGGGCTCTTCCCGTGAGTGCCGTTCGTAAACGGCTGCCCACAGCGCCCCCAAGTCCGGCAACGCTGCGGCATGGGCTGCGTGCCGCTCGATCTGCCCCAAATCCAGCCCGAACCGCTGCGCTGCCCCGTCGCGCAATATCGACAGACTCGCCACCACCATCGGTGAGCGATTCAAATGCACACTCTTGAGCGGCAGGCGCCGCACGCCCGGCGGCAAATCGGCTTCGCGTGTAAACATCCGCCGCCTGACCTCTTCGGGACGCAGGTCGACCAACTCGCGCGGATCGTATGCCAAATCCCATGCCAACAGCTCGTGGCGATTGTTTGGATGCGTCGCCAGCGGCCACATCACGGCCAGACACCCCCGCTCGGCCGGGAACTGGCCGGAGATGTGCACGAACGGCCGCGCCTGCCCCGCCAGCGCCGGCAGACCCAACACCGCCATGACGCGCTCACGCCGACGCAGTCCCAGCGCGTAGTCGAACAGACGCGGCTGGCGCTGGCGGATCAGCCGCGCCAGCGCCAGCGTCGCGTCGACGTCCGACAGTGCGTCGTGCGCCTGGGCGTGCACGAGGCCGTTGGCCGCGCTCAGGTGTTCCAGCCGAAAACTCGGCTTGCCGTCCGGATGGCGGGGCCACTCGATGCCGTCCGGGCGCAGCGCCCAGGTCATGCGCACCACATCCAGCAGGTCCCAGCGACCGCAGCCGTTGCGCCACTCCCGTGCATACGGATCGAGCAGGTTGCGCCACAGCAGGTGGCGGGTGAACTCGTCGTCGAAGCGGATCGTGTTGTAGCCGACACCGATCGTCCCCGGCCGCTCCAGCTCGCGCAGGATCGATTCGGCAAACACCCGCTCGGGCAGCCCCTGCTCGCGGCAGCGCTGCGGCGTGATGCCGGTGATCAGACAGCTCTCGGGGTCCGGCAGGTAGTCCGGCGCCGGCTGGCAGTACCACACCACCGGCTCGCCGATGGGGTGGAGTTCGGCGTCGGTGCGTCGGCCGGCGAACTGCGCCGGCCGATCCCACCGCGGATCGGGTCCGAACGTCTCGTAGTCATGCCAGAAGAAGGTGTGGGGCTCGGTGTTCACGCCCCACATCGTAGCCGGCCGCGGCCAGCGGCGGGCGCACGGCTCCGGCCGGCCGGTGGGGAACCGGGACGGTTTGGAGTAGCATCGGCCCCCGCCCCCCGGAGATCCACCCATGCCCGCCACCGCCAACGCCCCGTCTGCGCTGCGCTGCGCGTTCGCCCCCACCGATGTGGGCCTGGCGCTGGTCGCCGCGGACGACGCCGGCATCGCCTCGGTCCTGCTCGGCGACGACGCGACGGCGCTGCGCGGGGAGCTGCAACGACGCTTTCCCGCCGCCCATGCGATCGACGATCCCCGCAGCATCGCGGGCTGGGTCGAGGCCGTCGCCGCCTGCCTGGATCACCCGCGGGCGGCGCCATCCCTCCCGCTCGCCCCCCGCGGGACCCCGTTTCAGCAACGGGTCTGGCAGCGGCTGCGCGCCATCCCCGCCGGGCACACGACGACCTACGCCGCACTGGCGCGCGAGCTGGGCACCGCCGCGCGCGCCGTCGGCCAGGCCTGTGGGGCGAACCCGATCGCGGTGCTGATCCCGTGCCACCGCGTGCTGGCGCAGGACGGTGGCCTGGGCGGCTACCGCTGGGGGTTGGCGCGCAAACGCTGGTTGCTCACGCGCGAGGGGGTGGCGCTGCCACCCCCCTGAGTCACCCGGCGGGAACGCCGCCTCAGTCGGCCGTCGCCTCTTCCGGCTCCGCCGGTTCGGCGCGGCGGCCGTCCTTTTTCGGCAACGGCTGGATGTCGAGCTTGACCTGCGGCTCGCTGCCATCCGCGGGCGTGTCGATGTCCACCGTCAAGCGCCCGCCGTCCACCAGCCGGCCGAACAGCAGCTCGTCGGCCAACGCACGGCGGATCGTGTCCTGGATCAGGCGCTGCATTGGCCGTGCGCCCATCAGCGGATCGAACCCCTTCTTCGCCAGGTGCTTGCGCAGCGCGTCGGTGAAGGTGACCTCGACCTTCTTCTCGGCGAGCTGCTGCTCGAGCTGCAGCAGGAACTTGTCGACCACGCGCAGGATGACCTGCTCGTCCAGCGGCTTGAAGCTGACGATGGCGTCGAGCCGGTTGCGGAACTCCGGCGTGAACAGCCGCTTGATATCGGCCATCTCGTCGCCCGCCTGGCGCTGCGTCGTGAAGCCGATGGTCGACTTGTTCATCGTCTCGGCGCCCGCGTTGGTCGTCATGATGATGATGACGTTGCGGAAGTCGGCCTTGCGCCCGTTATTGTCGGTGAGCGTGCCGTGGTCCATCACCTGCAGCAGCACGTTGAAGATGTCCGGGTGCGCCTTCTCGATCTCGTCGAGCAGCAGCACGCAATGCGGCTTCTTGGTGATGGCCTCGGTGAGCAGCCCGCCCTGGTCGAAGCCGACATAGCCCGGCGGCGCGCCGATCAGGCGGCTGACCGCGTGGCGCTCCATGTACTCCGACATGTCGAAGCGCACGAGTTCGATGCCGAGGATATACGCGAGCTGCCGCGCGGCCTCGGTCTTGCCGACACCGGTGGGGCCGCTGAAGAGGAACGCGCCGATCGGCTTGTCGGGCTTGCCCAGCCCCGAGCGCGCCATCTTGACGGATGACGCAAGCAGCTCCAGCGCCTTGTCCTGCCCGAACACCACCGCCTTGAGGTCGCGCTCGAGGTTTTGCAGCTTGGTGCGGTCGTCGCTGGAAACCGACGCCGGCGGGATGCGCGCGATCTTCGCGACGATCTCCTCGATCTCGCTGCGGCCGATGGTCTTCTTGCGCTTGGACGCGGGCACGATGCGCTGGGCGGCACCGGCCTCGTCGATGACGTCGATCGCCTTGTCCGGCAGGTGCCGGTCGGTGATGTACTTGGCGGAGAGCTCGGCCGCCGCCTGCAGCGCCGCCTGCGCGTACTTGACGCCGTGGTGCTCCTCGAAGCGCGACTTCAGGCCCTTGAGGATGTCCACGGTCTGCTCCACCGTCGGCTCGACCACGTCGACCTTCTGGAAGCGCCGCGACAGCGCCGCGTCCTTTTCGAAGATCCCGCGGTATTCGGTGAAGGTCGTCGCGCCGATGCACTTGAGCGCACCGGAACTCAGCGCCGGCTTGAGCAGGTTGGACGCGTCAAGCGTGCCGCCCGACGCCGCGCCGGCGCCGATCAGCGTGTGGATCTCGTCGATGAACAGGATGGCGTTGGGCTTGTCCTTGAGCGACTTGAGCACGCCCTTGAGCCGCTGCTCGAAGTCGCCGCGGTACTTGGTGCCCGCCAGCAGCGCGCCCATATCGAGCGAGTAGACGGTCGCGTCCGCCAGCACCTCGGGCACGTCTTTTTGCACGATGCGCCACGCCAGCCCCTCGGCGATCGCGGTCTTGCCGACCCCGGCCTCGCCCACGAGCAGCGGGTTGTTCTTGCGCCGGCGGCACAGGATCTGGATCACGCGCTCGACCTCGTGCTCGCGGCCGATCAGCGGGTCGATCTTGCCCTCGCGCGCGAGCTGGTTGAGGTTCTGCGTGAACTGCTCCAGCACCGACGCCTTCTCGTTGCCTTTGGCGGCGTCGGCCGACTCTTCGTTTTCGGCGGCACTGCCGTCGCTGGCCTTGGTGGGCTCGGGCGTGTCGCCCTTGCGGATGCCGTGCGCGATATAGTTGACCACGTCCAGCCGCGTGATGCCCTGCTGGTGCAGGTAGTAGACCGCGTGCGAATCCTTCTCGCCGAAGATGGCCACCAGCACGTTGGCACCGGTGACCTCCTTCTTGCCGTTGCCGGTGGACTGCACGTGCATGATGGCGCGCTGGATCACGCGCTGAAAGCCCAGCGTCGGCTGGGTGTCCACTTCATCCGTGCCGGCCACCTGCGGGGTGTTTTCCTTGATGAAGGTGGTCAGCGACTTGCGCAGGTCTTCGATATTGGCGTTGCACGCGCGCAGCACCTCGGCGGCGCTCGGGTTGTCCAACAGCGCCAGCAGCAGGTGCTCGACGGTGATGAATTCGTGCCGCTGCTGCCGGGCCTCGACAAAGGCCATGTGCAAACTGACTTCAAGCTCTTGGGCAATCATGGGGCACTTCCTTCACTCTGGGGCTCTAGCATAGCGCGTCGTCGCGGCCTGCACATCCGGGTATGGGGGCAAAACCCACGCTATTCAATGGGCTCTGCGACGCATTGCAGCGGGTGCCCCGCGGCGCGCGCCTGTTGGGTGACTTGCTCCACCTTGGTGTGGGCGATGTCACGGGTGTAGACACCGCAGACGCCGCGCCCGTGCACATGCACCTTGAGCATGATCTGGGTCGCCGTCTCGCGGTCCTTGTGAAATACTTCCTGCAGCACGTGCACGACGAACTCCATCGGCGTGAAGTCGTCGTTGAGCAGCACGACCTGGTACATCTTCGGCGGCTGCACGCGCTGGCGGCGACGCTCCAACACCACCGCATCGCCGCCGCCGGGCAGGCGCGGGGTCAGGTCGGGTTGTTTCGGTGTCGTGGCCATGCCGGACATTCTGCAACAAATCCCCGGGGGACGCACGGGCGGGGGCGTGGTGGCGCCGCACCGAAACCGCACCCCCAAAGCAACCGACCCCGGCGGGCGGCGGCCATCGCACGGCACCGCGTGCCCGTGCCACGCAAACGGCGTCGGACCGAGAGCGAAAAACGCGAACCGTCAGGCAGGTACCTGATAGTGCTCTTGGGTCATGCGGTCGATGCCGCACTCGAGGTCCTGGATCCAATCCAGAAATGCGTGGACGACCTCGCGCCCCACGAAGTACCGCCCGTGCTGCGGCACCATCACGTCGACGTCCATCCCTCGCACCATGTTGGCCCACAGACGGCACACCTTACGCGACACCATGTAGCGCCGGTGAAACCCTTCCATCCGTGGCAGATGCGCCCGAAGCTCCGCGACCGTCGTGATCGGCTCGCTCACGGCACTGTGATGGACGAGCGAGGCTCCCATGTCCCCGGAAAACAGGATCTTCGAGCGCACATCGTAGAACTGGAAATTGCCCTCCGCGTGCAAAAAATGCGCCGGCAGCGCGACGAGCGTCGTCCCACCCAGATCGAAGCGCCCCCCCGCGTCCGGGATCCCGATGATTCGCCCCTCGCTGCGATTGAGGGTGCAAAAATGGGGCACGAACCGCTCCCACAGCTTCGAGACGTACAACGTGCAGTCGGTGGCCATGAGCCACTTGTTGAGCGAAGCGACGATGTCCGGGTCCTGGTGTGAGGCAAACAAGTATTTGAGGCGCTTGAACGGGAAATACCGACTCATCGCCATGACCAGGGCGTTGTAGGTCATGTTGCCCGCGGGGTCGATGAGCGCGCCCTCGTCGCCGGTCACGATCAAAAACTGGTTGGCCTGTACGGCAGAGCTGGCCTCGTCGTCCACCAACTCGCTAAACATGATGCAGACATGCTGCCCGTCGTTGTAGAGCTCGATCGCCATGCGTACGCCACTCCCTGAAAGTCAACAAAAACTCAACGATCAACGGCACCAACCCACGGTGTCGGCCACCGCGTTGGATCGACACCCACTGTGCAGACCAAAAACGAATGGCACCGCTCATTATGCGGTGCCACCTTGCGCCACCGACACGGCAAGCGTACAGGGCCGCCACCGTGTGCGCGGGCAGCTTGTCACATGTTTTCGATCATCACTTGACCAAAGCCCGAGCACGACACCTGCGTGGCTCCCTCCATCAGGCGGGCGAAGTCGTAGGTGACGTGTTTGCTCAGGATCGCTTTTTCCATCGACGCGATGATGAGGTCGGCGGCTTCCTTCCAGCCCATGTGGCGCAGCATCATCTCGGCCGACAGGATCTCGGAGCCCGGGTTGACGTAGTCCTTGCCGGCATACTTGGGCGCCGTGCCGTGCGTGGCCTCGAAGCACGCGACCGAATCCGACAGGTTTGCGCCCGGCGCGATGCCGATGCCGCCGACCTGCGCCGCCAGCGCGTCGGAGATGTAGTCGCCGTTGAGGTTGAGCGTCGCGATCACCGAGTATTCGGCCGGGCGCAGCAGGATCTGCTGCAGGAACGCGTCGGCGATCGAGTCCTTGATGACGATCTCACGCCCCGTCTTCGGGTTGGTGAACTTGCACCACGGGCCGCCGTCGATGGGCTGCGCGCCGAACTCACGCTGCGCCAGCGCGTAGCCCCAGTCGCGGAACGCCCCTTCGGTGTACTTCATGATGTTGCCCTTGTGCACGAGCGTCACGCTGGGCTTGTCGTTGTCGATCGCGTACTGGATGGCCTTGCGCACGAGGCGCTCCGTGCCCTCCTGCGACACCGGCTTGATGCCGATGCCCGACGATTCCGGAAAGCGGATCTTGGTCACGCCCAGCTCCTCCTGAAGGAACTGGATGAGCTTCTTGGCCTTGTCGCTGCGCGCCGGGTATTCGATGCCGGCGTAGATGTCCTCGGAGTTCTCGCGGAAGATGACCATGTCGGTCTTTTCCGGCTCCTTCAGCGGGCTGGGCACGCCCTTGAAGTAGCGCACCGGCCGCAGGCACACGTAGAGGTCGAGCTCCTGACGCAGCGCGACGTTGAGGCTGCGGATGCCGCCGCCCACCGGCGTCGTCAGCGGCCCCTTGATGGAGACGACGTACTCCTTGAGTGCGTGCAGCGTTTCGTCCGGCAGCCAGACGTCGGGACCGTACACCCGGGTCGATTTCTCGCCCGCGTACACCTCCATCCAGTGGATCTTGCGCTGGCCACCGTAGGCCTTGGCCACCGCGGCGTCCACCACCTTGATCATCACGGGCGTGATGTCGACGCCGGTGCCGTCGCCTTCGATGTAGGGGACGATCGGGTTGTCCGGCACATTGAGCGACATGTCGGGGTTGACGGTGATCTTCTGGCCTTCGGTGGGCACGCGGATGTGTTGGTACATGAGCGGGGTCTCCGTTTGGGGGTGTAATGCCCGCACGCCGGGTAGGCGCGGGGCCCTACAATCAATTCTATCGAGAATCCCTCCGTCAACCTGACATGCGCGCGACCCCTCCCCGCTTGGGATTCCCTGCCAGCCCCTCGGGGCGTGCGCGGGATCGATCGTTCGGCACCCGGCGGTGGTGCCGGGGTGCGGTCACCGCAATGACGGCGATAACGGCCGTGGCGGCGCTGCTCGCGGGCACGGGTGCTGCGGCCCAGCCGTCCGAGCCGCAGCGGGATCTGCCGCGCGTGACGCTGCGCGCTGGTATGCACCGCATCGACGCGCAAGTCGCCGCCACGCCGGCGCAGCGCGCCATCGGCCTGATGTGGCGGCGCGAGCTCGGGCCGAACGAGGGGATGCTGTTCGTGTTCGACGCGCCGGCGGTGCAGTGCTTCTGGATGAAAAATACCTTCATCCCGCTCACCGCGGCGTTCCTCGCCGAGGACGGGCGCATCGTCAACCTGGCCGACATGCGCCCGCACGACGAAACGAACCACTGCTCCGGCGAGCCGGTGCGTTTCGTGCTGGAAATGCCGCGCGGCTGGTTTGCGCAGCGCGGCATCGGGGCTGGGTTCCGCCTCGCAGGCGCGCCGTTTGGCACGCGTTGAGTTGCACACGGGCCATGCCGGGGACGCTCGTCGCCGCGTCCACCAACGCGACGCTGCCAGCCCATACCCGCGGGGCGATTGCCCCCGCGCGGCCGGCCCTGAGGCGCCGGCGCGCGCTGCCGCGCGACGCCGTCGGACGGGCCCGTGCGCGAGCCCGCCGCGCTCGCCGGGCTCAGGCGTAATTGGCCAGGGCGAAGTCCCAGTTGACCAGCTTGTCGAGGAAGGTCTCGACGAACTTCTGGCGCAGGTTGCGGTAATCGATGTAGTAGGCGTGCTCCCACACATCCACCGTCAGCAGCGCCTTGTCGGCGGTGGTCAGCGGCGTGCCTGCGGCACCGGTGTTGACGATATCGACGCTGCCGTCCGGCTTTTTGACCAGCCACGTCCAGCCGGAGCCGAAATTGCCGACCGCGCTCTTGACGAACGCGTCACGGAAGGCGGCGTAGCTGCCCCACTTGGCGTTGATCGCCGCCGCCAGCGCCCCGGTGGGCTCACCGCCGCCGCCCGGCTTCATGCAGTTCCAGAAGAACGTGTGGTTCCACACCTGCGCGGCGTTGTTGTAGATCGGGCCGGGGTTGGGCGCCTTGCGGATGATGTCCTCCAGCGCCATCGACTCGTACTCGGTGCCTTTTTGCAGGTTGTTCAGGTTGACGACGTACGCGTTGTGGTGCTTGCCGTGGTGGTATTCCAGCGTTTCCTTGGAGTAGTACGGCTCCAGGGCATCGATCGCGAACGGCAGGGGGGGCAAAGTGTGTTCCATGGTGTTTCCTCTTCCGAGTCGTTATGGGCGTTCGCATTGTAGGCAAGGTGGACCAAGCACGCGTTGGCCGGTGGCGCTTGTCCCCGCCCGGGATGCGCCTTCAGTGGGGCGGGTCGAGGTGCACGGTCTCGACCCGCGCGTCCAGCCGTCCCGCGGCCAGGGTCACGTGCAGCGCGTCACCGGGCCGGGTCCGGCGGGCGTCGGTGAGGACGTGACCGGCCGCGTCGGTCACGAGCGCGTACCCGCGCTGCACGACGCGTTGCGGATCGAGCAGCGCCAGCTGCGTCTGCGCGCGCGCGAGCCGCTGCCACTGCGTGTCGATCGCGCTGCTCGTCGCCGCCTGCCACGCGTCGGCGAGCCGGGCCAGTCGCTCGCCCCGCCGTTCGGTCTCGCGCTGCGCGGCGGCGCGCCATGCGAACGCAAGCCGCTCGAGCTGCTGACGCACGCGCTCCGTACGCAACGCCGCGGCGCGCTGCATCCGGTGTTCCAGCGTCTGCAGGCGCGCGCGCTCGCGGCCCGTCACCGCCGACGGGCGCCCAAGGCGCTGGGCCACGCGGTCCAACCGCTGCGCCGCCGTGTCCAGTCGCCGCCACAGCGCGGCGGTCGCCCGCTCCTGCCAGCGGGCCAGCGCCGTGCGCAGCGCCTCGGCGGCGGGCGCGCACAGCTCGGCCGCCGCCGTCGGGGTCGGCGCGCGCAGATCGGCGACGAAGTCGGCCAGCGTGAAGTCGGTCTCGTGCCCCACGCCGACGACGACCGGCATCGGCGCGCGCGCGAGCAGGCGCACGAGCGCCGGGTCGTTGAACGCCCACAGGTCTTCGAGCGAGCCGCCACCACGCACGACGAGCAGCACCGACGGCCGCCCGAGCCTGCGGTGATCGTCGTAGGCGCGCTGCAGCGCCGCGCACAGCCGCGCGGGCGCCTCCACCCCCTGCACCGGTGCCGGGTAGAGCCACACCGGCAGGTGCGGCACGCGCCGCGCCAGCGTGGTGGCCACGTCGCGCAACGCCGCCGCTTCCAGCGACGTGACGACCCCGATGCTGGTGGGATATGGCGGCAGCGGGCGCTTGCGGGCGGCGTCGAACAGCCCCTCGGCGGCAAGCTGGGCCTTGAGGCGCAGAAACGCTTCGTACAACGCGCCCTGCCCCGCCAGGCGCACGCGCTCGACGATCAGCTGCAGGTCGCCGCGCGGCGCATAGACGTCCAGCCGGCCGAGCGCCTCGATGCGCAGGCCGTCGCGCAGCGCCACGGGGCTCGCCTCGGCCGCGCGCCGGAACAGCGCGCAGCGCAACTGCCCCTGTTCGTCCTTCAGCGTGAAATACACGTGGCCGCTCGCGGCGCGCTGGCAGCCCGCGACCTCCCCCGCCACGCGCACGGGGTTGAAGCGCGCGCGCAACGCATCCGCCACCGCCGCCACCAGCGCCCCCACCGGCCAGGCCGGGGGGTCATCGGGATCGGCGGCCGCGCCCCCGCGTGGGGCGAACGCCTGCGGGAAGGTCAGCGCCGCGGCGCGGTCGGTCGCGGGCATCGGCGGGGGCGAATCATGGGGCATCGGGACACCGGATCGGAACACGCCGGGCAGCGGCACCCCGGTGCACGTGACCGATAATGCCAACCGTACCGAACTGCATCGCAAGGGAGAGACTGTCTTGTTGTCGATCATACAAGCCGCCGGCTGGCCCATCTGGACCCTGATCGTGTGCTCCGTCGTGGGGCTGGCCCTGATCATCGAGCGCGCCGTCAGTCTGCGCGCGACCAAGGTCGCCCCGCCGACATTGCTCGACGAGGCGATCCAGGCCTCGCGCGCCGGCGTGCCGCCCCCGGCGGTGGTGGAGCAGCTCGCCGAGAACTCGCTGCTCGGCGCCGTGCTGGCCAGTGGCTTTCGCGCGCTGCACGCCAACCCCGGCGTGACCGAGGCGGAGCTGCGGGCCCAGCTCGAATCCGCGGGGCGGCTGGCGGCGGCGCGCCTGCAACGCTACCTCGGCGCGCTCGCGACGGTGGCGTCGGCCGCGCCGCTGCTCGGCCTGCTGGGCACGGTGATCGGCATGATCGAGATCTTCGGCTCCCAGGCGGGCCCCGGGGGCCTACTGCCCGGTGGCGGCAACCCCGCGCAGCTCGCGCACGGGATCTCGGTGGCGCTCTACAACACCGCGTTCGGCCTGATCATCGCGATCCCGGCACTGATCTTCTGGCGCTACTACCGCGCGCGCGCCGACGCGCTGCTGCTGCAGATGGAGGTCGCGGCGGAGCGCTTCGTGCACCACCTGCTAACCCTGCGGCGCTGACGGCCCCCAAGCGAGGAGACGCCCATGAACTTCCGGCACGGCGACCGCGAGGAGCCGGAGATCAATCTGATCCCGTTCATCGACATTCTGCTGGTGGTGCTGATCTTCCTGATGCTGACCACCACGTTCAGCCAGAGCACCGCGCTGCAGGTCAACCTGCCGGTGGCCAACGCGGAACAGCCACCGCAGCCACCGGCGGAAGTGGTGGTCACGGTAGGCGCCGACGGGCGCTACGCGGTCGATGACCGGCTACTGGAACAGCACGGCGTCGAGGCGCTGATGACCGCGCTACGCGGCGCCGCCGCCGCGCGGCGGGACCCGATCCTCGTGATCCAGGCCGACGCCGCCGCCAGCCACCAGTCCGTCATCAACGTGATGGACGCGGCGCGGCAGGCGGGGCTGACGCAGATCACCTTCTCCACACAGCGCGGCGAGGGCCGCTGATGTCCGCGCCGGACCCGGGCCGCCTCTGGCTGGCGCGCGGGCCGCTGGCATGGGCGTTGCGGCCGTTGGCGTGCCTGTACGGCGCCGCGCTCGCCGCCCGCGGCTGGTGGTGGCGCCACCGCAGGCACTCGGCGCAACGCCTGCCGGTGCCGGTGGTGGTGGTCGGCAACGTCGTCGCCGGCGGCGCCGGCAAGACGCCCACCGTGATCGCGCTGCTGCACCACCTGCGCACGCGGGGCTGGATGCCGGGCGTCGTCTCGCGCGGCTACGGGCGCACCGGCGGCGGCCGGGGTGAGCCGCTGGTGCTCGACCCGGGGGCCCTGGCCGACCCCGAGCGCTGCGGCGACGAGCCGGCGCTGATCGCGCGCGAGACCGGTGTGCCGATCGCGGTCGGCGCCGACCGGCCGGCGGCGGCGCGGGCGCTGCTGCGGCGCCACCCGGCGATCGACATCGTCGTCAGCGACGACGGCATGCAGCACTGGGCGCTGGCGCGCGACCTGACGATCGTCGTGTTCGACGAGCGCGACGTGGGCAACGGCAGGCTGCTGCCGGCGGGGCCGCTGCGGCAGCCCTGGCCGGCACCGATCTGGGGCGGCGGGCCGGCGCTCGTGTTGCGGACGGCCCCGCCGCGGGAGGGACCGCGCCCGCACCCCTACCCAGAGTTCCGCTCCGAGCGGGCACTCGCTGACCAGGCGTTCGACCCGGCGGGGCACGCGCGTCCGCTGGCGGACTGGGCGCGCGACGGCACGCCGCTGGGCGCGATCGCCGGCATCGCGCGCCCGGCGGCGTTCTTCGGCATGCTGCGCGCGCGCGGCCTTAACCTGACGCGCACGCTCGCCCGGCCGGACCACGCGTCAGCGGCCGACCTGCTGGCCGCATTGCGCAGCGCCGCTGCGTTGCCGGATGCGCCGCGCGTGTGGCTGTGCACGGACAAGGACGCCGTCAAGCTGCAGCGTGCGCCGTTGCCGGACAGGGTGACCGTGTGGCGCGTACCGCTGCGGCTGGTCATCGAGCCGGCGTGGTACGCCGCCGTCGATCGGGTGCTGGCGCCGCTGCGCCCGCGCCCCGGCGCGCTATGATGGCCGCATGGACAGCAAGCTGCTCGAACTGTTGGTGTGCCCGGTCACGAAAGGGCCGCTCGTCTACGTGCGCGAGACGCAGGAGCTGGTCTCGCGCGGGGCGCGACTGGCCTACCCCATCCGGGACGGCATCCCGATCATGCTCGAAAACGAAGCGCGTGCGCTCGACGAGGCCGAGCTGGACCGGCTGGCACCGCCACGCCCGGCCGCGCCGTGAAGCCGCCGCCTGCAACCACCCTCTGAAGCAGACCGCATGACCGCACCCGCGTTCGACGTCATCATCCCGGCCCGCCGGGCCTCCACCCGGCTGCCGGACAAGCCGCTGGCCGACATCGGTGGGGCGCCGATGGTGGTGCGCGTCGCCGAGCGCGCCCGCGCCAGCGGTGCGCGCTCGTGCACGGTGGCCACCGACGATGCGGCCATCGCCGAGGCCTGCGCCGCCCACGGTGTGGACGCCGTCCTCACAAGGATTGACCACGCCAGCGGCAGTGACCGGCTGGCCGAGGCGGTGGACCGGCTGGCGCTGCCTGACGACGCGATCGTCGTCAACGTCCAGGGCGACGAGCCGCTGATCCCGCCGGCGCTGGTGCGCGAGGTGGCGACAATCCTGCACAGCCGCCCCGACTGCGTCATGGCCACGGCGGCCCATCCGATCGGGTCGGCCGCCGAGCTGTTCAACCCGAACGTCGTCAAGGTCGTGCTGGACCGGCACGGCACCGCACTGCTGTTCAGCCGCGCCCCACTGCCGTGGTGGCGCGACGCGCCGCGCCACGATACGGCACTGGAACTCGTGGCGTGGCCCCCAGGGGCCGCGCCGCTGCGCCATATCGGCCTCTACGCCTACCGGGCCGGGTTTCTGCGGCGCTTCCCCCAACTGACGCCGGCCCCCATCGAGCGCTGCGAGTCGCTGGAACAGCTGCGCGTGCTGTGGCACGGCGAGCGCATCGCGGTCACCGTGACCGCGCACGCCCCGGGCCCCGGCGTCGACACCCCGGCCGACCTGGAACGCGTGCGGGCGCTGTGGGGCCAGGGACCTCGCTGACACCCGGGGCGGTATCCGCCGCTGTCAGTTTGTGTCGGGACAGGCGTGCTATTCTTTTGGCCGCTGGCCTAGCGCCACCCGCTGTGTCACCGACGAGGAGACCCTGCGCAGCGGTCCCCGCAAACCTCTCTGTTCGCGACGAGAAAAGGAAACCCATGAGACTGATCCTGTTGGGCGCTCCGGGCGCTGGCAAGGGCACACAGGCGGCATTCATCTGTCAGAAATACGGCATCCCCCAGATCTCCACCGGTGACATGCTGCGCGCGGCCGTCAAGGCGGGGACCCCGCTGGGACTGGAGGCGAAGAAGGTGATGGACGCCGGCGGACTCGTCAGCGACGCGCTGATCATCGATCTGGTCAAAGACCGTATCGCCCAGCCGGACTGCGCCAACGGGTTTCTGTTCGACGGTTTCCCGCGCACCATTCCCCAGGCCGACGCGATGCGCGAGGCGGGGGTGCGCATCGACTACGTGCTCGAAATCGACGTGCCGTTCGACGCGATCATCGAGCGCATGAGCGGCCGGCGCGTGCACCCGGCGTCCGGGCGCACCTACCACATCAAGTTCAACCCGCCGAAGGTTGAAGGCAAGGACGACGTCACCGGGGAAGACCTGATCCAGCGCGACGACGACAAGGAAGAGACCGTGCGCAAGCGGCTCGACGTCTACGCCGCGCAGACGCGTCCGCTGGTCGACTATTACCGCCAGTGGGCCGAGCGCGAGCCCGGCGTCGCCCCGAAATACCGCGCCATCAGCGGGCTGGGCACGGTGGAGGAAATCACTCAGCGCGTCTTCCAGGCCCTGCAGGACTGACGGGTACCCCTGCCGCGCGCCACAGCAGCTCCAGCGCCAGCGCGATGCGCGCCTTGGCGGGCGGCAGGTCGGTCACGGGCCAGATGTTGCCGCCGCGCCCGCCCTCGCCGACGACCACCCCTTCGGCGCAGCGGGTCGTCACCCGCACGGCAACGCCCTCTCTCGCCGCCTGCGCCAGGGCTTCGGTCAGCGCGGTATGCAGCGAGCCGTTGCCCGTCCCGGCCACCACGAGCCCGGCCAGCGGCGGATCCGCGTCCCCGCCGGCGAGCGCCGCCCGGCGCTGCTGCAACAGCGCACGCACCAGCGCCCCGTCGGCACCGCCGTGGCTGTGGATCCACTCCACCCGCGGCCAGACCGACGCCGCCAGCACCGTGTCGATGCGTGCCGCGCGCGCGGCGTCCGCCGATGCGGCGGGCATCGCAGCGGTGAGCCATCGCACCCGGCCCGCCTCGACCCAAGCGGCCGGCCCCGCGTCCCCGCCTGCGAAGGCATCGAGACGCATCGGGTGCACCTTGCGCACCGTGCGCGCATCGAACACCCGCCCTGCCAGCGTCACCCACACCCCGCCGATACCGCGTTGGGCTGCGTCGGCGGCGAGCGTCAGGGCATCCGCGAGGTTGCCCGGCCCGTCCGGTGCCAGCGCAGAGGCCGGGCGCATCGCCCCCACCAACACCACCGGCCGCTCGGGCTGCAGCACCGCCTGCAGCACCCACGCCGTTTCCTCCAGCGTATCGGTGCCGTGGGTGACCACGAGCGCCCCGACGTCCGACCGCTGCAGGTGCCGGTACGCCGCCGCCAGCAGGTCGCGCCACAACGGGACCCCCATGTCCTTGCTGTCGACGTTGGCGACCTGCTCGCCCTCGGTGCGCCACCCGGCGGGCAGCGGCACCCCTTCCAGCAACGCCGCCACCGGCACCACGCCGGCGCGGTAGCCGACCACGTCGGCAGCCACGGCGGCGCGCCCCGCGATCGTGCCGCCCATGCCCAGCACGACGATCGCCCGCCGCGCCTCGGTTGCCGCTGTGCCTGCCGTCGCTGTCATCGCCGATGCTCCTGAAAAGACGAAATCCCCGCACACCGGCCGGTGTCGGGGACCATGACTGGCGGAGTGAGAGGGATTCGAACCCTCGATACGGGTTTTAGCCCGTATACTCCCTTAGCAGGGGAGCACCTTCGGCCTCTCGGTCATCACTCCGAAGAGTCGCCATTATGCCCGAAGTCGGGGCGCTGGCGACGCTTGGCGCACAAAAAATCAGGCGCCCTGCAGTGTGTCGGTCGGCTGGTCGAGGTCGAACTCGCGGTGCAGCGCGCGCACGGCGAGCTCCATGTACTTCTCGTCGATGACGACCGAGATCTTGATCTCGGAGGTCGAGATCATCTGGATGTTGATGCCCTCGGCTGCGAGGCAGCGGAACATGCGGCTGGCCACGCCGACGTGGCTGCGCATGCCGATGCCCACCACGCTGACCTTGCAGATGCGCGCGTCACCTACCACGTCGGTGGCGCCGAGCGCCGGCACCACCTGGGTCTTGAGCACGTCCAGCGCGCGCGCCAGGTCGTTGCGGTGCACGGTGAAGCTGAAGTCGGTGCGCCCGTCTTTGCCGACGTTCTGGATGATGACATCGACGTCGATGTTGGCGTCGGCCACCGCCCCCAGGATTTGCGCGGCGATGCCGGGCTTGTCGGGCACGCCCAGCACCGAGACCTTGGCCTCGTCACGGTTGAACGCGATGCCGGAGACGACGGCTTGTTCCATGGATTCGCCTTCCTCGAAAGTGATCAGGGTGCCGCTGCGGGCTTCTTCGTCGATCGGGATGTCCCAGGGGGTGAAGCTGGACAGGACGCGGATGGGCACGCGGTACTTGCCCGCGAACTCCACCGAGCGGATTTGCAGCACCTTCGAGCCCATGCTGGCCATTTCCAGCATTTCCTCGAAGCTGATGCGCTCCAGGCGCCGCGCCTCGGGCACGACGCGCGGGTCGGTGGTGTAGACGCCGTCGACGTCGGTGTAGATCAGGCACTCGTCGGCCTTGATCGCCGCGGCCACCGCCACCGCCGAGGTGTCGGAGCCGCCGCGCCCCAGGGTCGTGATGTTGCCGCCGGCGTCCACACCCTGGAAGCCCGTGATGATGACGACCTTGCCGGCGGCCAGATCCGCGCGGATGCGGCGGTCGTCGATCGACTCGATGCGCGCCTTGGTGTAGGCGCTGTTGGTGCGGATCGGCACCTGCCAGCCGCAGTACGAGACGGCGTCGATGCCTTCGGTCTGCAGGGCGATGGCCAGAAGCCCCACCGAGACCTGCTCCCCGGTGGAGGCGAGCTGGTCCAGCTCGCGGTAATAGGCGTCACCGGGCTTGGATGGCGCGAGTTCCTTGGCCAGGCCGAGCAGCCGGTTGGTCTCGCCGCTCATGGCGCTGGGGACGACCACCATCTGGTGGCCGGCCCGCACCCATTTGGCGACGCGCTTGGCGACATTGCGGATGCGCTCGGTCGAGCCCATGCTCGTGCCGCCGTACTTGTGAACGATCAGTGCCATGGGGTATGCTGTTGCGAGGTCGCCCGGCCCAGGTGCGGGCAAACCCTGAGATTATAGGTGGCGATGCAACGGTTTCTGATCACCGCGGGGGTGGTGCTGTTGGTGGCGGGTCTGCTGTGGCCGTGGCTTGCGCGGCTGCCGTGGGGCCGGCTGCCCGGGGACATCGCGATCGAGCGCGAGGGGTTCAGCTTTTACTTTCCGCTGGGCACGAGCGTGGTGGTGTCGGTGCTGTTGAGCCTGCTGCTGTGGTGGTGGCGCCGCTGAGCGCCGGGTCCGGCTCCCAGGTCAGCACGTCCCCGGTTCGCCGGATACGCCCCGGCCCCAGGCGCAGCTCGATGCGGTGGCCGCGCGTGCGCGCGGCATCGATTTGCTGCATCAGCGCCCGCCACTGGGCGTCCGACGCCTGTGCCCCGTGGCGCTCGCGCAGCCAGTGCCGCAGCGCATTGAGCGCCCGCGCGGGCGGCAGCGCGCGCAGGGCCGTCAACCGCGGCGGGTCACCGATCGCATGCCCGTCTTCGCGCGCCAGCGCCGTCAGCAGCGCCTGCGCGCTCGCCGCGTGCCGCGCGCTGCGCGCAAAGGTCTGCGGCGCCTGCGGAAACGCGGCCAGCAGCGCCGGCAACACCGCGTGGCGCAGCCGGTTGCGCACGGGGTGGGGGTCCGCGTTGGTCGGGTCGTCCACCCACAGCACGCCGGCGGCCGCCAGTTGCGCGCGCAGCGCGCGGCCGTCCGCGGCCAGCAGCGGCCGCCCCCACGTCACGCCGTCGCGCTCGGCACGCTCGGGCATCGCGGCCAGCCCGGGCAGCCCCGCGCCGCGCGTGAGCGCCAGCAGCACCGTCTCGATCTGGTCGAGCGCGTGGTGGCCCAGCAAGACCGCGGCCGCGCTGTGGCGGTGCGCAGCGTCACGCAAGGCCGCGTAGCGCGCCGCGCGCGCCGCCTCCTCGGGGCTGCGGCCGGGCGTGCGCGGCACCTGCACGCGCACCGCCTCCAGCGGCGCGCCCCATGCGGCGCAACACGCGCGCACGTGCTGCTCGAAGGCGTCGGCCGCGGCCTGCAGGCCGTGGTGCACGTGCACGGCGCGCACGCGCTGCGGCCAGCGCGCCAGCGCCGCGAGCAGCAGCGCGGTGGAGTCCGCCCCGCCGCTGTAGGCGACGAGCAGCGGGGCGCCCGCCCGGTCCAGGTCGGGATGCCGCTGCGCCCACGCGGCGAGCGCCGCGGCCGCGGCCTCAGGCGCGCTCGGCCTTGGTGTCGGTGAAGCGCCCGTAGGCGTTGAGCCGGGCATGGCGGCGCTCGATCAACGCAGCGGGGTCGAGGTCGGCCACCTGCCGCAGCGACTCGGCCAGCGCGCGCTTGAGCATCGCCGCCATCTGCTGCGGGTCGCGGTGGGCACCGCCCACCGGCTCGTTGACGATCTTGTCGACGAGGCCGAGCGCCTTGAGCCGGTGCGCGGTGATGCCCAGCGCCTCGGCCGCTTCCGGCGCCTTGTCGGCGGTCTTCCACAGGATCGACGCACAGCCCTCCGGGCTGATGACGGAGTACACCGCGTACTGCAGCATCAGCACCTGGTCGGCCACCGCGATCGCGAGCGCCCCGCCCGAGCCGCCTTCGCCGATGATGGTGCTGATGATGGGCACTTCGAGCTGCGCCATCTCGAAGATGTTGCGCCCAATGGCCTCGGACTGGTTGCGCTCCTCCGCGTCGATGCCCGGATAGGCACCGGGCGTGTCGACGAAGGTGAAGATCGGCAGCCGGAACTTCTCCGCCAGCTTCATCACGCGCAGCGCCTTGCGGTAGCCCTCGGGCTTGGTCATGCCGAAGTTGCGCAGCGCCCGCTCCTTGGTATCGCGCCCCTTCTGGTGCCCGATGACGGCGCACGGCTGGCCGTTGAAGCGCGCCAGCCCCGCGACGATGCTCTGGTCGTCGGCGAAGTGGCGGTCGCCGTGCAGCTCGGTCCAGTGCGTGAAGATCTCGCGCACGTAGTCGAGCGTATAGGGGCGGTCGCTGTGGCGGGCGATCTTGGTCACCTGCCACGGCGTGAGCTTGCTGTAGATCTCCTTCGTGAGCTGCTGGCTCTTTTTGCTCAGGCGCTCGATCTCGTCGGAGATGTCGACCGCCGATTCCGTCTGCACGTAGCGCAGCTCTTCGATCTTGGCTTCGAGTTCCGCGATCGGCTGCTCGAAATCCAGAAAGTTGCGTTTGGCCAAGTTGTCACTCCATGGGCCGTCACGGCCCCACGCGGTCGCCGCCGCGGCACACACGGCGTCACGGCGGCAACGATCAGTACGCCACCGGCAACGGGTCCAGCGAGCGCCAAATATACCAAGTCGCCACGCTGCGGTACGGGGCCCACGCGCTGGCGACCTCGCGCGCCTCGCTGCGGCTGACGGGCTCACCGGAGAAATAGCTGACGCTGATGCCCCGGATCAACCCGACGTCGTCCAGCGGCAGCACGTCGGGGCGCATCA
The DNA here is from genome assembly GCF_020162115.1 of Tepidimonas taiwanensis. Taxonomy (NCBI): domain Bacteria; kingdom Pseudomonadati; phylum Pseudomonadota; class Betaproteobacteria; order Burkholderiales; genus Tepidimonas; species Tepidimonas taiwanensis. The sequence continues at coordinate 466,380 of NZ_CP083911.1, read as the reverse complement.
GGTGAAAGATCAAAAACATCTCCGCGGTCCAGCGACCGATGCCGCGGATTGCGACGAGCTCGCGGATGATCGCTTCGTCTTCCATCGCGTGCCACGCGGTGGGGTCGAGCCGCCCGTCCGCGAAGTGCCGCGCCAGGTCGGTCACATACTCCACCTTGCGCGCGCTCAGGCCCGCCGCGCGCAGCGCCTCGGGGCCGCAGGCCAACACCGCGTGCGGCGTGCACACGCCAAGCAGCCCTTCCAGCCGGTCCCACACGGCCTGCGCCGCCTTCACCGAGATCTGCTGCCCGACGACGCTGCGCATCAGGGTCAGGAACGGATCGCCGCGGGACACCAGGCAACCGTCCGGGTACTGGGCGATCAGCCGCGCCATCACCCGGTCGCGCGCGCCGAGGTGCGCGCACGCGTCCGCCCAGTAGGGCGGCGTGCACACGGCACCGCGCCCGTGGGCCGCCCGCGCCAGGGTGGGCGATGACCGCACCGCGCTCACGCCCGCTCCCACGTCGTGCCGCCGGGGCCGTCCTTGAGGACGATACCCTGCGCGGCCAGTTCGGCCCGGATGCGGTCGGCGGTGGCGAAATCGCGCGCCGCCTTGGCCGCGGCACGCTCGGCGATGCGTGCGGCAATCGTCGCTTCGTCCAGCCCGGCGCCCGAGCGCAAATAGGCGGAGGGATCCTGCTGCAGCAGGCCCAGCGTCCCCCCGAGCGCCCGCAGCAGGCCGCTCAGGCGCGCGTCGCGCGAGCGGTTGACCTCGCCGGCGAGTTCGAACAGCACCGCCACCGCCTCCGGCGTGCCGAAGTCCTCGTCCATCGCGGCCTTGAAGCGCGCGGCGTGCGGTTCCGCCCAGTCGAGCGCCACCGGCTGCGGCGGCACGGCCTGCAGCGCCGTGTAGAGGCGCTTGAGCGCCGCGCGCGCGTCCTCCAGGTGCTGGTCGCTGTAGTTGAGCGGGCTGCGGTAGTGCGCGCGCACGATGAAAAAGCGCACCGTCTCGGCGTCGAACTTCTGGAGCACCTCGCGGATGGTGAAGAAGTTGCCCAGGCTCTTGGACATCTTCTCGTTGTCCACGCGCACGAAGCCGTTGTGCATCCAGATCTGCGCCAGCGGTCGGCCCGTCGCCCCTTCGCTTTGCGCGATTTCGTTCTCGTGGTGGGGAAACTGCAAATCCGCGCCGCCGCCGTGGATGTCGAAACTCTCGCCCAGCAACGCGCAGCTCATCGCCGAGCACTCGATGTGCCAGCCCGGGCGGCCCGCGCCGTAGGGGCTGTCCCATTTGGCTTCATCGGGCTCTTCCGGCTTGGCCGCTTTCCACAGCACGAAGTCCAGCGGGTCGCGCTTGCCGTCGCCCACCGCCACGCGCTCGCCCGCGCGCAGCTCGTCCAGGCTCTTGCCCGAGAGCTTGCCGTAGCCGGGAAACGCGCGCACCGGGTAATTGACGTCGCCGTTGTCGCTGCGGTAGGCAAGCCCCTTGGCCTCCAGCCGGCCGATCAGGCCGAGCATCTGCGGAACGTACTCGGTGGCGCGCGGCTCGTGGGTCGGCCGCTCGATGCCGAGCGCATCGGCGTCGGCGTGCAGCGCGTCGATCATGCGGTCCGTCAGGTGCCGGATCGTCTCGCCATTCTTGAGCGCCCGCGCGATGATCTTGTCGTCGATGTCGGTGATGTTGCGCACGTAGGTGACGCGGTAGCCGCTGGCCTTGAGCCAGCGCTGCACGACGTCGAACGCCACCATCGAGCGGGCGTGCCCCAGGTGGCACAGGTCGTACACCGTCATGCCGCAGACGTACATGCGGACATGGCCGGGCTCCAGCGGCACGAGCGGGTCCAGCCGGCGCGTGAGCGAGTTGTAGATGCGCAGGGTCATCGGGTGCGGGGCCCGGCGGGGGCGGACCCGCGGGCTACAATCCATTGCAAAGGCGCGTATTGTGCACCGATGCCCGATTTCTCTGCCCCCCTCCTCCACCGCACAGCCGCCCGTCCGTGGCCATTGCGGCGCGCCCTCGCGGCCGCCGCGTGGGCGCTCGGCGTGACGCTGGGCAGCCCGGCGCTGCACGCCCAGCCGGCGACCGCGGCCGCCGCCCCATACGCGGAAGTGCAGCGGCTGCTCGCCGACGGCGACGCGGTGCTCGCCCGCCAGCGCCTGCAGCAGTGGCTGCAGGATCACCCGGACGACGCGCAGGCGCGGCTGCTGCTGGGCGTCGCGCTGGCCGCGGCGGGCGATGCCGCGGGCGCGCAGCGCGAGTACGAAACGCTCACGCAGCGCTACCCGGAACTGCCGGAGCCGTACAACAACCTGGCGGTGCTGCACGCCGCCGCCGGCCGGCTGCAGGAAGCGCGCGCCGCGCTCGAAGCGGCCATCCGCTTTCACCCGGACTACGCCACCGCGCACCGCAACCTCGGCGACGTCTACGCCCAGCTGGCACTCGGACACTGGCAGCGGGCGCTGGCGCTGCAGCCGGACATCCCCGGGCTGGGCCGGCGTGCGGACGCCCTGCGCCAGCTGCTGGCCACCCCGCCGGCGGCGCGGTGACGCCCGCCGCCACCGACACCATTACGGACTTACCGCATGGCCCGCCATCCGACGCCCACGCCCCCTGCGAACCCCACCCCCGAACCGGCACGCCGCCGCGCGATGGCGCAATGGCTCGCCGGTGCCGTGTCCCTGATCGGCTGGCGCGCCGCGCTGGCCCAGCCCCCTGTTTCGCAACCGGCGGCCGCCGCGCGCACCGCCCCAACTGGAGCCCGCTCCGTGAACCCGCAAGTCGAACTGCACATCGCCGGCCACGGCGTCATCACCCTCGAACTCGACGCCGCCAAGGCCCCCAAGACGGTCGAAAACTTCCTCGCCTACGTGCGTGACGGCCACTACGACGGCACGATCTTCCACCGCGTCATCGACGGCTTCATGATCCAGGGCGGCGGCTTCGAGCCCGGCATGAAACAAAAGCCGACGCGCGCCCCGATCGAGAACGAGGCCACCAACGGCCTGAAAAACGACCGCTACACGATCGCGATGGCGCGCACGCAGGCGCCCCACTCGGCCACGGCGCAGTTTTTCATCAACGTCGCCGACAACGGCTTTCTCAACCACACCGCGCCGACGCCGCAGGGCTGGGGCTACGCGGTGTTCGGCAAGGTGATCGCCGGCACCGAGGTGGTGGACGCGATCCGCAAGGTGCCCACCGGGCGGCGCGGCTTTCACGACGATGTGCCGCTGCAGGACGTGGTGATCACCAAGGCGGTGGTGGTCGACCGCTGAGCGGGGCGCCCGACAGCGGAGACGCGCCGATGGCCGACAACGGCGCGATGCTGACGCACGTAAACGCGCCGGCGACGTGGCAGCGCGTGGACTGCGTGTCCGACGTGCACCTGCACGCGCAGGACGCCGCGACCGCGGCGGCGTGGCACGCCTACCTCGACGCGGCACCATTCGACGCCCTGTTCATCCTCGGGGACCTGTTCGAGGTCTGGGTCGGTGACGACGTGCTCGACGCCGATCCGGCCCTGGACCCGGAAATCGCGTTCGTCCAGGCGGCGGTCGGGGTCCTGGCTGGATTGGCACGGCGTCGGCCGGTGTTCGTGATGCACGGCAACCGTGACTTCCTGCTCGGTGCTGGGTTCGCTGCGCGCACCGGGGTGCGGCTGCTGGCCGATCCGGCGCGGCTGACGCTCGGACGGCGCCGCTGGCTGCTCAGCCACGGCGACGCGTGGTGCACCGCGGACCACGACTACCAGGCGTTCCGCTCGCAGGTGCGCGGCGCGGCCTGGCAGGCGGCGTTTCTGGCGCAACCGCTGTCGGAACGGTTGGCGCAGGCGCGGGCGCTGCGCGCGCGCAGCCAGCAGCACCAGGCGGCGCAGCGCCAGGCGGGGGTCGAGCCGGTCGACGTCGACGGCCCCACGGCCGCCGCCGCGCTGCGCGCCGCCGACGCGGACGCGCTGATCCACGGCCACACCCACCGGCCGGGACACGACACGCTGCCCGGCGGGGCGATGCGCGTGGTGCTCAGCGACTGGGACGCCCGCGCCACACCGCCGCGGCTGCAGGTGGTGAGCCTGCACCCCGACGGGCACTGGGCCGTCCATCCCATGGCGGCGGCCCCGACCCCATGAGCCCTCCGCCCCCATCCGGCGCGGCCGCCGGCTGGCGCGGCTGGTGGCGGCAGCTCGCCCGGCGCTGGGCGCGCTGGCGGCGACGCTGGCGCGCGCGGGGCGGTGACGGTGCAGCCATCCCGGAGCGGCTGTGGGCACGGGTGGTCGCCGACCTGCCGCTGCTGCAGGCGCTGGACGACGCCGAGCGCGAGCGGCTGCGCGGCCTGTGCGCCGCGTTTCTGGCGCGCAAGGAGTTCAGCGGCGCGCACGGCCTGGTGGTCGACGACCGCATGGCGCTGCTGGTGGCCGCCCAGGCGTGCCTGCCCCTGCGCTTTCGCGGCTTGCCGGCGCTGGCGTGGTACGACGACTTCGTCGGCATCATCCTGCACCCGGACGAGGTGCGCGCGCCGCGGCGCGTGCGCGACGACGTCGGCGTCGTCCACGAGTACGAGGAGGAATTGGCCGGCGAAGCGATGCAGGGCGGGCCGATCGTCCTCGCCTGGCCGCGCGTGCTGGGCAGCGGCGGCCAAGGCGTCGGTCACAACCTCGTCATCCACGAATTTGCCCACGCGATCGACCTGCACGGCAAGCCGCTGGGGATGGCGGCCGACGGCTGCCCGCGCTTGCCACCGGGCCTGCTGGGGCTGCCGGCGGCGGCGGCGCGTGCCCGCTGGCAGCACGAGCTGGAGGCGGCACTCGCCCTGCACCGGCACCGGGTGGGGTTGCACGAACGCTTTGGCGAGCCCGCGCCGTGGCTCGACGCCTACGCCGCCGAGTCGCCGGCGGAGTTTTTCGCCGTCACCTGCGAAGCGTATTGCGTGGACCGCGAGCGGCTGCACGCCGAACACCCGGCCTGGACCGGACTGCTCGACGCGTTTTTCGGCCACCCAGCGGCGGCGCCGGACCGCCCGCGCGACTGAAGGCGCAACGGACGGCGCAGCGCGCCCCCCCGATCCGTCAGCGCCGCAGCAGCCCTTTTAGCGCGGCCTGCAGGCGGCGCGCGTTTGCCTCGTCATAGGCGGTGGCGAGCACGCGGGCGACGTCCTGCGCCCAGGTCTCGTTCGGCCCGGGCTCGTGGCGGCGCGTCAGCAGCACGAGTTGCAGGCGGCGGCGCACCTCCAGATGCTCGGCCGGTGTCGGCAGATCCGCGGCGATCTCGAGGCGCAACAGCGGCTCGCCCGCGTCGGTGGCGTCGCCCGCGGGCGCGTTGAGCGCCCGCACCCACAGCGGCCGTGCCGCGGCGGCCTCCCGCCCGCCCAGGCGCTGCGCGGCGGGCAGGCGCTGCGGATCGCGCGCCTGCCACGCAGCGAGCAGTTCGGTGAGCGCCTCGCCATGGGCGCGGGCGGCGAGCTGGCGCAGTTTGGCTTCGGCATGCTCCAGGGCCTGCCGCTGCGCCCGGAACGCCGCATCGCCCAGGCGCGGCCGCGGCGCCGCCGGCGCCGGGCGTTCCGGCCGACCACGGGGCACCGCGGGCTTGGCTGCGGCGGGCGCGGCACCGGGCCGGTCATCCCCCGGCGGGCAACCAGCGGGCGGGCGCCGCCCGCTGGCGACGCAGCGGGCGTGGCGGGTGCTTCGGTTGCCACGGGCGGCGCGGCCGGTTCGGTGACGGCCATCCCCTCGCCTTGCGCGGCGGCGCGCAGCGCCGCCATCGCGGCCCGAATGCGCTGTGCGTCGTCGGCCGCGCACGCCTCCTCCAGCGCCCGCGCGGCCTCCAGCACCGCGGCATCGAGCCGGCTCGTCGCCGCCAGCGCCTGCTCGCGCTGCTGCTGCTTACGCGCAAACGCCGCGTCGATCGGCGCGCGGAAGGCTTCCCACAGTTTTTGTTCCTTGCGCCGCTCCAGCGGCACGCGCTGCGCCTCCTGCTGCCAGCGTTGCTGCAGCGCCTTGACCGCGTCCAGCGACAGGCGCGGTTCGGCCGCGAGCGCCTCCGCTTCGGCGATCATCGCCTGCCGCTGCGCGATGCTGTCGGCCTGCGCCGCCTCCAGCCGCGCGTGCGCCGCGGCCATCGCCGCCTTCCACAGCGGCTGCAGCTCGGCAAACACTTTTTCGCTGACGTGCCCGCCGGTGCGCCAACGCTCGGCGAACGCGTGCAGGTCGCGCGCCTGGGCCCGCCAGTCCTCGTCGCTGGCGTGCGCTGCGGTCCATGCGCTCACCTCGTCGATCAGCGCAAGGCGCGCCTGCCGCGCGGCCTCCTGCTGCGCCTTGAACTCGCGCCGCCACGCCTCCACCGCCTGGTAGGCCTGGTTGCACGCCTCGTCGAACCGCTTCCACAGCGCGTGGTTGGAGGTGCCGCCCTGGTCGGCCTGCTTCCACGCCTCGCGCAGCTGACGGATGGTGTCTGCCAGCTGCCGTCCGCTCGGGCGCTCCGACGCCGGCGCCTGGGTCAGCGCCAGCGCCTGGGCCAGCAGCCCTTCGCGGATCTGATCGGCGCGCCAGCGGTGCCAGTCCTCCAGCTCCTTCGCTTTGGCCAGCGCCACCTGGGCGCGGACGTCGAGCTCCGCCCCGGCGTGGCGGCCGTGCAGCTTGTGCAGGTGGCGCAACTCCCCCGCCAGCCGCACCATGGCCTTGGTGTGGCCCTCCGCCAGTTCGCGCTCCAGCGCCTCGACCGCGGGCAACAGTGCCGCCTGCGCCAGGGCCTGCACGGCCTTGGGCGCAGGCGCGGCCGCGGCAGGTGCCTCGGCTGCCGGGGCCTCGCCACGCGCGGCGCGGATTTCGTCGGCCCAGACGGGCACCCCCGGCAGCGGTGCCTGCGGGTCCTGCAGCGCCGCCACGGCCTGCGCGAGCGCGGCTTCGAATGCCTGCCACACGGCGTCGAGCTGCTGCCGCGCCGCGTCGATCTGGCCCGGGTAGCGCGGCTCGAGGTCGTGCCAACCGGGTTGCGACGCCAGCGCGGCCTGGCGCTGCAGCCACTCGGCGACGTCCTGCGCCAGCGCGTCACGGGCGGCCCGGGCGTCGGCGATCGGCTGGGTGGACAGGAGATCGATGCGCTGCACCAGCAACCCGGCCGCTTCGCGCTCCACCTGCACGCGGGTCTGCAGGTCTTCGATCGCCTTCATGCGCTCGGCCAGCCGCTGCCGCAGACCGGCCAGCGGCTCGCGCGACAGCGGTGCCCCGGCTTTGGCGGCGTCACGCTGCCAGGCCATCGCGTCGGCCAGGTGCAGCCGCGGCGCCGCCAGCAGCGCCTCGGCCTTCGCCGCCCATTCGGTGGCCAGCGCCTCTTGCGCCCGGGCGCGGCGCTGCTCGTCCAGCCGCTCGCGCACGAGGCGCGCGGCCCCTTTATCGCGCGGTGCCAGTTCGCGGTACACCTCGGCCAACGCGTCCGCCGACGGATCCGTGTCGAGCCAGGCGCGCAGGCGGGCGGCGCGCTCGCTGGAGGTGGGCGCGCTGAAGGCGCCCCCGGTACGCTGATCGAGTTCGGTCAGAGAGGCTTTCGCGTGGGTGGATTCGGGCGCGTTCACGATGACAGACAGGGCCGCGAGCGGCCAGGCAAAGGGGTGTGGAACGAAAGCGGGCACGCCAGCGGCGTGCCCCGGGCGCTATTGTCGGCGCTATTGTCGCCTACCCGGCCCACAAGTCGAGCGGCGGATCGTGCACGACGGCCTTGAGCACGTCGCTGCGCGAGACGAACCCCACGAGCCCGCCCGCGTCGTCGATCACCGGCATCCCGGGCAGCCCCGTCGTCAGCAGCGCCAGCGCCAGCCGGCGCAACGCCGTATCGGGCGTCACCGCGGGCACCGGCGTCACCATGACCGACGCCAGCGGCTGCGCGAGAAACGCGCGCCACACGAGGGCGCTGTCCTCCGGCCGCGGCAGGCGGTCGATGTGCAGCAATTCCGCCCGCGTCAGCAACCCGACCAGCCGCCCCTGTCCGTCCAGCACCGGTGCCTGGCCCAGCGCGCGCTCCGCGAGGCGGTGCCAGCCCTCGGCCACGGTCATGTCGTCGCGCACGGTCACCGCCTCGGGGGTCATCACGTCGCGCACCCGCTCCAACGGATGGCGTTGGGGGGCGGGGCGCTGCACGCCGCCGTAGGCCTGCACCGCCACCGCGGCGGGCCGCGGCAGCGTCGCCTCGGGGCGCGCCGGCCCCTCGTCGTCGCCGTGGCCCATGAGCCGGAAGGCGCTGTCGGCGAAATCGGGCCGATCGGTCTCGACCGCGAGCGCCCGGGGGCGCGCCGCCCGCAGCGACGGCAAGACCCGCCGCAGGTCCTCGATCGGGCCGCGGTACATCAGGCCCGAGGTGCCATAGATCGCGAGCATGCGCCACCTCCTGTGCACGGGGCCGCCCCGCCCTTCACCGCGGCGCCGCCGGTTGGTCACGGTGGCGCGTCAATCGGGCAGGAACAGCGCCTGCAGGTCGCTGAGCCAGTCGTAGCCGCGCGCGGTCGGTGTCACCCAGCCGTCGTCCCCCACGTCGAGCCACCCCCGATCGCGCGCGCGTTCGATCGTCGCCGATACCGCCATCATCGGCAAGCCGGTGCGCTCGCTAAAGGTTTGCAGGGCAAAACCGTCGCGCAGGCGCAACGCATTGAGCATGAACTCGAACGGCAGGTCGCGCGCGGACACCTCCGTCTCCTGCGCGACCGGCTCGCCCGCGAGCGCCTGCGCGATGTAGCGCGCCGGATCGCGCCAGCGCACCTGGCGCACGATGCGCTCGGCAAAGCTCAGCTTGCCGTGCGCACCCGCGCCGATGCCCAGGTAGTCACCGAACTGCCAGTAATTCAGGTTGTGGCGGCAGCGGTGGCCGCGCCGCGCGTAGGCCGAGACCTCGTAGCGCGCCAACCCCGCCGCCGCGGTGCGTGCGGTGATGTGGTCGAGCATCGCGTACGCCGTGTCGTCGTCCGGCACAGCGGGCGGGTGCTTGGCAAACCAGGTGTTGGGTTCGATCGTCAGGTGGTACACCGACAGGTGCGGTGGTTCGAACACCAGCGCCGCGTCCAGGTCGCGCGCCAGATCCGCCAGCGTCTGCCCCGGCAGCGCGTACATCAGGTCCAGGTTGAAGGTGTCGAAGTGCCGCGCCGCCTCGGCCACCGCCGCGCGCGCCTGCGCCGCGTCGTGCACACGCCCCAGCGCCCGCAGAAAGCGGTCGTCGAAGCTCTGCACCCCGATGCTCAGGCGCGTCACGCCCGCGTCGCGAAACGCCGCGAAGCGCTCGCGCTCGAACGTGCCCGGGTTGGCTTCCAGCGTGATTTCGGCGTCCGGCGCGAGCGGCAGGCGCGCGCGCACGTCCGACAGCAACCGGCCGATCAACTCCGGGTCGAACAGGCTGGGCGTGCCGCCACCGATGAAGACGCTGACCACCGGCCGCCCCCAGACCAGCGGCAGGCTCGCCTCCAGGTCCGCCAGCAGCGCGCGCACGTAATCGTGCTGCGGCAGCGGCCCCTGCTGCCCGGCGGCCGCCCCCCATTCGTGCGAATTGAAATCGCAGTACGGGCACTTGCGCAAACACCACGGCAGGTGGATATAGAGCGCCAGCGGCGGCAGGCCGGACAGCCGGATCTGCCCCGGGCGCTGCCACCGCACCGCCGCCTCGGCGGCCGGCACGCGCGCGCTGCCCGGCGTCATCCCTGCGGCCACCCGCGCTCCTGCATCAGCGCCAGCATCGCGCGCGCCGCGCGCCCCCGGTGGCTGTGCGCGTTTTTGACGTCGGTGGGCAGCTGCGCAAAGGTGCAGCCGAACGCCGGGATGAACATCACCGGGTCGAAGCCGAAACCCCCATCGCCCACCGGCTCGCGGGTGATCAGCCCTTCCACCCGGCCGGTGGCCACCAGCGGCTCCGGGTCGTCCGGATGGCGCACGGCGACCAGGGTGCTGACCATCGCCGCACGGCGGTCCTCCACGTCGCGCATCTGCTCGAGCAGCGCGCGCACGTTGTTGGCGTCGCTCTTGGGATAGCCGAAGCGCGTGCAGTAGTACGCCGTGTCCACGCCCGGCGCGCCGCCGAACGCCACGACGCACAGCCCGGCATCGTCGGCCAGTGCGGGCAGGCCACTGGCGGCCGACGCGTGCCGCGCCTTGGCCAAGGCGTTTTCCAGGAAAGTCCGGTGCGGCTCCGGCGCTTCCGGAATGCCGAGGCTGCCCTGGGTGACGAGCGCGAGGCCCAGCGGCGCAAACATCGCCTGCAGCTCGGCGAGCTTGCCCGCGTTGTTGGAAGCGAGCACGAGCCGGCGCGGCGCGGGGGATGCCGTCATCGCCTCACCCCACCTGGGCACCGGCCAGCGCAGCGCGCTGCAGCGCGATCAGCTGCTGGATGCCGCCGTCGGCCAGCGCGAGCAGGCGCTGCAGATCGTCGCGGCTGAACGGCTCGCCCTCGGCCGTGCCCTGCACCTCGACGTAGTGCCCCGCGCCGGTCATCACGACGTTCATGTCGGTCTCGCAGCCGGAGTCTTCGACGTAGTCGAGATCGAGCACCGGCACCCCGCCGACGATGCCGACCGACACCGCCGCCACGGGATGGCGGATCGGGTTACGCGCGAGCTGGCCCTCCGCCAACAGCTGCGTCACCGCGTCGTGCGCCGCCACGTAGGCGCCGGTGATGGCCGCGGTGCGCGTGCCGCCGTCGGCCTGCAGCACGTCGCAATCCAACGTGAGGGTGCGCTCGCCCAGCGCTGCCAGGTCGAACACCGCGCGCAGCGAGCGGCCGATGAGGCGCTGAATCTCCTGCGTGCGGCCGCTTTGCTTGCCGCGGGCGGCCTCGCGCTCGGTGCGGGTGTGGGTGGAGCGCGGCAGCATCCCGTACTCGGCGGTCACCCAACCCTCGCCGCTGCCTTTTTTATGCGGGGGCACGCGCTCTTCCACCGAGGCGGTGCACAGCACGCGCGTGCGGCCGAATTCGATCAGCACCGAGCCTTCGGCGTGGACGGTGTAGCCGCGGGTGATGCGCACCGGGCGCAGTTCGTCGGGGGCGCGGCCGTCGTGGCGCCGGACGGCGCCCGCGGCCACCAAAGGGTCGTGGGTCATGGGGTCACGTTCATGGGGTTCAGGTGCGCCGGCCCGGGCCGGTCGGGCCCGGCGAGGCGGCGGGAACCCGGCGCGTGCGCCGGATCGCGTCGTTGATTTCCGCAATGGTACGCTCGATTTCGAGGTCATCGAGCTCACTCGCCACCACCCCATCAACGGCATTCACACCGAAATTCGACCGAACCGGCACCGAAGGCGGCTGCTGCGACTCGAGCACTTGCGTGGACGGAAAATTATCATCGGCCTGCCACTCGAGCCCGATCAGGGTCACGTTGTCGCCGTGCCGGCCGCCCAGCCGCAGCGCGGATTCGGACAAGTGCGCAACCGCGTCCGCGAGCGGCTGGCCGTACAGCCCGGCGGCCACGTCGTCGTCGGACATCACCCCCCAGAGGCCGTCGGAACACAGCAGGATGCGGTCGCCGTGCTCCAGCGACAGCGGCCCGAGCAGGTCGAACAGCGGGGGCGTCTCGGAGCCGAGGCAGGTGAACAGCACGCTGCGGTTGAGGTGCGCCGGCAGCTCACCGAACAGGCCCGGCCGATCGTGGTAGCTGTGGTCGCGCGTGCGCGTCAGCAGCCGCCCTCGCCGCACCCAGTACAGGCGCGAGTCGCCGCTGTGTACGGCGGTCAGCCGCCCGTCCTGTACCACCGCCGCCACCGCAGTCGTGCGCGGATGTTCCTTGGCCTGCCGTGCGCGGGCAAAGTCAACGATCGCCTGACTCGCGCGCAGCAGCGTGTCCTCCAAAAACGTTGCCGGGTCCGGCACCTTGGGGCGCGCGACATCGACGAATGCCTGCACGAACGTGCGCACGGCGATCTCCGCCGCCTGATCCCCGTCGGGGTGTCCGCCCATCCCGTCAGCCAGCACCAGCAGCACCGCCTGGCGCGTGTAGGTGTAGCCGAGGCGGTCCTCGTTGCGGGCGCGGCCGCCCGGGTGCGTGGCCTGGAATACCGAAAATTTCATTTCGCTTGCAAGAAACTGGATCGCTCCCCTGGGCGCCGATCAGCGTCCGAGGCGCCATCAGCGGAAGACGTCCCCAGCCTCGAGCGCAGCCGATCCCACCAGCCGGATGGCGCCGCATCGGCATCCGCCCGTTCGTGTGCAAGTTCCCGTTGCAGCGCGAATACCGACTGGGGGCGAGAAAGCGGATCGAGCGCCATGCACCACCGCACGATGTCGATCAGGTGATCCGAGTACGCGCCGCGCAATCGCATCAGCGACTCGTCGAGGCGATCTTTTTCTTGCCGTTGCGTCGCCTCGTGCGGGGGATAACCCCGCATGCACGAGTAGATGCAGGCACCGATCGCGTAAATATCGGTCCATGGGCCGAACCCTTCGCCGCGGGTGCGCCGGTACATTTCGGGCGCGGCAAATCCGGGGGTATACATCGGCCGAACGAACCCCCCTTCCGTGTCCAACACGTTGCGGGCGGCACCAAAATCGATCAACACGACCCGATTATCATCGGTAATGAACAGATTCGACGGCTTGATGTCGAGGTGAAGCATCTTGTGTTGATGCACGATCCGCAATCCGCGCAGCACCTCGTCGAAAAGTGATCGGATGGTCGCTTCGCGCAGCACTTTCTTGCGCTGACGTTCCCGCGCCGTCAAAATGAATGCCTGCAGCGGGTCGCCGCGCAGATACTCCATCACCATGTAAACGGTGTCGTTCTCCCGAAAAAAATTGAGAACACTCACCACCGCCCGGTGCGAAATCTGCGCCAGCGCACGCCCCTCCTCGAAAAACCCGCGCAAACCGAGCCGATACAGCGGGAGTTTGCTGGGGAGGACCGTCGGCGTCAACTCGCCCGGAGCACGCTCCACCAGCGTCGTGGGCAAGTATTCCTTGATGGCCACCTCGCGCCCCTCACCGTCTCGCGCGTGGTAGACGAGACCAAACCCGCCTGCCGCCAACAGACGGGTGATGCGGTAACCACCGATGACCGTACCGGGTGGCAGAGGGGCGGGTTTGCTCTTTGACATAATGCCCGTATGAGAGCATCCTCAGGGACGCGCATGCGCGTCAATGGCCATTCCGTCGACCGCTCGCCGGAACAAGCGGAAATCCCAGTGTACAGCATGACCGGTTACGCGACGGCGCAGTGCGCCGTCGATGCGCCCGACGCCGCCCCGGAAGCGTCCCGCGGGGCCGGCAGCCCGGTACTCGGGATCGAGTTGCGCGCCGTCAACGGCCGCTTTCTGGACCTGGCGCTGCGCCTGCCGGAGGAGCTGCGGGCCGCGGAGCCGGCGCTGCGCGAACGCATCGGCGCCGCCGTGCGGCGCGGCAAGGTGGAGCTGCGTGTCTGGCTCGAACAGCGCGGCGACGCGGGCGTGCGCGCCCCCGCCGTGGCCGAACTACAAAAGCTGCTCGGCGCGCAGGAACAGGTGCTGGCGTGGCTGCCGCGTGCCCAGCCGTTGAGCGTCGCCGAGGTGTTGCAGCTCACGCAGCGCACGCCCCCGCCCGTCGGCGAGGCACTCGCGCCGCTGCTCGCGCTCCTCGACCGGGTGCTGGCGGATTTCAACGCGGCCCGCGCGCGCGAGGGCGAGCGGCTCGCGACGATGCTGCGCGAGCGCGTGGCCCAGTTGCGGGCGCTGGCCGAGCAGGCCGCGCCCCTCGTGCCGCAGGCGGTCGCGCAGCAGCGCGAGCGCTTCCTGCAACGCTTCCAGGAAGCCGTCGGCGCCCTGCCCGTCGATGCCGGCGCGCTGCAGGAGCGCGCGCTGGTGGAAGCCGCCGCGTTCGCACAGCGCGTGGACGTGGCAGAGGAGCTCACCCGGCTGCAGTCGCACCTGACCGAAATCGACCACCTGCTCCAGCGCGGCGGCGAGGTCGGCAAGCGGCTCGACTTTCTGATCCAGGAGCTGCACCGCGAAGCCAACACGCTCGGCTCGAAGTCGTCCAGCCTCGACCTCACGCGCATCTCGGTGGACATGAAAGTGCTGATCGAGCAGATGCGCGAGCAGGTCCAAAACCTCGAATGACCCCCATGGATTACCCCGGCAATTTGTTCGTCGTCGCCGCGCCCAGCGGCACCGGCAAATCGAGCCTCGTCAAGGCCCTGCTCGAAGTCGATTCGCGCATGGAGCTGTCCGTCTCGCACACCACGCGCGCCCCGCGCGGGCAGGAGGTGCACGGGCGCGAGTACTACTTCGTCAGCGACGAGGAGTTCGACCGCATGATCGCCGCCGACGCCTTCGTCGAATGGGCGCAGGTGCACAACCGGCGCTACGGCACCTCGCGCAAGGCCATCGAGGACAAGATCGCCGCCGGCGCCGACATCGTGCTCGAGATCGACTATCAGGGCGCGCTGCAGATCCGGCGTCAGTTCGCCAACGCGGTGCTGATCTTCATCCTGCCGCCGAGTTGGGACGAACTGCGGCGGCGCCTGCAGCGCCGCGGCGAGGACAGCGCGGACGTCATCGAGCTGCGCCTGCGCAACGCGGCCGAGGAGATGGCCCACGTCGACGCATTCGACTACGTTATAATCAACGAGGTATTCGAGCGGGCGCTATTCGATCTGAAAACGATCACCCACTCGCAGCGCCTGCGTGTCGCCGCCCAGCGGCGCGCGCGCGCCGATGTGTTCTCGGCGCTCGGTATCCGCTAACTCCCATCCGCTATCCCAAGGTTGCCATGGCTCGCATCACCGTCGAGGACTGCCTGGAAAAGATCCCCAACCGCTTCCAGCTCGTGCTGGCCGCGACCTATCGCGCGCGCATGCTGCACCAAGGTCACGCGCCCAAGGTCGAGTCGCGCAACAAGCCCGCCGTCACCGCGCTGCGCGAAATCGCCGCCGGCCTGGTCGGCCTGGAGATGCTGCGCAAGGTTCCGGTCTGATTGCCCTCCCCCGGTATACGAAAAGGCGCCCGCACGTGGCGCCTTTTTTGTTTACATTAGCGGGGTGAGCGTCGATGCCATCAGTCCCGCCGAGGCCCAGGCCTTCGGCACGCGTGCGCCCGCCTCGCCGTCTCAGGCCGCGGCCAGCGCGGCGGCGGCCAGCTTTGCCACCCTTGAATCGCGGCTCGACTACCTGACGCCCGCCGAGGTCGACCAGGTCCGACAGGCCTACCGCTTCGCCGATCAGGCGCACCTCGGACAGTTGCGCAAGAGCGGCGAGCCCTACATCACCCACCCGATCGCGGTCGCGCAGATCTGCACCGAGTGGAAGCTCGACACCCAGGCGCTGTGCGCCGCGCTGCTGCACGACGTACTGGAGGACTGCGGCGTTACCAAGGCCGAGCTGACCGAGCGCTTCGGTGCCGCGGTGGCGGAGCTGGTCGACGGCCTGACGAAACTGGACAAGCTCGCTTTCGACAGCCGCGAGCAGGGGCAGGCCGAGTCGTTTCGCAAGATGCTGCTGGCGATGGCGCGCGACGTGCGCGTCATCCTCATCAAACTCGCCGACCGCATGCACAACATGCGCACGATGGGCGACATGCCGCGGCACAAATGGGCCCGCATCGCGCGCGAGACGCTCGACATCTACGCCCCGATCGCACACCGGCTGGGGCTCAACCATTTCTACCGCGAACTGCAGGATCTGGCGTTTCGCTACCTGCACCCGTGGCGCTACCAGGCGCTATCCAAAGCGCTGGCGCGCTCGCGCGCGCGGCGGCGCGACCTCATCGCGCGCGTGCAGGGCGAGGTCGAAGCGGCCTTCGCCGGCAGCGGCCTGTCGGTGCGCATCACCGGCCGCGAAAAGACGCTCTATTCCATCTACCGCAAGATGGACACCAAACACCTGTCGTTCGCGCAGGTGACCGACATCTACGGCTTTCGCGTGATCGTGCCGCAAGTGCTGGACTGCTACACCGCGATGGGGGTGCTGCACCAGCTCTACAAGCCCATGCCGGGCAAGTTCCGCGACTACATCGCCATCCCCAAGATCAACGGCTACCAGTCGCTGCACACGACGCTGATCGGGCCGTTCGGCACGCCGATCGAGTTTCAGCTGCGCACGCCCAGCATGGACATGGTGGCCGAATCCGGCATCGCCGCGCACTGGCTCTACAAGACCGGCGGCACCGGCGACGCGTCGGCCCAGGCGCTCAACGTGCAATGGCTGCAGTCGCTGCTCGACATCCAGCAGGAAACCAAGGACTCGGGCGAGTTCTGGGACCACGTACGCATCGACCTGTTTCCGGATTCGGTGTACGTGTTCACGCCCAAGAGCAAGATCCTGGCGCTGCCGCGCGGTGCGACGGTGGTGGACTTCGCGTACGCGATCCACAGCGACGTGGGCCACCACGCGATCGCCGCGCACGTCAACGGCGAGCCGGTGCCGCTGCGTACCGAGCTGCGCAACGGCGACGTGGTCGAGGTGGTGACCTCACCGCACGCGCGCCCGAACCCGGCGTGGCTGGGCTTCGTCAAGACGGGACGGGCGCGCTCCAAGATCCGACACTACCTCAAGACGCTGGCGCAGGAGGAGTCGCGCGCACTGGGCGAACGGCTGTTGCTGCAGGCGCTGCGCGCCGAAGGCATCGCCCAGCCGCCGGGCGACGACGAGGCCGGCCAGGCGATCTGGGACAAGCTGCTGCGCTTCACCGGCAACCGCACGCGCGACGAGCTGCTCACCGACATCGGACTCGGGCGGCGCATCGCCGGCATGGTCGGCAAAAAGCTCGCCGCGCTGATGGCGGAAGCCGGCGCGCGCCCGGACGTGCTGCTGATCAGCCAGGAGCGCTTCGGTGCGCCGGGCGAGGACCGCCCGACGCAAGGGGTCGTCACGCTGGACGGCAGCGAAGGCGGCTCGGTCGTATACGCCACCTGCTGCCGCCCGATCCCGGGCGACCGCATCGTCGGCTACCTCGGCCGCGGCGAGGGGCTGGCCGTGCACACCGAGGATTGCCCGGTGGTGCAGCGCCTGCTGCACCGGGATCGCGAACGCTTCCTCGAGGTGGAGTGGGCGGAGGAGCCCACCCGGCCGTTCGAGTCCACCGTTGCGGTCACGGTCACCAACGGCAAGGGGGTGCTGGCCAGCGTCGCCGCGGCCATTGCCGCGGCGGAGGCCGACATCACCCACATCCGCATGGGCGACGAGGCCGCACAGACGACCACGGAGCTGCAGTTCACCATTGCCGTGCGCGACCGCGTGCACCTGGCGCAGGTGCTGCGTCGCCTGCGCCGCACGCCACCGGTCGTGCGCGCGCAGCGCCAACGCCCGGCGCGCGCGGTCGACTCCACCGCCTGAAACCGTAGCGCCGTTACGCGGCGCGCTCGGTGGTGGCGCCCGCGTCGCCGGGGGCGGGGTAGCGCACCTGCACGATCTCCAGCGTCTCCACGCCCGCCGGCGTGCGCAGGCGCACCTCGTCGCCCTCGCGCGCCTTCAGCAGGGCCTGCGCCACCGGCGAGATCCAGCTCACCTGCCCGCGCGCGCTGTCGGCCTCGTCGATGCCGAGGATGGTCACCGTCTCCTCGCTGCCGTCGGCGCGCGCAAAGGTCACGGTGGCGCCGAAGAACACCTGGTCCTTGCCGTGGTGCACGCTCGGGTCCACCACCTCTGCGCGCTCGAGCCGCCGCGTCAGAAAACGGATACGGCGGTCGATCTCGCGCAGCCGCTTCTTGCCGTACAGGTAGTCGCCGTTTTCCGAGCGGTCGCCGTTGCTCGCCGCCCAGGCCACCGTCTCCACGACGCGCGGCCGCTCCTCGTCCAGCAGGTGCTTGAGCTCCGCGCGCAAGCGCGCATAGCCCTGCGGCGTCATGTAGTTCTTGCCGCCCGCCGGCAGTCGCGCCTCGGGCAGCTCGTCGTCTTCGTCGGTATCGATCTCTTTCGTGAACGCCTTGCTCATGGATGCGAACCTTACCGCAAACGGGGGAGCGCGTGCCACGCCCGCCTTGCTACGATAGCCCCATGCACACTCAGGCCCCGTCGCCACCGTCCTTTGGAGCAAGCACCGAGCGGACATCCGACCCGAGCGGTCTCGTCGTCGTGCACGGCAACCGCGCCGAGCGGCTGCTGGAGGTGGCCGCCGCGTGGCAACGGCTGCGGCCGACGGCGCCGCTCGAGATGCAGACGTGGATCGTCCCGTCGCAAGGCGTGGCGCAGTGGGTGCGGCAGACGCTCGCCCAAGGGCCGGACGGGATCGCCGCGGGACTCGCGCTGCTGCTGCCCGCGCAGTGGCTGTGGCAGACCTACCGCAGCGTGTTGGGTGCCGCGGCGGTGCCCGACCGCCCCGTGCTGGACGAGGGGCCGCTCGCGTGGCGGCTGTGGCGGCTGTTGCCCACGCTCCACGGAGAACCCTTCGGGCCGCTGCAGGCGTACCTGGCGCTCGATGGCGATGGCACGCGTCGCGCCCAGCTCGCGCAACGGCTGGCCGACCTCTACGACCAGTACCAGGTGTACCGGCCCGACTGGCTGGACGACTGGGCGGCGGGGCGCGACGTGCTGCGCCCCGCGGACGGCCCACCGCAGCCGCTGCCCGCGGCGCAGCGCTGGCAGGCGGCGCTGTGGCGCGCGGTGCAGGCGGATCTGGCCGCGAGTGGGGTCCCGACGGAGGTGGCGAGCCGGCCGGCGCTGCACGCCGCATTCGTCGCAGCCATGCGCCGCCCGGCAGCGGCCCGGCCACCGGGCCTGCCTGCGCGGCTGGTGGTCTTTGGCCTGACCGGGCTGCCGCCCGCGACGCTCGAGGCGCTGGCACTGGTGGCGCGCTGGTGCGAGGTGCTCGTGTGCGTGCTCAACCCTTGCCGCGAATACTGGGCCGACATCGTGCCGGACGCACAGTGGCTGGCGCGCGCGTCGGCGCGCTGGCGTGAGCGGGCCGCCCTGCGGTCGGGGGCGCCAGCGGTGCCCGCGCCGCTCCCGGACGAGAGCCTGGCCAGCGGCCACCCGCTCCTCGCGGCGTGGGGCCGGCAGGGGCGGGATTTCATCGCCCTGCTGCTCGCCCACGAGGAACGCCCGGTGCGCGACCGCCTCGACGCCGCGCTGCAGGCGCTCGGGCGTGGCGTGGACCTGTTCGAGTCGCCGCTGGGCCAGGATGGCACCGCCCCCTTGCTGGCCCAGCTGCAGGACGACATCCTGCACAACCGGCCGCTGGCGGAGATCCGGACGCGACAGCGGGTCGTCGACCCCGCCGCCGACGCATCGCTGCGCTTTCACGTCTGTCACACCGCGCTGCGCGAGGTGGAGGTGCTGCACGACCAGCTCCTGGCGGCGCTGCACCGCGACCCGACGCTGGCACCGCGTGACGTGCTCGTCATGGTGCCGGACGTGGCGACGTATGCGCCGCTGGTGCACGCGGTATTCGGACGCATCGCAGCCGACGACCCGCGGCACGTGCCCTACACGATCAGCGACGCGGCCGACGATGCCGGGCTGCGCGTGTGGACGCTGGTGCGCGATCTGTGCCGCCTGCCGCACAGCCGCCTGACGCTGGCGGAGGTCCTCGGGTGGCTGGACGTGCCGGCGTTCGCGCGCCGCTTCGCGCTGACGCCGCCGGATATCGAGCGCCTGCGCGCGTGGCTGCACGTCGCCGGGGTGCGCTGGGGGCTGGACGCGCGGCACCGGCGCCGGCTCGGCCTCGTGGGGGACGCGCCGGACCCGGGGGCGGACGATGCGTCGGAACCTGCGACCGCGCATCGGCCCGACGACGCGGACCGGTTGACATGGCGCGACGGCCTGCGGCGGCTGTGGGCGGGCTACGCGATGGGGGCGCTGGACGACGAGTGGCAGGGTGTCTTGCCGGCCCCGGGGGTGGCGCCGCTCGAGGCGGCGCTGATCGAGCGGCTCGAGCGACTCGTGGCAACGCTGGAGCGCCACGCCGAGGCACTGGCGCCGCCGGCACCCGCTGCGCAGTGGACACAGCGGCTGCAGGGGCTGCTGGACGACTGCCTGCTCGCCGACGCGCCCGCAGCGGACCGGGCCGAGACGCGCGCGCTGCAGCGGCTGCGCGCGGCGCTGGCCGAATGGGCCGAAGACGCCGCGGCCGCGGGCGACGAGCCGCTGCCCCTGGCGGTGGTGGCCGACGCCTGGCTCGCGCGCGCTAAACCTGAGGCCCCGGGACAACGCTTTCTTGCCGGGAAAGTCACGTTCGCCACGCTGCTGCCGATGCGCGCACTGCCGTTTCGGCGCATTTACCTGCTCGGCATGGGGGACGGCGCCTACCCGCGCCAGCGACCGACCGACGACTTCGACCTGATGGCGCTCCACCCGCGCCCGGGCGACCGCCTGCACCGGCACGAGGACCAGTACCTGTTCCTCGAAGCGCTGCTGTCGGCGCGCGAGCACCTGAGCGTCTCGTGGGTGGGGCGCAGCCCGGTGGACGATGCCGCGCTCGAGCCCTCGGTGCTGGTGCAGCAGCTGCGCGACCACCTCGCCGCCGGCTGGCGGCTCGCCGACGGGGACGGCGACGCGCTGCTGCGGGCGCTGACCACCCACCATCGGTTGCAGCCGTTCGACGCCCAGTACTACCCGCCGTTGCCGCCCGAAGAGTGGGACGCCCCGCCGGAAGGCCCCTGGTTCAGCTACGCGCACGAGTGGCTCGCCGCGCCAGCGGCATCGACCAACGCAGCCCCTTCCGCATCCCGTACCGGATCCCCGGCCGCATCGCCCGCGGCGTCTTCCGCCGCATCGCCGGCCCCGTCTTCCCACGCATCGACACCACCGGCGTGGCAGCCCCCCACGGCCATCGACATCGATGCGCTGATCGGCTTCCTGCGCCATCCGGCGCGCGCGTTTTTCCAGCAACGGCTGCGCGTGCACCTCGGCGACGACGAGGAGCCGGAGGACGAGCGCGAACCCCTGACCGTGGACGGGCTGGACCGCTGGCAGATGGACGACGCGTGGGTCGCCCGTGTCGTGCAGGCCACGCGCGCCGGGGGCACGGCGGACGAGGCGCTGGCACAGGCCGAGGCGGTGTGGCGGCGCGCCGTCCTCGCGGGCCGCTGGCCCGCGGGCCCCTTCGGCGAGGCGATGGCCGGCGACTGGCGCGACGAGGTGCCGCGGCTGTGGCGGGCGGTGCGCGCCTTCGAGCAGCGCTACGCCGAGGGCTCGACCCGACCGCGGTGGCTGCACGCGCCACCGCGCGGCGACGCGATGCCGGTGGCGATCGAAGCCGTGCTGCCCCCGCCCCGGCGGGCGCCGGACGGCGAGCGCGCGCAGCTCCTGTGGCAGGGCAGCGCCCTGATCGAAGACCCGAAGGCCAAGAAACAAGGCGCTGCGGCCATCCGCTACGCCAAACTGGCCAAGGCCTGGGTGTGGCACCTGGCGCAGCACCGCGCCGGCGAGCCGCTCGCCACGTGGGTGCTGAGCCCGCGCGGATCGTTGCTGCTGCCCCCGCTCGAAGCGGAGGCAGCCACCGCCGCATGGGAGGCGCTGCTGCACCACTGGTGGCAGGGGATGCAGCGCCCCTGTCCTTACGTGCCCGAACTGGCGGCGGGCTTTTTGCGCCGGCTCGACGACGATGCGCCCGACCAGGCGTGGTGGGACGCCCGGCGCGCCTACGAGGGCCAGGGCGAACACCGGCAAGGCATCGTCGAACGGGATGCCTACTGGCGGCTGGCGTATCCCGATTTCACCGCGCTGGCCGGCCCGCCCGATCAAGCGGCCGACAGTCCGCTGCGCGCCGCGGCGGAAGCGCTGCTGCGCCCGCTGATGCTGGCCGCTCGCTCCCTCACGAACGAAGACCTCCACGCCGGCGCGGAGGCATCGGCATGAGTACGATCCCGGAACTGACCGTCCCCAACCTGCCGCTGCAGGGACTGCAACTCATCGAAGCCAGCGCCGGCACCGGCAAGACCTGGACCATCGCGATGCTGTACCTGCGGCTGGTGCTGGGCCCGCACCCCGGCGCCACCGCCCCGGCACGGCCGCTGCTGCCGCGCGACATCCTGGTCGTGACCTTCACCGACGCTGCGACGCAGGAACTGCGGGCCCGCATCCGCCAGCGCCTGGCGGAAGGTGCCGAGGTCTTCGCCGACCCCGAGCGGGACGTGCCCGCGTGGGACGAGCGCCGCCAGCCGATCGCCGAACTGCGCGCGCATTACCCGCGCGCACACTGGCCGGCGCTGGCGCAGCGTTTGCGGCTCGCGGCGGATGCGATGGACGACGCGGCCATCTCCACCCTGCACGGCTGGTGCCAGCGCGTGTTGCGTGAGCAGGCCTTCGCCAGCGGCGAGCCGTTCGTGTTGACGCTGCAGCCGGATCGCAGCGACCTCATCGACGAGGCGCTCGCGGACCTATGGCGGTTGCATTATCGAACCCTCCCCCCGGATGCGGCCGCGACGGTCGCCCAGTGGTGGACGGACCCCGAGGCGCTGGGGCACGACGTCCACCGCGCGCTGCGCGGCGCCGACCACTGGCACGCGGTGGATCCGGGGCTCGTCCAGCGCAGCGTCCCCGATCTCCTGGCGGAGGGCGTGGCCGCGCGCCGCGCGGCGCTGGCGGTGTGGAAAGCCCGGCTCGCCCCGGAACTGGCCAGTGCACGGCCGCTGCTCGAGACGCACGGGTTGCTCGCCCACTTCGGGCGGGCGCGCGACGTGCAGCGCTGGCTCGACACGCTGGCGAACTGGGCCGCCGCCCCGGAGGATGATAACCCGCCCCCCTTGTCGAAGACCGCCTGGGAGCGCCTGAACGCGTCCCACCTGCAAGCAAAAGCCGGCGACGCGCTGCCGGCCGCCGTCGAACAGCACCCGCTGTGGGACACGCTGGCACAACTGCCCTCCGCGCTGGCGGCACTGCCGACGCCGCGCGGCCGCCTGCTGCGGCACGCCGCGGTGTGGGTTCAGCGCCGCGTGGCCGACGCGATGGCGCAGCAGCAATGGATCGACTTCGACGGACTGCTGCAGCGCGTGGCCGGTGCGCTGGACGGGCCCACGGGCGCGGCGCTGGCCGAGCGGCTGCGCGCGCGCCATCCGGTCGCGCTGGTGGACGAGTTTCAGGACACCGACCCGGTGCAGCTGCGCATTCTCGAGCGCATTTACGGGCTCGACACGCCGCACCCAGACACGGCGCTGATCCTGATCGGCGACCCCAAGCAGTCGATCTACGCCTTCCGCCACGCCGATATCCACAGCTACCTGCGCGCGCGCCGCGCCCGCGCGGCGACGCTGTGGCGGCTCGGCACCAACCACCGCTCCAGCCACGCACTGGTGGCGGCGGTCAACCACCTGTTCGCGCGTGCGGAGCAGGCCAGCCCCGTCGGCGCGTTTCGCTTCGGCCGCGACGGCGACAACCCGGTGCCGTTCATCGCCGTCGCCGCGCGCGGGCGGGAGGCGTGCTGGTGCGCTGGCCCAGCGCGCGCGGAAGCGCCGGCGCTGACGCTGGCACTGCTGCCGACCCCCGACGGCAAGGCGTGGACACAGGAGGCACTGCGCGACGCGATGGCCGCGGCGTGCGCCGACCGCGTGGTGGGCTGGCTGCGGGGCGGCGCTGAAGGGCCCTACGGCTTCGCCGGCCCCGGGGAGGGAGACTGGCGCCCCGTGCAGCCGCAGGACATCGCGATCCTCGTCAACGACCGGCACGAGGCCGACGCGATCGGGCGCGCGCTGCGCCGGCGCGGCGTGGGCAGCGTGTACCTGTCGGAGCGGCAGTCGGTCTACGCCAGCGGGGAGGCAGCCGACCTGCAGGTGTGGCTCGCGGCGTGCGCCCAGCCGCCGGCGGGCGACGCCGTGCGCGCCGCGCTGGCCACCCGCAGCCTCGGGCTCACCGCCGAGGAGCTGGAGGCGTGGCTGCACGACGACACCCGGTGGGAGGAGGCGCTCGCGCGCTTCGGGCGCTACCACATGCTGTGGCACCGCCACGGGGTGCTGCCCGCGGTGCGCGCGCTGCTGCACGACTTCGACGTTCCGCAACGGCTGCGCCGCGGCGGCGGTGACGCGGAAAACGGCGGCGAGCGGGCGCTGACCAACCTGCTGCACCTCGCGGAACTACTGCAGCAAGCCGGCGCGCAGGACGGCAGCGGGGCGCGCGACCCGGCGCGCGTGCTGCAACACCTGCGGCACGCCCGCGCGCGGGCCGCGCGGGGCGCCCCTGCGGACGGCGGCGACAGCGGCACCCCCGTGCTGCGGCTGGAAAGCGAGCGCCACCGCGTGCGGCTCATCACCGTCCACAAGTCCAAGGGGCTGCAGTACCCGCTCGTGCTGTATCCGTTCGCGATGCACGCCAGGCCGGTCGAAAAGTCGCGCAGCACGCTGCTGACGTGGCACGACGCCGACGGCGCGCTGCACGTCACACTCGACGACGAGGGCGAGCGCTGGCAAGCCGCGCAGGCGGCCGCCGAAGCCGAGCGCTGGGCCGAGGACGTGCGGCGCCTCTACGTCGCGCTGACCCGCGCCGAATACGGGGTGTGGGTGGGCGTGGCCGCGACGCCGCACCTGGCGGTCAGCGCGCTCGGTCACCTGCTGGGCATCGCCGACGTCCCCAAAGAAGGATTAGACGATGCGCTGGCTGCCGCGGTCCAGGCCCTGGCCCAGGGCCAGCCGGCCATCGCGATCGAACGGCTGGCCCCAGACACCGCTGCGGCGACCGCGCCCGCGGGAGTAACGGGTGCCACCGCGCGCTCCGCCGTCGCCGCGCCAGCGGCGCACGCGGGCACCGAAGCGGCGCGCGATACATCCTCCCCCGATACGCCGCCCCTCGCGGGCACCGGCCACGCGCGGCGCATGCCGCCCCGCAACACCCCCTCGTGGTGGATTGCCAGTTACTCCGCGCTCCTGGCGAAGGAGGAGGCACCGGCCGACCCGGAAGCCCCCGCCGGTGCCCCCGAACTGCCGGACAGCGCGCGCGACGACCAGTGGACCGAGGATGCCGTGACCACCGACAGCAGCGAGACCGGTGCGGACGTCGTCGCGACGCTGACCGTGAGCACGGCGACCGCCGCGTGGCACCACTTCCCGCGGGGACCGGCCACGGGCACCGCGCTACACGCGGTGCTCGAGACGTGCGCGCGCACGGGCTGGCCGACCAGCGCAGACGCGTTGCAGGCCGTGGCGCAACGGGCGCTCACCGAACAGGGCTGGGCCTCGGCCCGCCTCGGGGCCGACGCCACCGACCTCGCGACGTGGGTGCAGGCGATTGGCGATGCCCCGCTGCCGCTGGCCGCGAACGGCACCGTCGCCCGAGAAGCACCGTCGGCCGCAATCACCCTCGCCCGCCTGACGGTGGTCCAGCCCGAGTGGGAGTTCTGGCTCAGTAGCGCGGCGCTGGACAGCCGCACGCTGGACGCCTGGGTATGCGACGCGATCGCGCCGGGCGTGCCGCGCCCACCGCTGCGGCCCACGATGCTGCACGGCATGCTCAAGGGCTACATCGACCTCGTGTTCGAACACGGGGGGCGTTACCACGTGCTCGATCACAAATCCAACGCGCTGGGACCGGGGGATGCGGACTACCACGCGGATGCGCTGCAGCGCGCGCTGCTCGCGCACCGCTACGACGTGCAGGGCGTGCTCTACCTGGTAGCGCTGCACCGGCTGCTGCGCCAGCGGCTGCCGGGCTATCGGCCGCACGCGCACCTGGGCGCGCTGCTGCTGGGCTTCTGGCGTGGCGTCGCCAGCCCGACGCGCGGCGTGCTGGCGCTGCCGGCCCCGGTGGCGCTGATCGAGCGGCTCGACGCCGCGCTCGCCGGGTCGTCCGTGTCCGCCGTGGCCGAGGAGCAACGGGTATGACCAACGACGCGCTGGAGGTTTGGCTGGAAAAGGGCGTGCAATGCGGTGAGCTGCGCCCGGTGGACGCGGCTTTCGCCCGCTTCGGCCGCGCGCGCTGCCCGCACGCGCCGCTCGGCGCGCTGCTCGCCACCGCGTGCCTGAGCCGCGCCGTCGGCGACGGCCACACCGCGTGGCGGGTGGACGAGCCGCCGGTGGGGGGATACGCCCCGTGCGCGCGCTGGGTGGCGCAGCGCTGGGCGCAGGATCCCCACGCGCTCGACGCGCCCGGTTGGATCGGCGACGGCACCCAGCCCACCCCCGTCGTGCGCGACGGCAACCGGCTCGCGCTGTGGCGGCACTGGCGCTGTGAGCAGCGGGTGGCCGCGGCGCTGGCCGCGCGCTTGCGCGACGCGCCGCCCGTGCCCGACGCCGCGGTCCTGCGCCCGTGGATCGACGCGCTTTTCGGCCCGGCGGACGGCGGCGCGCCGGGCCCCACGCCCGATCCCGACTGGCAGCGCCTCGCCTGTGCGCTGGCGGCCCGCTCGGGCGTCTTCGTGCTGACCGGCGGCCCCGGCACCGGCAAGACCACCACCGTCGTGCGGCTGCTCACGCTGCTGCAGGGGCTGGCGCTGCAACAGGGCGGCGACCCGCTGCGCATCGCGCTGGCCGCCCCCACCGGCAAAGCGGCGGCGCGGCTCGCGCAGTCGATCGCCGGCGCGGTGGCCCGGCTGCCGTGGGACGCGCTGCCCCTGCCCGCGCCGGCGCGCTCGACGCTGCGCGCGCACCTACCGCTGCAGGGCCAGACGCTGCACCGTTGGATCGGCCGGTACGCGGATGGCAGTGGTGCCCGCCACGATGCACAGCACCCGCTGTGGCTGGACGCACTCGTCATCGACGAGGCGTCGATGGTCGATCTCGAACTGCTCGACGAGACGCTGCAGGCGCTGCCCGCCCACACGCGGCTCGTGCTGATCGGCGACCGCGACCAGCTCGCCTCCGTCGAGGCCGGCGCGGTGCTCGCGCAACTGTGCGAGCGCGCGCACGAGGGGCGCTACCGCGCGGACGTCGCCGACTGGCTGCACGCCGCCACCGGCCAGCGCCCGGCGAGCGGCCCGCACCACCCCGATGGCGACGCGCTGGACCAGGGCGTCGTGATGCTGCGCCACAGCCACCGTTTTGGCGCCGACAGCGGCATCGGCCAGTGGGCGCGGGCCGTCAACGCGGGCGACACAGCGGCCGTCGAGCGGCTGGCGCAAACGCCGCTCGCCGATGTTACCCTCGTGACGACACCCGCGGCGGGCCCGCTCGCCCCGCAGGCGTGGGCGCCCCTGCTCGACACGTGGCGGGCGCTGCTGGCGCACATCCGGCGCGGCCCGGCCGGGGCCGATCCGGACGCCGTGGCCGCGTGGGCGGCCGAGGCGCTGGCGCAGCACACCCGCGCGCAGGTGCTGTGCGCGCTGCGGCGGGGGCCGTGGGGGGTAGAGGGGCTCAACACGCGGCTGATCCGGCTGCTGTGCGCCGAGGCGGGCTTGGGCCCCGCCGCGCTGACGCGGCCCGACGGCTTCTACCCCGGCCGGCCGCTGCTGGTGACGCGCAACGCCCCCGCGATCGGCGTCATGAACGGCGACCTGGGGCTGCTGCTGCCGCTGCCGGACGGGCACGGCGGCGCACCGCGCTGGCGCGTGGCCTTCAGCGCGCCCGACCAGCCCGGCGGTGTGCGCTGGGCGCTGCCGAGCGAGCTGCCGGCGGTGGAGACGGCGTTTGCGCTGACGGTGCACAAATCCCAAGGGTCGGAGTTCGACCATGTGCTGCTCGCGCTGCCGCCGGAGACGGACACCCCGGTGCTGACACGCGAGCTGCTCTATACCGGCATCACGCGCGCGCGGCAGCGGCTGACGCTGCTGCTGCCCGGGGGAACGGCCAGCCTGACGGCAGCCGTCGCGCGCCCGACGCGGCGCGACAGCGCCCTGGCCGAAGCGCTGCGCGCCGCGTTACCATAGCAGCCCCGCACCCGTCGAACGACCGTTCGCCCGCTACACAGCCCATGACTTACTGCGTCGCCGTCAAACTCCAGGCCGGCATGGTCTTTCTGTCGGACTCGCGCACCCACGCCGGGATCGACCAGATCAGCACCTTCCGCAAGATGATCGTCTACGAGAACCCGGGCGACCGCTTCATGGTGCTGCTGTCGGCGGGCAACCTGAGCATCTCGCAGTCGATCCGCGAGCTGCTGCAGACCGAGCAACTGCACGACCCCGAGGGCGGCGAACCGATCACGATCTGGAACGCGCGCAGCATGTTCGACGCCGCGCGTGTGCTCGGCTCGGCCGTGCGCCACGTCTACGAGCGCGACGGCGAGGCGCTGCGCCGCTCCGGCATCGAATTCAACGCCAGCCTCATCTTCGGCGGACAGATCCGCGGCGAGGGCATGCGGCTCTTTCAGGTCTATTCGCCCGGCAACTTCATCGAGGCGACCGCCGAGACGCCGTTTTTTCAGATCGGCGAGAGCAAGTACGGCAAGCCCGTGCTCGACCGCTTGCTTACACCGGAGACGCCGCTGGCCGAGGCCACCAAATGCCTGCTGATCTCGATGGACTCGACGCTGAAGTCCAACCTGTCGGTCGGGCTGCCGCTGGATCTCGCGGTTTACGAGGTGGACCGCTTCAGCAGCGACCAGGTGGTGTGCATCGACGAGCACAACGCGTATTTCCACGCGTTGCGCGGCGCCTGGAGTGCCAAGCTGCGCGAAGCGTTCGACCAGCTCCCCGCGCCGGAGTGGAGCATCGCCGGTGAACTCGCGGCACCCAGCCCCCGACACCGGGCGCTGCGCAAGATCACCCACCCGCGTGACCGCCTGATCTGAACCGATGCGCACATCTTCCACCCAACCGTGCATCGTCTTTTCGCACGGCAACAGCTTTCCGTTGGGCACCTACGGTGTCCTCCTCGACGCGTTGCGCGGGGCCGGCTACCGGGTCATCGGCGTGGACAAGTTCGGCCACGACCCGCGCTACCCGGTCACCAGCAATTGGCCGCACCTGGTGCAGCAGCTCGCCGATTTCGTCTCCTCGCACGTCGGCCCCGAGGACACACCGCTTTTTCTCGTCGGCCATTCGCTCGGCGGGTTCCTGAGCCTCATGTGCGCGGCGCGCCACCCGGTGCTCGCCGGCCAGCCGGTGCGCGGTGTGGTGATGCTCGACTCGCCCGTGCTGGGGGGCTGGAAGGCACGGGCGCTGGCCGCCGCGAAACACACGCGCTTGATCGGCGCCGTCTCGCCCGGCCAGATCAGCCGCAAGCGCCGCAACCGCTGGGCCAGCGCCGCCGAAGCGCTGGAGCATTTCCGCCACAAGCGGGCGTTCGCCCGCTGGGACCCGCGTGTGCTCGCCGACTACATCGCCCACGGCACGCACGACGTCGTCACGCCCGAGGGGGTGCAGCGCGTGCTGACCTTCGACCGCGACATCGAGACCGCGATCTACAACACGCTGCCACACCACCTCGACCGCTTCCTGCGCCGGCACCCGCTGCAGTGCCCGGTCGCGTTCGTCGGCGGCACGCAGTCCGAGGAGATGCGCCGCGTCGGCCTGACGATGACGCACAAACTCTGCGGGCGTGAGCCGTCCCCACGGCTGCAGTTTATCGACGGCACGCACCTGTTCCCGATGGAGCGCCCCGAGGAGACCGCCAACGCCATCGACCGCGCGCTGCGGCACTTCGTGCCACGCCCCTGAGCGGCCCGGGAACTGAGCACGGAGCCGGGGTAGCACGCGCTCGGCGCCCGCACACCCGACCGGCCGGGACGATCACCGTCGCGCGGTGGCTGGCATCACGGCGTCCACTGCACCCAGCCCAACGCCCCGCTCAGGAGCACCAGCCCGCCGAACGCAATGCGATACCACGCAAACGGCACGAACGTGTGCGTCGCGACGTAGCGCAGCAGCCACTTGACACACACCCACGCCGCAACGAACGACGTGACCAACCCCACCGCGAACAGCGGCACGTCGGTGGCCGCGAGCAGCGCGCGGTGCTTGTACAGGTCGTACGCGGCGGCACCGAACAGCATCGGAATCGCCAGAAAAAAACTGAACTCGGTGGCCGCGCGGCGCGACAGCCCCAGCGCCATGCCGCCGATGATCGTCGCACCGGAGCGGCTCACCCCCGGCACCAGCGCCGCGCACTGGATCAGGCCCACGCCCAGCGCGTCGCGCCACGTCAGGTGCTCCACGTCGGCCACGCGCGGCGCACCCCGGCGCGCCCGCCAGGCCTCCACCCACAGCATCAGGACGCCGCCGACGATGAAGCCGGCGGCCACGACCCATGCGTTGAACAGCAGCGCCTTGATCGGCCCGATAAACAAAAAGCCCGCCACCGCCGCCGGCGCAAAGCCCAGCAGCACGTGCGCGGTGAAGCGCTGCGCCGCCGGCTCGCGCGGCAGGCCCTTGAGCGTGCCGATCAACCGCTGCCAGTACAGACCCACGATCGCCAGGATCGCCCCGGTCTGGATCACGACCTCGAACACCTTGATCGTCTCGCCGTGCAACCCCAACAGGGTCGCGGCCAGGATCAGGTGACCGGTGGAGGAAACCGGCAGAAACTCGGTCAGCCCCTCGACCACCCCGAGCAGGGCAGCCTTCAGCAACAGTGTGACATCCATGCGTGGCGCGTCTGGCGGCAAAGGTGCGAGTGTAGCCGCTGCCCGGGCCGGCGCGGCATCGCGTCACCGCGCCGGCGGGGCGCAGCCGAGGTCTTCGGGGTACAGGAGGCACTGAAGGATCACGTCACCACGCACACGGACCGCGGGGCCGCGGCGGTGTTCCCTCCTCCCCAGCCGCCCCGCGGCCGCGGTGCCCCTTTCAGCGCCCGTCGCGCCAGCGGTCGCCACGGTGGCCGTCGTCACGCCAGCCGTGCGCGTGCCAGCCGCCGTGATGGTGCCAGCGGTGCTTGTGGGCGTGGTGGCGGTGGCCTGGCGGGCCGTACACGCCGTACGCGACACCGTACGGCGGCGCGACGATCACGGCCGGCGGCGCCACGTACACCGGCGCCGGCGCCACCACGACGCGCGGGGCCGGCATCACCACCACCGGCACCGTGTTGCCGATGCGCACGCTCACGCCCGGCTGGTGCACGCCGACGGACCAGAACACGTCCGTCGCGTGCGCCACGCCGGCCAGCGCCAGCGACGCCAACGCCGCAGCAGCGGAGCGGATCGCGGGTGTCCGGGAGCGGGGCGATGAATGCAGCATGGAAAGCCTCCTTCGACGGGAATCCAATACCGCCGCATTGAACCACGCGCCGCACGCGCGGGCGGTTGCCGGCTTGTGACGGCTGTAAGCAGTCGTAACCAGGCGCTCCCCCGTCGCCACCGCAGGCAACCCGGCGCATCGGGCGATCGGCCCGCGGGCCGCCACCGGCCATCGCGGGCAGGGTTGGACAGGGGCGCGCCCTACAATCGGCGCCATGAGCGAACACGCCCCGACGCCCCCCGGCGGGACCCACACCGCCAGCCATTTTCTGCGCCAGATCATCGAACGCGACCTGCTGCAGGGCCGCCTGCACGGTCGCCGCTGGGCCGGCACGCCCGGTGACGGCACGCACCACGCCCGCGGCAACCCGGACCCGGCCAAGGTGCGCCTGCGTTTCCCGCCCGAGCCCAATGGTTACCTGCACGTCGGGCACGCCAAGAGCATCTGGATCAACTTCGGCCTCGCGCGGGACTACGGGGGCGTGTGCCACATGCGCTTCGACGACACCAACCCCGAGAAGGAGGAGCAGGAGTACGTCGACGCCATCCTGGACGCGGTGCGCTGGCTGGGCTGGAGCTGGGACGCCTTCGGCACCCGCCACCTGTACTACGCCAGCAACTATTTCGACTTCATGTACCGCGCGGCCGAATACCTGATCGAGACCGGCCACGCGTACGTCGACGAGCAGACGCCTGAGCAGATGCGCGCCAACCGCGGCACGCTCACCGAGCCCGGCGTCGACAGCCCGTTCCGCCACCGGCCGGTCGAAGAGAGCCTGGCGCGCTTTCGTGAAATGCGAGCGGGCCGGCATCCGGACGGCGCGATGGTGCTGCGCGCCAAGATCGACATGGCCTCGCCCAACATCAACCTGCGTGACCCGGCCATCTACCGCATCAAGCACGCCACGCACCACAACACCGGCAACGCTTGGTGCATCTACCCCATGTACACCTTCGCGCACCCGATCGAGGACGCGCTGGAAAATATCACCCACAGCATCTGCACGCTGGAGTTCGAGGACCAGCGGCCGTTCTACGACTGGCTGCTCGAGCGCATCGTGCCCATCCTGCGCGCGCCGCAGTTCGAGCGCGCCAAGCAGCTGATCGAGCGCCTCGAGCAACAGGGCGTCGAAGCGGGCAAGGAGTTCGCCCTGCACTGCCACAACCACGCGCACAAGCTCGGCCCCAACACCGAGCCCGAGCGGCAGATGCGCGCGCTGTTTCAGCGCTGGGAGCACGACCGCGATGCCGTGCTGCACGACCTGCCGGCGTTCTTCGCGCTGCTCAAGGCGAATGCGCACCAGTTCACGCCGCTGCTGGCCGCCAGCCTCGACGCGTACGAGGCCGAGATCTTCCAGCTGCCGCACCAGTACGAGTTCGCGCGCCTGAACCTGACCTACGTCGTCACCAGCAAGCGCAAGCTCAAGCAACTGGTGGACGAAGGGATCGTGCGCGGCTGGGACGACCCGCGCATGCCCACCATCGTCGGCCTGCGCCGCCGCGGCTACACGCCGGAGGCGATCCGGCTGTTCTGCGAGCGCACCGGCGTCAGCAAGGCCAACGGCTGGATCGACTACGGCGTGCTGGAGGGCGCGCTGCGCGACGACCTGGAAGGCAAGGCCGCGCGTGCGATGGCGGTGCTCGACCCCATCAAGCTCAGGCTCACCAACTGGGCCGAGGTGTTCGGCCGCGCCGATCACCGCGAACCCTGCTCCGCCCCGGTGCATCCGCAGCGGCCCGAACTCGGGCAGCGGCGGTTCAGCCTCGGCCCGGAACTGTGGATCGAGCGCGAGGACTTCCAGGAGCAGCCGCCCAAGGGCTACTTCCGGCTCTTCCCCGGCAACAAGGTGCGCCTGAAATACGGCTACGTGATCGAGTGCACCGGGTGCGAGAAAGACGCCGACGGCCGCGTCACCGCGGTGCTGGCCACCGTCGTGCCGGACACCAAGAGCGGCACCCCCGGCGCAGACGCGGTCAAGGTCAAGGGCACGATCACCTGGGTCGGGGTGCACGAGGCCGTCCCGGCCGAAATCCGCCTCTACGACCGGCTGTTTGCCGACGCGCACCCGGACGCGGGCGGCAAGGACTTCAAGGCCGCGCTCAACCCCGACAGCCTGCACACCGTCACCGGCTACGTCGAGCCGTCATTGGCGGGCGTGGCGGCCGACGAGCGCTTCCAGTTCGAGCGCCACGGCTATTTCGTCACCGACCGGCTCGACCACACGACGCAACGCCCGGTGTTCAACCGCATCGTGGGCTTGAAGGATCGCTGGACCAAATGAGCGTGCCCCCGCCCCGGCCGGGCGGTGGGCGGCGACGAACGGTATCCGGGCAGCCTACCGGGCGCCGCGTCCGCGCCCGCTCGTGGGGTACTGCCCCGCTCAGCGCGTCTTGCGCGGCGGGCGGGCCGGTGTGGGGCCGCCCGTGCGCGGCTCCAGGTGGCGGAACGTGATCCGCCCCTTGCTCAAGTCGTAGGGCGACAGCTCCAGCGACACGCGGTCGCCGGCCAGGATGCGGATGTGGTGCTTGCGCATCTTGCCGCCGGTGTAGGCGACGAGCGAGTGACCGTTCTCCAGCGTCACGCGGTAGCGCGAATCGGGCAGGATTTCGTCCACGGTCCCGCGCATTTCGATCAATTCTTCTTTGGCCATGCGATTTCCTCGAGGGGGCGGTCGTCCGCGAGCCGAACGACAGCCTGACTGCCGACGGGCGGTCGGCGTGTGATGGAGGCTTACCGAGAGAGCGCTGAGTCAGTGGACAGGCCGATGCTGCCAATACGCAGCGCTGCCATCGCGGTGCTGGGGCGACCGCCAACCGAAAACAACGACCCACGCGGGGGAAAGCGCCATCGCGGGGTGATGGCACTGTAGCACAGTATCGGCGCCACGCCGGCGGCGGGCACGGTGGCCGCCCCCCCTGCGCCGGCGCGCAGACGGCCGCGGGGCGGCCCAGGTGCCGGGACGACGCCCTGCCCCGCGCGCCGGCGACGCCACTCAGGCCCGCGTCAGCGGCACATAGACCTCGCCGCCAGCCTGCCGGAAGGCGTCGGACTGCGCCTGCATGCCGACCGCGATCGCCTGCTCGGCCGCCAACCCCTGCCGTGCGGCGTAGTCGCGCACCTCCTGCGTGATCTGCATGCTGCAGAACTTCGGCCCGCACATGCTGCAAAAGTGCGCCACCTTGGCCGACGCCTTGGGCAGCGTCTCGTCGTGGAAGGCCCGTGCTTTGTCCGGATCGAGCCCGAGGTTGAACTGGTCCTCCCAGCGGAACTCGAAGCGCGCCTTGGACAGCGCGTTGTCGCGGATCTGCGCGCCCGGGTGCCCCTTGGCCAGATCCGCCGCGTGCGCCGCGAGCTTGTAGGTGATGATCCCCTCTTTCACATCGTCCTTGTTGGGCAGGCCCAGGTGCTCTTTGGGCGTAACGTAGCACAGCATGGCCGTGCCGTACCAGCCGATTTGCGCCGCGCCGATGGCGCTGGTGATGTGGTCGTAGCCGGGGGCGATGTCCGTGGTCAAGGGCCCCAGCGTATAGAACGGGGCCTCGTGGCACCAGTCCAGCTCGTGCCGCATGTTGTCGCGGATGAGCTGCATCGGGACGTGCCCCGGCCCCTCGATCATCACCTGCACATCATGCCGCCACGCGATCTGCGTCAGCTCGCCCAGCGTGCGCAGCTCCGCCAGTTGCGCCGCGTCGTTGGCGTCGTAGATGGAGCCCGGCCGCAGCCCGTCGCCGAGGCTGAACGCCACGTCGTAGGCCTTGAAGATCTCGCAAATCTCCTCGAAATGCGTGTAGAGGAAGTTTTCCTGGTGGTGGGCGAGGCACCACTTGGCCATGATCGAGCCGCCGCGCGAGACGATGCCGGTGAGCCGCTCGGCCGTCAGCGGCACATACGCCAGCCGCACGCCCGCGTGGATGGTCATGTAGTCCACGCCCTGCTCGGCCTGCTCGATGATCGTGTCGCGGAACAGCTCCCACGTCAGCTCCTCGGCCTTGCCGCCGACCTTTTCCAGCGCCTGATAAATCGGCACGGTGCCAATGGGCACGGGCGAATTGCGCACGATCCACTCGCGCGTCTCGTGGATGTGGCGTCCGGTGGAGAGGTCCATCACCGTGTCCGCGCCCCAGCGGATGGCCCAGGTGAGCTTGTCCACCTCGTCCTGGATGGACGAGGCGAGCGCGCTGTTGCCGATGTTGGCGTTGACCTTGGTCAGGAAATGGCGGCCGATGATCATCGGCTCGCTCTCCGGGTGGTTGATGTTCGCCGGCAGGATGGCGCGCCCGCGCGCGATTTCCTGCCGCACGAACTCGGGCGTGATCTCCGGCGGGATCTGCGCGCCGAACGCCTGACCGGGGTGCTGGCGCGCAAGGATGCGCGCCCAGCGCTCGCCCTGCGGACCGGCGGCGCGCAGCGACTCGAGGTAGGCGCGGCGGTTGTTGTTCTCGCGGATGGCGACGAACTCCATCTCCGGCGTGACGATGCCGCGGCGTGCGTAGTGCAGCTGCGTCACGTTGGCCCCGGCTTTGGCACGGCGCGGCTGGCGCTGCAGGCCGGGGAAGCGCAGCGCATCCAGGGCCGGGTCGGCCGCGCGCTGGCGGCCGTAGGCCGACGTGGGCCCTGGCAGCCCCTCGGTGTCGCCGCGCTCGGCGATCCAGCCCGCGCGCAGCGCGGGCAGCCCGGCGCGGATGTCGATGCGCGCCGCCGGGTCGGTGTACGGCCCCGACGTGTCATATACAAAGATCGGCGGATTGGGCTCCGGCCCCTGCGGGGTGGGGGTGTCGTGCTGGCGGATTTCGCGCATCGGCACGCGGATGTCCGGGCGCGAGCCGGTCACATACACCTTGCGCGAGCCCGGCAGCGGGGCGACGGCGGCGGCGTCCACCTGTGCGGCGGCGGCGACGAAAGACGGATCGGGGGCGTTCATGGGCAGGGCTCCTTCGGTCGTGGATGGGTGGCTCCGAAGGCGCCCCTGCCGGGTGGATGCAGTTGTCACCCCGTGGGGCTGGGACCGACAGCATCCCCGCTGCGGTGGACCTGGCTCTTCTTCCGCCGGTGTGAACCGGATCAAGTTCGCGGGTTCGGCCGACGGCCATCTCAGCCCACCACCACGGTGGACACCCCGGAGCGCGTTCACATTCTACGCACGAGCGCCGACATCAGTTGAATCGCGATGGCATTTTTGCCCCGGTCTTTGGCGCGGTACATCAACTGGTCGGCCGCTTGCATCAAACGGTCCGGCTGTTGCGCCCCTCGAAACAATACACCGCCGATGCTCAGTGACACCGTCACCACACCGCCGTGCCACGCGATGGGCTGCGACAGGCGCTCGCGCAACTGGCTGCCGACGCGCTGCACCGTACGACGCGCGGAGTAGAGATCGGTACCCAGATCCGTGAGCAGCGCCAAAAACTCGTCGCCGCCAAGCCGCCCCAACGGATCGCTCGAGCGCACCACCGCGCGCATGCGCTGCGCCAGCTCCTGCAACACCCGATCCCCCGCGGCATGCCCGAGCGTGTCGTTGACGCGCTTGAAGTCATCCACATCGATGAAGAGCAGTGCCGCCCAATCGGGCTCGCGCGCCAGGCGCAGCAACGCCTGTTCCACCCGGTCGAGCAACAGCCGGCGGTTGGGCAACCCCGTCAACGGATCATAAAAGGCCAACGCATTGAGTTCGGTGATGTCGCGCACGACGACGACATACCGGTCACGCCCGGCTTTGCGCGCGACCGACATCTCGAACCAGTGCACGCCGTCGGCCAGCTTGATCCGGTAGCGGTGGCCGCGCGCCGCGCCGTGCTCGCGTGCCTGGTCGAGGGCCTGGTGCGTGATCCGGACGACCTCCGGCGGCAACAGGTCCACGTCCCGGCGGCCGACGATGCGCTCGGCCGGCACGGCCAGCAGCTCCGGCTGGGGCGCGTGCACGCCGTGAAACACCCCGTCGCCGTCGATCTCGAACATCAGGTCCGGCAGCGCGCGCAGCGTCGCGTCCAGCTCGGCGCGCACGTCGCGCAACGACTGTTCGACGCGGCGACGCGCCGTGACGTCCGTTGCCACGCCCACATAGCCGTGAAAATGTCCCTGCTCGTCCAACCGCGGCACGCCGCTGATGCTGAACCAGCGCTGACGCCCGCGGTCCGTCCGCCACGCGAGCTCGACCCCGCGAAACGGCTGACACTGCCACAGCAGCCGCTCGTGGCGGCGCCGACGGCGCTCGTCGAGCACCAGCGCCGGGCACTCCCACGGCCGGTAGCCGATCAGCGCCGGCAAAGGCGGCAGCCGCCGCCCCTCGGCCAAAGGCTCCGCGCGCACGATGCGAAACTCGGCGTCCATCGCCCAGCGCCAGTCGGCCACCTGCGCCAACAATGCTTCGGCCAGCGCGCCGTCGCCGCCCAACCGCTCACCGGCGGCCACCCGCCTTTCCGCGCAAACGCTTTCCATCGTCGCCCCACGCCTTGCCCGCCTTAAACTGATAACGATACTCCACCCAAAAATTCCACACAATCCCCCAAAAAGATGAGCAGCGCCCCGATTGGGGCGCTGCTCAACGGGTTGGGCACGCGACTGACGCGGGCGGGGCCGGAGCCAATCCTGCGCGTCACGCGTCCGGTGTCGGCTGGGGTGGTGCCGGGCTGCTCACGGCCGCAGGTCGTAGCGGTCGGCGTTCATGACCTTGACCCAGGCGGCGACGAAGTCGCGCACGAACTTCTCGCGGTTGTCGTCCTGTGCGTACACCTCGGCGTACGCGCGCAGGATGCTGTTGGAACCGAACACCAAGTCCACGCGGGTC
The DNA here is from genome assembly GCF_020162115.1 of Tepidimonas taiwanensis. Taxonomy (NCBI): domain Bacteria; kingdom Pseudomonadati; phylum Pseudomonadota; class Betaproteobacteria; order Burkholderiales; genus Tepidimonas; species Tepidimonas taiwanensis. Next base: position 428,727 of record NZ_CP083911.1, on the reverse strand, counting down.
GCGGTCCAGCGCGGGGTGCCGCTGGCGCGCTCGACGATCGCGTAGCGGTTGCGCCCCGTGGGTTGCCACGTGTAGGCCATGTCAGTGAGGTTGACAAAAAAGTCGTTGCTGAGCACCCCGACGCGGTCGGTGAACACCCCGTCGCGCGAGCCGCCGTGGTTGGCCCCGAGCACCCGCAGGCCACCCACCAGCACGGTCATCTCCACGGCGGTCAGACCCAGCAGGTGCGCGCGGTCCAGCAACAGCTCCTCCGGCGCCACCGTCACGCCCGGCGCGAGCCAGTTGCGGAATCCGTCGGCCTTCGGCTCCAGCCAGCGGAAGGAGTCCACGTCGGTCCACGCCTGCGTGGCGTCGCCGCGCCCTGGGGCAAACGGCACGTCGATCGCCACGCCCGCGGCGCGTGCGGCCTCTTCCACCGCCATGCTGCCGGCGAGCACGATGACGTCGGCCACGCTCGCGCCGGTCTGCGCCGCGATGCGCTCGTAGATGGGCAGGATGCGCGCCAGGCGCTCGGGCTCGTTGGCGGGCCAATCCTTTTGCGGCGCGAGGCGGATGCGCGCGCCGTTGGCACCGCCGCGGAAGTCCGTGTGGCGGAAGGTGCGGGCGCTGTCCCACGCGGTGGCCACACGGTCGGCGATGCTCAAGCCCGCCGCGGCAATGGCCGCGCGAACGGCCGCCACGTCATAGTCCGTGCGGCCCGCCGGTACGGGATCCTGCCAAATCAAGTCTTCGGTGGGCGCCTCCGGGCCGATGTAGCGCGTGCGCGGCCCGAGGTCGCGGTGCGTGAGCTTGAACCAGGCGCGCGCAAAGATCTCGGAGAAATACGCGTGGTCTTTCGCAAAGCGCTCGGCAATGGGCCGGTAGATCGGATCGACCTTGAGCGCCATGTCGGCGTCGGTCATGATGATGCGGTGGTCGCGCCGCGTCGGGTCTTCGACATCGGGCGGCGTGTGCTCGGGGCGCAGGCCGATCGGCTCCCACTGCCACGCGCCGGCCGGGCTCTTGCGCAGCTCCCACTCGTAGCCGAACAGCATTTCGAAATAGCCGTTGTCCCAGCGCGTGGGGTTCGATGTCCACGCCCCCTCCAGGCCGCTCGTGACGGTGTCGCGGCCTATGCCGCGCGTCGTGTGGTTCATCCACCCGAGGCCCTGCTCTTCCAGCTCGGCACCTTCCGGCGCCGGGCCGAGGTGGGCCGCGTTGCCATTGCCGTGCGCCTTGCCCACCGTGTGGCCGCCGGCGGTCAGCGCCACCGTCTCCTCATCGTTCATGCCCATGCGGGCAAACGTCTCGCGCATGTGCGCCGCGGTGCGCAGCGGGTCGGGCTGGCCGTTGACGCCCTCCGGGTTCACGTAGATCAACCCCATCTGCACCGCGGCCAGCGGGTTGCGCAGCGTGCTCGCGTCGTCCACACGCTCGTAGCGGGCGTCGCTCGGGGCGAGCCACGTCTGCTCCGGCCCCCAGTCGACATCCTTCTCCGGATGCCAGATGTCCTCACGCCCGAACGAGAAGCCATACGTCTTCAGGCCCATCGACTCGTACGCGACATTGCCAGCGAGGATCATCAGGTCCGCCCAGCTGATCTTGTTGCCGTACTTCTTTTTGATCGGCCACAGCAGCCGCCGCGCCTTGTCGAGGTTGGCGTTGTCGGGCCACGAATTCAGCGGCGCAAAACGCTGGTTGCCGGTGTTGGCCCCGCCGCGCCCGTCCGCCACGCGGTACGAGCCTGCCGCGTGCCATGCCATGCGGATCATCAAACCGCCGTAGTGCCCCCAGTCGGCCGGCCACCACGGCTGGCTGTCGGTCATCAGCGCACGCAGGTCGCGCTTGAGTGCCTCGACGTCCAGCGTCCGCACCGCCTGCCGGTAGTCGAAGCCGGGCAGCGGTTGGGTCTTTGTGTCGTGCTGATGCAGGATGTCAAGGTTGAGCGCCTTGGGCCACCAGACGGGTTGGGCGCCTGCCGTCGTGGCGGCGCCGTGCATCACGGGACAGCGGGCTTCGGGGGTGTGGGGGGCGTTCATTGCGTGACTCCTTTGATAGACATCATTGATCGACGTTGATTCATCGATCGACACAAGTCTAGGGCCGCGCGAACCCGTTTGGGGTCACTTTTGCCAATCGCGGGGATAGGCTATCGCGGCGTTCGCCACCCTCGACACCCTGACCCCGCGAGACGATGGATCCGGCACGAGGAAGTTTTGCGCTGCCCCGCGGCGTTCTATACCTGTGAGGAGTCCGGACGAAATCGCGCCGGCGCGACAGGAGCGCCGCCCAACCACGAGCGCACGCGGCCATGGCGGCACCCGGGCGCCGGGGCCGAAAAACAGGCGCTTGTGCCACCCCTGTCGGTTGGGCCACTTGCCGCTATGATGGCAGCGGGCATCCCCCGGGCCGGATTCCCGCGGCCGGATGGCGCTGGATCATCGCCCGCGGGACTGACGCCGCAACCACCGGAGAATGGCAATGCAGTGGCTGGTGCTGGGTCTGATCGTGTTTCTGGGCGTGCACTCGGTGCGCATCGTGGCCGAGGACTGGCGGCAGCAGACGATCGAGCGCGTCGGCCCGGCGGCATGGAAGGCCGGGGTGTCGCTGCTGTCGGCGCTCGGCCTCGTGCTGATCGTCTGGGGCTATGCGCAAGCGCGGTTGACGCCAGTCGTGCTGTGGACGCCGCCGCTGGGCATGCGGCACGCGGCATCGCTGCTGACGCTGATCGCCTTCGTGTTGCTGGTGGCGGCGTACGTGCCGGGCAACGCGATCAAGGCGCGGCTCGGCCACCCGATGGTGCTGTCCGTCAAGCTGTGGGCGTTCGCGCACCTGCTCGCCAACGGCACGCTGGCGGACGTGCTGCTCTTTGGAGGGTTTCTCGTGTGGGCGGTGTTCGACTACCGCTCCGCGCGGCGCCGGCCGTCACCCACGGCGACCGGGGCGGACGGCGTGGACGAGGCAGACGTCGACGAAGCGGCAACCGAGCCGCGCGCGGGGCGGCTGAGCGCGACCGTGGCGGCGGTGGTGGTGGGCGTGGCCGCCTGGGCGGTGTTTGCGTTCTGGGCGCACGGTGCGTGGATCGGCGTGCGGCCGTTCGGTTAAGCGCCACCGCGGCGGCGCACCATCGTGGCCGCACCGGTGGCGGCCAACGCAGCCCCGGTGGCAGCGACGAAGACCGCCCCCAGCCCCCAGCGGTGGCTGACCCAGCCGCCCAGGGCACCCGCGACCAAACCGGAGCACCCGTAGCCGATCAGCGAGTACAGCGCCTGCCCGCGCGCCCGCAGCCGCCCCGGAAAATGCCGCTGGATCAGCGCAATGCATACCGTGTGGTGGGCGGCGAAGCCGATCGCGTGCACGGCTTGTGCCAGCACCAGCGCCCACAGCCACTGCGCGGCCCAGGCCGTCGCGGCCATGCGCGCCACCGTCAGGGCCGACGCCAGCACCAGCCACTGCCCCAGCGACAGCCGCGGCAGCCAGCGCCCCTGGCCGTAGAACCACACGATTTCCACCACCACGGCGGTGGCCCACAGCGCGCCGATCACGCCCTTGCCATAGCCCAGCGCGTCCAGGTACAGCGAGAAATAGATGTAGAGGAACACGTGCGCCAGCACGTGCCAGAACATCGAGACGAAAAACCACGCCACCACCGGCTGGCGCAGCACCGGGGCGATGCGCGCGGGCCCCTCGTGCGCGGCGTGCGGGGCCTCGCGCCAGCGGGGCATCGCCCACACGGCCCACACGACGAGCACCAGCGTCGCGTTGGCCCAAAACGGAAAACTGCCAAGCCCCGCGCGCTCGAACCACGCACCGGCGGCCAGCACCGTCACCAGGAACCCCAGTGACCCCCACAGGCGCACGCGCCCGTAGCGGCGGGCGTCGAACGTGCCGGCGGCGCCCATCGCGTGCGCGAGCACCGTCTCGGACAGCGGCATCATCGCGCTGGTGTGCGTGAACAACAGGAACAACACCAGCGGCAACCAAACCGCAGCCGGCTGCCACCACAGCCCCAGCGACAGCACCAGCGCCGCCTGCGCGCACACGCGCAGCCAGCGCACCGGGTCACCGGTGCGGTCGCTGAGCCACCCCCACAGGTAGGGGGCGAACACCCGCGTGGCCGACTGCAGCGACGTCAACAGCCCGATGGCCCACACGCCGTAGCCAAGCTCCTGCAGCCACAGTGGCAGGTACGGGTTGAAAAAGCCGATGTGCGCGAAATAGCCCGCCGACAGGGCCGCGAACGGCCACAGCGCGCGCGGCGCATCGGCCGGGGCCGACGCCGTCATGGGGTGTCGTGGCCGCCACCCACCTGGGCTGGCACCGGCCCCGGCGTCACGTGCACGTCCCCGCACTGCGCGCGGTGGCGCAGCGCGTGGTCCATCAGCACGAGCGCGAGCAGCGCTTCCACGATCGGCACGGCGCGGATGCCCACGCACGGGTCGTGCCGCCCTTTGGTGACGACTTCGGTCGGCGCGCCGGCGGTGTCGATGGACGGCCGCGGCACGAGGATGGAACTCGTCGGCTTGATGGCCAGCGTCACCACGATGTCCTGCCCGGTGCTGATGCCGCCCAAGATCCCGCCCGCGTGGTTGGAGAGAAACCCCTGCGGGGTGATCGCGTCGCCGTGCTCGCTGCCGCGCTGCGTCACGCACGCGAAGCCGTCGCCGATCTCGACCCCCTTGACGGCGTTGAGCCCCATCATCGCGTGCGCGATGTCGGCGTCGAGCCGGTCGTAGATCGGCGCGCCCCACCCGACCGGCACGCCCTGCGCGACGACGCGCAGCTTGGCCCCGACCGAGTCACCGGCCTTGCGGATTTCGGTCAGGTACGCCTCCAGCGCCGACACGTCCGCCGTCGGCGCGAAAAACGGGTTGGTATCGACCCAGTCCCACGACTCGAACGGCACGGCCACTGTGCCGATCTGCAGCAGGGCACCGCGCACGACCGTCCCGTGGCGCTCGCGCAGCCATTTGCGCGCCACCGCACCGGCAGCGACGGTGGGTGCGGTCAGGCGCGCCGACGAGCGCCCGCCCCCGCGCGGGTCGCGAATGCCGTATTTGTGCCAGTAGGTGTAGTCCGCGTGCCCGGGGCGGAAGGTCTGCGCAATGTCGCCGTAGTCCTTGCTGCGCTGGTCGGTGTTGGCAATCAGCAGCGCGATCGGCGCGCCGGTGGTGCGGCCCTCGTAGACGCCGCTGAGAATTTGCACCCGGTCGGCCTCCTGCCGCTGGGTGACGAATTTGCTGCTGCCCGGGCGGCGGCGGTCCAGCTCGGGCTGGATGTCGGCCTCGGACAGCGGCAGCCCCGGTGGACAGCCGTCGATCACGCAGCCAATGGCCGGCCCGTGCGACTCGCCAAAGTTGGTGACGCGAAACAGGGTGCCCAGGGTGTTGCCGCTCATGCCCGGCATTATCCCGCAGCGGCCTGCGGCGCCCCGGGTTCGGCGAGACTCGCCAGCAGCGTCGCGCCCTTGGCGATCTGCTGCAGCCCGCGGCGCAGCTCGCTGGCCGCCCGCAGCCAGGCGTCCATCGCCTCCAGCGCCAGCGCGTCCTGCGCCCCCGCGCGCAGCAGCGCGGCCTTGAGCACCGCGTAGGCGTCCTCGGCCTCACGCAACGCCGCCTCCACCAACGGCGGCGCGGGCACGGCGGCCCCATCCCGCCACAGCGCCAGCAGGGCCAGCGCCCCCTCGCCCACGCGTCAGCGCGCCGCCGCGGGCTGCGCCGGATCGTCGGGCCGGGGCTCGGCGGCTTCCTCCTCCGGCCAGTCGCGGATGTAGGCCTTGAGCATCTTGTTCTCGAAGCTCTGCATCTCCACCACCGCCTTGGCCACGTCGTAGAAGCTGATCACACCCATCAGCATGCGGTTGTCCATCACCGGCATGTAGCGCGTGTGGCGCTCGAGCATCATCGGGCGCACCTGGTCGAGCTCGGTCTCCGGCGTGCAGGTCATCGGGTGGTCGTCCATGATGCTGCGCACGGTGGTGTCGCCGACCGTGCCGCCGTTGCGGGCGATGGCACCGATCACCTCGCGGAAGGTGAGCATCCCGACGAGTTCGCCGTGCTCCATCACGGCCAGCGAGCCGATGTCGAACTGCGCCATCGTCTCCACCGCACGCGCCAGCGTTTCGTCCGGCGAGACGGTGTAGAGTGTGCCGCCTTTGACGCGCAAGATGTCACGGACTTTCATGGTGGGCTCCTGTTGTCTCCGGTGATACGGCGGTGGTTCCGCCGTGCAAGCTAATATAGACGACAACACGAGGAGACACCATGCCCGGTTACGCCGACCCCGGCTTCGACACGCTGGCGCTGCACGCCGGCGCGGCCCCCGACCCCGTCACCGGCGCGCGCGCCGTGCCCATCCACCTGACCACGTCGTTCGTTTTCGAGTCGAGCGATCAGGCGGCGGCGCTGTTCAACCTGGAGCGCGCGGGCCACGTCTACAGCCGCATCAGCAACCCCACCAACGCGGTGCTGGAGCAGCGCGTCGCGGCACTGGAAGGCGGCATCGCCGCCATCTCCACCGCCAGCGGTCAGGCCGCGCTGCACTTGGCGATCGTCACGCTCATGGGCGCGGGCGGACACATCGTCGCCTCCAGCGCGCTCTACGGCGGCAGCCACAACCTGCTGCACTACACGCTGCGGCGCTTCGGCATCGAAACCACGTTCGTGCGGCCCGGCAACCTGGACGGCTGGCGCGCGGCAGTTCGCCCCAACACCCGGCTCTTTTTTGGCGAGACGGTCGGTAACCCCGGGCTGGACGTGCTCGACATCCCCGCGGTGGCCGAGATCGCCCACGCCGCGGGCGTGCCGCTGCTGGTCGATTCGACGCTGACCACGCCGTGGCTGATCCAGCCCCTCTCGCTCGGGGCGGACCTGGTCTATCACTCCGCCACCAAGTTCCTGAGCGGCCACGGCACCGTCATCGGCGGCGTGCTGGTCGACGGGGGCAGTTTCGACTGGGAAGCGGCGCATGCGCGCGACGGGCGCTTTGCCGAGCTGACCAAGCCGTACGAGGGCTTTCACGGCATGGTGTTCAGCGAGGAGTCCACGGTCGGGGCCTTCACGCTGCGCGCGCGGCGCGAGGGGCTGCGCGACTTCGGCGCGTGCATGAGCCCGCACACCGCGTGGCTGATCCTGCAGGGCATCGAGACGCTGCCGCTGCGCATGGCGCGCCACGTGAGCAACACGGCCCGCGTGGTCGAGTTCCTGGCCGCGCACCCGATGGTGGCGCGCGTGGGCCACCCGCTGCTGCCGGACCACCCCAGCCACGCGCTGGCCCAGCGCCTGCTGCCGCGCGGGGCGGGCAGCGTGTTCAGTTTCGACCTGAAGGGCGGGCGGGCGCAGGGCCGCGCCTTCATCGAGGCGCTCAAGCTCTTCAGCCACCTGGCCAACGTCGGCGACTGCCGCAGCCTCGTCATCCACCCGGCCAGCACGACGCACTTCCGCATGAGCGACGAGGCGCTGGCCGCCGCCGGCATCGGGCCGGGCACGATCCGCCTCTCGATCGGGCTCGAAGACCCGGACGACCTGATCGACGACCTCAAGCGCGCGCTCAAGGCCGCGGAAAAAGCCGCCTGACCCGAGGGAGCCCCGACCATGCTGATCGACGTCCATGGTGCCCCCCTGTACGCCTACACCGGCGGCAAGCCGTTCGACCCCGCCCGCCCGACCGTGGTCTTCATCCACGGCGTGCTCAACGACCACAGCGTCTGGATCCTGCAGAGCCGCTACCTCGCGCACCACGGCCACAACGTGCTCGCCATCGACCTGCCGGGTCACGGGCGCAGCGGGGGCGAGCCCCCGGCAAGCGTCGAGTCGGCCGCGCGCACCGTCATCGGCCTGCTCGACGCGCTGGGCATTGCGCGCGCGGCGCTGGTCGGGCACAGCTTCGGCTCGCTGATCGCGCTGCAGGCCGCGGCCGATGCACCGGCGCGCGTGTCGCACCTGGTGCTGGTCGGCACCGCCTACCCGATGCGCGTGTCGGCCGCGCTGCTGGACGCCTCGCTGCACGCCCCCGACAAGGCCATCGACATGGTCAACGTCTACAGCCACTCGACGCTGGCACCGCCGCCGTCGGCGCTCGGCCCCGGCACGTGGCTCTACGGCGGCTCGCGCGCGCTGATGCGCCGCGTGCTGGCCAGCAACCCGCGCGTCAACATCTTCCACCGCGGCTTCGTCGCGTGTGACAGCTACCAGGGCGGCGAGGCGGCGGCGCGCGCGCTCGCCTGCCCCGTGCAGTTCATCCTCGGCACGCGCGACCAGATGACACCGCCGAAGGCCGCGCAGCCCCTCATCGACGCTGCGCGCGCGGCGGGGGTGCCGGTGGACGTGGTGCGCCTGAACGCGGGCCACGCGCTGATGACCGAGGCGCCGGACGGCGTGCTCGACGCACTGCAACGTTGGCTGCAACCAGCGTTGGATGCGCCTACCGGCTGACTCCCCCCCCAAGGCGCAGCGCGCACGCGTTCCGACAGACCCACCTGGCATGCCACCGGTGGGCAGCCGCAAAGAGGCCTACGGGGCCCGGCACACGACTTGCTTTACCGGCCCCACCCCGGGTGTGTTCCGCGTTCTGGCGGGTTTCGCCGATGTCTGCGTCCATCGATCTGTTGTGGCTGCTGCTGTGCGCAGGGTTGGTCTTCGTCATGCAGGCCGGCTTTCTGTGCCTGGAGTCGGGATTGACGCGCAGCAAAAACTCGATCAACGTCGCCGCCAAGAACCTGTCGGACTTCGCGGTCGCGGGGCTGTTGTTTTGGCTCGTCGGCTTCGGGCTGATGTTCGGGCCCAGCGTCGGCGGCTGGATCGGCAGCGGCCTCTTCGGGCTGCTGGACCAGCTGCCCACCGAACCGCGCCTGCTCGGCTTCGTGCTATTCCAAATCATGTTTTGCGCCACGGCCGCGACCATCGTCTCCGGCGCAGTGGCCGAGCGCATGCGCTTCGGCGCATACCTTGCGTTGTCCGCGTGGATCTCGCTGGTGGTGTACCCGGTGTTCGGCCACTGGGCGTGGGGCGGCGCGTGGGAGCCGGGCGCGCGCGGCTGGCTGGCGGAGCTCGGCTTCGTCGACTTCGCCGGCTCCACCGTCGTGCACAGCGTCGGGGGCTGGGTGGCGCTGGTGGTGGTGTGGCGGCTGGGGGCGCGCACGGGGCGCTTCCCCACCGACGGGCCGCCGCCGGTCATTCCGGCTGGCAATCTGCCGATGGCGATGCTCGGCGCGCTGCTGTTGTTCTTCGGCTGGCTCGGCTTCAACGGCGGCAGCACGCTCGCTTTCGACGGCCGCGTACCGGGCATCCTGCTGCACACGACGCTGGCGGCCTGCGCTGGCGGGCTGGCCGGATTGGCCGCGGGCCGCCTGCTGCACGGCTACTACGAGGTGCTGTACCTGATCAACGGCCTCATCGCCGGGCTGGTCGCGGTGACGGCGGGCGCCCACGCGCTGTCGCCGTTGGGGTCGTTGCTCACGGGCGCGGTCGGCGCGTGGGTGATGGCCTGGGCCAACGAAGGGCTGCTGCGCTGGCGCATCGACGACGCGGTCGGCGCGATCCCCGCCCACCTCGCCGCGGGCGTGTGGGGCACGCTCGCCGTGGGCTTGTTCGGCGATCCGGTGCTGCTCGGCACGGGCCTGCCGCGGTGGGAACAGGTCGCGGTCCAGGCGCTGGGCATCGTCGTCTGCGGGGTGTGGTGCGTGCTCGCGACGCTGGCCTTCCTGTGGCTGGTGCGCGACCGGGATCTGCGCGTCACGCCAGACGAGGAGCGCGGCGGCCTCAACGTCGCCGAGCACGGCGCGCGCACCGAGCTGATCGACCTGCTCGACGCGATGGAAGCGCAGCGCCGCTCGGGCGACCTGACCCGGCGCGTGCCGGAGGAGGAGTTCACCGAAGTGGGGCAGATCGCCAAGGCGTACAACCGCGTCATCGAAGCGCTGCGCACCGCCACCGACCGCAGCCTCGCGCTGGTGCGGGAGATGCGCGACGGGCTGATCACCTTCCAGCCCGACGGCACGGTGGTCAGCCTCAACCCGGGCGCGGAAAAGCTGCTCGGCGTGGCGGCCGACGCTGCCGTCGGTCAGCCGCTGCCGCAGGTGTTGCGGACGGCGGGGCTCGCGCAACCGCTCGATCCGCAACGGCTGACGCAACGCGGCGCCCGGCTGGAACTGCGCCTGCCTCGTCCTGGGGCGCCGCGCACCCATTTGGAGCTGTCGATCGACGCGGTGCGCGAGGGCGACGCCGACCTGCTGGTGGGGCTGCTGCACGACATCACCGATCGCAAATCGGTGGAACAGCAGCTGCAGCGCGAGCGCGACCTGGCGCGCGTGACGCTGGCCTCCATTGGCGATGGCGTCATCACGACCGACGAGGCCGGCTTGGTGCAATATCTCAACCCGGTGGCGGAGCGGCTGACCGGCTGGCCCTTGCACCACGCGCGCGGGCAGCCGGTGACCACCGTGTACCGGCTGCTGGACGAAAAGACGCAGACCCCGCTGCCCAACCCGGTGCGCGAAGTGCTGCGCGGCTACGCCACGGTGGTGCGACGCGAACACGCCCTGCTGCAATCGCGCGACGGCGAACACGTCCCCGTCATCGACACGGCCACGCCGATCCGCAGCCGCGACGGCTTTTTGATCGGGGCCGTGCTCGTGTTCCACGATGTGACGGTGATGCTCAACCTCGCGCGCGAGCTCAGCCACCAAGCCACGCACGATGCGTTGACCGGTATCCCGAACCGCCGCGAGTTCGAGCGCCGCGTGCAGGAGCTGCTCGCACGCGCCGACAAGCCACCGCACGTGCTGTGCTATCTGGACCTGGATCAGTTCAAGATCGTCAACGACACCTGCGGTCACGTCGCCGGCGACGAACTGCTGCGCCAGGTGAGCCAACTCATCCGCTCGCACCTGCGCGCCTCTGACACGCTCGCACGGCTGGGGGGCGACGAGTTCGGGCTGATCCTGCAAGGCTGCGACATCGAGCACGCGCTGCCGCTGGCCGAGCGCATCCGCGAGGCGATCGCGGACTTCCGCTTCGTCTGGGGGGACCGCTCATTCGCCATCGGCGTGTCGATCGGGCTGGTGCCGATCGGAAGGGAGGCGACGGAACTCGGTCCGCTGCTGGCCGCGGCGGACGCCGCGTGCTACGCGGCCAAGGAAGCCGGCCGCAACCGCATCCACGCCTACCAGCCGGACGACAGCCACCTGCTCGAGCAGCAGGGCCAGATGCGCTGGGTGTCGCGGCTGCAGGCGGCGCTGGACGAGGACCGCCTGCGCCTGTACGTGCAGCCGATCGTGTCGCTGCAACCGGCCGAGGCACAGCGCGCACACTTCGAGATCCTGATCCGGCTGGAGGAGGCCGGCGAGCTGATCCAACCCGGCGCCTTCCTGCCGGCGGCCGAGCGCTATGGCCTGATGCCGCGCATCGACCACTGGGTGGTGCGCCACACGCTCGCGTGGCTGCGCGAGCGGGTGCGGCAGCGCGGGACGCTCGAGGGCATCTACGCGATCAACCTCTCGGGCGCGTCGCTGTCGGACGAGCGCTTTCGGCAGGATCTGCAAACGCTGCTGCAGGACGCGGCGTTGCCGCCCGGTACCCTGTGCTTTGAGATCACCGAGACGGCAGCCGTGGCCAACCTGTCCAAGGTGGTGCACTTCATCGGGGAGGTCAAGCGCCTGGGCTGCCTGTTCGCGCTGGACGACTTCGGCAGCGGGCTGTCGTCGTTCGCCTACCTGAAAAACCTGCCGGTCGATTTTCTGAAGATCGACGGCAGCTTCGTCAAAGACATCGAAACCGACCCGATCGACCTCGCGATGGTGCAGGCCATCAACACCATCGGTCACGTCATGGGGCTGCGCACCATTGCGGAATATGTCTCATCGGAGGCAATATGGCTGCGGCTACAGGAGCTGGGCGTCGACTGCGGTCAGGGTTATTTTCTGGGCCGACCACAGCCGCTGGAAACCTTGGTGGCGCAACACGCGTTGGCAACATGAGTGTCGCTGCACCACCCGCGCCATCGGGCCGAGCAACACCCCGCCGACGCGGCACAACCCCGCGGGTGCCCGCGCGCCTCAGGACTGCGCATCGGCCGCCGCCATTCGCCACGCGCCTTTGCCCGCTGGCCACGGCAGTGCCTCGGCCAAAGACATTGCCTCCCAATCGGTGCGACGCCACAACGCCTCGGTCGCGGGCCCGCGCGCCAACAACAAACGCTGCACAAGCGGTGCCACCGACACCGCGGCAGGATCGACCAACAGCGCCCAGCGCCCGGCGTCGTCATCGAGCCGCTCCACCCACCCGAGCACCCGCAAAGTCTGCAACACCTCTTGCAGCTGCAACGGATCGACGCGCAGCCGCGCGGCCAGCCCCTCGGCCGTCAGGCCCGCATGGGCGCGCCCACGCGTGGCATCCAAAGCGGCCACGACCTCGAGCGTGAGCTGCAACGGCCAACCCGCCCCGTCGCCGCGGCGCGCCACGCCCGCCAGCAAACTGGGCAGGTACGCGACGACGACCGCCCCGAGCAGCACGATCAGCCACAACAGGTACAGCCAGATGAGCAGGATCGGAATGGTCGCAAACGCCCCGTAGACGGCGGAATACGTCGGCACGGTGCGCAAATACCACGCCAGCCCTTGTTGGGCCAGCTCAAACGCCAGCGCGACGAACACCCCGCCGATCAGCGCGTGGCGCGTGCGCACGGGCGCATTGGGGACATAACGGTACAGCGCCGTCACGCCACCGACGACGCACACGAATCCCGCCACGTCCAGCAGCACGCGCGTGCCCTGGTGCAGCGCCGGCAGCCACCCACGCGACACCGACAGGGCATACGAGCTCGCGCTCAGGCCCGCGGCGAGCAGCAGCGGCCCCAGCGTCAGCAGCCCCCAGTACACCAGCACCCGCTGCGCCAGCGGCCGCCGGCGGCGCACACGCCAGATGTCGTTGAGCTGGCGGTCGATGGTCAGCACCAGTGCCAGCGCCGTGATCAGCAGAATCACCGCGCCGCTCCAGCCGATCTGCGCCGCCTTGTTGGAAAACTGCCAGACGTACTGCGACACCTGGCGCGCGATGTGATCCGGCACCAGGCTTTCGATCATCCAGCGCTGCAGCCGCTGCTCGACGCGCGCGAACGCCGGAAACGCCGAAAACACCGCCAGCGCCACCGTCATCAGCGGCACGAGCGAGATCGTGGTCGTGAAGGTCAGGCTGCCCGCGGCGACCGCCAACCGGTCGGCCGCGAAGCGCTCGCGCAGCGTCTGCGCCGTGGAGCGCCACGGAAACGCCTGCGCATCGGCCCACAGGCGCCGCCACGCGGGCGTCGCCGGCGGCGGCGCGTCATCGGTCTCGGCGGACATGGCGGGTTCGTGCATGCCGCTATCATGCCAGCCGATGCGCGATCCCGCCGAACTCCCCCCGCCCCGCCGAGCCTGCCGTCGGACGCCGTGCGGCGCACGCGCGCGCTGGCGGTGAGCTGCCTGCTGGGCCTGATCGTGCTCGGGCTGGCGTGGGAGCTGTGGCTCGCCCCGCTGCGCCCCGGTGGATCGTGGTGGGCGCTGAAAGTGCTGCCGCTGACCCTGCCGTTGCCCGGGCTGCTGAAGCACCGGCTCTACACCTACCGCTGGCTGAGCCTGCTGGTGTGGCTGTATTTCACCGAGGGCATCGTGCGCGCGACGAGCGAGTCCGGGCTATCGGCCGCCCTGGCGTGGGGCCAGGTGGCGCTGTGCCTGGGGCTGTTCGCCGCGTGCGCGCTGCACGTGCGGTTGCGGCTGCGCGCCGCCGCACGAGCGCACACCACGGCACCGGGTTGAACCGGAGGGCATTGAAGCGGCATCGTTCATCCGTCGCACGACCCCAACCCGAGGCAACCGAGACGCGTCCCAGACCCGCGCTGCCCACACCCAACACACGGCCTCTATCTCGATCTCGGCACCATGACCGAAACCCGTCACCCCCTGCTCGGTGCCCTGCGTGACGCCGTTGGCAGCGCGCATGTGCTCACCGCGGCCGACACCGACCTCACCGCCTACGAACAGGACTGGCGCCGCCGCCACCGCGGACGGGCCCTGGCCGTCGTGCGCCCGGGCACGCCGCAGGAGGTCGCCGCCGTGGTGCGCGCCTGCGCCGCGCACGGCACGCCCATCGTGCCGCAGGGGGGCAACACGGGGCTGGTCGTCGGCGGCGTGCCCGACGGCAGCGGCACGCAGGTGGTGCTGAGCCTGCAGCGCCTCAACCGCGTGCGCGCGCTGGACGCCGACAACCTGACGCTGACCCTGGACGCGGGCTGCGTGCTGCAGGTGGCGCAGCAGGCGGCCGAGGCCGCGGGGCTGTGGCTGCCGCTGAGCCTGGCGGCCGAGGGCAGTTGCACCATCGGCGGCAACCTGGCCACCAACGCCGGCGGCACGCAGGTGCTGCGCTTTGGCAACGCGCGCGACCTGTGCCTGGGGCTGGAGGTGGTCACGGCCGACGGGCGGATCTGGAACGGGCTGCGCGGGCTGCGCAAGGACAACACCGGCTACGACCTGCGGCACCTCTTCATCGGCAGCGAGGGGACGCTGGGCATCATCACGGGCGCGGTGCTCAAGCTCTACCCCCACCCGGCGGCGCAGCTCACCGCGTGGGCCAGCGTCCCCGGGCTGGACGCGGCGGTGGCGCTGCTCGCTCTGGCGCAGCGCCACCTGGGACCGGGGTTGACGGGTTTCGAAGTGATGAACCGTTTTGCCCTGAGCCTCGTGCGGCGGCACTTTCCGGCGCTGCACATCCCGCTGGCCGACGAGGCCCCGTACGCGGTGCTGCTGGAGCTCAGCGACAGCGAAGACGAGGCCCACGCCCGCGCGCGGCTGGAGGCGACGCTGGCCGACGCGATCGAGCGCGCCTGCGCCAGCGACGCCGTGGTCGCCGCGAACCTCGCGCAGGCGCGCACGCTGTGGCACATCCGCGAAAGCATCCCGCTGGCGCAGGCCGAGGAGGGCCTCAACGTCAAGCACGACATCAGCCTGCCGGTGTCGCGCATCCCCGCCTTCTGCGCCGAGGCCGAAGCCGCGCTGCAGGCCGCGGTGCCGGGCGTGCGGCTGGTCAACTTCGGGCACCTGGGCGACGGCAACCTGCACTTCAACGTCCAATGCCCGGAAGGCGCCGACGGCCCCGCGTTCCTGCGCCAATACGAGGGCCGGCTCAACGCGCTCGTGTACGACCTGGTGCAGCGCCACGGCGGCTCGATCAGCGCCGAGCACGGCATCGGCAGCCTCAAGGCCGCGACGCTGCCGCGCTACCAGGACCCGGTGGCGCTGGACCTGATGCGCGCGATCAAGCGCGCGCTCGACCCGGCGGGCCTGCTCAACCCCGGGCGGGTGCTGGCGGATAATGCGCTCCCATGACGACGCGCCCCATCCGATCGCAGTACGAAGACTTCATGCGCCACGTCTTCGCGCACGGCACGCCGAAGACCGACCGCACCGGCGTGGGCACGCGCAGCGTATTTGGCTACCAGATGCGCTTCGACCTGTCGGAAGGCTTCCCGCTCGTCACGACGAAGAAGCTGCACGTCAAATCGATCATCTACGAGTTGCTGTGGTTTTTGCGCGGCGAGCGCAACGTCCGCTGGCTGCAGGAGCGCGGCGTGACGATCTGGGACGAGTGGGCGCGCGCCGACGGCGACCTGGGCCCCATCTACGGCGTGCAATGGCGCTCGTGGCCCACGCCGGACGGCGGCCACATCGACCAGATCAGCGAGGTGCTGCGCACCCTGCGCACCAACCCCGACTCGCGGCGCATGGTGGTGAGTGCCTGGAACGTCGCCGACCTGCCGCAGATGGCGCTGGCGCCGTGCCACGCGCTCTTTCAGTTCTACGTGGCCGACGGCAAGCTCTCGTGCCAGCTCTACCAGCGCAGCGCCGACGTCTTCCTGGGCGTCCCATTCAACATCGCCAGCTACGCGCTGCTGACACACATGGTGGCGCAGCAGTGTGACTTGGGCGTGGGGGACTTCATCTGGACCGGTGGCGACTGCCACATCTACCACAACCACGTGGAGCAGGTGCAGTTGCAACTGTCGCGCTCGCCCTACCCCTACCCAACGCTGCGCATCCGCCGCCGCCCGCCGACCCTGTTCGACTACGAATTCGACGACTTCGAATTCCTGGACTACCAGCACCACCCGGCCATCAAGGCGCCCGTGGCGGTGTGAGCCGCCCCTACCCGTGATGCTGTCGCGCGCCCAAGCCCTGGGACTGGTGGCCTTGACGCTGATGTGGGGCGTCAACTGGCCGGTCATGAAACTGTCGCTGCAGGAGCTCTCGCCCCTGTTCTTCCGCGCCGTGACGATGACCGGCGGCGCGCTGTGGCTGTTCGCGTTCTATCGCTGGCGCGGTGTGCGCCTGCCGCCCCGGCGCAGCGAGTGGCGCAGCATCGTCACGCTGGCACTGCCCAACATGCTGGGCTGGCACACGCTGGCCATCTTTGGCGTGGCCGCCCTGGCGTCCGGGCGGGCGGCCATCCTGGGCTTTACCATGCCGGTGTGGACGGTGCTGCTGGGGGCACTGTTCTTCGGCCAGCCGCTGACGCGGCGCACCTCCGTGGCGGCGGTGGCGGTGGTGCGGTAGGCCAGCAGCACGCCGTCTTCCCAGCGCGCGATCTCCCGGCCGCTCATGAAGATGGGCAGGCAGGCCAGCAGCGTGGCCACCCACCATCACCCACAGATCGAAGTTCAGGACAGCTTCGGAAATGGGCAGGCCACGGGGCGCCACCACGCCGGCCAGGCCCAGGCAGACAAGGATGTTGAAGATGTTGCTGCCCACCACGTTGTCCACGGCCAGATCGGTGGTGCCGTTGGCGGCTGCGCCTACCGACACCGCCATCTCCGGCGCACTGGTGCCGAGGGCCACGATGGTCAAGCCTACCACCAGGGGCGAGATCCCCCAGGACAGTGACGACCGCGCGGCGCCGCGCGTGAGGCCCTCAGCCCCTGCCACCAGGACGACCACGCCAACGATGAGCAAAACGATGGACATAGCGTGGACCTCCTTCCCCGGATGCAATGTGGCGCCATAGTGCTATAGAGGCACACCTGACACAGACCGACAGAACGAATCGTTTGTTTGTTATAATGAACTCACACCGATATTTCTCAGGAAAACCTCGTGAGCACCGTCTCAGCCATCGGCAGGAATCTGCTGCGATTTCGGGAACAGCGAGGGCTCACGCTGGCGGGCTTGTCCGAGCGCAGCGGGGTGGCGAAATCGACCTTGTCGCAGCTGGAAAACGGCGATGGCAACCCCACGATCGAGACCCTGTGGGCTGTGGCCAACGCCCTGGGAGTGCCCTTCGGCCAGCTGGTCAACGAGGAACTGAGCGACGGCGGCGAGCTGTTGGACAAGGGGGTGATTGTTCGATTAATCGAAAAATCGACCGACGACCCCGAGATCGAGGTCTATCTGATCGAACTGCTGCCAGGCTGCCGCAAGGACTCCGCCCCGCATCCGGAAGGGGTGAAGGAACGCATCACGGTGCTGTCCGGGGCCATGCTGGTGGGGCAGGCCGACCGGCCGCGCATGGTGAGGGCAGGCGACACTCACGCCTTCGACGCCGATGTGCCGCATGTGTACGCGGCCACCGAGCAAGGCGGCCGGGCCATGGTGGTGATCGTGTATCCGCCCAAGACGTATTCGGCCAGTGCCTCCACGCTCTACCTAGAGTGGCCCCAGACCCCGAGCGCCTGGGAGGGGGTACGCAGCGTGATGGAGCGCGCCCTGCTGGAGGTGTCCAACGGCCTGGGCGCGCGCATCCTGCGACTGCGCGGCGAGCCGCTCAATAGGCGTGACGGCCTGCTCAAGCTGCGCCAGATGCAGCACGAGGCCACCGCCGGTCCCTGGCGCTGGCCGGTGCTGTCGCTGGTGGAAGACGACGCCCAGGGGCCGTATGTCGCCGTGGTGCCCATGCCCCTGACCGGAGCCTTTGCCCAACCCGACCAGGCACCACCCGCCTGGGCCAACGCCGACCTGCCGGCTGCCGCCACCCGCCTAGCCCGGCTGGCGGAATCGCCCTTCATCGAGCTTGGCGCGTCCGAAACGGCTGCGATCCAGGCTTATTTGGAGGGCCACAGCTGGGTGCTCAACAGCCTGGCCGCTGAGGTGCTGCTGCAGCGGGGGCGCATGTGCATGCCGCGGCAGCTGCATCACGTGCGCCCGGCGCCCGCGGCGGCGCAGCGCGGCGGCCGGGACGGGCCGTTCTCCAGCCGCATCGACGTGGAGCAACACGATGCCTTCGAGCTGCTGCACCCCGCCTATGCCCGCCAAGTAGTGGCCGCCGCCCAGGATATCGCAAGCTTCGCCGGACCCCAGCCCGCCTTGCAGGCCATCGACGTGGGCGCAGGGCCGGGTCTGCCGTTGCTGATGCTGCACGAGCTGCATCCGGGTTGCCGTTTCCTGGCCGTCGAACCCGACGAGGCGGCGTTTGTGTGCCTGCAGCGCAATGCCCACGGGGTTGAGGGCATCGAGCTGCATCACGGCGGCTTCCTGGAGCTCGACCTGCCGAGCGGCGAGACACCGCTCATCACCTCTTTCGGCGCCTCGCACCACTTCAACACAGCCTTCATGCTGCAAAAGGCCATGCAGCTGCTGCAGCCCGGCGGGCTGCTGGTGGTGGCCGACGAGTTCCTGCCCGAATTCGCCAGCGTGGATGAACGCAACCTCGCCCTGGTGCGCCACCACAGCGCCTACCTGCTGGCCAGCATGGCCTGGGTGGGCGAGCCGCCGGCCTCCGAAGGGAGGCTGGACCTCAAGCTCTACCGCGACTTGCGCCGCTCCATCATCATGGCCATGGTCGCGGCCACCGAGGGCAAATCGACCCAGGCGGTGAGCCTGTGCCGTAACCTGTATGCGCGCCTGTGCGAGTCCGGTTTGCGCGAGCGCCCTGCACATGAGATCGGGGCCTTCGTGCGCTTCTACTGGCTGGAGCTGCAGGCCATGGTGGCCAGCTTCGACTACGAGGTCGAGCGCAAGACCTTCCCGCGCCGCTTTGTCGGGCTGGCCGCGCTCGCCGGGCTGGAGTTGCGCCGCCACCGCCGGGTGTTTGCCACCACCGGCAGCGACGACTGGGGCGGGGGCACCCATGTCTTCACCTTCAGCAAGCCGGAGGGCGCATGACGCCCCAGGTGCTGCGCGGCCTGGGCGACAGCCTAGCCATTGCAGCGGGCTACGTGCCCGTGGCTTTTTCTTTCGGGCTGGCCGCCGTTCAGATGGGTTTGGGGGCTCCATGGGCTGTGGCCATCTCAGCCGTCGTTTTTGCAGGGGCCAGCCAGTTCGTGCTGGTGTCCCTGCTCGCCGCCGGCGGCGGGCCGCTGACGGTGGTGCCCACCATCTGGCTGCTCAATGCCCGCCATCTGCTCTACGGCCGGGTGGTGGCCGAGCAGCTCGCGCAGGCGCGCCCGGCCCGCGTGCGCCCGGCCCTGGCCTTTGGCCTGACCGACGAAGTCTTCGCCTGCGCGGCCGCGCGTTTGCCCACCCTGGCCCCGGAACAGCGCGCGGGCTGGCTAGCTGGCCTGCAGGCCGGGGCTTATGGCGCGTGGATCGCTGGCACCTGGCTGGGGGCCGAGACCGGCGCCCAGCTGGTCGACCGGATCCCCCTGCTGCAGGAGGCTTTGCAGTTCGTGCTGCCGGCGCTCTTCCTGTCGCTGCTGCTGCAGATGGGGGTGCACGGACGTGGCCGGGCGCTGTGGGGGGCGGCGGGTGTCACGCTTCTGGGCCTGGCCCTGGGCCCGGCCCATCTGGCCATCCCGGCCGGCATGCTGGCCGGTGCGGCCCTGCAGTTGCTGCAGGCACGCGAGGACGAGGACGGCGACGATGACTGAAGCCGGCTGGATACAGCTGCTGACCGTGCTGGCCTGTGGGCTGGGCACCTTCCTGCTGCGCGCCTTGCCCTTCTGGTGGGGGCTGCGTCAAAGTACCGAGCGTTCGCACCTCATCCGCCGCTGGTCCTCGGCCATCGGCCCGGCCGCCATCGCCGCCCTGCTGGTGGCGTCGCTCTTCCCTCTGCTGTGGCCAGCCGCTGGCCCCACTCGCGCCCTGCCCACGGCTGTTGCCCTGGCCGCCGTGATCCTCCTCCAGCGCCTGCGCGGGGGGCTGGCGGCCTCCACGCTGCTGGGCACGGGGGTGTATGCGTTGATGTTGTGGGTAAGCGGGTGACGCCTTGTATCCAGCCACACCCGATTTACTCATAACTATTTGATTTAGCTCTGGATTTCACGCTTTCTCGGCAAAAATATCTCCCACTCTCACATCCTCGTGTGCGCGATTTGCGGGAGTTTTCTGTGAAGTTTGCCCGCCCTGCCACAGACGATTTCTTCCGCTCGCGCATCGATCACATGATCGATCTGCGCCACCCGCTGGCGGTGCTGGCCTCTCGCATGCCCTGACAGCAAATCGGAGGATCGGTGGCGCATCTGTTGTCGCGCAAGGCGCGCTCGGGCATCGCCATGCCCGATCTCGATCTGTTTGGTGAACAGGTGCAGCGCCGCGAACGCTTGAGCCACGCGGGGCGCCCGCGCGTGCCGCTGCGCATCATGATCAGCCTCCTGTATCTCAAGCACGCCCTCAACGAGTTGGACGAAGGGGTGGTCCAGCGCTGGCGCAATGCTGGCGCGACTGTATCAGCAAGGGCAAGGCCCGAACACCCGACGAATTCGGTGTCAAGGTGGGCATTGCCAGCACGCACAAGGGCAACCTGATCGTGGGCGCTCGGGCCTTCCATGGCAACCCCTACGACGGCCACACGCTGGCCGAACAACTGGAGCAGGCCAGTATCCTGATACAGGACCGTGCGGTCGATCCCGCAACGGTGTTCGTCGATCGGGGCTACCGGGGGTGGATGCCGACAACCCGGACGTGCGCATCGTGCACCGAGGCAAGACCCAACGGATCAGCAAGCAGAAGAGCAAGCTGCTCAGGCCATGCAAACATCGAGCCCATCCCTTCTTTTGCGCCTGTTGCAGCAGGCCGAGGCGGGGGCGGGGGCGATATCGCTCAGGCCAGGCTTGATGCACTCGCAACCGGGGATCGGGTGAAGATTTCAGGGACGACTATGTTAATGGTCGGCGACGGTGTGCATGGCGGGTTTTATGTTCGAAGCGCGGCGACGCAGCTCTTCCAGCGCCAGGCACACTTCGCGGTCGTCGATGTCGATGCGGATCATGTGCTATCCTTTCAGTGGCCCAAGCATGGGGGCGTCCGACTCATACCCGGAAGTCGTCAAGGACGTGGAGCTCCCGGGGCGGGCCACTTTCTCATGCTCTTGAGCACGATCATCTTGCGCCCGGTGCGCACTTCCCACACCATCACGTAGCGGATACCGGACTGTGGGTCCGTGTATTCAAGCACGATGGCCGGGCGGCCAATATCCGTCGTCCCATCGAGACGCCACTGTCCGTCTCGCAGCGCGATGGCCGCGAGGCGGAAGTCATCGGCGGTCACGGCTAACTGGCCAAGACGCGCCTCTGTCGCCGGATCGCCATGACGCCGAAAAGCGTGACGGACATCATCGGCGGCGAGCGCCCAGTCATAAAGACCCTCGACGCCAGCCCGTCTCATCTCATCGCTCGTGAGCAATCCCAGCGTCTGATACGGCTCGACGTGCGCGCGCGCTTCAAGATCTACCTGGCCGATGCGGCCATTGCGCCGGCCGTGATGCTCGAGGGCAAGGCCATCCTGGAGGACGCCGCGGCGCTGGGCGTAGCCACCGAGACGGCCGTGTTCAAGCACCTGTTGCCCGCTACTGCGCGCAGACCGTGCGCTTCTCTTACTGGCGTGGCAAAAAAGACTGGGAAGTGGATCTCGTCGCCAAAGTGGGTGGCGAGCTGTTTCCCTTCGAAGTAAAGTATCGCGCCCAGTACACTGGCGTACGAGAACTCAACGGTCTGATCGAGCTGTGCCAAGCCAAGCGCATCGCGCGGGGCCACTGACCTTCCGGAGGGCCCATAACGATGAAACTCAGAGTCTGTGAACGCCAGCGCCCGGTGGGCTTGCCACTTGGGCGCCACAAACTCACTGTCATGACGCGCGTGGCCGACGACAGGTCGCGAGCCGTAAGGAGGGTCTTTTGTCAGCCATCCACGATCTGATTGCCCAGGTCACCGACCCACGTCTGCGCGAGCGGCTGGCCGCAGAGTGGGCCAGCGCCTCGAAAGAAAAGAAATTCGGCCTGGTGTTCGAGGACCACCTGCCCGAACGGTTGCCGCTGCCCAAGACCAGGCCGCGCCGCGGTGACCTGGTCTGCCGGCGCGCAGGCCCGCTCAAGGACGTTTGGCGGGTCTTGCGGGTGCGCGACGGCATCGCGACCTGCATCCGACCCGGCAGCGAACCGCATTCAACGCAGACGAACCCGCCGGCCACCGAGACGGTCGATCTGGCCGTCGATGAACTGCTCGTGGTCCGGGAGTTCGGCGAGCCGATCTTCCCCTCGCTGGTGCCCGTGGACGCGGTGCAAAACGGCGACCCTGCCGGGCCCTGGCATGTGCTGATCGAAGCCGACAACTACCACGCACTGCAACTGCTGGACTACCTCTACGCCGGCCGGGTGGACTGCATCTACATCGACCCGCCCTACAACACCGGCGCGCGCGACTGGAAGTACAACAACGACTACGTGGACGCCAACGACCAGTGGCGGCACAGCAAGTGGCTGGCCTTCATGGAAAAGCGGCTGAAGCTCGCCAAGCGGCTGCTGAAAGCCGACACCGGGGTGCTGATCGTCACCATCGATGAGCATGAAGTTCACCACCTGGGAATGTTGCTGGAGCGGCTGTTTCCCGACTGGGCGCGGCAAACCGTGACCGTCGTCATCAACGCTAAAGGCGTGGCGCAGGGCCGCTTTGCGCGCGCCGAGGAATATGCGCTCTACTGCTTTGCCCCCGGCGCGGGCACCGTTCCCCACCACGACGACCTGCTCAATCCTGAACGCGAAGGCAAGCGGTTCACCACACCGCGCTGGGAGTGGTTGCTGCGCGGCGGCACCAACTCCCGGCGCGAGGATCGGCCCGGGCTGTTCTACCCCATCTTCGTCGAGCCTGAGACGCGCCGCATCACCGGCGTGGGCGAGCCACTGCCGCTGCCGCAGGTGCCGGACCTCACGGCGCACGCGCCGCGCTCTGTGGCCTGGCCCATCCGCACGGATGGGAGTTGGGGCAATTGGCGGGTCGGACCGAACAGTCTGCGCGCTCTGATCGATCAGGGCTTCGTCAAGCTGGGCGGTTATGACGAACAGCGTGGCACGTGGACGGTGCTTTATCTGGGTGAGAAAGCACGCCGACAGATCGAGGAAGGCGCCATCGAGGTCGTGGCCCGCGACGCGGCAACCGGTGCGGTCGAAGTCCGCTACACCGAACGCGAACAGCGTTTTCCCAAAACCGTCTGGCATCGCCCGCTGCACGACTCCGGCATCTACGGCTCTGCCTTGCTGAAGAGCATCCTGGGCGAAGGCGGGCGCTTTTCCTTTCCCAAGTCGCTCTACAGCACGCGCGATGCCGTTGCCGCCGTGGTGCGCGACCGGCCGCAGGCGCTCATCCTCGACTTCTTCGCCGGCAGCGGCACCACGCTGCATGCCGTCAACCTGCTCAACGCCGCCGACGGCGGCCGGCGCCGCTGCATCCTGGTCACCAACAACGAAGTGTCTGCGGAGGAGGCCGAGGCCATGCGCGCGCGCGGCCTGCAACCGGGCGATGACGAATGGGAGGCGCAGGGCATCTGCCGCTCGGTGACCTGGCCGCGCAGCAAGTACACCATCCTCGGCCGACGCGACGACGGTTCCGTCCTGGAGGGCGAATACCTCACCGGCAAGACGGTAGAGCGCGACAAGCCGCGCCGCTTCCGGCACATCGACTTCATCGACCCGGCCGCGCTGACCACGGCCGCCAAGAAGCAGCTCGTGGCGCTGATCGACGGTCTGCCGCAGACCCTGGTGACGGAGCCATGCCCCCACATCGTGTCCGAGGATCACACGGTCAGCGTGCTGTTCGACCCGGCCGCCGCCGACGATTGGCTGCAAGCCCTGGAAGGGCAGGCGCACATCAGTGCTTTGGTCATCGTGGCGCCGACCAAGCGCCAGTTCGATCAGTTGAAGGCACAGGTCAACGAACTGCTCGGGCCGCTGAAGGTGACAGAGGAGGAGAAGCGCCCGATGCGCGAGGGCTTCGCGGCCAACCTCGCCTACTTCAAGCTGGACTTTCTGGACCCCGAGCGCGTGTCGCTGCGCCGCGCCTTCCGCGAGATCCTGCCCTTGCTGTGGCTCAAGGCCGGCGCCGTGGGGCCGCGGCCCGAGCTCAGGCGCAACGAACCGGAGCCCGCACTGTTCGCCCCCGAGGGCAGCAACTTCGTCGTGCTGCTCGACGAGACGCGGATGGGACGGCTGCTCCAGGCCATCAGCGGCCGCACCGGCTTGTCGCATGTGTTCATCGTCACCGACGCGGACGAGTCGTTCAAGACGATGGCGCAAGAGGTTCGCGACGCCGCCGGGAGGGGCAACCCCGGCTTGCAGGTGGTGCAGTTGTACCGGGATTACCTGCTCAACTTTATGATCAACCAAGGAGGTGCGAAATGACGGCGACCGCGAACGAACAACCCAGCGCCAAAGACGTGCTGCGCGCCGTGATCGAGGCGCAGCCCGAGGATGCCAGCTTTGAGGAAATCCTGCGCGAGCTGGCGTTCGAGCGCATGCTCGAACGCGGCCTGGCCGACGCCCGCGCGGGACGCAGCGTGAGCCATGACGAGGCGCTGCGGAGAATCCGTGCATGGCAGAGCTGAGGTGGACGGCCGAGGCACTGGCCTGGCTGGAGGACATTGACCGTTACATCGCCGCGGACAACCCGCCCGCGGCTGCCAAGGTCGTTGACGGCATCGTGGCCAAGGCGGAACTGGCCGCCGAGTTCCCCGACATCGGTACCCGGCTGCGCGTCGTGCCCGAGGGCGAGGTGCGCATGTTGCTGTACGGTCACTACCGTATTGCGTATCTGCGTCGAGGCGATGCAGCCATCGTCGAAATCCTCGGCGTCTTCCATGGCGCGCTCGACATCAACCGGTATCTGCCATGAAGGTCACGCTGTTCGACTTCCAGAAGGATGCGCTGCACCAGCTGCGCGACAAGCTCACGGCCGCGCGCCGCTTCGCCAGCACCGACAACCCGCAGGCCATTGCCTTTTCCGCACCCACCGGCAGCGGCAAGACCATCATCATGACGGCGCTGTTCGAGGCCATCCTGGATCAGCCCGACGATGAGCTCGCGTGGCCGCTGGACTGGACTCCGCAGCGGGATGCCGTGATCCTGTGGGTGTCCGACATGCCGGAGCTCAACGAGCAGACGAAGCTGAAGATCGAGAGCAAGTCCGACAAGGTTTACCGCGTCCATCAGCTCATCACGATCGATGCGCACTTCGATGCGCCGCAGTTGCAGGGCGGCTGCGTGTACTTCATCAACACGCAAAAGCTGGCCGTCAATCAACCGCTGACCAATCGGGGTGACGGACGCCAACACCTCATCTGGGAAACGCTGACCAACACCGCCCGCGCGATACCGGACCGCTTCTATGTGGTGATCGACGAAGCCCACCGGGGCATGGCGTCCGGCCGGGGCGCCAAAGAGGCGCAGACCTTGATGCAGCGCTTTCTCCTGGGGCACCCGGAAGTGGGCCTCGTGAAGATGCCGCTGGTCATCGGTGTGTCCGCCACACCCAAGCGCTTTTTGGACCTGCTGGAACATGCACCGCACACGGTGCACAAGGTCGCCATCTCGGCAGAGGAGGTGCGCGAGTCGGGGCTGCTGAAGGACCGCATCTTGATCCACCACCCCGAGTCGCCGACGACGGCCGAGATGGGCCTGCTAGAGGAAGCCGCGCGCCGCTGGCACCAAATGACGCAGGCGTGGCAGCGCTACTGCCAGGAAGAGCAGGCACCGACGGTCTGGCCCATTCTGGTGGTGCAGGTGGAAAATGGCACCGATCACCAGCTCACCCGCACCGACCTCACGGCCGCGCTGGATGTCATCGAGCGCGTCATCGGACGCCGGTTGAACGAGGGCGAAGTGGCCCACGCCATGCACGATGCCGGTGATTTGGACGTGGGGGGTCGCCGGGTGCGGCGGGTCGAGGCATCCCGCATCGATGCGGACAAGGAGATCGGCGTGGTGTTCTTCAAGACGGGCCTGTCCACAGGCTGGGACTGTCCGCGTGCCGAGGTGATGATGTCTTTCCGTCGCGCGGAAGATCACACCTACATTGCCCAGTTGCTCGGCCGCATGGTGCGCACGCCGCTGGCGCGCCGCATCGAAAAAGATGCCGCGCTCAACGATGTGCATCTGTTCCTGCCCTACTTCGACACGCAGGCGGTGCAAAACGTGGTGGCCGCACTGCACAACCAGGAGGACGTGCCGCCGGCCGAGACGGGCTCCAGTCGCGAGCTGGTGGTGCTCCAGCGCCGGGCGGGCACCGAGGCCCTGTTCGCCGCCTTGGACGGCCTGGTGACTTACCGCGTGGGCGCCGTGCGGGCGCAAAGCCCGCTGCGACGCTACATGGCCATGGCGCGCAGCTTGACGCTCGACGGGATCGACGACGAGGCCTGGGGCCAGGCCAAGGCGCAGATCGTGGCGTGGATGACCGAGTGCGTGGCCACTTTGAAGGCCACCGGGGAATTCGATTCGGCGGCGCGCGCCATCACGCAGGTGGGCCTGCGAACCCTGGCCGTGCATAACGGAACCGGCGTGAGTGAGCCGCAAGCGGACTATCGCATCGAGGCATCCAGCGTTGACATCGACCGCCTGTTTGAGGAGGCAGGCCGCGTATTCAGCCACGGCTTGCAAATGGAGTACTGGCGCGCCCACGCCGAGCGCGACGCGGTAGACGTGAAGGTGGAAGCCATCGTGCTGGCGCGCCATCCCACGCAGATGGGCGAACTGGAAAAGCGCGCCGAGCAGGCCTTCAACGCCTTGTACGACCAGCACAAGAAGGCGATCTACCAGCTCAAGGAGCATCGCCGTGCCAACTACGAGAAGTTGCGGCTCGCCACGGCCGAACCGGCCGAGGTGCCGTGGCACCTGCCCCAGGCGATCGACTTCCGGCGACAACCCACGGATACGCTGTGGGAGCGCCATCTGTACGTGGAGGGCAACGGCCAGTTCCGGGCCCAGCTGGGTACATGGGAAGCGGATGTTCTGAAGGAAGAACTCGCCAACCCGGCGGTGGTGGGCTGGTTGCGCAACCTGGACCGCAAACCCTGGTCGCTGGAGGTGCCCTACATGTCAGGGGGGGAGGTCAGGCCGATGTTCCCCGATCTCGTCATCGTTCGGCAGGTGGAAGGCGGGTATGCGATCGACATCCTGGAGCCCCATCGGCCGGACCTGGACGACAACTTCGAGAAGGCGGTCGGGCTGGCGAAGTTCGCCGAACGACATGGAGCACTCTTTGGGCGCATTCAGCTGATTCGCCAGCAGTCCACCGCCGGCGGTGAGCGCTACATGCGGTTGGAGATCAATCACACCCCCACCATCAAACGGCTGCTGCTGATCACCAGCAATCCGCAGCTCGACGCGGTATTTGCGGAACTTGGCAAGTGAGCAGATAGGGCCTTTGTGAAAGAGATGACTTGACATCCTCCCCGGCCTGAAGTCCGGAGATTCCTTCGGCGCTCAGGCGCGGCCTACCCTGAACGGTGGTGCTTGCCGCGCACTTAGTCGAACGCACGGTAAAGGTGAGCGGTGCATGTCAAGATAGTTGTCGCCTGAATCATGCTGCTAAGGAACCGCTGAATAAACCCCGCCCGTCCGTCTCGAGCGCTGCTGCGCTGGCGGACTGGCCAAAGATGGTGCCGCAGCCCGCACTCAGCGACCCTCGCGGGCCAGATCGGTACCCACGAACCGGCGGATGGCCTAACTGTCGTACAGCGCGTCCTCGAGGCCTTCGTCCGACAGCCCAAAGCCCTTTTGCACGACGTACGCCCTGAGCTCGCGTCGGGTGAGCTTCTTCTTGGAGACGACCTCGAGTTCGGCAAAGCTCGTCTGGATGGGCATGGGGCTGGTCTGTGGGCTGGGTTAGGCAGGGTGTGTCGATATGATGGTGCCAGGTCGTGGGAAGGTTGGGGATTGAATCAGTTGATCCCTAGCCAACGACACGACCGCCGGCTTCACGCCCGCGGCAGCGTCACGCCCCGCTGCCCCTGGTACTTGCCGCCGCGGTCGCGGTACGAGACGTCACAGACCTCGTCGCTCTCGAAAAACAGCACCTGCGCGCAGCCTTCGCCGGCGTAGATTTTCGCCGGCAGCGGAGTGGTGTTGGAAAACTCCAGCGTCACATAGCCTTCCCACTCGGGCTCGAAAGGCGTGACGTTGACGATGATGCCGCAGCGCGCGTAGGTGCTCTTGCCCAGGCAGATGGTCAGCACGTTGCGCGGGATGCGGAAGTACTCGACGGTGCGCGCCAGCGCAAAGCTGTTGGGCGGAATGATGCAGTGGTCGCCGTGGAAGTCGACGAAGCTCTTTTCGTCGAAGTTCTTCGGGTCCACGACCGTGCTGTGGATGTTGGTGAAGACCTTGAATTCCGGCGCGCAGCGGATGTCGTAGCCGTAGCTGCTCGTGCCGTAGCTGATGACCTTGCGGCCATCGACCTCGCGGATCTGGTTCGGCTCGAACGGCTCGATCATGCCGTATTCCTCCGCCATGCGGCGGATCCACTTGTCGCTCTTGATGGTCATGGTGTGTGGCGCGTGACGGGCGTTGCGCGCATTGTATGCACGCCCGCCCGGGCCGCCGGCCGGGCGACCGGGGGGCGGCGCACTCAACAGACGCCGAAGGTGATGCCCTGCTCGCGCAGGTAGCGGCGGTACGCGGCGCTGAGGCGGTCCGCCGCGCACATGCGTTCGCTGCCGTCGAGCGGCAGGCGCTTCGGACTCTGCGACTCCAGGATCGGTCGGTCCTGCGCAAAGATCGTGGACTGGAACGCGCGCAAGACCTCGTCCGGGGTGTCGGTGTCGCTCGTGTACTGCGCAAACCAGACGCGGCAGGCCTCCGGCTGCTGCGGCGAGGCCCACAGGACGTAGGCGTCCGTCGGCCCCTCCCCAGCGGGACGCTTGTGCAGCAGCGCGGCGTAGGGGCTCAGCACTTCGTACCGGTAGCGGACCCAGGCTCCACCGGCCGCGCTCGCGCTGGCGCGCGGTTGCCAGGCCGGGTAGTCCGGCACGACCGGACGGCCGTCGGGCGTGTGGACGAGCGTGTGGTGGGGCACCTCCCCGTGGGCCGGGTCACCGAGCCAGCCCGCGTGAACGAACGCGAAGTGCGCCGTGTCGAGAAAGTTTTCCACCGCGCGCGGCGCGCTCGTGGCCACGTCGAACGGGCCGTGCAGCACGCAGCGTGTCGGCAATGCCGGCAACGGCGGCGGGCCGTCCGTCACCGGTTCGCCCAGGCACACCCACAGCAGGCCGTGCGCCGCGGTGACGGCATACCGCACGGCGCGGTGATCCGCGGGCGGTGTGAAGCCCGGCAGCGCCGGCACCCGCCGGCACTGGCCCTGCCCATCGAAGCGCCAGCCGTGGTACGGGCACTGCAGCTGCCCCTCGACCA
Source organism: Tepidimonas taiwanensis (assembly GCF_020162115.1). Classification (NCBI taxonomy): domain Bacteria; kingdom Pseudomonadati; phylum Pseudomonadota; class Betaproteobacteria; order Burkholderiales; genus Tepidimonas; species Tepidimonas taiwanensis. The sequence continues at coordinate 399,184 of NZ_CP083911.1, read as the reverse complement.
CCACGCCGAGGGACAGGCGCGCGCCGCGGTGCGGGCAGCGGTCCGCGAACGCCTGCACCGCACCGGCCGCGTCGCGCCACAGCACCAGCGGCTCGCCGAGCAGCGTGACCGGCAACGGCGCCTCGCCGACGTCCGTCGCCAGCGCCACCGGCCACCAGTGCCCGCGCTCGATCATCACTTGCCGGACGGCACCTTGCCCTCGACGCCCTTGACGAAGAAGTTGACCTGGTCCTTCCAGGCCTGGTCGGCCTTGACGCCCTTGGCCAGCACTTCCTTGCCGGTGTTGTCGACGATCGGGCCGGTGAAGACCTCGAACTCACCGCTCTTCAAGCCCGCCTTGACTTCCTCGACCTTCTTCTTCGCCTCCTCCGGCACGACGTCGGCGATCTTGATCAGGTCGTTGAGGCCTTCCTTGACGCCCCAGATCGTGCGCTTCTCACCCTGCCAGGTGCCGTCGAGCACTTCCTGCACGGCCTGGATGTAGTACGGGCCCCAGTTGACGATGGCCGACGCCAGGTGCGCCTTCGGGCCGAAGCTGCTCATGTCGCTGTCCCAGCCGAAGGCGTATTTGCCGTTCTTCTCGGCGGTCTGCAGCACCGCGGTGGAGTCGGTGTTTTGCAGCAGCACGTCGGCGCCCTGGTTGATGAGGCTTTGCGCCGCTTCCGTTTCCTTCGGCGGATCGAACCAGGTGTTGACCCAGACGACCTTGAGCTTGATGTTGGGCTTGACGGTCTGCGCGCCGAGCACGAAGGCGTTGATGTTGCGCAGCACCTCGGGGATCGGGAAGGAGCCGACGAAGCCCAGCGTGTTGGTCTTGGTCATGTGCGCGGCGATGATGCCGGCCATGTAGGTGTCCTGGTAGAAGCTCGCGTCGTACACGCGCATGTTGGGCGCGGTCTTGTAGCCGGTGGCGTGCTCGAACTTCACGTCCGGGAACTCGCTGGCGACCTTGAGCATGGGCTCCATGTAGCCGAACGACGTCGCGAAGATGATCTTGTTGCCCTGTGCGGCGAGGTCGCGGATCACGCGCTCGGCGTCCGCCCCTTCGGGCACGCTCTCGACGAAGGTGGTTTGCACCTTGTCGCCGAAGTGCGCCTCCACCGCCTTGCGGCCCAGGTCGTGCGCGTACGACCAACCGGCATCGCCCACCGGGCCCACGTACACCCAGGCGGCCTTGAGCGGCGCAGGCTTCGGCGCCTCGGTCGCGGGAGCGGGCGCAGGCGCCGGCTCCTCTTTCTTGCCGCAGCCCACCAGGGCACCGCCGGCCACCAGCCCCACCGCCGCCACCGAGGCCGCGGTCTTGAGCCAAGCACGCTTTGCGTTGTCGATCATGAGAAGACTCCTGTGTCGATGAAAAACAGAATGTTACCCCCCGGGCGAGAACGGTTTGCCCAGCGACTGCGGCATCTGGGTGCGAATCCACAGCGGCGAACGGGAAATGAGCACCAGCACGACGATCGTGGCCAGGTACGGCATCATCGTCAGGAACTGGCTCGGCACCTGCACGCCGATGCCCTGCAGGTGGAACTGCAGCATCGTCACCCCCCCGAACAGATATGCCCCGAGCAAAACCCGTGCCGGCCGCCAGGTGGCAAAGGTCGTCAGCGCCAGCGCGATCCAGCCCTTGCCGGCGATCATCCCTTCCACCCACAGCGGGGTGTAGACCGTCGATACATACGCGCCGGCGAGTCCGCACAGCGCACCGCCCACCACCACGGCCGCGAGGCGGATGCGCCGCACCGGGTAGCCGAGCGCATGCGCCGATTCGGGGTTCTCGCCCACCGCGCGCAGCACCAGACCGGTGCGCGTGCGGTCGAACAGCCACATCAGGATCAGCGCCAGCGCCACCGCCGCGTACGCCAGAAAATGCTGGCGAAACAGCGCCGGTCCGAGCCACGGCACATCGCCCAGCAGCGGCACGTGCGGCGTGATGAGCTCCGGCAGCTTGTACTGCGTGTAGGGCTGCCCCGCGAAGGCCGACAACCCCGCCCCGAACAGGCTCAGCGCCAGCCCGGTGGCGTACTGGTTGGTGTGCAGGTAGATCACCAGCCAGCCAAAGACGAGCGACAGCAGCGCCGCCACCGCCATACCGGCCAGAAACCCCAGCGGGTGCACCCCGACGTGCACGACGGTGGCAAAACCGGCCAGCGCCCCGCACAACATCAGGCCCTCGGCGCCCAGGTTGACGACGCCGACCTTCTCGTTGATGAGCAGGCCCAACGCCGCGATGGCCAGCACCGTGCCCGCGTTGAACGTCGCCGCGATCAGCAAAGCCAGCGATTCCATCAGCCCCTCCCCCGCCGCACGCGGTACTGGATCAGCGTGTCGCACGCCAGCAGCGCAAACAGCAGCAAGCCCTGAAATACCCCGGTGATGGACTTGGGCAGGCCCAGGCGCGACTGCGCCAGCTCACCGCCGATGTAGAACATGCTCATCAGGATGGCCGAGCCGATGATGCCCACCGGGTGCAGCCGGCCGACGAAGGCCACGATGATCGCGGCGAATCCGTAGCCCACCGGCACGTGCGGTGTCAGCTGCCCCACGGGCCCCGCCACCTCCAGCGCACCGGCCAGGCCGGCCAGCGCCCCCGTCACGCCGATCGCCGTCCACAGCGCCGCGCGTGACGAAAAACCGGCATAACGCGCCGCCGCCGGCGCCAGCCCACCGACCTGCTGCGCGAAGCCCGCGCGCGTGCGAAACAGGAACGCCCACACCAGCGCCGCCGCGACGAGCGCGAGGACGAGGCCGATGTGCACCCGCAGGCCGTCGAACAGCCGCGGCACGAGCGCCGCTGCGTCGAAGCGCTGCGTCTGCGGGAAGTTGAACCCCATCGGATCCTTCCACGGGCCGTAGACGAGGTAGTTGAGCACCTGCACCGCCACGTACACGAGCATCAGGCTCACCAGAATCTCGTTGGCGTTGAAGCGATCGCGCAGCAGCGCGGTGATGGCGGCCCAGCCGAAGCCACCGACGGCCCCGGCCAGCAGCACGAGCGGCCACACCGGCACGCCCGAGCCCTGCAGCGCCAGCGCCGTGCCGCTCGCGCAGACGGCGCCGAGGATGAACTGCCCCTCCGCGCCGATATTCCACACGTTGGAGCGAAAGCCGATCGCCAACCCGAGGCCGATCAGCAGCAGCGGCGTGACCTTGAGCATCAGCTCGCTCCAGGCGCGCGCGTCGCGGATCGGCTCCCAGAAAAACACCCGCAGCCCCGCGACCGGGTCCTTGTCCAGCGCCGCAAACAGCAGCGCCCCAACCGCCACGGTGATCGCCAGCGCCAGCAGCGGCGACGCATAGCGCCACGCCGCCGACGGTTGCGGTCGTCGCTCAAGCCGCCACATGGTGTGCCTCCTGCGCCCGCGGCCACAGCCCCGACATCCATTCGCCGATGCGCTCGACGTCCGCCTCGGCCACCGGCACCGGCGGCGACAGGCGACCCTTGGCGATCACGTGCAGCCGGTCGCACAGCTCGAACAGCTCGTCGAGCTCCTCGCTGACGACGAGCACCGCGCAGCCCGCCTCGCGCAGCGCGACGATCTCGGTGCGGATCTGCGCCGCCGCGCCCACGTCCACGCCCCAGGTTGGCTGGGCAACGATGAACAGCCGCGGCTGCGCATCGATCTCGCGCCCGACGATAAATTTCTGCAGGTTGCCGCCAGAGAGCGACTGCGCCGGGGCGTCCGGCCCGGCCGCCTTGACGCCGAAGCGTTCGATGATCGCGCGCGCCTGCGCCCGCAATGCCCCCAGGCGCAACCAGCCGCCGGGGCCGACGGCGTCGTCGCGCGTCAGCAGCAGGTTGTGCGCCAGCCCCAGCGACGGCACCGCCCCACGGCCGAGCCGCTCTTCCGGCACGAAGTGCACCCCCTGCGCGCGCCGCTGGCGCGGCCCCTCGCGCGTGATGTCGCGGCCATCCAGCCGGATGCTGTCCGGCGCGGCGCCCAGCGTCTCGCCGGACAGGGCGCCGAGCAGCTCGCGCTGGCCGTTGCCGGAGACACCCGCGATGCCGACGATCTCGCCCGCGCGCACCTGCAGCGTGATGTCGTGCAAATCGGTACCGAACGGCTCGTCACTGCCGAGCGTCAGCCCCCGCACGTCCAGCACCACGTCGCCGCTGGCCGCGCGGTGCGGCGGCAGCGCTGGCGGCTCGCTGCCGATCATCAGGCGCGACAGCTCCGCGTTGCTCGTCTGCCGCGGATCGCACACGCCGGTCACGCGCCCGCCGCGCATCACGGTACAGGCGTCGCACAGTGCGCGGATCTCGTGCAGCTTGTGGCTGATGTAGAGGATGCTGCAGCCCTCGTCGGCAAGTTGCCGCAGAACGCCAAAGAGGCGCTCCACCGCCTGCGGTGTCAGCACCGACGTCGGTTCGTCCAGGATCAGCAGCTGCGGGTGGGTCAGCAGCGCGCGCACGATCTCGACCCGCTGGCGCTCGCCCACCGACAGCGTGTGCACGGGCCGGCGCGGATCGACCGCCAGGCCGTATTCCTGCGCCTTGCACTCGATCGACTCGGACACCTCCCGCAGCGACAGCGTCGCGTCGAGCCCGAGCCAGACGTTTTCCGCGACGGTCAGCGTCTCGAACAGGCTGAAGTGCTGAAACACCATGCTGATACCCAGCGCGCGCGCCTCGCGGGGGCTGCGCACGTGCACGGGGCGCTCGTTGAACAGGATCACGCCGTCGTCGGGCTGCACCGCGCCGTAGATGATCTTCATCAGCGTGGATTTGCCCGCGCCGTTTTCGCCGAGCACGGCGTGGATGCTGCCCGGCTGGACCGCGAGCGACACCGCGTCGTTGGCCACGACGCCGGGGTAGCGTTTCGTGATCTGATGCAACTGCAAGCGATGCGGTGGGCTCATGGCGACAGGATACGGACCTCGGGGACGGCACGTGAACGGCGGGGTGTGGGCGTCGGCAAAGGAGCGGATGTTAACGGGTCGCGGCGGATTCAGTCGAACAGCGTGAGCTGCGCCGCATTGGGTGGGGCCGCACCGCGCCCGCGGCCGCTGGCCTGCGCCGGCGGGCGAAAGCGACCCGTCGCCAGCGGCACGGACTCCCGATGGAGGCCGTGGCGGCGGCACGCCTGCGCAAAGCGCTGCCGCCACAGGTCGGCCCACACGCCGCGCCCCGTCATGCGCTCGCCGAACGCGGCGTCGTACTCGCGCCCGCCGTGCAGGTCGCGCACACGCGCCAGCACGCGCTGTGCGCGCTCGGGGTAGTGCGCGCGCAGCCACTGTGCAAACAGCGTGCGCACCTCCCACGGCAGGCGCAGCACGGTGTAGAACGCCCGCGTCGCGCCGGCCTCGGCCGCGGCCGCCAGCACCTGCTCCAGGTCGTCGTTCAAAAAGGGAATCTGCGGCGCGACGCTCACGCCCACCGGCACCCCCGCGTCGGCCAGGGTGCGGATCGTGCGCAGCCGCCGCCACGGGGCGGCCGCGCGCGGCTCCAGCCGCCGTGCCAGATCGGCGTCCAGCGTCGTGATCGTCACGTACACCGCGCACAGCCCGTCGCGCGCCATCGGGGCGATCAGGTCCAGGTCGCGCTCCACGCCCGACCCCTTGGTCACCAGCACCCACGGATGCGCGGTCTCGTGCAGCACCGTGAGCACCGCGCGCGTCAGGCGCAGCTCCCGCTCCACCGGCTGGTACGCGTCCGTCACGCTGCCAATCGCGACCGGCGCCGGCAAGTAGCCGGGCTTGGCCAGCTCCTCGCGCAGACGCGCATCCAGTCCGCGCCGGGCGATGATGACGGTCTCGAAATCCAGTCCGGGAGAGAGGTCTAGGTAGGCGTGCGTGGGCCGCGCGTAGCAGTACGCGCAGCCGTGCTCGCAGCCGCGGTACGGGTTGAGTGAACGGTCGAAGCCGATGTCGGGCGAATCGTTCCACGACAGCGCGCTGCGCGCCTCCTCCCAGCGCACCTGGGTGCGCGGGGGCAGCGGTGCGTCGGACTCAATGGGCCAGCCGTCGTCGAACGGCTGGCGCACCTCGTGCTGAAAGCGGTGCGCCAGCCGCTCGGCACTGCCACGCCCGCGCAGCGGACCGGGGGTGCTGGCGGGTGGTGGCGTCATCGTGGCCCCCTGGGCGTCGCGCATCCGGTGCCCGCGTCAGTCGCCGCGCAGCAGCAGCGCGCGGAAATCGTTGACGTTGGTGTGCGTCGGCCCGGTCACGAACAGCTCCCCCAGCGCCGCAAAGAAGCCGTAGCTGTCGTGCCGGTCCAAATATGCCCGCGCCGACAGCCCGAGGCGTGCGGCGCGCGCCAGCGTATCCGGGGCCACGAAGGCGCCGGCATTGTCCTCGGTGCCGTCGATGCCGTCGGTGTCCGCCGCCAGCGCCCACACGCCGCCATCACCCTCCAGCGCTTGCGCCAGGGCCAGCGCAAACTCCGCCGCCCGCCCGCCGCGCGGCCGCTGGCCGCTCGGGGCGTGCGGATCGGACCGCACGGTCACCGTCGTCTCCCCGCCGGAGAGGATCACGCACGGCGGCCGAAACGGTCCCCGCCCCTGCCGCGCATAGCGGGCCAGCGCCGCGTGCACCTTGGCGACCTCGCGCGACTCGCCCTCGATCGCGTCGCCCAGCACGTACGCGCGCCAGCCCAGCCGCTCGGCCTCGGCCGCGGCGGCCTGCAGCGCGTCGTGCGGGGCGGCGATCAGCCGCACCGTACACGCCGCCCAGCGCGGGTGGTCGGGCTTGGGCGTCTCGTGCCGCCCGGCCGCGAGGTCCGCGCGCACCGCGGGGGGCAGCGCGATGCCGTAGCGGTCCAACACCGCGAGCGCGTCGGCGTCGGTGCTGGCGTCGGCCACCGTCGGGCCGCTGGCGATCACGGCCGGGTCGTCGCCGGGCACGTCGCTGATCGCCAGTGTCCACACCGGCGCTGGCGCAGCCGCCAGCGCCAGCCGCCCGCCCTGGATGCGCGAGAGGTGCTTGCGCACCACGTTCATCTCGCCGATCGACGCGCCGCTGGCCAGCAGCGCCCGCGTGACCGCCTGCAGGTCCGCCAGCGTCAGCCCCGGCACGGGCAGCGCCAGCAGCGCCGAACCGCCGCCGGAGATGAGCGCAACGACAAGATCGTCTTTCGTCAACCCCTGCACCGACGCGAGCAACCGCGCCGCCGCCGCCTCGCCCGCGGCGTCCGGCACCGGGTGCGCGGCCTCCAGGATGTCCAGGCGCGCTGGCACGCCCGGCGGGCGCGGTGGCGTGTGACCGTAGCGCGTGACGACGCAGCCGGCCAGGGGCGCGTCCGCGGGCCAAGCGGCTTCCAGCGCGTGTGCCATCGCCCCCGCGGCCTTGCCAGCGCCCACCACAATGGTGCGCCCGCGCGGCGGGGGCGGCAGGTGCGCCGCGAGCTGCTGCGCGGGCTGCGCGCGCGCCACCGCGGTGTGATAGAGGTGCGCCAGCACGGCGCGGGGGTCGTCGCGGTCGGAAACCATCATCGCTTGCAACCCTCCCCAGCACCAGCACGCCCGGGGTCGGCCGCACGGTGTAGCCCCAGGCGCTCGATCCAGCCCAATCCACGCTCCGTGCCACCGGAGGCCGCATCCGCCGGAAGATATTCCGCGCCGATCCAACCCGTCCAGCCGGTTTCGCACATCGCGTCGGCAAGCGCGGCAAAGTCGATGGCCCCGGTGAGCGGCTCGTGCCGCCCCGGCGCATCGGCCCACTGCACGTGCCCCACCACGGCGTGATGCCGCCGCCACAGCGCCACCGGGTCGCCGCCCATGCGCGCCACGTGGTAGACGTCGAACTGCAGCTGCAGCGCGGGGTGATCGACCCGGCGCAGCACTTCGAGCGCCACATCCACCGTATCGACCAAAAACCCCGGGATGTCGAGCGAGTTGATCGGCTCCAGCCGCAGCCCGATACCCGCGGCCGCGCACGCCTCGGCCGCGACCCGGAGGTTGTCCACGAGCGTCGCCAGCGCCACGCCGCGCGCCACGCCCGGCGGCACCACGCCCGCAATCACATTCAGCTGCGGCACGGCCAGCGTCGTCGCGTAGTCCAGCGCGCGCGCGATGCCCGCGCGGAATTCGGCCACCCGGTCCGGATGGCAGGCGATGCCCCGCTCCCCCGCGGCCCAGTCGCCGGCTGGCAGGTTGTGCAGCACCAGCCGCACGCCGTGCCGGCGCAGCTCGGCCGCCCACGCCGCGGCCGGCGCCTCATAGGGGAACTGACATTCCACCGCCGTAAAGCCGGCGGCCGCCGCCGCCGCGACGCGCTGCAGCAGCGGCCGATCGGCAAACAACAGGCTCACGTTGGCGGCGAGCCGCAACGCAGCCCGCGCCGTCAGGCAGTCATCGTATCCAGCGGGCATGACGCCAGCACCTCGCGCGTATACGGTGGCAACCCCTGCAACATCCAGCGCCCGTAAGGGGTCGTGGTCAGGCGCGGGTCGTAGCATACGATGCGCGCGCGGTCGTCCTCGGTGCGGATCGCGCGGCCGATCCACTGTGCCAGCCGGATCGCCGCCGCGGGCACGACCAGCTCCATGAACGGGTCGCGCCGCTGCGCGCGCAACCACTCCGCGCGCGCCTCGGCCACGGGATCGTCCGGCGGTGCAAACGGCAGTTTGGTGATGAACAGGTCCTCACACAGCCGTCCGGGCAGATCCAACCCCTCGCCAAAAGACTGCAAGCCGAACAGGATCGACGGCTGCCCCGCCGCCACACGCTCGCGGTGGCGCGCGAGCAGCCGCTGCCGCGGCAGCGTCCCCTGCACCAGCACCCGGTCGCGCCACGCGGCGGGCAGTGCCGCGGCCACCCGTTGCAGGTGCGCGCGCGACGTGAACAGCACCAGCGCCCCGTGCCGCACCGTCGGCAGGTCGCGCAGCAGCGCCGCCTGCACCGCCTGCTGGTACGCCGCCGCGTGGCGCGGATCGACCCCGACGCCTGCCAGCACCAGCCGTCCCTGCGTCGCGTGGTCGAAGGGGCTTGCCGCCTCCAATGTCTGCACGTCGGCATCGTCGGCCAGCCCCACCTCGCGCAAAAAGAAGTCGAACCGCCCACCGCTGGTCAGCGTGGCCGAGGTCAGGATCGCGCCGCGCACACCGCTCCAAAGCTGGCTGCGCAGCAGCCCACCCGGCTGGATGGGGCTGGCGTGCGCCTGCACGCGCACCGTGTCCACCGTGCTGTCCGGTGTACCCGCCCACAGGGTGAACCACTTGGCCAGCGGCGCCTGCCCATCGGCGGGCGTGTGCAGCAGCCAGCGGGCGGTGTCGTGCGCCGCCTCCAGCCGTGGGGCGAGCGTGCCCAGCTGCGCGTAGAGCTGGGACAGGCGCTTGGCCTCGTCCGGCCGCTCGCGCAGCGCGGCCCGCAACGCATCCCCGATCGCGCGCAGCGCCGCCAGAAACGCCCCGCTCGCGTCCACTGCGGCCTGCAGCGGTGCCGCGAACCCGTCGGGCAATACACCGCCGGACAGGCGAATCCGCAGCGGTTCTGCGTCATCAGCCATCTCGCGCAACTGTGCCCCCCATGTCTGGACGACCAGCCGCCCCACCTCCTGCAGCGCGTGGCGCAGCCGCGCCGCCGCCCCCGGCACGTCGGCCACCGCGTCCACTTCGACCTCGGCCGCGGCCTTGAGCGAGCGGCTGGCGAGCTGGTCGATCCACGCCAGCCGTGTCAGCCCCGTGCGCCGCGCAAACTGCTCCAACGCGATCGCGGGCAGGTGGTGCGCCTCGTCCAGCACCAACAGACACTGGTCCAGCTCCGGCAACTGGCGCGATCCGAGCGTGGAGAGCAACAAGTCGTGGTTGACGACGATCACCTGCGCGCCCACGAGGGCCTTGCGCTGCTCGAAATAGACACAACCGCCGTACACCGGGCAGTGCCGCGCGGTGCAGGACGATGCCTCGGCCGCGATCGCCCCCCACCACGCGGCCTGCGGCGGCTCGGGCAGGCTGTCGCGGTCGCCATCCCAGCGCCCGTGCGCGAGATCGTCCGCCCGCGCGCGCAGCCAAGCCAAGCGATCCGCCTGCGCGGCGGCGGCGAACAGATCGTCGTCCTCCTCGACCGGTTCCGTCTCGGCCTGCGGGTCGGTGAGCCAGCGCTCCAGCTTCAGGCGACACACGTACCGGCCGCGCCCCTTGGCCAGTGCAAAGCGAAACGGCACCGGCAACCGCCGCGCCAGCGCGGGCAAGTCCTGGTGCACCAGCTGCTCCTGCAGCGCCACAGTCGCGGTGGACACCACGACCCGCGTCTGCCGCGCCTGGGCGAGCATGATCGCCGGCACCAGATACGCCAGCGACTTGCCCACGCCCGTGCCGGCCTGGATCACGGCGATGCGCCGCGTGATCGCCGCCGCATCCCCCTCGGGTCTGCCCAGGGTCACGGGCGCCAGCGTCTCGGCCACCCGCTGCGCCATCGCGCGCTGGCCCGATCGCGGGCGCAAGGCGCCGCCGTCGATCACCGCATCGAACGCGGCCATCGCCTGCGCGACCCGTTCCTCCGTCTCGTTCATGGGGCCAGAGTGTGACACAGCCATCGGTTACCCCCGATGATCCGGACCAGCGCATTCACGACTGAGCGCCTTTCCCGACATCGCCGTCTGCATTCCGGACCGGCGTCCGCCGTCCGTGCCCCAGGTGGCCGGCCCCGATCCGCCGGGGAACCGGTCTCCTCGCGACCCCCGTGTCCCGGCTTACAATGCGCGCGCAACGGAAGCGTGGCAGAGTGGTCGATTGCACCGGTCTTGAAAGCTGGTGGTCTCTCGACCAGGGATTTGTCGAAAAAGGAATAAAAACAACGTGTTATCGCGTTCTGCTTGTGTTCCAACGAGGTACTGTTTAGCAGATTCTTAGCACTTAACGAAACAAGGTGGGTTGGCCGAGCGGTTGAAGGCACTAGTCTTGAAAACTAGCAAGGGGGCAACCCCTTCCAGGGTTCGAATCCCTGACCCACCGCCATCACTACGGGGCGCAATGCCGCTATAGGGGACTTCATGCAGCCCAAGACCATCGCCGAACAACTTTTCTTCAGCACGGTGAGAATCGACACGGTCACGGCGGATGGCGCGCAAGGTGCAGGCACCGGGTTCTTCTTCGGTCACAAGTTCGGAGGCGACAAGCAGGCGCTGTTCGTCGTCACTAACTGTCACATCCCGGATGATCATATGGCCGTTTTTGGAACAGATGCGGGTGTGACGTGTACCACTGTTTCATGGCCTGCATGGGCGTGAGACCCTTGAGTGCGGCCTGGGGCAGCTGGTGGTTGTAAAGCCAAGCATAGCGCAGCAGGGTCTTCTCGAGATCCTCGCCGCTGATGAAGTGGTGGCTGCGCAGCACCTCCTCGATGCGGCCGTTGAAGCGCTCTACCATCCCGTTGGTCTGGGGGCGTCGCACGCGCGTGGTGCGGTGCTCGATGCCGAGTGCCTCGCACAGGCTCTCGAAGGCGTGGGTGGCACTGGGCTGCCCCAGCAGCCGTGCGGTGAACTCCTTGCCATTGTCTGTGAGGATCTTGTTGATCTTGATCGGGCACGCCGTGAGCAGCGACTTGAGGAAGGCGCGCGCGTTTCTCGCGCTCTTGGAGGCGTACAGGGCAATGAAGACCCAGCGCGTGGCACGGTCGATGGCCACAAAGAGGTAGCGCCGCCGCGTCTCATCGGCCATTTGCGGCAGGTACTTCACGTCGATATGAATGAAGCCCGGCTCGTAAGCGGCAAAGGGCTGATGTGCGGGTTTGGGCACCTGGGGCTTGAGGGATCGCAGCGACCCCACGCCGTGGCGTCGCAAGCAGCGATCCAGTCCCGAGCGCGACACGTCAGGACAGACGAACTCGCGCATGACCGACAGCAGATCATCCAGCGGCAGCAGCAGCGTCTTGCGCAGCTCCACTGCAATGGCCTCCTGCGCCGGGGTCATGGTGGTACGCAGCCGGTGCGGGGTGTGGGAGCGATCCAGAAAATCCTCGCGGCGCTTCCACTTGTACACCGTCATGAGCGAAACGCCGTAACGCTCAGCCAACACCGCAGCCGGCTCATCCGACAGCGCGATCTCGCGCCGTATGGCTGGCGTTGTACGCGCCAGGGCATGCAGCTTGATGTTCATGAGGGCATCTCCCGATGATGGTCGTCAACGCCTTGACCCGCTGCCCAGCAGCTCGCGCAGAACGCTTACCGCCAGCAGGTACGCATGGCGTGATGGCACTATCCAATCATCCGGGATGCGACAACTAACAAACACGTTGTCATGGGCATGCGTGAGGGGCGCTTTTCTTTCTTTAAGCAGAAGGACGGTCAGCCCACGTAAGGAAATGGTTTTACCCTCAAAGTCGGCCCGCAGGACTGGCCGGATATGTGGTTTGGTCATCCTGACCCAAACGTCGATATTGCGATCTGTCCGCTGGCGCCATTGCTCGAATTTGTGAAGCAGCAACACGGCACCAATCTGTTTTTCCGCGCCGTAGAAACGAGCATGATTCCCACCGAGGAGCAGACTCGGGAGTTGGATGCAATCGAGCCGGTGACCTTTATCGGCTACCCGAACGGCGTGTGGGATAGCAAGAACCTGCTGCCGGTAGCCCGACGGGGCACAACCGCCAGTCCAATTGAGGTGGACTTTGAAGGCTCGCCTCGCTTTCTTATTGATGCGTCCGTTTTCGGCGGATAGAGCGGAAGTCCCGTATTCATCCTCAACCAAGGTTCATTCGCAACAAAGAACGGTGGCCTTGTCGTCGGCTCCCGCCTTCACTTCGTTGGTCGTCCCTGAAAAATTCATTTTCACGCCGCCCTTAGCCGCAGCTGGGCAGGGTTGGCGCCACTGGACTCGGTTGGCCGCCGCTGGGCGAGCCACCGGCCGATGAGGCGCACGGCCGCAATGAGGCGCAAAAAAGCTCGCCTCAAGAAGGGCACGCCCTTCTTCGTGATCATGCGCAGCAGCCAGCGGATGTTGTAGCCCGCCGCGCACAGCACCGCGTGCAGCCGGTCACCCTGCTCGCCCTTGAGGTGGCACCTGTCCATGCGGTGATCCTGCTTCAAGTGCCCGATGACCGGCTCGATGGCCTGGCGGCGCTTGAGCAGCTTGCGCTCCTGCTGCGTGAGGCGCTTGATCTTGCCGCGGTGCACCAGGCGCACATCCGCAATGTCGGCTTCCACCCCGCGGTAGCCCAGATCGGCAAACGCTGTGCTGGGCTTGATGCCAGTGTCCTGCATCAGGATCGTGGCCTGCTCCAGCTGCGCTTGCAGCGTGTGCCCGTCGTAGGGGTTGCCATGGAAGGCCCGGGCTGCGACGATGAGGCTGTGCTTCAGGGTGCTGGCAATGCCGACCTTGACGCCGAACTCGTAAGGGCAGCGGGCCTTGCCCTTGTTGATGCACTCCACCTCCGGCGCGTGCCAGGCGTAGAGCTTTCGAGTCCCGTCGGCGGTCTTTCGGTTGGCAGTCTGCGCCACCAGACGCGCCGCCTTGTTGAGGGTGTGGCCAAGAGCACTCTGGATGGCCTGCCCCAGGCGGCTGGCCTTGCGCTCGATCTCGCGCTGCAGCCTGGCCACGATCGTGCGCTGGCGCTTGATGACCCGGCGCATGCGCGCAAACTGCCGCGCGTGCGCATAGCGTCCTGCCTTGCGGGCCAGCTCCTTGCCTTCCTTGGCAAAGGTCTGCTTCAAGGCGATGCCGGCGGCCTTGGCCGCCTCCACCAGCTTGGTGCGTGCCGTCTCCAGCAGCCGGCTGTCGGTGGGGTGCGCCACCGCCTTGGGTTGTACGGTGGTGTCCACCACCACGCGCTTGAGTTCCTGCGGCTTGATGAGTCCGGTTTCCACCGCCACGTTGATGGTCTGCGCCAAGAGTTCTTCCACGCCTTCTTCGCCCAGCAGCCGGCGAAACTTCACCAGCGTCGTGGCGTCGCACGGCCGGCGATGTTCAAAGTACGCCCGCCCCGAGAAGAACTGCCATGTGGGGGTTTCGCCCCAGCGCTCGACCACCCCTTCGTCCGACTCGTTGAAGGCGTGCTTCAGATACAGCAGCGCGATCATCACGCGCAGCGGCACGCGGGGTCGGCCTGCGTTGGACGCCCGAGCTGCGCGCACCGGAGATTCGCCAAAGAGGTCCAGATCGGGCATCGCGACACCTGCGCGCGCTTTGCGCATGAACAGGTGCGACAGCCTTGCTTCCAACTCCTGCCACGGCATGCGTGAGGACAACACCGCCAGCGGATGGCGCAGGTCGATCATCTGATCGAGCCGGGCGCGGAAGAAGTCCTCGGTGGCGGGGCAGGCAAACATCGCAAAACTCCCAGAAAACGGCGCATCAGACCATCAAATCTGGGGGAAATTGTACTCGCAAACAGACAATAACACAAGAAAAATCATGCTGTTATGAATATTTCAGGGGCGACTCGTTGGGGTCATTGCTGCTGTTTTCTTCCGCACGCACCTAAACCAGATTGTCCCTGTGCCAATTCCGACGCAGGTGCAGCCGATGGCGCAACAGCAGGAAATGATTGACCTCGGCATCGTGTTCAAGGCCCGAACTGTAGTCGAGACCATCTAAGCCTTCCTCAAGGCGCACAACGTCGATACGTCCGCACTTGCGTCCACTGCGCAGTAAACAAGCGTTGAAGCCTCTAAACAGTTAAAAATATCAAACACTTGCAGCATTATCGCTGTTGAGCTGTGCCCAAGTAGCGCCTGATTCGTGGAACGCGATCAGGTGAAGCGCCGGAACCGGGACGCCCTAGCTACGTGTCGCATCCCGGATGATTGGATAGTGCCATCACGCCATGCGTACCTGCTGGCGGTAAGCGTTCTGCGCGAGCTGCTGGGCAGCGGGTCAAGGCGTTGACGACCATCATCGGGAGATGCCCTCATGAACATCAAGCTGCATGCCCTGGCGCGTACAACGCCAGCCATACGGCGCGAGATCGCGCTGTCGGATGAGCCGGCTGCGGTGTTGGCTGAGCGTTACGGCGTTTCGCTCATGACGGTGTACAAGTGGAAGCGCCGCGAGGATTTTCTGGATCGCTCCCACACCCCGCACCGGCTGCGTACCACCATGACCCCGGCGCAGGAGGCCATTGCAGTGGAGCTGCGCAAGACGCTGCTGCTGCCGCTGGATGATCTGCTGTCGGTCATGCGCGAGTTCGTCTGTCCTGACGTGTCGCGCTCGGGACTGGATCGCTGCTTGCGACGCCACGGCGTGGGGTCGCTGCGATCCCTCAAGCCCCAGGTGCCCAAACCCGCACATCAGCCCTTTGCCGCTTACGAGCCGGGCTTCATTCATATCGACGTGAAGTACCTGCCGCAAATGGCCGATGAGACGCGGCGGCGCTACCTCTTTGTGGCCATCGACCGTGCCACGCGCTGGGTCTTCATTGCCCTGTACGCCTCCAAGAGCGCGAGAAACGCGCGCGCCTTCCTCAAGTCGCTGCTCACGGCGTGCCCGATCAAGATCAACAAGATCCTCACAGACAATGGCAAGGAGTTCACCGCACGGCTGCTGGGGCAGCCCAGTGCCACCCACGCCTTCGAGAGCCTGTGCGAGGCACTCGGCATCGAGCACCGCACCACGCGCGTGCGACGCCCCCAGACCAACGGGATGGTAGAGCGCTTCAACGGCCGCATCGAGGAGGTGCTGCGCAGCCACCACTTCATCAGCGGCGAGGATCTCGAGAAGACCCTGCTGCGCTATGCTTGGCTTTACAACCACCAGCTGCCCCAGGCCGCACTCAAGGGTCTCACGCCCATGCAGGCCATGAAACAGTGGTACACGTCACACCCGCATCTGTTCCAAAAACGGCCATATGATCATCCGGGATGTGACAGCTACGCCAAACGCGCAACGACGATAAGTCGTCGTCCCTGAAAAATTCATTTTCACGCCGCCCTTAGCCGCAGCTGGGCAGGGTTGGCGCCACTGGACTCGGTTGGCCGCCGCTGGGCGAGCCACCGGCCGATGAGGCGCACGGCCGCAATGAGGCGCAAAAAAGCTCGCCTCAAGAAGGGCACGCCCTTCTTCGTGATCATGCGCAGCAGCCAGCGGATGTTGTAGCCCGCCGCGCACAGCACCGCGTGCAGCCGGTCACCCTGCTCGCCCTTGAGGTGGCACCTGTCCATGCGGTGATCCTGCTTCAAGTGCCCGATGACCGGCTCGATGGCCTGGCGGCGCTTGAGCAGCTTGCGCTCCTGCTGCGTGAGGCGCTTGATCTTGCCGCGGTGCACCAGGCGCACATCCGCAATGTCGGCTTCCACCCCGCGGTAGCCCAGATCGGCAAACGCTGTGCTGGGCTTGATGCCAGTGTCCTGCATCAGGATCGTGGCCTGCTCCAGCTGCGCTTGCAGCGTGTGCCCGTCGTAGGGGTTGCCATGGAAGGCCCGGGCTGCGACGATGAGGCTGTGCTTCAGGGTGCTGGCAATGCCGACCTTGACGCCGAACTCGTAAGGGCAGCGGGCCTTGCCCTTGTTGATGCACTCCACCTCCGGCGCGTGCCAGGCGTAGAGCTTTCGAGTCCCGTCGGCGGTCTTTCGGTTGGCAGTCTGCGCCACCAGACGCGCCGCCTTGTTGAGGGTGTGGCCAAGAGCACTCTGGATGGCCTGCCCCAGGCGGCTGGCCTTGCGCTCGATCTCGCGCTGCAGCCTGGCCACGATCGTGCGCTGGCGCTTGATGACCCGGCGCATGCGCGCAAACTGCCGCGCGTGCGCATAGCGTCCTGCCTTGCGGGCCAGCTCCTTGCCTTCCTTGGCAAAGGTCTGCTTCAAGGCGATGCCGGCGGCCTTGGCCGCCTCCACCAGCTTGGTGCGTGCCGTCTCCAGCAGCCGGCTGTCGGTGGGGTGCGCCACCGCCTTGGGTTGTACGGTGGTGTCCACCACCACGCGCTTGAGTTCCTGCGGCTTGATGAGTCCGGTTTCCACCGCCACGTTGATGGTCTGCGCCAAGAGTTCTTCCACGCCTTCTTCGCCCAGCAGCCGGCGAAACTTCACCAGCGTCGTGGCGTCGCACGGCCGGCGATGTTCAAAGTACGCCCGCCCCGAGAAGAACTGCCATGTGGGGGTTTCGCCCCAGCGCTCGACCACCCCTTCGTCCGACTCGTTGAAGGCGTGCTTCAGATACAGCAGCGCGATCATCACGCGCAGCGGCACGCGGGGTCGGCCTGCGTTGGACGCCCGAGCTGCGCGCACCGGAGATTCGCCAAAGAGGTCCAGATCGGGCATCGCGACACCTGCGCGCGCTTTGCGCATGAACAGGTGCGACAGCCTTGCTTCCAACTCCTGCCACGGCATGCGTGAGGACAACACCGCCAGCGGATGGCGCAGGTCGATCATCTGATCGAGCCGGGCGCGGAAGAAGTCCTCGGTGGCGGGGCAGGCAAACATCGCAAAACTCCCAGAAAACGGCGCATCAGACCATCAAATCTGGGGGAAATTGTACTCGCAAACAGACAATAACACAAGAAAAATCATGCTGTTATGAATATTTCAGGGGCGACTAAGTCGTTGATTCGCAAAGGCTGTTATGGCTAAATAAAGCTGGTTCTAGCTACGCCAAAACGAGCTGGGGTAAACTTGAAAATCGGCAACCCGCGAGGGCTCGAACTGCTTGACCAACACTTGCGCGTTTTTGCTTTTTGCTCTACAATTTTTTGCATGTTCTGCAACGCTTTCCCGCAAACACTGCGGGGCCCAAAAGCGCCATCATGCTGATCGCCCACAAAATCGCGCTCGATCCGAATAACGTGCAGGCGACCTATTTTGCCAAGGCCGCGGGCGTGGCGCGGTTCGCCTACAACTGGGCGCTCGCTGAATGGAAACGCCAGTACGAGGCCTGGAAGGCCGACAACACCCTGCCCAAGCCCTCGCAAGCAGCACTGCGTCGGCAACTCAACGCCATCAAGCGCGAGCGCTTTCCTTGGATGCTCGAGGTCACCAAGTGCGCCCCGCAAATGGCCATCATCCAACTGGGCGAAGCGTTCAAGAACTTCTTCGCCGGGCGCGCACGCTATCCGCAGTTTCGCAAAAAAGGCACGCACGATCGCTTTACGCTTGCCAACGACCAGTTCGACATCGACGGCTGCCGCATACGCATTCCCAATCTCGGCTGGGTGCGTATGCGCGAGGCGTTGCGCTTTGAGGGCCACATCGTCTCGGCCACCATCTCCCGCGAAGCCGGCCGCTGGTTCGCCAGCATTGCGATCGACACCGATTGCCAACCCAAACGCCCCGCCGAAAACCAAGGCGCCGTCGGCGTGGATCTGGGGGTGTCGGCGCTGGCGACGCTCTCCACAGGAGAGAAAATCGAAGGGCCCAAGCCCTTGCAGTCGCTCTTGCGGCGGCTGCGCCAATTGGGCAAGCGCCTGAGCCGCAAGCGCAAAGGCTCGCGCAACTGGGTCAAAGCGAAAGCCAAGCTCGCCCGGTTGCACGCGAGAATCGCCAACATCCGGCGCGACGCGCTGCACAAGCTCACGGCGGAGCTGACTCGGCGGTTTCACACCATCGGCATCGAAGACCTCAGCGTCCGAGGCATGGTGCGCAACCGCCACCTGGCCCGCTCCATTGCCGATATGGGCTTTGGTGAGTTTCGGCGGCAGCTGCAGTAGTCGCCCCTGAAATATTCATAACAGCATGATTTTTCTTGTGTTATTGTCTGTTTGCGAGTACAATTTCCCCCAGATTTGATGGTCTGATGCGCCGTTTTCTGGGAGTTTTGCGATGTTTGCCTGCCCCGCCACCGAGGACTTCTTCCGCGCCCGGCTCGATCAGATGATCGACCTGCGCCATCCGCTGGCGGTGTTGTCCTCACGCATGCCGTGGCAGGAGTTGGAAGCAAGGCTGTCGCACCTGTTCATGCGCAAAGCGCGCGCAGGTGTCGCGATGCCCGATCTGGACCTCTTTGGCGAATCTCCGGTGCGCGCAGCTCGGGCGTCCAACGCAGGCCGACCCCGCGTGCCGCTGCGCGTGATGATCGCGCTGCTGTATCTGAAGCACGCCTTCAACGAGTCGGACGAAGGGGTGGTCGAGCGCTGGGGCGAAACCCCCACATGGCAGTTCTTCTCGGGGCGGGCGTACTTTGAACATCGCCGGCCGTGCGACGCCACGACGCTGGTGAAGTTTCGCCGGCTGCTGGGCGAAGAAGGCGTGGAAGAACTCTTGGCGCAGACCATCAACGTGGCGGTGGAAACCGGACTCATCAAGCCGCAGGAACTCAAGCGCGTGGTGGTGGACACCACCGTACAACCCAAGGCGGTGGCGCACCCCACCGACAGCCGGCTGCTGGAGACGGCACGCACCAAGCTGGTGGAGGCGGCCAAGGCCGCCGGCATCGCCTTGAAGCAGACCTTTGCCAAGGAAGGCAAGGAGCTGGCCCGCAAGGCAGGACGCTATGCGCACGCGCGGCAGTTTGCGCGCATGCGCCGGGTCATCAAGCGCCAGCGCACGATCGTGGCCAGGCTGCAGCGCGAGATCGAGCGCAAGGCCAGCCGCCTGGGGCAGGCCATCCAGAGTGCTCTTGGCCACACCCTCAACAAGGCGGCGCGTCTGGTGGCGCAGACTGCCAACCGAAAGACCGCCGACGGGACTCGAAAGCTCTACGCCTGGCACGCGCCGGAGGTGGAGTGCATCAACAAGGGCAAGGCCCGCTGCCCTTACGAGTTCGGCGTCAAGGTCGGCATTGCCAGCACCCTGAAGCACAGCCTCATCGTCGCAGCCCGGGCCTTCCATGGCAACCCCTACGACGGGCACACGCTGCAAGCGCAGCTGGAGCAGGCCACGATCCTGATGCAGGACACTGGCATCAAGCCCAGCACAGCGTTTGCCGATCTGGGCTACCGCGGGGTGGAAGCCGACATTGCGGATGTGCGCCTGGTGCACCGCGGCAAGATCAAGCGCCTCACGCAGCAGGAGCGCAAGCTGCTCAAGCGCCGCCAGGCCATCGAGCCGGTCATCGGGCACTTGAAGCAGGATCACCGCATGGACAGGTGCCACCTCAAGGGCGAGCAGGGTGACCGGCTGCACGCGGTGCTGTGCGCGGCGGGCTACAACATCCGCTGGCTGCTGCGCATGATCACGAAGAAGGGCGTGCCCTTCTTGAGGCGAGCTTTTTTGCGCCTCATTGCGGCCGTGCGCCTCATCGGCCGGTGGCTCGCCCAGCGGCGGCCAACCGAGTCCAGTGGCGCCAACCCTGCCCAGCTGCGGCTAAGGGCGGCGTGAAAATGAATTTTTCAGGGACGACGCAGTACAAGGCGGCGATGCGCGGCGGCGAAGTGGTGGTGGCGGATCGCTTTTACGCGAGCAGCAAGACCTGTTCGGCGTGCGAGCACAAGCTCGATGTGCTGCCGCTGTCGGTGAGGCGGTGGACGTGCCCGGCGTGCGGCGCAACGCATGATCGCGACATCAATGCGGCGATCAATCTCAAGACCATGGCGCAGAGTTGCGGCGTCATGGGCTCCGTGGCGCAAGCCCGGGGCAGTTATGCCTGTGGAGAGGCTGGCTCTGGCGCACGCCGCAAGGCGGCGTGAAACCGGCCTCAGTGAAGCAGGAAGTCAGCTTCGTTCCTCATTGCGCAGGAATGAGTAAGTCTGACAAAACGGTTCGTGAGTTCGAATCTCACCGCTTCCGCCACTGGCGGCGTGTTCATTCATGCCGCAACGCCTCGATCGGGTCGAGGCGCGCGGCGCGGCGGGCCGGGACATAGCCGAACACCACCCCGATCAGTGCCGAGAAGGCGAACGCCACCGCGTTGATCGCCGGGTCGAACACAAAGGGCACCGCCATCACTTGGCTGATGGCAAGACTCGCGCCGAGCGCGAGGATCAGGCCGATGACGCCGCCGAGGGCGGCCAGCACCACGGCTTCGATCAGAAACTGGCCCATCACCTCGCGCTCCAGCGCCCCGATGGCCAGGCGCAGGCCGATCTCGCGCGTGCGCTCCGTGACGCTGACGAGCATGATATTCATGATGCCGATGCCGCCCACCAGCAGGCTGACCGCCGCCACCGCCCCCAGCAGCATCGTCATCACCCGCGTGGTGCCCGCCATCGTCTCGGCCAGTTGCTGGGTGTCGAGGACGTTGAAGTTGTCCTCCTCGCCCTCGGGGATGCTGCGGCGTTCGCGCAGGATCTCGCGGATGGTCGCCTTGACGGCCGACGCATCGGCGCCGTCGAGCATGGACACGTGCAGCGTGAAAACGCGCGTGTGGCCCACGACCCGGCGGTGCAGCGTGTTGATCGGCATCAGCACGAGGTCGTCCTGATCCTGCCCAAAGGCGCCCTGTCCCTTCGGCGCCAGCACGCCGACGACCTCGCACGGCACCTGGCGTACGCGGATCGTGTCGCCCACCGCTGGGTTAGGCCCGTAGAGCTCGCGCCGAACGGTCTCGCCGATGATGCACACCGCCGCGCCAACGCGGTGCTCGTCGTCGGTGAAGGGTCGGCCGTCGGCCAGCGCCCAGTTGTTGGTCAGCAGCCAATCAGCCGATCCCCCGACGATGCTGCTGGACCAGTTGCGTCCGTTGGCCACGACCGTGCCGCTGCTGCGCGTCTCCGCCGCGACGGCGAGCACACCCGGTGTCTGCGTGGCGATCGCGTGCGCGTCGGTCAATTTGAACGCGGGTGCTCCGGCGCCACCGCCGGGCCCCAACCGCTGCCCGGGGCGTACCTGCAGCAAGTTCGTGCCCAGGCTCGCGATCTGCTGCTGGATCGCGCGCGTGGCGCCGTTGCCGACGGTCACCATCGTCACGACCGCCGCCACCCCGATGACCACCCCGAGCACGGTCAGGAACGACCGCAGCAGGTTGCGGCGGATCGAGCGCAGCGCCAGCACCAGCGTGTTGAGCCACATCGCTACATGGCCTCCGCCGTCGCGCCGGCCGGGGCGTGCGCCCCGTCGTGCGCCACCTGTCCGTCGCGAAAGTGCACCACGCGGCGCGCATAGGCGGCGATATCCGCCTCGTGCGTCACCATCAGCACGGTGATGCCGCGCTCCTCGTTGAGGCGCCGGATCAGCGCCATGATCTCGTGGCTGCGCTGCGAATCGAGGTTGCCGGTGGGCTCGTCGGCCAGCAGCACGCGCGGCTGCGTCACGATCGCGCGGGCAATCGCGACGCGCTGCTGCTGACCGCCGGAGAGCTCGGCCGGCGTGTGGTGCGCCCACCCCTCCAGCCCGACTTCGGCCAGCGCCGCCTGCGCCGCACGGTGGCGCTCGCGCGCGCCCACGCCGCGGTAGATCAGCGGCAGTTCGACGTTCTCCTGCGCCGTGGTGCGCGGCAGCAGATGAAACCCCTGAAAAACGAAACCGAAATAGCGCCGACGCAGCCGCGCGCGCTCGTCGCGCGACAGGGTCTGCACCGGCACCCCGAGCAGCCGGTATTCCCCGCTGGTGGGGGTGTCCAGCAGGCCCAGGATATTCATCGCGGTGGACTTGCCCGAGCCGCTCGGCCCCATGATGGCGACGAAATCGCCCGCGTCGAACGAAAGGTCCACCCCGCGCAGCGCCTGGAACGCGGCCGCGCCCTGTCCGTACGTTTTGGTCACCCCCAGCAGTTGGATGAGCGGCGCAGATGCGTTGATGGGCACTGCCTGGTTCATGGCGCGCGCCCCGCGTTGCGCTGCTCGACGATCACGGGCAGCCCCTCCTCGACCCCTTCGCCGCTGACTTCCGTGAGGCGCCCGTCGCTGATGCCCACCGTCACCGGCAGCGCGACCGGACGCCCCTCGCGCAGCACCCAGATCTGCCGCGGACCGCCGCGGTTGTCGAGCCGTACCGTCTTGCGCCCGACCGACGGGGGTTTCGGCAGCAACAGCCCCGCCAGCCCGCCACCGCTGCTGGCCGCGGGCGCCTCGCTCGGCGTGAAGCGCAGCGCCGTGTTGGGCACCAGCAGCACGTCCTTGCGCTCCACCGCGCGAATGTTGGCGGTGGCGGTCATGCCGGGTCGCAGCGACTGGTCTGCGTTGTCCACGTCCAGGGTCGCCGTGTAGGTCACCACGTTGTCGGTCTTGGTGGCCCCGTACGCGATGCGCCCGACCGTGGCCGGGTAGCGCCGGCGCGGGTAGGCGCTCACGGTAAAGGTAGCGGGCTGCCCCTCGCGCACGTTGCCGACGTCGGCCTCGTCCACGGCCACGTCCAGCTTGAGCTGGCGCAGGTCCTGCGCGATGGTCATCAGCGTCACGGCCTGTAGCGACGCGGCCACCGCGTTGCCCGGCTCCACGTTGCGCGACAACACCACGCCGTCGATCGGCGAGCGGATCGACGCCTTGGCCAGGTTGGTTTCGTTCGTGGACAGCGTCGCGCGCGCCTGCTCGACCGCGGCGCGGGCCGTGCCCTGGGTGGCGCGCGCCCGCTCCAACGCCGCGCGGGCCGCGTCCAGTTCCGCCGCCGACGGCACCTTGCCACCCGACAGGCGCGCCACCTCCTCCAGCCGGGCGAGCTGCGCCGCCGCCTCACGCGCCGAGGCGTCCGCCAGCGCCACCTGGGCCTCGGCCGAAGCGAGCGCCGCCCGCGCGCTGTTGACCTGGTCCTGCAACTTCGCGGTGTCGAGCACGACCAGCACCTGCCCCTTGCGGACGCGGTCGTTGACGTCGACCAGCACCTCACGCACCGTGCCCGAGAGCTCGCTGCCGATGTTGACCGCCCGCACCGGCTGCAGCGTGCCGTTGGCGGAGACGGTCAACGTCAAGTCGCCGCGCTGGATGCGCTCGGTCACGTACACGGGCTGCGCCTGTTGCGCGCTGCGGGTGCGCCACGCCTGCCACCCCGCCACGGCCCCCGCCACCAGCAGCACCAGCACCCACGGCAGCGGCCGGCGCCACCAGCGCGGCGGTCGGTCATCGGCCAGCAGGGCATCGACAGCGGAAGGGGCTGCGGGCGAGCGTCGGAAAGGATTCTTCATGGGCATCCTGGCATCATGGGGTCGCGGTCGTGGTCGCCGCGGCCTCGGTGACTCGTGCGGCGTTTTCCCATCCACCCCCCACCGCTTTGATCAGGCGCACGTGGTCGCTGGCCCACGCGGTTTGGGCCGCGGCGCGGTCCGTCTGCAGCGCCAGCAGCGTGCGCTGCGCATCGAGCAGGGCGCGGTAGTCGATCAGCCCGGCGGCATAGCGTTGCCGGGCAAGCGACTCGGCCTCGGCCGCGGCCGCCACCGCCGCGTCGAGCCGTTGCAACCGTTCCCGGTCGGCGGCGAGCGCCACGAGCGCATTCTCCACGTCGCGCAGCGCGCCGAGCAGCGCGGACGCCAACGCGGCGCGCGCCTGCTCGGCGGCCGCCTGGCGCGCCTGCACCTCGGCGCGGGCGGCCCCGCCGTCGAAGACACTGGCCGCCAGGCTCACGGCCAGCGACCGGGTCAGCGCCGCGACATCGAACAGCTCCGTCACGCGCGGGGCCGACAGCGACAGCGCCCCTTCGAGGCCCAGCGTCGGCCAGCGCGCGGCATCCGCCTGCTGCACCCGGGCATAGGCGGCGCGCAACCGCGCCTCGGCGGCCGCGACGTCCGGCCGCTGGCGCAACACCTGCGCCGGCACGGGCACGGGGGGCACCCGCAGCGCAGGAGGCAGGTCGGGGGCCGGCCCGGGCAACGGGGTGCCCGGGGCTTGCCCGGTCAACACCGCCAGCGCGTGCTGCGCCTGTCGCGCCGTCGCCTCCAGGGCCGGCAGGCTCGCGCGCGTTTGCTCCAACGCCGCGCGGGCGGTCTGCGCATCGAGCACCGACGCCAGCCCCGCCTGGACACGCCAGTCGGTGAGCTGTACGCTCTCCTCCTGCGCGGCGACGCTTTCGCGCGCCAGTCGCAGCCGCTCGCGCGCACCCCACCATTCGAAATAGGTGCTCGCGACCTCGGCTGCCAGCGTCACCCGCGCCCACGCCCATTCGGCTTCACTCGCTGCCGCGTCCGCCTCGCTGGCCTGCAGCGCCGCGGCGCGACGGCCCCAGACATCGACCTCCCACGCCGCATCCAGCCCCAGGCGGAACGTGTTGCCGGGGCTTGCGTCGCCCCGTTGCGCGCGCTGCACGTCCGCGCCCGCCTGCACCGTGGGCCCTAGGCCCGCACGCGCCACCTCCCGCTGCGCGCGTGCCTGCGCCACTGCCGCCAGCGCGCGCGCCACGTCCGGATTGGATTGCAACGCCGACTCGACGAGGCGCGACAGCATTTCGTCGCCCCACGTGGCCCACCAGTGGTTGAGCGGTTCGGTCGCCGTCACGGTCGGCGCGACCACACCGTCGACCGGGTTCGCCCACCCCGCCGGCGCCTTGGGCAACGCGACAGAGGACCCGGCCGGCGGCACCGACGCACAGCCGACCAACCCAGCGGCCAGCAACGCCCACCCCCCTCGGCGCGCGATCCCCTGCAATGGTTTTCCCGACAGCGACATGATGCCCGTCATCGTGCCCGCCCACCATGAAGGTCCGGTGTCGCCTCTGTGAACGCGTGTGAAGCGGGTGCACCAGCGACGACCACTTCCGTCACGGCCCGATCGTCGGCGAGCAGGATCAGCGCGAACAGCCATTCTTCGAGCGACGCCGCCTGCGCGGTGCGGCGCGCCAGCAGCGGCGTCGCCGCCGGGTCGAGGACGACGAAATCCGCCTCACTGCCCGGGGCGAGCGACCCCACCACCCACGCGAGCCCGAGCGCACGCGCCGCCCCCGCCGTGTGCTGCCACCACAGATCGGTGGCCGCGAGGCTCACCCCGCGCTTGGCCGCACCGTCGCCGCGCACGGACGCCCGCCCCACCGTGTACGCCGCGCGCATCGTCGCAAAGGGGCTGAAGCTCATGCCGCCGCCGACATCGCTCGCCAGCCCCAGCGTCACCCCGGCCTCGCGCGCCGCGGCGTAGTCGAAAAACCCACTACCAAGGAACAGATTGCTCGTCGGCGACACCGCCACCGCCGCGCCCGTGCGCGCGAGCAGCGCCCGATCCGCGTCGTCCAGGTAGATCCCGTGCGCATACACCGCGCGCCGCCGCAGCAGGCCGAAGCGCTCGTACACCGCCAGGTAGCTGCGGTCCTGCGGATACAGCGCCCGCACCCAGCGCAGCTCGTCGAGGTTTTCCGCGACGTGCGACTGGATCCACACATCCGAATACCGCGCCGCCAGCGCGCCCGCGCCGTGCAGTTGCGCGTCGCTGCAGCTCGGCGCGAAGCGCGGGGTGATCGCATACCCCAGCCGGTCGCGGCCGTGCCAGCGCGCGATCAACGCCTCGGTGTCGCGCAACGACGCTTCCGTCTCGTCGCGCACGCCATCCGGACTGTGGCGGTCCTGCAGCGACTTGCCCGCGATGCAGCGCAGGCCGCGCGCCTGCGCCTCGCCGAGCAGCGCGTCCACCGACCCCGGGTGTGAGGTGCCGAACGCCAGCACCGTGGTCACCCCGTGGCGCAGCAGCTCGTCAAAGAAAAACCGCGCCACGGACGCGGCATGGCCGGGGTCGGCGAAGCGCGCCTCCTGCGGGAAGGTGTAGCGCTCCAGCCACGGCAACAGCCCGTCGGCGGGCGAGCCGATCACGTCCGTCTGCGGGTAGTGGATGTGCAGGTCGATGAAGCCGGGCGCGATCAACCGCCCGCGCCGGTCGTGCACCGCAACGTCCGAATATCGCGGTCGCAGGGTGTCGTAGGCGCCCACCGCCACCACCCGCTGCACGCCCGCCGCGTCGGCCGCGGTGACGAGCAGTCCATCGGACTCGAAGTGGGGACGCGGCCCGTCGGCCTCCGGATCGAACCACAAAAGGGATGCACGCCAGCTTTGCATGCCCGATAGCTTAGCCGCTGCGCGCGCCACCCCCGGAAGGGCCGGCACGATACCCCACCCCAATGGGTCAACCCTTCAGGTGGCGCTGCGGCACGTGCTGCTGCCGCCACCACCCGAGCGGCCCGGCCACCATCGACACTGCGTACCAAACCCCCAACACCAGCACCACGGTCGGGCTGGTCGGCCAATCGGCAACATACGACACCCACAGCCCGAGCAGCGAGGCCGCCACCGCCGTGACCACCGCGCCGACCAGCAGCGGCTGCAGCCGACGGAACCAGAAGCGCGCGCTGGCGGCGGGCAGCACCATCATCCCCACCGCCATCAGCGTGCCCAGCGCATGAAACGCCGCCACCAGGTTGACCACCACCAGCGCCAGAAACCCTTGGTGCGCCACCGCCCCCCAGCGGCTGACCCCGCGCAAAAAGGCCGGATCGACGCACTCCATCACCAGCGGGCGCCACAGCAGCCGCAAGCCCGCCAGCGTCACCGCGGCCACCCCCGCCAGCAGCGCGAGCACCGACGCCTCCAGCGCGAGCACGGACCCGAACAGCACGTGCAGCAGGTCGACCTGCGTACCGCGCACCGACAGGATCAGCACCCCGAGCGCCAGCGACACCAGGTAAAACACCGCCAGCGACGCATCCTCGCGCATCACCGTGTGGCGCGCCACGACGCCCGCGAGCGCCGCGACGACCAGCCCGCCGACGACGCCGCCCAGCGTCATCGCCGGCAGCGACAGCCCGGCCAGCCAGTACCCGATCGCCGCGCCCGGCAGGATCGCGTGCGACATTGCGTCGCCCATCAGGCTCATGCGCCGCAGCATCAGGAAGACGCCCACCGGCGCGGCCCCCAGCCCAAGCAGGACGCACGCCAGCGCCGCCCGGCGCATGAAGTCGAACTCCCACCCGGTCACCGCCGCGAGCCACGCGGACAGCGCCTCAATGCCGGTGCCCATCGTGCCCCCCCTCGACCGTGGCGACCGACGCGACGTCACACGGCTCGGCCTGTTCGTCGAACGCTTCCTGCAGCCGCCGCGCGCGCAGCAGATTCGCCTCGGTGAGCACCGACGCCGTGGCACCGTGGGCCACCAGCTCGCGCGCCAGCAGCGTCGTCGTCGGAAACACCGCCCGCACCAGCGCCAGGTCGTGCAACACCGCGATCACGGTGCACCCCTGTTCGTGCCAGCGCTGCAACACGCACACGAGATCTTCCAGCGTGCGCGCATCCACGCCCACGAACGGCTCATCGAGCAGCACCACCGGCGCGTCCTGCAGCATCAGGCGCGCAAACAGCGCCCGCTGAAACTGCCCACCTGAGAGGGTGTCGAGCGTGCGCCGCTCGAACCCCTGCAAACCGACCTCGGCGATCGCGGCGTCAACGCGCGCACGCTGCGCGGCCGTCGGGTACCGCAGCGGCCCCAGCTCGTGCCACAGCCCCATCGCGACGAGTTCCGCCACCGTGACCGGAAACGTGCGGTCCACCTCGGTCAGTTGCGGCAGGTAGGCGACGCGGTGCACGTCCACCCCCTGCACCGTGCCGTGCATCGGGCGCTGGCGACCCGCGATGCAGCGCAGCAACGTGGACTTTCCTGCGCCGTTGGGGCCCACCACCGCCGCGAGGTCGCCCGCCGGCCAGCGCAGGCTCACGTGGTGCACCGCCGGGTGCCGCTCGTAGCCGGCGGTCAGGTTGCGCAGTTCGATGTCGTGCGCCTGGAGCATGGGAGCGACGTCGGATCGGGCAAAAAAAAGCCAGTCACGCGGACTGGCTTTTGGTGTTTGGCGCGGCTGGCAGGATTCGAACCCACGACCCCTTGGTTCGTAGCCAAGTACTCTATCCAACTGAGCTACAGCCGCATCGCTGAAGCCGAAAGTATACACGATTTTTTTCGGCTTTCGGCGTGACACGCGGGTGCTACGTGCCACCTGGTAGGGCGTGCTGGACTCGAACCAGCGACCAAGGGATTATGAGTCCCCTGCTCTAACCGACTGAGCTAACGCCCCGACCGTCGGCTATTCTATCGGGCCACACGACTGCGCCCCGAGCCGACCATGACCATCGACCCCGCCATCGCCGCCGCGGTCCTGAGCCTGCTGGCCGTGTTGCTGCTGCTGGCGCTGTGGCTGCGCCTGCGGCAGCCGGCCATGCCGCCGGAACTCGCGGCGCGACTGGCACTGCTGGAGCAGCAGGTCCAGTCGCTGGCGAATGGCGCCGCGCGCACCGAAGCGGGCGTGCAGCGATTGGAAGACGCGCAGCGCGACTTCACACAGGAAGCCACACGACAGAGCGACGCCGCGCGCCAGACGCTGGATGCCCGGCTGGCGCAGATGGTGGACGAATCGCGCCACGGCCGCGCCGAGCTCGCTGCGGCGCTGCAGCAGTTCGCTGCGCGCTTCGAGCAGCGCATCGGCGGGTTCGACACCTCGATGACCGCGCGCTTCGATGCGCTGCAACAGGCCGTGCTGCACACGCTGCGCACACTGGCCGCCGACACGCAGCGGCAGACGGAGCAGATGCGCACCGCGCTCAACGAACGGCTGGCCGCGATCCAGGCCGACAACAACGCACGGCTGGAGGAGATGCGCCGGACCGTGGACGAGAAGCTCCATGCCACGCTGGAGCAGCGCCTGGGCGAGTCGTTCCGATTGGTGAGCGAGCGGCTGGAGCAGGTGCACGCCGGCCTGGGGGAGATGAAGACACTTGCCGGCAGCGTCGGCGACTTGAAGCGTGTGATGACCAACGTGCGCACCCGCGGCACCTGGGGCGAGGTGCAGCTCGGCGCGATCATCGAGAGCCTGCTCACGGCCGATCAGTTCGAGCGCAACGTGCGCACGGTCGAGGGCAGCGACGAGCGGGTCGAGTTCGCGATCAAGATGCCGGGGCGCGTGGACCACGAGGTCGTGTGGCTGCCGATCGACTCGAAGTACCCAGTCGAGGATTACCAGCGCCTGCTCGACGCGCACGACAGCGGCGACAAGGAGCTGGTGCAGCGCGCCACGCAGGCCTTTGCCGCGGCGCTGAAGAACGAGGCGCGCAAGATCCGCGAAAAGTATCTCAGCCCGCCGAAGACGACGGACTTCGCCATCCTGTTCGTGCCGACCGAGGGACTCTTCGCGGAGGTGTGCCGCATCCCCGGCATGGTGGAGGCGCTGCAGAACGAGCACCGCGTCGTCGTCGCCGGGCCGACGACGCTGGCGGCGATGCTCAACAGCCTGCGCCTCGGCTTTCGCACGCTGGCGATCGAGAAGCGCTCTTCCGAGGTGTGGGCGCTGCTGGCCCAGGTCAAGACGGAGTTCCGCAAGTTTGGCGAGACGATCGAGGCCACGCGCCGCTCGATCGACACCGCCGCGCGCAAGTTCAACGACCTGGGCGTGCGCACGCGCGCAATCGAGCGCCGGCTGCGCGGGGTGGAGGAACTGCCCGCGGCCGCCAACGCCGACACCGGCGCGCTTGGGCTGGCCGAAGACGACGACGCGGACGAACCGACCGTGTGAGGACCATGCGACCACACACCGCTTGACGTCGCCTGCCCCCCCACGAACGAGGCAGGGGCCGCCGGGGTGAACGCCGCCCGCCCCAGCGGCAGAGGCACCTCTTCCTGCGAACGAGAAATTGCCAGGCCGCCGCAGGCGGTACCGGGAGAAACCGCCGCGAGGCTCAGTCCGCGCGTGTCTGGCTCAGCGCGTTGCCGACCAGCTTGGCGGTGATGTCGACGATCTGGATCATGCGGTCGTAGGGCATGCGTTGCGGCCCGATGACGCCAAGCGTCCCCACCACCTGCCCGTCGACCTCGAACGGGGCGCTCACCACCGACAGCTCCTCGTACGGGACGACCTGGCTCTCCCCGCCGATGAAAATGCGCACGCCATCGGCCTGGCTGGAGACGTCGAGCAGCCGCATCACCTGGGTCTTTTGCTCGAACAGGTCGAACAGCCGCCGCAGGTTGTCCATGTTGCGGGCAAAGTCGTCGACTTCCAGCAGGTTGCGCTCGCCGGCGATGACCACCTCGTCGTTCTGCGCCGCTTCGCTGCCGGCCTCCACCGCCTTGACCATCAGGCTGGCGATCTCGCCGCGCAGCGCGTCCACCTCGTGCCGCAGCCGCTCGCGCACTTCGTCGAGCGTCAGCCCCGCGTAGTGCGCGTTGAGGAAATTGGCCGCCGTCTGCAGCTGGTCCTGCGTGAATTCGGTGGTCGGATGCAGGATGCGGTTCTGCACATCGCCGTCGGGCGACACCAGGATCACCAGCACGCGCCGCTCTGACAGCCGCACGAACTCGATGTGCCGAAAAACCACCGGCCGCCGCGGCACCCGCACCACGCCGACGAAGTGCGACAACTGCGACAGCAGCTGCGCCGCCTGGCTGATCACCTGTCGCGGCTGCTCCGCCGCCAGCGTTGCCGGGGTCGGCAGCGCCTCGATCGCCGGCAGCTCCGAGCGGCGCACGGTCAGCATCGTGTCCACGAAGTAGCGGTAACCGCGCGGCGTCGGCACACGCCCGGCCGACGTGTGGGGACTCGCGACCAGGCCCAGTTCCTCCAGGTCGCTCATGACGTTGCGGATCGTCGCGGGCGACAGATCCAGCCCCGCGGCTTTCGACAGCGTGCGTGAGCCCACCGGCTGTCCGTCGGCGATGTAGCGCTCGACCAACGCCTTGAGCAGCAATCTGGAACGCTCGTCTAACATCATGGCAGCGTCAACATGGCATGGTGTAATTTGAGCATGAATCGTGCCCCTTTGTCGTCCACCGCCGAAACGGCCGCCGGTGCCGACGCGCTGCGCTACCGGCGGGTGGCCCTGGTGGGCAAGTATCACGCCAGCGGCAGCCGCGACGCGCTGGAGCGCGTGGTGCATTTTTTGCACGACCAGGGGTGCGAGGTGACGCTGGAGCGTGACACCGCGCAGCACATCGGCGCGCTCGGCGATGCAGTGCGCGACGTGCCCGGCATCGGCGCCCATTGCGAGCTGGCGCTGGTCGTCGGGGGCGACGGCACGATGCTGGGCATCGGCCGCCAGCTCGCGCCGTTTGGCGTGCCGCTCATCGGGATCAACCAGGGGCGGCTCGGCTTCATCACGGACATCCCCCTCGACCGCTTTGCAGAAACGCTGCCAGCGATGCTGCGCGGTAACCACGATGAGGAGCGCCGCGCGCTGATGCAGGCCGGCGTCTGGCGCGACGGCCACTGCGTGTTCGAGACCATCGCGATGAACGACGTGGTGGTCAACCGTGGCGGCGCGCCCAGCATGGTGGAGCTGCGGGTCGAGGTCGACGGCCACTTCGTCGCCAACCAGCGTGCCGACGGGTTGATCATCGCGTCGCCCACCGGCTCCACCGCGTACGCGCTTTCGGCCGGTGGCCCCCTGCTGCACCCGTCCATCGCCGGGTGGGTCATGGTGCCGATCGCGCCGCACACGCTGTCCAACCGCCCGATCGTGCTGCCGAGCGACGGCGAGATCGCGATCGAGGTCGTCGCGGGCCGGGACCCGAGCGCACACTTCGACATGCAGACGTTCACCAGCTTGCTGCCCGGCGACCGTATCACGGTGCGCCGCTCCGCGCACACGCTGCGCCTGCTGCACCCCGTCGGCTGGAGCTACTTCGACACGCTGCGGCGCAAGCTGCACTGGAACGAGGGGGTGGTGGCATGAGCTGGCTGCGCCTGGCGGTGCGCGATTTTGTCATCGTGCGCGCGCTGGACCTGACGCTGGCACCGGGCTTCACGGCGCTGACCGGCGAGACCGGTGCGGGCAAATCGATCCTGATCGATGCGCTGCAACTGCTGCTGGGCGGCCGCGCCGACGCCCACGTCGTGCGGGAGGGAGCGGCGCGCGCCGAGGTCGCCGGCGAGTTCGACGTCCCCGCCCCGGCCGCCGCGTGGCTGCAGGACAACGGCTTCGACGTCCCGCCCGACGAGCCGCTGCTGCTGCGCCGCACGGTCGACGTGCAGGGGCGCAGCCGCGGTTGGATCAACGGCAGCCCCGCCACGGCCGCGCAGTTGCGCGCGCTGGGCGAACACCTGGTCGACATCCACGGCCAGCATGCGTGGCAGAGCCTCACCCGGGCCGATGCCGTGCGCGAGCTGCTCGACCGCTACGGCCGCATCGACACGCGGCCGCTGCGCGCGGCGTGGGACGCGTGGCGCAGCGCGCTGGCGACGCTGGAGGCCGCCACCGCCGGGCAGGCCGCGCGCGACGAGGAGCGCGATCGGTTGCAATGGCAAATCGACGAGGTGGCGCGCCTGGCCCCCGGCGACGACGAGTGGGACGAGCTCAACCAGCGGCACGCGCGCCTAACCCACGCCCAGACGCTGATCGACGCGGCACGCGCGGCCCTGGCCGCGCTCGATGACGACGAGGCGGGCGCGACGCGCGCGCTGGCGCAGGCCGTGCACCGGTTGCGCGAGCAGCAGCACATCGACCCGGGGCTGGGCGCGATCGCCGACGTGCTCGAACAGGCCGGGGCGCAGATCGCCGACGCGTGCCGGGATCTGCAACATCACGCGCAGCACACCGAACTCGACCCGGAGGCACTGGCCGCACTGGACGAACGCCTGTCGCGCTGGCTGGCGCTGGCGCGGCGCTACCGCTGCCCACCGCCGGAGCTGCCCGCGCGCTGGCACGCGTGGCAGACGCGCCTGCGCGAGCTGGAGCGCGTGGCCGACCTCGACGCGTTGCAGGCCGAAGTCCGGCGCACCCAACAGGCGTACCAGAGCGCAGCGCAGGACGTCTCCCGGGCGCGCGCGGCCGCGGCGCAGCGCCTCAGGACGGCCATCACCGCGATGCTGCCGACACTGGGGATGGCGGGTGGCCGCGTCGAGGTGCGGCTCGAACCGCTCGCCGAGCCGCAGGCCAGCGGCCTGGAGCGGGTGGAACTGCTCGTCGCCGGCCACGCAGGGGCCACGCCGCGGCCCGTGGCCAAGGTCGCGTCCGGTGGCGAGCTATCGCGCCTCGCACTCGCGATCGCGGTCGAGACCAGCCAGCTGGGCGAAGCGCCGACGCTCATCTTCGACGAAGTCGACAGCGGCATCGGCGGCGCGGTCGCGCACACGGTGGGGCGGCTGATGCGCCGGCTCGGTGACGACCGTCAGGTGCTGGCCGTCACCCACCTCGCGCAGGTCGCGGCGTATGCGCACCACCACCTGCGCGTTACCAAGGTGCACGAGGGCGGCGCGACGCACAGCGACGTCGAGCCGCTGGACGGCGAGGCCCGCGTCGAGGAGCTGGCGCGCATGCTGGGCGGCAGCGGATCGGACGTCTCGTTGGCACACGCACGGGAGCTGCTGCAGGCATGACGTCCCCCCACCTCGCTCCCACGTCACCCGCGCCCGCGCCTGTGAGCGCCGCCGAGGCGCTGCAGGTGGTGCTCATCACCGGCATGTCCGGCTCGGGCAAGTCCGTCGCCCTCCATGCGCTGGAGGACGCCGGCTATTACTGCGTGGACAACCTGCCGCCAGAGCTGCTGGAGGCCTTCATCGAGGTCGAGCGCGGACACGGGGCGGTGCGCGTCGCGGTCGCGATCGACGTGCGCAGCGCGGCTTCGCTGCCCGGGCTGCCGCAGCGCCTCGCCGCGCTGCCGGCACGGGGCGTCGCGCTGACGGTGCTGTTTCTGGACGCCACGGACGACGTCCTGCTGCGGCGTTTTTCCGAGACGCGGCGCCTGCACCCCCTGTCGGCCCACGGCAGCACGGACCAGCGGCGCGCCCTGGTCGATGCGCTGGTGCTGGAGCGCGAGCTGCTGGCCCCGCTGCGCGACGGGGCGCTGGTGATCGACACCAGCCACCTGAAAGCGTCGCAGCTGCGCACGGCGGTCAAGCGGTCGGTGCCGCATACGCCCAACACGCTGACGCTGGTGTTCGAGTCGTTCGCGTTCAAGCGCGGCGTGCCGATCGATGCCGATTTCGTGTTCGACGCGCGCATGCTGCCCAACCCGCACTACGAGCCGGAACTGCGCCCGCTGACCGGCCGGGACGCCCCGGTGGCGGCTTATCTGGCCGCGGAACCGGAAGTCGGTGCGCTGCTCGACCAGATCGCCACCTTTTTGCAGCACTGGTTACCGGCGATGGTGCGCGACCACCGCAGCTACGTGACCGTGGCCATCGGCTGCACCGGCGGGCAGCACCGCTCGGTTTATCTGGTGGAGCGGCTGGCCGAGCGCTTCGCCCGCGACTGGCCCGTGCAGCGCCGTCACCGCGAGCTGGACGCCGCGTCGTCGGAAACCAGCGCCTGGAGCCACGAGCGCACCGGCGCGGGCAGCCCCAGCGCCAACGCCTCGGCCGGCGACCACCACGCCCCCTGATCGGCCACGACGCCCGGGGCCTGGGGCGCCGTCCCCGCCGCGGCGTCTGCCGCCGACAGCGGTAGCCGGCACAGCACCGGCTGCAGCCGCAGATCGCGGTGCGTCAGCGCGTGCGTAAATGCGGCCATCCATTGCGCGGACCGACCGGGTGCGTCCGCCGACCACGCGCGCAACGGGGTTTCGTCCTCCAGCACCGGTGGCGCCCACAGGCCGGCCCAGATCCCGCGCGCCGGTCGGCGCTGCAGCCACCACGCGCCGTCGTCGCGCACATAGAGCGGCAGACACCACGCGATCGTGCGCCGCGGCGCTGTCCGCCCGCGCCGCGGCCACGCGGTCGGCGCGCCCGCCGCGCGGGCCCCGCACCCCGCCGCCACGGGACACGCGTCACAGCGGGGGCGCGTGCGGGTGCACACCGTCGCGCCCAGGTCCATCAGCCCCTGGGTATACGCCGCCATCGCGTCCGCCGTGGCGTCGTCCGGAATCAGCGACTGGGCCGTCGCCCACAACGCGCGCTGCGCCGCCGGGCGCG
Source organism: Tepidimonas taiwanensis (assembly GCF_020162115.1). NCBI lineage: Bacteria > Pseudomonadati > Pseudomonadota > Betaproteobacteria > Burkholderiales > Tepidimonas > Tepidimonas taiwanensis. The sequence goes on along the minus strand of NZ_CP083911.1, from coordinate 363,727 downwards.
ACAAATCGTCGTCGAGCGCCAGCCAGCGCGCCAGCACGCGCCGCACGTTGCCGTCCAGGATCGAGCGGCGCTCACCGAAACAAAACGCTGCGATCGCCGCCGCGGTCGAGTCGCCGATACCCGGCAGCGTCGCGAGCACCTGCGCGCTTTCAGGGAAGCGCCCGCCGTGCCGCGCGACCACCGCCTGCGCGCAGGCGTGCAGATGCCGCGCGCGGCTGTAGTAGCCAAGCCCGCTCCACAGCGCCAGCACCTCGTCCAGCGACGCCGCCGCCAAGGTCTGCACGTCCGGAAAACGCGCGAGGAAGCGCCCGTAGTAACGCAGCACCGTGGTCACCTGCGTCTGCTGCAGCATCACCTCCGACAGCCAGACCCGGTACGGGTCGCGCGTACCCTGCCACGGCAGCCCGTGGCGGCCATGCACGCGCTGCCACGCCACGACGGCGGAGAAAAAATCCCGAGGCGGCAAAACCGATCCGCTCACACCGCGCTCGACGCCGGTGTCGGTGCCGGCTCGGGAACGATGAGCCCCTCCACCAGCGAACGCAAGGCCTGCATGTCGCTGGCATGGGCCGCCTGCTGCATACGCAAGTCGGCCAATCGCTCTTCCAGCCCCTCCGACGCGCTGGCCAATCGTTGGATCGTCTCCAGACGCTGCGCAAAATGGCGCCGACGCTCGCGCAGTTGGGCGTCGACCTGCGCCGCCGCGGCCTTGTTCCATGTCTCGACATCTTCCAGCGCCTCGTCGAACACCCGCTTGAGTCGCTCCAGGATGGCCTTGGCGACACGCTGTGCGTACGCCGCCTGCGCGAGCCGCCACGCGTTCGTCAGGCTGAGCACGTCGGCATGCGCCACCTCGATTTCGCGCAGCGATGCCGCGTGGGCGGACAGGTCCAGCGTACCCGGCACCTGCAGCGAAAACCCAAACTCAGCGTTGAGGTTGCGAAACGCGCCGCGCAGCATGGCTTGCACCTCGTCCGCCTTGCGCTGGGCCTCGGCGAAACGCGCGTGCAAGCGCGCGAACGTCTCCTGGTACGCACGCCGCACCCCGAGCTTGAGCCCCGATTGATGCAACGCCGACGACAAACCTGCGACCTCGGTCTGCAACGCCTGCGCGCTGAGGCTCCCGAACAATTCACGCAGAAGTTTCATGTGTACGCTGCGCAGTGCCTGTATCCGCATGGCACCCGCGTCGAACTCCTGCTGCTCCTGCTCGATACGGCGGCGCAACTGGGTCATCTGGGCTGCGTTTTTGCCGCGCAAGCCTTCGAGCTCCTCGATCTGCTCGTCACGTACCGCGGCCTCGCGCTGCTCGTGTCGGCCAATCGCCTGTAACACCTCGGTGCGCAACACCTCGAGCTGTGACCCCAGCGCGTCGCGACGGCGCAACAACACCTTGTCAGCCAAGGCCCGCTCGAAGTGAAGCAGCCGGCTGTGTTCCAACAGCGCCTCATCCCCGCGTACCTTCGCGAGCAACCCCTTCTGCGCCGAGACGGCGATGACTTGCTCAGCGGGAAGCCCGAGGACATGCGCCGTTTCCGCACGCTGACGTTCGATCTGAGCCTGCACCGCTTCGGGGGCGCTGAGATCGTCCCACAGCACGTCGACCTTGTTGAGCACGACCAATCGAGCGCCCGCCTCACGCGCGCCGGCGGCGAGGTGTTCCCGCCAAATGGCGAGATCCGACTTGCTGACACCCGCATCGGCCGCCAGCACGAACACCACGCCCTCCGCCATGGGCAGCAGGCTCATGGTCAATTCCGGCTCCGCGCCGATCGCATTGAGCCCCGGCGTATCGAGGACCACCAGTCCCTGCTTCAGCAGGGGATGCGCCATATTGATCATCGCATGGCGCCACCGGGGCACCTCCACCAGCCCGTCATCGTTGAGGGGGGGGTTGTCATCGGGCCGCTCATCGTGCCAAAACCCCAGCGCCCGCGCCGTCTCGACGGGCACCCATTGCACCTCGGACACCGTGTCGATGGCTTGGGCGAGCTGCTCGGCGTCATTGACGTCGAGGTCGATCCGCTTCCATCGCTCCGGGGCGGTTCGCCATTCCATGAGCGATTGCGGTTGCAGCCGCGTTTCGATCGGCAGCAGCCGCAGGCAAGGTGGCAGTTCGGGGTCGTACCCCAACTCCGTCGGGCACATGGTCGTGCGCCCCGCGCTCGCAGGCATGATCCGACGCCCATAACCGGCGAAAAACACCGCATTGATGAGTTCGGACTTACCGCGCGAAAACTCCGCGACGAAGGCCACCATCACCTTGTCCGACAGCAGGTGTCGCTGCAGTCGCTCGATGCGGCTGCGCATGCCGACATCCAGCAGATCCCTCGCCGCCAGGACGTCGATCAAATGCTGCAGCCGTTGCGCCTGTTCGCGCCGCCAGGCGTAATGCGCGTCGAAATCGTTCGCAAACATATCCGGTCCTCCTCTGAGTGGCATCAGCGGTCTTGCCGTTGCGGTGCGTCGCCCGCGACGCAGACTTCATACCGCCATGCTACCGCGCCTGGCAGCGCGGACAGAAATAGGTCGAACGCTGCCCCTGCCGGATGCAGCGGATCGGCGTGCCGCACACCCGGCACGGCTGCCCCGCGCGGTCGTACACCCACGTCTCGAGCTGGAAGCACCCCATGTGCCCGTCGGCGCTGAAGTCACGCAGCGTGCTGCCGCCCACCGCCAGCGCGCGCTGCAGCACCTCGCGCACCGCACCGTGCAGCCGCGCCACGCGCGCGCGGCTGAGTCGCATCGCCGGTGTCGTGGGTCGGATGCGGGCCAGAAAGAGCGACTCGTTGGCGTAGATATTGCCCACGCCAACGACCACGTCGCCCGCCATCAGCACGGTCTTGATCGGCGCGCGCCGGCCGCGCAGCGCCGCGTGGAATTGCTGCGGCTCGAAGGCGTCCTCCAGCGGCTCCACGCCCAGCCCGCCCAGCAGGCGCTGCGCCATGGGGTCGTCCTGCCGATCCGCGTACACCACGGCACCGAAGCGCCGCGGGTCGTGCAGCCGTAGCGTCCCCCGGTCCGTCACGAGGTCGAAGTGGTCGTGCCGCCCGGCGGGTTCGGGCACCGTCAGCCAGCGCAGGCTCCCGGACATCCCCAGGTGCAGCAGCAACAGCCCCTGATCCAGCTCGAACAGCAGGTATTTCCCCCGGCGCCGCACGGCCACCACCCGGCGACCGGTCAGCGCCTGCGGGGCCACGCCCAGCGGCCAGCGCAGGGGCAACCCCATCCGCACCGCCGCGACGCGCGCGCCCTCCAGATGAGGCGCGACGCGCGTGCGGGTCACTTCGACTTCCGGCAACTCGGGCATGGTTTTCGGGCGAGGGGGAGCACGGGTGTGGTCGATTATGATGGAACCGATTTATCGAATGATGCCCTGCCTCCGCTGCCCATGTCGCGACTGCGCCCCCTGATCCTGCTGTGCGGCCTGCTCGGTGCCGGCCTGCACACCCCGCACGGGGTGGCGCAGACCCCCAACGCCACCGAACCCGCGGCCGCGTCGGCCGCTCCGTCGCCCCTAACGGCGGAGCTGTTCTACCAATTGTTGCTGGCCGAACTGCAGCGGCGCAACGATCCGGGTGCCGCATATTCGCTCGTGCTCGACGCCGCCAAGCGTACCCGCCTGCCGGAGCTGTTCCGGCGCGCAATCGAGATCGCGCTGCAGGGCCGCGCCGGCAACGCCGCTCTCGCCGCGGCGCGCGACTGGCGCAGCGCCCTGCCGGACGACGACGACGCACGCCGCGCGGAACTGCAGCTGCTGCTGGGCCTGCAACGCGTGCGCGAGACCGGCCCGGTGCTGCGCGATTGGATCCGCGCCGCCCCGCCGGCGCGGCGGGCGGAGCGCATCGGCCTCGTGCCGGCCGTGTATGCGCGCGTCGCGGACAAGACCGAGGCGGTGGCCGCGGCCCGCGCGGCGCTCGAACCATTCCTGAACGCACCCGACACCGCCGCCGCGGCCTGGGCAGCGCTTGGCCAGGTGCAGCGCATGGCCGGACAGGACACCGACGCGCTGCAGTCCGCACGCCAGGCCATCCAGGCCAACCCCGCCGCCGCGCCGGCGGCGCTGCTCGCACTGGCGTTGTTCGACGCCGACGCAGCCGCTGCCGAACCCCTCGTGCAGCGACACCTGAAGGCCGTACGGCAAAGCGGCGGCAGCCTCGACCCGGACGTCGCGATTGCCTACGCCCAGGCGCTGGGCGAGCGTGGGCGACTCGCGGACGGACTGACCGTGCTGCGCGACACCCGCGGCGACGCGGAGGCGAGCCGGCGCCTGCGCTCGGCCGAGGCGCGGCTGCTGCGCGACCACGACCGGGTCGCCGAGGCCTATGACGTGCTGGCGCAGGCGCTGCGCGAGGCACCGGGCGATACGGACCTGATGTACGAACTCGCGATGGTGGCCGAACGGCTCGGGCGGCTGGACGAGATGGAACGGCTGTTGCGCGACGTGATTGCGCGCAAGCCCGACGACGCGCACGCCTACAACGCGCTGGGCTACGCCCTGGCGGATCGCGGCCTGCGGCTGGACGAGGCGAAGACCCTGATCCAGGAGGCGCTGCGCCGCGCCCCGGACGACGCTTACATCATCGACAGCCTGGGCTGGGTCGAGTACCGGCTCGGCAACCTCGGCGAGGCGCGCCGCCTGCTCGCCGATGCGATGCAGCGCCGCCCGGATGCCGAAATCGCCGCGCACCTGGGCGAAGTGCTGTGGGTGTCGGGCGAGCGCGACGAGGCACTGGCCGTGTGGCGGCGAGGGCTCGCGCTCGACGGCCGCAACCGCACGCTGACCGAGACGCTGCGGCGCCTGGGTGTGCAGCCGTGACCGGGTTGTCCTCCTCGCTCACACGCCGCGGCGCGCTCAGCGCTGCGCTCACCCTCGCCGTCGCCGTGGGTACCTGGGGACTGACCGGCTGCGCGGTCGCCCCGTCCGCGCCGCCCGGCGGATGGAGCGGGCGCATCGCGCTGACGCTGGCGAGCGAGCCGGCGCAGCGCTGGTCCGCCGCTTTCGACCTCGAGGGCAGCCCCACGCAGGGCACGCTGCGGCTGTACACGCCGCTCGGCCAGACGCTCGCCACCGTCGGCTGGACCGCCGACGGGGCCTGGCTGGACCGGGGCGACGGCGCCCCCACCCGCTACCCCGATGTCGCGACGCTCACGGCCGAGCTGACCGGTGCGGCCCTGCCGGTGGCGGCGCTGTTCGACTGGCTCGCGGGCGTCGCACGCGACGTCCCCGGCTGGCGCGTGGACCTGTCGGACCACGCGGCGGGCCGCCTGCGCGCGCAGCGGCTCGCGCCTCCGCCCGCCGCCGACCTGCGCTTGACCTGGCGACCCTGATCGCATGAACGCGCTGCTCGACGTTCCCGCGCCCGCCAAGCTCAACCGCTTCCTGCACGTCACGGGCCGACGCGCGGACGGCTACCACGAATTGCAATCCGTGTTCCAGCTCATCGACTGGTGCGACACGCTGCACTTCGAAACCCGCCGCGACGGGCGGCTGTCGCGCGAGGACCTGCGCGGCGCCGACGGCGACACGCCCCCGCTGCCGGCGGACGACTTGTGCCTGCGCGCCGCGCGCGCGCTGCAGTCGGCCAGCGGCTGCCCGCTGGGCGTGCACATCGTGCTCGACAAGCGCATCCCGCAGCAGGCGGGTCTGGGTGGCGGCTCCAGCGACGCAGCGAGCACGCTCATCGCCCTCAACCGCCTGTGGGGCCTGCACTGGCCACGGTCGGCGCTGATGGCCATCGGCGAGCGGCTCGGCGCAGACGTGCCGTTTTTCCTTGGCGGGCGCAACGCCTGGGTGGAGGGGATCGGCGAGCGGCTCAAGCCGCTCGACCTGCCCCCGGCGCGCTTCCTGGTCGTCAAACCGGCCGCGGGCGTCCCCACCGCGGCGATTTTTCAGGCGCACGACCTCGAACGCGCCACTCCGCCCGCTATAATGGCGGACTTCGTTGCGCACCTTCACGACTGTCCGAGGCAGCCGTGGGGCCGCAACGATTTGCAACCCGTGGCCGTGCGGCTGTGTCCGGATATCGCGCGGGCGCTCGAGCGCCTCGCGGACCGGGGGCTGGCAGCGCGCATGACCGGCTCGGGCAGCGCCGTGTTCGCGGTTCTGCCCGAGAGGTATGCCCCGGAAGATGACCTCTTCCGCGGGTGGCCCGACGGCTGGCAGGTGCGCGTCTGCTGCGGGTTGCCGGAACATCCGCTGATCGGCTGGCAAAAAGACGCTATAATGTAGGTCTTGCTGCTGACGAACAGCAACACTGCAGTCGGTGCACCGCGTCCGTGGTGAGCCGGTGTAGGGGAGTCGCCAAGTTGGTTAAGGCATCGGATTTTGATTCCGACATGCGAGGGTTCGAATCCTTCCTCCCCTGCCAAATTTCTTTCCCAGTGCCGGTACACCATGGAACGCTCGACGCCAGCGCACGCTCCGGATTTCATGCTTTTCACCGGCAATGCCAACCCGGCCCTTGCCGCTGAAATCGCCGCCCATTTGGGCACGACGCTCGGTGCCGCGCACGTCGGCCGCTTTTCCGACGGTGAAGTGACGGTCGAGATCGGCCAAAACGTCCGCGCGCGCGACATTTTCATCATTCAGCCGACCTGCCCGCCGACCAACGAGAACCTGATGGAGCTCGTGATCATGGCCGACGCGCTCAAGCGGGCGTCGGCGGGGCGCATCTCGGCGGTGATCCCGTACTTTGGCTACGCGCGCCAAGACCGGCGCCCGCGCTCGAGCCGCGTGCCCATCAGCGCCAAGGTCGTCGCCAACATGCTGCAGGTCGTCGGCGTCGAGCGCGTGCTGACGATGGACCTGCACGCCGACCAGATCCAAGGCTTTTTCGACATCCCCGTCGACAACATCTACGCGTCCCCGGTGCTGCTGGGCGATCTGCGGCAAAAGAAGTACCCCAACCTGCTCGTCGTCTCGCCGGACGTCGGTGGCGTCGTGCGCGCGCGCGCGCTGGCCAAGCAGCTCGACTGCGACATCGCCATCATCGACAAGCGCCGCCCCAAGGCCAACGTCTCCGAGGTGATGCACGTCATCGGCGACATCGAGGGCCGGCACTGCGTGATCATGGACGACATGGTCGATACCGCCGGCACGCTGGTCAAAGCCGCCGAGGTGCTCAAGGAACGCGGCGCGGAAAAGGTGTTCGCGTACGTGACGCACCCCATCCTCTCCGGCCCCGCCGTCGAACGCGTGACCAAGGGCGCGGCGCTCGACGAGCTGGTCGTGACCAACACCATCCCGCTGAGCGATGCGGCGCGCGCCTGCGGCAAGATCCGCCAGCTCAGCGTCGCGCCACTGATCGGCGAGACCATCGCGCGCATCGCCAGCGGCGACTCCGTGATGGAGTTCCTCGCGCAGATGGAAAACCAGGCATGACGCGGTGACGCGTCGCCGCGGCGGCCGCCCCCCACGGTCGCCGCGCATCGGGCGGCCCCTGCGTGGCCGCCTTTTTGGCAAACGGGGCGCGCTGGTCGCGGCCGCCCCATACGACATGGAGTACTGCAGATGAAATTCGTCGCTTTCGAGCGTCAGTCGCAGGGCACGAGTGCGAGCCGCCGCCTGCGCAACAGCGGGAAGACCCCCGGCATCGTCTACGGCGGCAACGCCGCGCCGCAGCCGATCGAGCTGGACCACAACGCGCTGTGGCAGGCCATCCAGAAGGAAGCCTTCCACACCTCCATCCTCGAGATGGAACTCAACGGCCAGACCACCAAGGTCGTGCTGCGCGACGTGCAATACCACCCGTACAAGCCGCAGGTGCTGCACGTGGACTTCCAGCGCGTCGATGAAAACACCCGTCTGCGCAAGAAGGTGCCGCTGCACTTCGTCAACGCCGACAACGCGCCGGCGGTCAAGGCCGACAAGTGCCTGATCAACCACGTCGTCACCGAACTCGAGATCGAGTGCCTGGCCACGCAACTGCCGGACTTCATCGAAGTCGATCTGGGCAACCTGCACAAGGGCCAGAGCCTGCACGTGAGCGACCTCAAGCTCGCGCCGGGCATCAAGGTCGTCACGCATGGCAAGCCCAACCCCACCATCGCCACCGTCGTCGAGCCGGTGGAAGAGGTGGTGGCGGCCCCGACCGCGGCGGCGGCCGACGACAAGAAGGGCAAGAAGGGCAAGAAGTGATGCCCCGGGGGGGCGCGACGGCGGCCACCCCACCCCTGCACCGCCGGCCCGCCTCGTGCGGGCCGTTTCGTTTGCCCCGCGGGAGGCGATGCCACCCCGTCCGACACTCGCGAGACCATGATCAAGCTGCTGGTGGGACTCGGCAACCCGGGCCCGGAATACGAGGACACGCGCCACAACGCCGGCTGGTGGTGGATCGACCGCGTCGCGCAGGATCTGCGCGCCAACTGGCACCCGGAGCGGGCCTATTTCGGGCTGACCGCGCGTACCACGGTCGATGGTCAACCGCTGTGGCTGCTCAAGCCGACGACGTACATGAACCGCTCCGGCCAGTCGGTGGCGGCGCTGGCGCGCTTTTTCAAGATCGCGCCGACGGAGATCCTGGTCGCGCACGACGAGCTGGACCTGCCCCCCGGTGACGCGCGGCTCAAGCGCGGCGGCGGACACGCCGGGCACAACGGGCTGCGCGACATCCACGCGCAACTCGGCAGCGCCGACTACTGGCGGCTGCGCTTGGGCATCGGCCACCCGGGCGTCAAGGCCGAGGTTGCGAACTGGGTGCTGCGCAAGCCCCCCGCCGCCGAGCGCGATGCGATCGAGCGCGCGATCGACCGCGCCGCGCGGGCGTTGCCGCTGCTGCTGGCGGGCGACGTCGCCCGCGCCACCGCGGCCATCCACACGAACCAGCCGCCGCGGCCAAAACCGCCGCGGCCCGCCCACCCGCCCACGGACGGCACGGACGGCCGCTAAACGCGCGACGATCCGCCGGCTGCAAATGCGGCGGTACGACCGCGCTGCGCAGCGGGCCGCTCTCACTCAGACACTGGCGCGCGGACCGCTTCGGTGGCCGGAACCGCCGGGGCCGCTTTCGCCGCTTGCAGGCGACGGTATTTCTGCCACAGCGTCTCGCGGTCCTCGACGTGCGCCGGGTTGACCGGGATGCAGCTCACCGGACAGACCTGCACGCACTGCGGCTCGCTGAAGTGCCCCACGCACTCAGTGCACCGGCCCGGGTCGATCACGTAGTGGTCCTCGCCCATCGAGATGGCCTGGTTCGGGCACTCGGGCTCGCAGACGTCGCAGTTGATGCACTCATCGGTGATCATCAGGGCCATGGTTCACTCCCCGGTCGCCACGCGCAGGGACGCCGTTCAGCGTTGCGCCGCGGGAAACGCCGCCCGCAGCCGCTGCGCGACGCCCGGGCCGACCATCCCGCCCACGTCGCCGCCCAGCTTGGCGATCTCGCGCACGAGCGTACTGGAAATGCACTGCACCGTCGGCCGCGGCAGCAAAAACAGCGTCTCCACCGTGGGCAAAAGCCGCGCGTTCATCGCCGCCATCTGCGCCTCGTAGTCGAAATCCGTCATGTTGCGGATGCCCCGCACGACGGCCACCGCGCCGTGCGCCCGGCAGAAGTCCATGATCAGGCCCTCGAACGGCAGCACCTGCACCGCCGGGCAGTCGGCGAGTGCCTCGGTCACCATCGCCAGCCGCTCGTCCAGTGAAAACAGCGTCTTTTTGTGGTGCGCGACGGCCACCGCGACGATGAGGCGGTCGAACAGGCCCGCGGCGCGCCGGATCACGTCCTCGTGTCCGAGCGTGATCGGATCGAACGTGCCGCTGTAGACGGCCACACGGGGCGCGCTGGCATTGCTCATGGGGCGTGATTATCGTCGCGGCGCAGCAGATGGGCGTGCACGGCGCCCGCGCGCAGGTGGCGGTGCAGGGTCCACCCGAGCGTCGCCAGCTCTGCCTCGCTCCACGCCCGCGGCGACTCGAGGTACCCCCAGCCGCCGGGACGCAGCAACCGCAGTGCCGCCTGCAGCGCGGCGCGCGTGAGGTGTTCGCCGCCCGCGCGCACGTCGTCGAACGGCGGATCGAGAAACACCACGTCCCACGCCCCCGCAGGCAGCGCCGCCATCGCGACGAGCGCGTCGCCGCCGACGACGCGCAGCACCGGCTGCCCCCCGAGCCGCTCGACGTTGGCGCGCAGCGCCCGCTGCAACGCCGCGTCCCGCTCGATGAGCACGACCTCGGCCGCGCCGCGCGACGCCGCCTCGAACCCCAGCGCGCCGCTGCCCGCAAACGCATCGACGCAGCGACAGCCGCTCAGGTCCTGCCCGAGCCAGTTGAACAGCGTCTCGCGCACGCGGTCCGGCGTCGGCCGTAAACCCGGCGCCGCGCCCACCGGCAGCCGCGAACGGCGCCAGCGCCCGCCGATGATGCGCACCTCCCCCGCCGGCGCGGCACTCGCGCGGACACGCCCGCTCACGGGTTCGGCCCCACCACGACGGTGACCAGCCGGTCGGGGTCGATGACGCGCCGCCACGCGCGCATCACGGTCTCGCGGTCCAGCGCCGCCACGCGCGCGCGCCAGGTTTCGAGCTCGTCGAGCGGCAGATCGGACCACGCGATGGCCGCCACCTGATCCAGGATCTTGCGGTTGCTGTCGAGCCGCAGCGCAAAGCCGTTGATCAACGACGCCTTCGCGGCGGCGATCTCGTCGTCGGTCGGCCCCTCGGCCGTGTAGCGCCGCAGCGCCTCGTGCACCAGTGCGACCGCCTGCGCCGCCTGGTCGGGGCGCGTCTGCAGCCCGATGGTGAAGGCCCCCGCGTGCCGCCCCGCCAGAAAGTAGCTGTAGACACCGTACGTCAGGCCGCGCTGCTCGCGGATCTCGCGCATCAGCCGCGACGTGAAGCCGCCCCCACCGAAGATGTGGTTGGCCAGCTGCAGCGCCAGGTAGTCCGGGTCGTGGCGCGCCACGCCCGGGCGACCGATCAGGATCTGCGCCTGCGCCGCATTCGCAAAAGGCTCCCGCACGGTCACCGATGCCGCGAGCGGCTCGACCTCCGGCACCGGCGGCAGCCGCTCGCAGCCGTGCGCCGCCCAGCCCGCCAGCAGCCGTGCCGCGATCGCGTCGGCCTGCGCGCGGTCGACCGCACCCACCAGCGTGATGCGCGCGTCGCAGACGCGGGCGTGGCGACGGTAGAAATCGCGCATCGCGGCGGGGTCGATCGCCGCCCAGGTGTCGGGCGTCGCCTCGGCGCCGTATGGATGGCCGCGGTAGACCGCCTGCGCAAAGCGCCGCTGCGCCAGCGTGTCGGGCTGGGTCTGCGCCTCGCGCCAGGCGGCCACGAGCCGCTCGCGCTCGCGCGCCCACACCGCGGCGTCGAACGCCGGGGCCGCCAGCTGCCGCGCGAGCAGCGACACCGCGCGATCCAGCACGTCCGGCCGCGTGAGCGTGCGCAGCGAGATGCTGAAGCGGTCTAGCGTCGCGGTGGCCGACCACTGCGCCCCGAGGTCGGCCCACGCCTCGGCCAGCGCGTTCTCGTCGAGCGCCGACTGCCCCCCGTGCGCGGCGACGCCGCTGGCGAGCATGCGCGCGGTCGCCGCGGCCAGCCCCGCGCGCCCCGGCGGGTCGCGCCGGCTGCCCCCGTCGACCTCGAGGCGTACGTCCAGCATCGGCAGCGCATCGCTGCGCACGAGGTACACCCGCGCCCCGTCCGGTCGCACCCAGTGCTCGATCGGCAGCGCCGCCCAAGCCGCTCCCACCAGCGCCCACAAAACGAGGGCCGCGAGCCAACGCTCCCACCGCCCCACGGCGGGCCCCATGCGCCGCTCCATGCGCGGCCTCATACCCCACCCTCCGGCCGCAGCACCCCGACCGTCAACTGCTCGTCGACGAAATACCGCCGCGCCACGCGCTGCACGTCTTCGACACCGATGGTCTGCAAGCGAGCGAGCAGGCGCGCCTCGGCGTCCAGCGGCCACCCCAGCGCCCAGTGCATACCCAGCTCGCGCGCCTGGGCGAAGGGCGAATCACGGTCGAACACGGCGCTGGCCGTCCACTGGTTTTTGACCCGTTGCAATTCGGCGGGATCGAGGCCGTCGCGCGCGATGCGCGCGATCTCGCCTTTCAGCGCGGCTTCGACTGCCTCCACCGCCGTGCCCGCGCGCACCGTGGCGCTGAGCACGAAAAGCTGCGGCCCGCGGCTGGCCAGCCCGTAGGAAGCCCCCACCGCGTCCGCGAGGCGCGTGCCCCCCTGCCCCTGCACCAGCGCGCGCTCGAGCCGCGCGCCGCGGTAGCCGTCCAGCGCACCGGCCATCAGCGCCAGCGCCAGCGCATCGCGCGCCGACTCGTCGTCCGCGTCGGGGTGCGCCAGGCGCGGCACCCGCCAGCCCATCAGCAGCGTGGGCTGCTGCGTACGGCCGCGCCACTCGATGCGGCGCAGGCCGCGCTGCTGCGGCTCCACGTCCGCCAGCCGCGGCGGCAGCGCCCGCGCCGGCAGCGCGCCGAACGTTTCCTCGGCCCAGCGCCGCACCTGTACCGGATCCACATCGCCCACCACCACCAGCGCGGCGTTACCTGGCACGTACCAGCGCTGATGGAAGGCGCGCACCGTGGGCGCATCGAGCGCCTGCAGGTTGCCCATCCAGCCGATCACCGGCCGGCGGTACGGGTGCGCCGTCCACGCCGTGGCGAAAAACTGCTCATAAAGCTGCGCGACCGGTTCGTCCTCGATGCGCTGGCGGCGCTCCTCCTGCACGACCGCCAGTTCGCGCCGCAGCGCGTCGTCGCTCCACGTGTTGTGGGCGAAGCGGTCGGCCTCCAGCCGCAGTGCCTCCAGCAGGTACTCGGCCGGCAGCTGCACGTGGTACGCGGTCACGTCCCGCGACGTAAACGCGTTGTCACGCCCGCCCAGTGCCGCGATGCGGCGCGAGTACTCCCCTTCCGGCACCGTGGGCGTGCCCTTGAACATCATGTGCTCGAGGACGTGCGCCACGCCCGACTCCGGGTCGGTCTCGTCCATCGCCCCCACGCGCAGCCACAACATCTGCACCGCGGTCGGCGCACGGCGATCCGGCTGCACGATCACCGTCAGGCCGTTGGCCAGCGCAAACGTCTGCGCCCGCGCACCCGGCACGGAAGCACCCGGCACGGCGGCATCCGCCGGCTGGACGCCACCCGCGGCCGCGGCGCTGGTCCCCAGCGCGAAAACACCGAGAAGCACGGCGCTCCACACGCGCCACCACCCGCGCGATATCCGCACCGAGCGGCACGCAACACCGCCAAACGAAAGAAGGGCTCTCATAGAATGGCGTCGATTCTAGACAGACGCCCCTTATGTTCGCGTTTTTGAAGAAAAAGTTCTTTGGCGCGCGGGAAGCCGCCGAGCCCGCCCCGGACACCGCCAGGACATCGGACACCACCGCGACGCCGGACACGCCGGCGCCCGGCACGGACTCCCCCGATGGCCGGGACGGACAGGATGCGCGGTCGCAGGCCACGGTCGCTCCTGCAACCGGGGCGGTGGTCCCGGCCGCTCCCCCCGCGGCAACGGCCGACGACTCCGATACGGCCGGGGCAGCGCCCATGGCCATCCACGCCGCGCCGATCACCGGTGCAGGGCCGGCCGCCGTGGCTCTCGCCCCCTCGCCCGCCGCGCCTGCCACGGCCGATCACCCCATCGCGGCCCCCACTGCCCAATCCGCCGAATCCGGCATCGCACCAGCCCCGACCGCCACGCGCCAAGGGTGGCTCGCCCGCCTGAGCGCCGGGCTGCGCAAGACCGGCAGCAGCCTCGCGGCGGTGTTCACCGGCGGCAAGATCGACGAGTCGCTCTACGAGGAGCTGGAAACGGCGCTGCTGATGGCCGACGCTGGCACCCAGGCCACGACCGCGCTGCTGCAGGACCTGCGCCAGCGGGTCAAGGCGGCGCGCGCCACCGAAGCCGAGGAGGTGCGCGCGCTGCTGCGCGACGTGATCGCCGACTGGCTGCAGCCGCTGCAAAAGCCGCTCGCGGTCGGTGCCCAGGCCGACGGGCCAACGGTGTGGATGGTCGCCGGCGTCAACGGCGCCGGCAAGACCACCACGATCGGCAAGCTCACGTGGCACCTGGCCCACCACGGTGCCACGGTCCTGCTGGCGGCGGCGGACACGTTCCGCGCCGCCGCGCGCGAGCAGCTCGGTGTCTGGGCGCAGCGCAACGGCGTCGACATCGTCAGCCAGGAGGGCGGCGACCCCGCGGCGGTGGCGTTCGACGCCGTCTCGGCCGGCCGCGCGCGCGGCAAGGACGTGGTGATCGTCGACACCGCGGGGCGGCTGCCCACGCAGCTGCACCTGATGGAGGAGCTGCGCAAGATCAAGCGCGTGGTACAAAAAGCCGACCCCGGCGCCCCGCACGAGGTGCTGCTCGTCATCGACGGCAACACCGGCCAGAACGCCCTCGCGCAGGTCAAAGCCTTCGACGCCGCGCTGCAACTCACGGGCCTCATCGTCACCAAGCTCGACGGCACCGCCAAGGGCGGGGTGCTCGCCGCCATCGCGATGTGGGCGCGCGAGCAGCGCCGCAGCCTGCCCGTGTATTTCATCGGCGTGGGCGAGAAGCTCGAGGACCTGCAACCCTTCGACGCGCGGGAGTTCGCGACCGCGCTCCTCGGGTGAGCCCCCTGCGAATCCCTACCACCGACACGGATTTCGGGGTTCACCCGATGGCCGGTCGCGACCCGCTGCGGTAAGGTCCGTGTCGGGTCGGTCCCTAGAATTAGCACGGATTGTTTATATCAGAATGTCGTGATACAAACAGTCCGGCTGCGGCGCGGTTGCCGTAACCCCCAGAGGAGATCATCAACGATGAAAACAGCGCGGTATGTATTGGCAGCATGCCTGGCCGGCGCAGCGACGCTGGCCCAGGCGCAGGTGGACCAGGTCAAGGTGTGGGCGGCGGCCTGCGCCAACTGCCACGGCACCGACGGGCGCGCGCAGCCCGGCATGGAGGCCCTCGCCGGCAAGAACAAGGACGAGATGGTGCAGAAACTGCTGGACTTCAAGGCCGGGCGCAAACCGGCCACCATCATGCACCAACTCACCAAAGGCTACAGCGACGACGAGCTCAAGGCCATCGCCGCCTACTTCGCCGCCCAAAAACCCTGACCGCCGGGAGACCCTACCATGACCATGCAACGTCGTCATTTCGTCCAAACCGTCGCGGCGGGCTCGGCGCTGGGCTCGCTCGGTCTGCTCGGTGGCTGCGCCAGCACCACGGCCGGCGGCAGCGGCCCGCACGTCGTCGTCATCGGGGGTGGCTACGCCGGCGCCACGGCGGCCAAGTACACGCGCCTGTTCTCCGAAGGCAAGGTGCGCGTGACGCTGATCGAGCCGAACGCGCAGTTCATCTCCTGCCCGATTTCGAACCTGGTGATCGGCGGCATCAAGCAAATCGCCGACATCACGATTCCGTACGACAACCTGGAAAAGCGCCACGGCGTCAAGATCGTGCGTGACCGCGCCACGGCGATCGACCCCGAGAAGCGCGTCGTCAAGCTCGCCGGCGGCGGTGAGATCGGCTACGACCGCCTGATCGTCTCGCCGGGCATCGACTTCATGTGGGAGACACTGCCCGGCATGGCCAAACCCGGCGCGCAAGACAAGGTGCTGCACGCGTGGAAAGCCGGTCCGCAGACGGTGGCGCTGCGCAAGCAGCTCGAGGACATGCCCGACGGCGGCGTGTACGCGCTGTCCATCCCGCTGGCGCCGTACCGCTGCCCGCCCGGCCCGTACGAGCGTGCCTGCATGGTGGCGCATTACTTCAAGAAAGCCAAGCCGAAGAGCAAAGTCATCATCTTCGACGCCAACGACGACATCCAGTCGAAGAAGGCCTTGTTCCTGAAGGCGTGGGACGAGCACTACAAGGGCATCATCGAGTACCGGCCCAAGCACCGCGTGGTCGACGTGGACGCCGCCACCAACACGCTGAAGTTCGAGTTCAACGATGACTTCAAGGGCGCGGTACTCAACGTCGTGCCCAACATGCGCGCCGGTGACATCGCGGTGCAGGCGGGGCTTGCCACGGCCAACAAGCGCTGGTGCGAAGTGGACTTCCTCACCTTCGAATCGAAGGCGGTGAAGAACGTGCACGTGCTCGGCGACGCGATCCAAATCGCGCCGGCGATGCCCAAGTCCGGTCACATGGCCAACCAGCACGGCAAGACCTGCGCGGCGGCGGTGGTGAGCCTGCTGATGGGCAAGGAGCCGCCGAAGACACCGCTGTACGCCAACACCTGCTACAGCTTCGTCACCGACGAGGACGTGGTGCACGTGGCCAGCGTCCACCGCTACGACCCGGAGAAAAAGACGATGCTGACCGTCCCGGGCTCGGGCGGTGTCTCGGCCCGTGCCAGCGAGCTCGAGGGCCGCTACGCGCTGGCCTGGGCGCGCAACATCTGGGCCGATACGCTGGCATAAAGCCCCTGCGACCCGCCTGTCGTCCCTCGCGTCAGGCGGGTTTTTCATCGGGTCATATATTGGAACATCATTAGTCGCTCATACATACCTCCCCATGAAGCGCATCCGTACCCTCCCCCCCATCCGGCACGGCTGGCGCGCCGTGGTCGTGGCCGGTACCCTGGCGGCCGTCGCCGGCGCGTCGTGGGCCCAGGCCGACGACGCGCGTGCGCGCAAGATCGCCAACGGCGTGTGCGCCATGTGCCACGGTGACCAGGGCGAATCGGCCAGCGAAATCTTCCCTCGCCTGGCCGGGCAGCACGCCGAGTACATCACCAAGCAGCTGCGCGCGTTCAAGAGCGGTGAACGCAAGAGCACCGCGATGGCCGAAATGGTCGCCCGGCTGACCGACGACGAAATGGTGGCGCTCGGGCGCTACTACGAAAAGCTTCCGCCGGTGCGCGACAACGTCAAGGACACGGGGCTCGCGGCGATCGGCGCGTACCTGTACCAGAACGGCAACAAAT
This sequence comes from Tepidimonas taiwanensis, assembly GCF_020162115.1. Taxonomy (NCBI): domain Bacteria; kingdom Pseudomonadati; phylum Pseudomonadota; class Betaproteobacteria; order Burkholderiales; genus Tepidimonas; species Tepidimonas taiwanensis. The sequence continues at coordinate 346,836 of NZ_CP083911.1, read as the reverse complement.
TCAGCGGCGTGCCGGCGTGCGCCGCCTGCCACGGGCCAGACGGCCACGGTGCGGCCAATCTGCCCCGGCTGGCCGGGCAGTTGTCGGGCTACCTCTTCACCCAGCTCAAGCAGTTCAACCAACGCCAGCGCACCAACGACAATGTCGTGATGCACGCCGTCGCGGAGAAAATGACCGAGCTGGAAATGGCCGCGGTCGCCGAGTACCTGAGCACCAAGTGAGCGGTGCGGTCCGCTCCGGACCGGCACCGTGACGGGTCAGTCGACGTGCAGCTTGGCGTGGATGCGCCGCGTCAGCCGCCACACGCCCCACAGCACCACCGGCATCAGCGCCCCGGCGGTCAGTTCCGGGTGTAACGGTACACCCGCGGACTTCAGCGCCTTGGCACCATAGAGCACCAGGCTGATCACGTAGTACGAGATCGCCGCGATCGACAGGCCCTCGACGGTCGTCTGCAGCCGTAACTGCAGTGCCTGGCCGCGCGTGAGCTTTTCCAACAACTGGCGGTTCTGGTCCTCGCGGGCGATGTCCACCTGCGTGCGAAGCAGCGCGCTGGTGCGCGCGACGCGCTCGGACAGCGCGGCCAGCCGCTGTTCGACCGACGCAACGGTCGCGATCGCCGGCGCCAGGCGCCGCTGCATGAACTCGCTGATCGTCTGCGTCCCCGGGATGGCCCGCTCGCGGAGTTCCGCGATGCGCTGCGCGACGATGCGCTCGTAGGCGCGCGTGGCGAAAAAGCGGTAGCTGTGCTCGGCGATCGCACGCTCCACCGTCGCCGCCAACCCCACGAGCTCGTCCAGCAGCACGTGGTCCGGCGTCGTCTTCGCCTCCATCGCGGCGGCGAGCCGCGCCAGCCGCTGCTCCGCATCGGCCAGCGGTCCACCCAGCGCCTTGGCCACCGGCAGACCGAGCAGCGCCACCATCCGGTAGGTCTCGAGTTCGAGCAGCCGCGCCGAGATCCGCCCGGCGCGCGTCTCGCTGGTCGTCGGCGGTGCGATCACCAGCATGCGCTCGAACCCGTCGTCGCGCAGCCAGAAGTCAGTCACCACCATCGAGTGGGCATCACGCCCCAGCAACGCCGCGACCACCGGCCGCTCGTCGAACCACGCCCGCGCCTGCTCCAGCAGCGTCGGGGGATCGGTCAGATCGCCGGGCACCAGCGCCAGCTCGATCGCGCAGATCGTCCGCCCCGGTATCGCGGCCAGCCAACCCGGCGGCAGCATCGCGTGCGGCTGCAAATCCGGATCGCGCACCCCGAGCCCCGCCCCCGCCGGCAGCGGCTGCACCACCGAGTAGCGCGAGAACTCGGTGTGCCGCTCCCACTTGAGCGTGTAGCCGGGCGCGCATCGCAGGCGCAAAAAGTTGCCCGCCAGGTCCCCTTCGGTCAGGTGCTCTTGCCCGGGGAGCCGGCGCAGGTGCTCCAGCTCCTGCCGGCGGTCGACCCCGTCGTGCATCACCGCAACGTACACGACCAGCGCCGGCAGCCGGATGCGCGCCGGCGGCCGCGCGTGCACCTCGTTGTGCAGCGCGCGGCGGCGCGCGTCGTCGGCGGGCAGGGCACCCACGATACCCCCATCAGGATCCGCAACCTTCATGGGCGCAACCATAGCACACCCGTCACGAACGCCGCATCACAGCAAAACCCCGCACGGGCGCGAGGCCCGGCGGGGTTGGAGACCACGCAGTCTGACGACCGTACCGGCACCTGAGGAGCCGGGGTACAGCCGCCCGCTGCCTGCCGTACTCTGTAACGTCGCCGCGTGGGCACGGCGACCAGCGATTGGCTAGAGGCCGCCCACACGCACCGCACGCGGCGAGTATCGAACGTGGGTACGCCCGATATCTCGCAAGCCTGGACGCGAGCGCCCAGCTCTTGACGAAAGCCCGTCGCTTACGCGCCCAGCTTTTAGCGAAAGCTTGCCACCTGCGCGACGAGCGTTTGGCGGAAGTTGGACGTTTATGCGCCCAACTTCTCTTTGATGCGGGCGGACTTGCCGGTGCGGCCGCGCAGGTAGTACAGCTTGGCGCGGCGCACGTCACCGCGGCGCTTGACCTCGATGCTGGCGATCAGCGGGCTGTACAGCGGAAACGTACGCTCCACACCTTCGCCGTTGGAGATCTTGCGCACGATGAAGCTGGAGTTCAGGCCACGGTTGCGCTTGGCGATGACGACGCCTTCGTAGGCCTGCACGCGCTTCTTGTTGCCTTCGATGACGTTGACGTTGACGACCACCGTGTCGCCGGGCGCGAAGGCCGGGATGGTCTTGTTCAGGCGAGCGATTTCTTCCTGCTCGAGGATCTGGATGAGGTTCATGGCATGCACCGTGATCGTGACCGCGCTGCACTGTGCACGGATCGCCACCCTTGCGACGACCCGCCCGGCGCACATCGGCCCGCCCGCATCGGACGAACCCCCGCACCGAAGCCGGACAGAGGATCAAAGCTTTTCATTATAGCCCGCTTCGCCCAGCCACCGCTCATCCGCGGGGGTCACGACCCCGCGAGCGCGGGCTTCGGCCAGCAGATCCGGACGTGCGCGGGCCGTCGCGAGCAGCCGTTGCGCCCGCCGCCACGACGCGATCTGCCCGTGGTGCCCCGACAGGAGCACCGGCGGCACGCCGGCCGGGCCGTGCGGCCCTTCCCAGACCTCCGGTCGCGTGTAGTGCGGACAGTCGAGCAGCCCGTCCACCGCGGGATTGAAGCTGTCCTGCTCGGCGCTCGCGGCATCGCCCAGCACGCCCGGCTGCAGCCGGGCCACCGCATCCAGCAGCGCGACCGCGGCGATTTCCCCCCCGGAAAGAACGAAGTCGCCCAGGCTGATCTGCGCGTCGACACAGGCGTCGATGAACCGCTGGTCCACCCCTTCGTAGCGCCCGCACACGAGGATCGCGCCGGGCGCATCCGCCGCCGCGTAGCGCGCGACGACCGCGTGCGTCAGGCGCTCACCCGCCGGAGAAAACAGCACCGTCGGCACGTCGACCGGGGCGCCCGGAGCGCGCACGGCGTCGAGCCCGCGGTCCACCCGGATGGCCCGCCAGCAGCGGTACAGCGGCTCGGCCATCATCACCATGCCCGGCCCGCCGCCAAACGGCCGGTCGTCGACGCGGCGGTAGTGACCATCGGCGTGATCGCGCAACGGCCACAGGCGCACCGTCACCGCGCCGCCCGCGAAGGCGCGGCGCGTCACACCGGCCGACAGGTACGGCTCGATGAGCTCGGGAAAGAGGGTGATGATGTCAAATCGCATCGCGCGCGGACGGGAATGGCGGCACGGCAACCGGCGCGCGGAGACGCGCCGGTTCAGTAGTCGGGCTGCCAGTCGACGGTGATGCGCCGCGCCGGCAGGTCGACCGCGTCAACGTACGCCCCGACGAAGGGAATCAGGCGTTCGGTCGCCGCCTCCCCGCTGCCATCACGCACGCACAGGACATCGTGCGGTCCGGTGGAGAGCAGATCGGTGACGACCCCGAGCACGATGCCCTCGCGGTTGACGACGGTGCAGCCGATCAGGTCGACCCAGTAGTACTCGTCAGGCCCCTCGGGCGCGGGAAAGTCGGCGCGCGCGATGGCGATGCGCGCACCGCGCAGCTGTTCGGCGTGCGTACGGTCGTCCAGCCCTTCAAAGCGCGCCACGAGGCCATCGCCGTGCCAGCGCGCTTCGGCGACCGTCACGGCCACCACGCCCTCGAAGGCGTCGAAGGGCTTGGCCCGCGCCCCCCCGGGGGCCGGGGGCTGCAGGTACCAGCGTCGGGCGTGCAGCAGCGCGTCGCCGCCGCGGCTGAGGCTGTGCACCCGCACCCAGCCGCGCACCCCCCAGGCCTGCTGCACGTGACCGACCTCGACCGCATCGGCCGGCAGCGCGGCCACATGCCACGGCACGGGGTCGGTCATGCGCACTCCGGCGATCAGGCGGCCGCGGCCTCGGCGGTGGGCGCGACCTTGGGCGCCTGCTTGATCAGGCGCTGCACGGTGTCGGACGGCTGCGCGCCCACACCCAGCCAGTACGCGAGGCGGTCCTGCGCGATGTTGAGCGGCACGTCGTTGCCGCGCGCGATCGGGTTGTAGAAGCCGATGCGCTCGATAAAGCGGCCGTCACGGCGGCAACGCTTGTCGGCGACGACGATGTGGTAGAACGGGCGGGCCTTCGAGCCGCCACGGGCGAGTCGGATCACGACCATGGTTTATCCTTGCGAACTGTTCGACGAGACGGTGGAGGCAACGCCTTCAGACACGGCTGGCCACCTGGCCAGTAAAACGTTGCAAACCCGCCATTATAGCCCTCGACCCGTGAAATCCCCCCTGATCCGTCCCAGCCGCGACGACGACCTGCCCGCCATCGCCCAGCTCTACGGCCACCACGTGCTGCACGGCACCGGCACGTTCGAGACCACGCCCCCGACCGTCGACGAGATGGCATCGCGCCGCGCGGACGTGCTGGCCAAGGGACTGCCGTGGCTCGTGGCCGAGGTCGATGGCCGCGTCGTCGGCTTTGCCTACGGCAACTGGTTCAAGCCGCGGCCGGCGTACCGTTATTCCGTCGAAGATTCGATCTACGTCGCGCCCGACGCGGCGGGCCGCGGCCTGGGCCGCGCGCTGCTGGCCGAGCTGCTGCTGCAACTGGAGGCGCGCGGGATCCGCAAGGTGATGGCGGTGATCGGCGATTCGGCCAACGCGGGCTCGATCGGGCTGCACACCGCGCTGGGGTTCGAGCGCGTCGGCGTCGTGCGCTCGTGCGGGTGGAAATTCGGCCGCTGGCTCGACATCGTGCTGATGGAAAAGTCCCTGGGTCCGGGCGATACCACCCCACCCGCCGACGCCTGACGCATGGGGCCATCCCCCGCGATGGACACGCGCGTCGGAACCGACAGACGGGTGCTGGCGCGCGGGTGTGCGGAACCGGATTCGCGTCGGAAAACTCCCGGACAGTGTCTGACTCCCCGACAGCGTCTTCCCGGCCAAACGATCACGTCACGCCCATGAACGCCCCCTTGAACGCCTCCACCCCCACCGCACCCGCCCGTCCCCGCAACAAAACCGTGGCCGCGTGGCTCGCCTTCATCGGCGGCGGCCTCGGCTGGCACCGCTTCTACCTGCACGGCTTCGGCGACGTCTGGGGGTGGTTGCACGCCATCCCGACGGCGCTGGGCCTGTGGGGGGTCGATCGCGTGCTGACGTACGGGCAGGACGACAAGCTCTCGTGGGTGCTGCTGCCGTTCCTCGGGCTCGGGCTGGTGGCGGCGTGTCTGTCGGCCATCGTCTATGCGCTGCAGCCACCGGAGCGCTGGAACGCGCGCCACAACCCACACCTGGCGGCGGACGCGCGGCCGGGCGCGACGAACTGGTTGACCGTCCTCGCGGTGGTGCTGTCGCTGATGGTGGGGGCGACCGCCCTGATGGCAGGGCTCGCATTCAGCTTCCAGCGCTATTTCGAATACCAGATCGAGGAGGGCCTGCGCATCAGCCAGTGACGCGGCCCACCCAGCCCATCAGCAGCATCCAGCCGCTGAGCGTCAACAGCGCCAGCGCCGTCGACAGCCCGGTGGCGGCGGTCACCTCGTCCTGCGCGACGCGGTAGCGCTGCGCGAACAAAAAGACGTTGGCCCCGACGGGCACGCCGGCAGCCACCACCAGCACCGTCAGCGGCAGCCCGCGCAATCCCCACAGCCACGCCGACACGGCGACCAGCACCGGCAGCACGACGTTTTTCGCCAGCGCCACCGACCACGCCTCGCCCCAGCGCCCGCGCAGCGGCGTGTGCGCGAGGCTCACCCCCACCAGCACCAGCGCCAGCGGGCCGAACGCCTGCCCGAGGAGCTGCAGCGGCCGGTCCACGACCGCGGGCATCGACCAGCCGGTCGCGCCCCACAGCAGCCCGCACGCGATCGGCAGCGGTATCGGGTGAATCACCGAGCCGCGAATGGCCGATGCGGCCGCGGCCCACAGCCGCGCGCGCGGCCCGCCGTCCGCCGCCTGCCGCGCTCGGGCGCGGGCATCGGCCAGCTCCAGCGTCACCGACGCCGTGGTGAGCAGAATGAGCGCGTGCACCGCGATCAGCGTCAGCAGCGTGACCACGCCGGCCTGTCCGTACGCCAGCCCGACCAGCGCGATGCCGATCATCACCAGGTTGGAAAACGTCCCGCCCAGCGCCAGCACCACCCCGCGCGGGTGGAAACCGCGCCACGCCACCTGCAGCGCGAACCACGGCAACACCGCGCTGAAGTACGCCGCCACGGGGCGCCAGTCCAGCGTCTCCAGGCGCACCTGGCTCATCGTGCGAAACAGCAGCGCCGGGATCAGCAGCAAAAAGACGAGGTTGGACAGGTCCCGCACCGCGGCCGTGCCGACCCAGCCGCGCCGGCCGGCCAGCACGCCAGCGCCGATCAGCAGGAACACCGGGGTCAGGGACTGAAAGACGGGGTGGTCGGCGAGGTTCACGGCACCCGAGTGTACGCACCCGGTCGCCCGCGCCCAGGCACGAACGCGACGCCCCGCCCCCGGCAGCGGTCAGGTGGCGTCGGGCTTCAGGTACTGCGCGAAGACGCGCCGCAGCTTGCCCACCTTGGGCGCCGCGACAGCGAGACAGTAACCGTGGTACGGGTGCCGCGCGTAGAAGTCCTGGTGATAGGCCTCCGCGGGCCAGTAGTGCCGCAGCGGCTCGACCTCGGTGACGATGGGCGCGCCGTAGACCCCGGATGCTTCCAGTTCGGCGATCACGGCGCGCGCGGCCTCGGCCTGCGCGGGCGTCGTCCAGTAGATGCCGCTGCGGTACTGGGTGCCAACGTCCGCGCCCTGGCGGTTGGGCGTCGTCGGGTCGTGCGTCGCGAAGAAGATGTGCAGCAGCGTGCGCACGTCGATCTGCGCCGGGTCGTACACCACCTTGACCACTTCGGCGCAGCCGGTGCGGCCAGTGCAGACCTCCTCGTACGTCGGCTGCTCGGCCTGGCCGTTGCTGTAGCCGGATTCGACGTCGAGCACGCCGCGCACGTGGTCGAACACGGCCTCGGTGCACCAAAAGCACCCGCCGGCCAGCACGAGGGTTTCGGTGGGGGACATCGACTCGCTGGTGGGTGTCATCGGGCCGCTCCTGCCATACACGATCCGCTGTCGGGATCAGACGGATGGTATCCGCGTTGCCCATCCCCTGCCACGACGCGGGTCAACGCCGCCAGTCAGACCGCCGGGGAGGTGACGATCACACGATTGCGCCCCGCGTGCTTGGCCGCATAGAGGGCCTCGTCGGCGTGCCGGTACAGGCTGGCCCAGTCGTCGGTGCCGCCGGGGGCGGTGCGATCGGCGGCGGCGCTGACGCACACCCCGATCGACACCGTCCCCACGGCGTCGTCCGGCAGCGCCACGCCGACCTCGCGGCACGCCCGTTCCAGCCACTGCGACACCTGCTGGTCCAAGGTGCGCCGAAACGCCTCCAGGCGCTCGGTCAGGCGGTCTGCATCGTCGACCGCGGCAACCACCGCGAACTCCTCCCCGCCCGTGCGGAAACACCACTCGTTGCCGCGCCGAAACCACTCGCGCAACAACCCGCCGACGAGCCGCAGCGCCTCATCACCGCGCGGGTGGCCGAGCGCGTCGTTGACCCACTTGAAGTGGTCGAGGTCGAGCAGCGCCAGCGCCAGGGGTTGGCCCTCGCGTACCGCGCGGCGCCACTCGCGGTCGGCGACGGTCTGGAACGCGCGGCGGTTGGCCAGCGACGTCAGCGGGTCGGTCGCGGCCTGCTCCTCCAGCCGCGCGTTGGCGTCTTGCAACGCGCGGGTGCGCTCGCGCACCTCGGATTCCAGACGCGCGCTGTGGGAGCGCTGTTCGTGCAGCAGCGCCTCTTGCGCGCCGCGCGCCTGCGATTTGAGCTCGTGGATGCGCCAGCTCAGCATCATCGCCAGCGTCACCATCTCCAGCATCGAGCCGATGTTGAGCGCGTATTCCACCCACGGCTGCGACGGCAGCCACCCCAGCACGCGCGCGTAGTACACGAGCGCCCCCGTGACCCAAAACGCCCACGCGATCAGGTACAGGCGCGCTTCGATCACCCCGCGCCACGCCAGCCGCGCCGCCACCGCCAGCAGGCTGATGAGGAACAACACCCCGAGCGGGATGAGCGTGCGAAACGTCGCCGCGTACCAGTCCAGCACCGCGGGCACCGCGTGCAGCGCGATCCCCACCATCAGCAGCCGCAGCCAGCGATCCGCCCACGGCGCGAGCGCCGCCGTGCGCAGCCAGACCTGGGTAAACCGCCCCAGCGTCAGATAGATCGCGACGGACGACACGCCGATGATGACGTTGTTGAACACCGGGGCGCTCGGCCACAGGGTGGCGAAACCGAAGCCGGTGAAGCTGTAGTTCCACAGCAGAAAACTGCCGAGGTAGGCCGCGTACCACGCAAAACTCGCCTCGCGGTTCAGCGCCCCGGCGGCGAGCATGTACAGCATCAGGATGCCGATGGCGCCGAAGTAGGCGCCGAGGATCAGCGTCTCGCGAAACCCCTTGTCCGTGAACGCGGGCAGGGTCCACAGGGTCAGCGGCAGCGCGTCGTAGAGTCCGTCGTGGCTGGCGAAGCGCCACCACAGCTCCACGTGTCCGCGGGCCGGCACGCGGACCTTGAAGAGCGGATAGCGGTACGGCACCGGGCGCGACGCGAAGGGGAAACGGTCGCCGGTGCGCCACTGCTGCACGTCGCCGTCGCTGCTGCGCACCGTCAGCAGCACGTCGTCGTGCAGCGGCATCGCCAGCTCGATGGCGCGCTCCTGCGCGGCATCGTCGGGGTTGTCCAGGCGCAGCCGCGCCCACCACGTGCTGTCGGAAAAGCTGAAGTTCAGCACCTGCATGTCGCTGCGCCGCCACGGCAGCCCGGGGTCGGACGACACGCGCTCCCACGACAGCGCCCCGTCGGGGTCCTCGAGCAGCTCCACCGCCGGGCCGAGTGGCCGCCCCTGCGCGTCGGCCGCATCGAGCCCGAGGACCGGCATCGCCGAGGCGCATGCGATCGACCACCACGCAAGGCCCGCGACGAGCCACCGGCGCCACGACATTGGCTGATCTTTCAAGAAGGGAAACCCATCTTAGCCGATCCGTGCCCGATGCGATACGGCCGTCGCGACCGACGGGTATGCGCCGGCGGTGCTGGAGGAGCCCGAGGATCGGTTATGGTACCCACACGATGATGACGATGTCGCTGGACTTCCTCGCGCTGCCGCTGCTGACCGCCTCCGCCCTGGTGCTGCTGAGCCTCGTGGCCGGGTTGTTCTCGGCGCGGCTGGGGTTGTCGTTCCTGCTGGTGTTCCTGGTGGCAGGGATGCTGCTGGGCGAGGACGGTCCGGGCGGCGTGCTGTTCGAGGACTTCCGGCTGGCGTTCTGGGTGGGCAACGTCGCGCTGGCGGTGATCCTGCTCGACGGCGGGCTGCGCACGCAGTACGCCACCTTCCGCACGGGGCTCAGGCCGGCGCTACTGCTGGCCACCGTCGGGGTCGTCGTCAGCGCCGCGCTCACCGGGCTGGGCGCGTGGTGGCTGCTGGGGTGGGACTGGCGGCTCGCGCTGCTGCTCGGCGCCATCGTCGGCTCCACCGACGCGGCGGCGGTCTTTTCGCTGCTGCAGACGTCCGGCGTGCGGCTCAATGAGCGGGTGGCCTCGACGCTGGAAATCGAGTCCGGGCTGAACGACCCGATGGCGGTGTTTCTGACGCTGGCGTTGATCGGGCTGGCCACGGCCGCGGAAACGCCGGCACCGGCCGGCGCGCGGGCGATGCTGCTGGCGCTCGCGCAGCAGTTCGGCTGGGGCCTGCTGCTCGGCACAGGACTCGGCTGGGTGCTGGCCGACGGGCTGCGCTGGTTGACGCGCGTCACCCGGCCGGGCGGCGGCGTGCGGGCGTTGCTGCTGCTGTCGGCGGGGCTGGCGGTATTTGCGCTGACGACGTGGATCGGCGGCTCGGGGTTTCTGGCGGTCTATGTGTTCGGCCTCGTGCTCGGCAACCGCTCGCGCGGCTCGATCGCGCCGGCGCTGCAGGCAATGGACGGCTACGCCTGGATGGCGCAGGCGGGCATGTTCCTGCTGCTGGGGCTGCTGGTCACGCCAACCGAGGCGCTGCGCACGCTGCTGCCGGCGCTCGGGGTGGCGGCGGTGCTGATGGCGGTGGCGCGCCCCGTCGCGGTGTGGCTGTGCCTGGCGCCGCTGCGATTTCCACCACGAGAGATCGTCTTCATCGCCTGGGTGGGCCTGCGCGGTGCCGTGCCGATCGTCCTGGCGGTGTTTCCGCTCATGGCCGGGGTCGAGGGCGCCAAGACCTTCTTCAACATCGCCTTCGTCGTGGTGCTGGCGTCGCTGCTGTTGCAGGGCGCGACGCTGCCTTGGGCGGCGCGCCGCACGGGCGTGGCGCTGCCGGACCGGGACGACCCGGCCGCGGTGCGGCGGGTGTTTGGTGACTTCGAGGTGCCGGCCGACACGCCGATGGCCGCGCTGTGCCAGTTCTACGGCTGGCCGACGGTCGAGGACGAACGCCTCACCGTGGGCGAGTGGTTTCGCCGCACGTGCCAGCGCCCACCCGTGGAGGGCGACCAACTGCGCTGGGGGCCAGCTGAGCTCAGCGTGCGCCGCGTGCGGGCGGGGTCGATCGAGCGGGTGGGCATCCGCATCGAGGATACAGACGAGGACGGGAACGGGACCACATCGACACCCGCTCGCTGAGGGTTGGCGGGCGGACCGGCGCCACGAGATGTCGGCGGGTCGGTGCGCCCGGCATGCATGGGCTGCGCGGTCATGGCCCGGATATGGCCCCCGCGCGGGCGCCGCGGTCGGGTCAACCCACCTCAGTCACCGGGCGTGACCGGGTGACGCCGTCGTGCAGCGCCGCGGCGAGCAGCGGCGCGAGCGGCACCGCGTTGCTGTCGTGGGGCACGCTGTCGGCGCTCCAGACCTCGCCCACGCCCGCCGTGCGCATCACCGCGAGCGCATCGCCAATGAAGAGCGCGTGCGTCACCGCCACGTCCACCGAGACGGCACCCGCGGCACGCAGCGCGATGGCGGCCTGCGCGACGGTGCGGCCGGTGCTGGCCATGTCGTCCAGGATCACGACGGCGCGGCCGCGCACGGGCTGCGGCGGCAGCTCGATCACCACGTCGCGGTCGCCACGGCGCACCTTGCGGCACACCGCCGCCTCCAGCCCGACCGCGGCGGCGGCCTGGCGCACCCACTGGGCGGATTCCTCGTCCGGCCCGACCAGCAGGGCCCCGGGCCGCCGCGCGGCGATCGCCTGCGCCAGCAACGGGGCCGCCGTGAGGGCGTGGGCGTCGGGCAACGGCACCGCTTCCGCCAGTGTCGCCACCCGGTGCAGGTGCGGATCGACGGTGATGAGCCCGTCGAAGGCCGCCGCGAGCCAGTGCCCGACGTGGCGCTGGCTGACCACCTCGCCGGGGGTGAAGGCCATGTCCTGCCGCATGTAGGCGAGGTACGGTGCCACCAGCCACAGCCGCTGCGCCCCGAGCGCACGCGCGGCCGGTGCGGCCAGCAGCAGCTCGACGAGCTTTTCGTTCGGCTGGTGCAGGCTGCGGTAGATCGCCACCGCGGGCGGCAACCGGGGGGGCAGGCGCAGCCGCAGCTCGCCGTCCGGGAAACGGTGGCGCTCGATCGGCGCCAGCGCCCAGGCCTGGTCGCCGGCATTACCCGTGGCGGTCGAGCGAACCTGCAGCGCGGCGAGCAGCCGTTGCGCGGGGCCGCGCTCGTCGTCGAAACACAGCAGCAGCGGCACGTTCAGAACTCCACGAAGACCTGCGGCACCTCGTGCGGGTCGCCGATGCGGTAGCCGCTGTCGCGCGTGCTGGCCTGCAGCGCGAAGTCGCGGTCGGCCGGATACTCCGCATACACGCGGTACAGCGTCTCGCCGGCGCGCACCGGCTCGCCGAGCTTGCGCGCGAGGTCGACCCCCGCCCCCGCCACCTTCGGTGCCCCCGCCAGGCGCGCGATGCGCGCGATCTGCAGGTTGTCGATGCCAGTGACGACGCCGTCGCGCGGGGCCGTGACCTCGAAACTCAGGCGCGCCAGCGGGGGCCGCTCCGGGTCGAAGTCGCGCGCCCCTTGCGCGGCGATCAGCGCGCGCATCTTCTCCAGCGCGCGGCCGGAATCGAGAATGTCGCGCGCGATGCCGTAGCCGTCGCCGCCGCGGATGTCGGGGTCGCACTCGAGTAGCCGTCCGGCCAGCCGCAGCGCCTTCTGGCGCAGGTCGATCGGCGCGAGCGGGTGGTTCTGCAGCACGCGCATCACGTCGCGCGCCTCCAGCACCGGGCCGATGCCCTGGCCGATCGGCTGCCGTCCGTCGGTGATCACGACGTCGATCGAAATGCCCAGCCGCCGCGCCACGTATTCAAACAACCGGCGCAGGCGCTGTGCCTCGGGCATCGTGCGCACCTTCGCGGTGGGCCCGACGGGGATGTCGAGCACGATGTGGTTGGAGCCGGCGGCGACCTTCTTGCTCAGGATCGACGCCACCATCTGGCTGGGTGAATCGAGCGACAGCGGCCGCTCGACGGCGATCAGCACGTCGTCCGCGGGCGAGAGCTGCGCCGTCCCGCCCCAGGCGAGGCAGCCCCGGTGCTCGCGCACGATCTCGCGCAGCCGCTCGATCGGCAGCTCCACCGCGGCCAGCACCTCCATCGTGTCGGCGGTGCCCGTCGGCGACGTGATGGCACGCGACGAGGTCTTGGGACAGACCAGCCCGTGCGCGGCGACGATGGGCACGACCAGCATCGACGTGCGATTGCCCGGGATGCCGCCGATGCAGTGCTTGTCGACCACGAGGCGCTCGCGCCAGTCGAGCCGCTGCCCGGCGTCGATCATCGCCTCGGTCAGGAAGTACACCTCCTCGCGGTCGAGCTCACCGCTGTGCGTGGCGACGACGAAGGCCGACAGCTCGATCTTGGAATAGCGGCGCTCGGCGATGTCGCGCACGATGGCGCGAAACGCCTCGCGATCGAGCCGTTCACCGTTGATCTTGCGGTGCAGCGCGGCGATCGACGCCGGCGCCTCGGCCTGCGAGATGGTCGCCGGGTGGCCGGGCTCCACCCCCAGCTGCGCGAAGGCGTCGATGGACAACCCGATCTCGTCACACTTGACGATGCGCGGGTCGTGCGTGACGTTGAGCGTCGCGAGCACCATGCGGCCGTTGGCGCGTACCTCCACCTTGGACAGGGCCTGGAAGCCTTCGGCGCGATAGCGCTCGCAGTCGCGGTGGAGGTAGGCGACGTTCTCGCGATAGGTGTCGATGGCGACGCGGCGCAGTTTCAGCGGCGCCTCGCCCGCCGCCTCCGGTGCCACGGGCGGACACGGCGAGAGCTTGAGCAGGTCGGCGGAAGCGGAGGGGAATGGGGGTGTGGACATGTCAGGCAATCCGGATGTGCTGGCGTTCGATGATCGGCCGCAGTCGCGCCGTCTCGGTGGCGACGCGCTGCGCCAGCGCCTGCGGGGTGGAGCCGACGCCCTGCCACCCCTGGGCCTGCAGGCGCTGCTGCACGTCGCGCTCGCGCACGACGCGCGCCAGCGCGCGGGCGAGCCGCTGCGCCGCCTCCGGCGCCAGCGCCAGCGGTGCGGCCAGGGCGTACCAGTGCTCGAAGCCGTAGCCGGCCACGCCCCGCTCGGCCAGCGTCGGCAGCGCCGGCAGCAGCACGCTGCGCCGGGGCGACGTGACGGCCGCCACCGGCAGCCGCGCCGTGCGCCAGTGCGGCACGGCCAGCGCGGGGGGCAACAACGCCACCTGCACCTCGCCCTGCAGCAGGGCGTTGACGACCTGCGGGTTGCCGGGATACGGCACGTGCCGGATCTGCCAGCCGGTGTGGGCCTTGAGCAGCTCCATGCCGAGGTGAAACGGCGACCCCGCACCGGGGCTGCCGTACTGCCACGCGGCGCCCGCCTCCGCGATCGCGCGCAGCGCGGCCGACCCGCGGGTGGCCAGGTGCGGCGACAGGCACAGCAGCAGCGGCGTGCTCGCCACCACCGAGACGCCGCGCAGATCGGTCAGCGGGTCATAGCCCAGCGACGGCTGCAGCCAGCGCGCCACCGTCAGCTGCCAGCCCGGCAGCAGGCCCAGCACGTGGTCATCGCCCATCTGGGCCAGCGCCGTCGCGGCCGCCAGCCCCCCCGCGCCGGGGCGGTTTTCCACCTCGATTGGCTGCCCGAGCGCCGCCGCCAACGGCCCGACGAGCGTGCGCGCCAGCTCGTCGGCGGACGACCCTGCCGGGAAACCCACCCAGCACTGCAGGGGGCGCGTGGGCCACGCCGCGCGGGCCGCCGCCGGCCGCGGCGCGAGCGCCGCCGTCGCCGTGGCGATGGCCCATCCCGCCCCCGCCGCCAGCCAGGCGCGGCGCGACCGCTCACCGACGGCAGACGTCGACGGTCGTGGAACGGGGGCACCGGGGGGGCGGAGCGGCTTCATGCGTGCAAGTCGGCAAGCGTACCACCGATGTGGGGCCGCTCACCGCGCCGTCGCGAGCGGGTCGGGCGGGCCGCCGTAGAGCCACGGCTGATCGAGCAGCCGCTCGCCCAGCCACGCCATCACCGCGTCGCGCCCCCAGCGCAGCAGGCCGGTGGCGTGGAAAATGGTGCCGTTGCGGCGCGAGCGCGCCTGCACCCGCGCGTTGCGCGCCCAGCGGGACTCGGCCCAGCGCGCCAGCCACCCGGCCCAGTCCGGCGCGTCCGGCTGCGCCTGCAGCAGGCGCCCCAGCGTCCACGCGTCCTCCAGCGCCATCGCCGCGCCCTGCGCCAGATACGGGCGCGTGGGGTGCGCCGCGTCGCCGAGCAGCGCGATGCGCCCGCGCCCGTGCTCATACGCCCCGCGCATCGGCTCGCGCACATACAGCGGCCACAGCCGCCACTGCGGCACGGCGCGCACGACGGCATCGAAATCGGCGTGCACCGGGCCCAGCGCCGCGCGCAGTTGCGCCACCTGGGCCGCGTGGTCCCAGCCCTCGGCGCCCGTGGGCGGCAGCGGCCCCTCGACGACCACGACCACGTTGAGCCACGCCCCGCCGCGCACCGGGTAGTGCACCGCGTGCAGCCGCGGCCCGAGCCAGGCGACGACCTGCGGCGTCTGCCGCACCGCCACGGGCGCGTCGGCCATCGGCAGCAGGCCGCGGTACGCCACGTGCCCACTGAAGGTGGCTCGACCGTCGGCCAGCACGCGCTCGCGCGTGCGGCTCCACACCCCGTCGGCGGCGAGCAGAGCGTCCCCCTGCCAGCGGCGCCCGTCGGCGGTGGTGACGCTGACGCCCTGTGGGTCTTCGGCGTGGGTCACGATCTCCGCGCCGGTGTGCAGCGCCACGGCGGGGAGCTCGCGCACCGCATCGAGCAGCAGCCCCTGCAGATCCGCGCGGTGGATCGTCGCGTAAGGCGCGCCGTAGCGCCGCCGCGCCCGCTCCCCCAGGGTCAAGCCGCCCAGCACGGCGCCGTCGCGCGCTGCGCGCACGCACAGCCGCTGCGGGAACGCCGCGACCGCCGCCAACGGCTCGGCCAGGCCCCAGTCGTGCAGCACGCGCACCGCGTTGGGGCCAAGCTGGATGCCCGCCCCGACCTCGGCAAACGCGGGGGCGCGCTCCAGCAGGGTGACCGTCACGTCAGGGCGTGCCCGCGCACACGCCAGCGCCGCCCCGAGCCCCGCGATACCGCCCCCGATCACCAGCAGGCGGCCAGCCGACGGTGCCGTCACCGCCACGCCGGCCATGCGCCCCGCGCCGCGCGCCACATGCTCTCGGCCGCGCCGGCGCCGAAGCGGCGCGCCAGGCGTTCGGCCACGCTCTCGCGCTGCGTGTAGTCGACGATGTCCTCGGCCTGCACCACCTCGCGCGCGACGTAGTCGAGGTTGCCGAGCTCGTCGGCGAGCCCCATCTCGACCGCCCGCTGCCCCGTCCAAACCAGTCCGCTGAAGGTGTCGTCCGTTTCCTTCAGCCGCTCGCCGCGCCCCTTGCGCACGACCTCGATGAACTGACGGTGGATATCGTCCAGCATCTGTTGCGCGTGGGCGCGGTGGCGTTCGGTTTGCGGGCTGAAGGGGTCGAGAAAGCCCTTGTTCGCCCCCGCGGTCAGCAGCCGGCGCTCGACGCCGAGCTTGTCCATCAAACCGGTGAAGCCAAAGCCGTCCATCAGCACCCCGATGCTGCCCACGAGGCTCGCCTTGTCGACGTAGATGCGGTCGGCGGCAACCGCGATGTAGTAGGCAGCCGACGCGCACGTCTCCTCGACGACCGCGTACACCGGCTTGTCGTGCTGTTCCTTGAGGCGCCAGATTTCGTCGTTGACGATGCCGGCCTGCACCGGGCTGCCGCCGGGCGAGTCGATCAGCAGCACCACCGCCTGCGCGCCCGGGTCCTCGAACGCCTCGCGCAGCGCGGCGACGATCGCGGCCGCGTTGGCCTCACTCTCCGATCCGATCTCGCCGCGCACCTCCACCAGCGCCGTGTGCGGGGTCGAAGCGGGCTTGGGCGGCACCACGTCGCGGTACAGCAGCCACGCGATCACGGCGGCCATCAGCAGCCACACCGCCCGCCAGACGTTGCGCCAGCGGCGCGCGGCACGCTGTTCCTGCAGCGCCGCCAGCGCCAGTTTTTCCAGCAGCTCGCGCTCCCAGCCGGCGCCGCCCGCCGTGGGTGTCGGGCCCGGCGCGCTGCGTGCGGCATCCGGTGCGGGCGGGGAAGTCTCGGAGGTGGTCATGGTCGGTTCAGAACTCCACGGGTTGCAGCTCGTATTGTGACTGCCAAAAGACGACCCCATCGCGCTCGCACACGGCGATCGCCACCAGTGGCCCGCGTCCGGGCCCGCCGACGCAGCGCCCGGTGTGCGGCTCGAACAGCGCCCCGTGCGATCCACAGACGAGAAACTGCCCCGTGACGTCGAAGAAGCGGTTGGGCATCCAGTCCATTTCCATCGCCACGTGGCTGCAGCGGTTGAGGTAGGCGTACACCCGTCCGCGGTAGCGGATCGCGAACGCCCGGCACGTCTGCCCCCGGTAACGCACGTCGAACGGCACCGCCTCGCCGCCGTCGACCAAATCGGCCGACCGGCACAGTGCGTGCCACGGCTGCGGCGGCTCCGCGGGCGCGGCGGCCGCCTGGGGGCGGTCGGATCCGGTGGGGTGCATGCGTCGTCTCCGCGGCGGTGCGGGGGCTACCGCCCATCGTCTTCACACGGCGTCTAGGATAGCGCGCTCGCGGCGACAATACGGCGATGCACTCCGATACCCCCACCCCGCCGCGGCCGCTGATCCTCGGCTCGACGTCGCCCTACCGGCGCGAGCTGCTGCAGCGCCTGCGCCTGCCGTTCACCTGCGTGGCCCCGCAGGTCGACGAAACCCCCCGGACCGGCGAAGCGCCCGTTGCGCTCGCGCAACGCCTGGCGCGAGCCAAGGCACAGGACGTGGCCCGGCACCACCCGGACGCGATCGTCATCGGCAGCGATCAGGTGGCCGAACTCGACGGTCAGCCGCTCGGCAAACCCGGCACGCACGAGCGCGCGGTGGCGCAGCTGCGCGCCATGTCGGGCCGCACCGTCGTCTTTCACACCGCGCTGGCGGTGGTGTGCCACGCAACCGGTTACGCGGCGGACGATCTCGCATCGGTGGAGGTGCGCTTCCGCCCGCTGACGGACGCCGAGATCGAACGCTACCTGCGCGCCGAGGCGCCGTACGACTGCGCGGGCAGTGCCAAGAGCGAGGGGCTGGGCATCGCCCTGCTGGACGCGATCGTCAGCGACGACCCGACCGCGCTGGTGGGGCTGCCGCTGATCCGCACGGCACGGCTGCTGCGCGCGGCCGGGGTGACGCTGCCATGAACCCCGCCGACCCCGCGGCCCGTCCCAGTGGTGGGCCGATCGACGAGCCGACCGTAGGCGGCGACCGGACCCGCGCGAGCGGCGGCCACCCCCGCACCGGGACGCTGTACCTGGTGCCGACCCCGCTGGACTTCGGCTGTCCGGCGCAGCCCGATCTGCGCGAGGCCCTGCCGACCACGACGATTGCCGTCGCGGCGGGCCTGACGCACTGGATCGCAGAAAACGCCAAGAGCGCACGGGCCTTCCTCAAGCGCGTGCAGGCGGTGCAGCCGCTGGCCGCCCCGCTGCAACAACAGACGATCACCGAACTGCCGCGCGAATGGCACAAGCGCGGCGACCGGCAGCCGGGCGCCGACGCACAAGCACGCCAGTGGCTGGCCCCCGCGTTGCAGGGGTTCGATGTCGGGCTGATCAGCGAGGCCGGCATGCCCGCGATCGCCGACCCGGGCGCGGCGGTGGTGCGCGCCGCCCATGCGCTGGGCGTGCGCGTCGTGCCGCTGGTCGGGCCGGTGTCGCTGATGCTGGCGCTGGCGGCCAGCGGCTGCCACGGCCAGCACTTTGCCTTCGTCGGTTATCTGCCACAGGGGGCGGCGGAGCGCGCCGCCCGCCTGCGCGAGCTGGAGGCCACCGCGCAGCGGCTCGGTCAGGCGCAGCTCTTCATCGAAACGCCCTACCGCAACGCGGCGCTGCTGCAAGCAGCGCTGCAAACGCTGCGGCCGCAGACGCGGCTGGCGGTGGCGTGCGGCCTGGGCCTGCCGCAGCAGGCCGTACACGCGGCGCGCGTGGCCGACTGGCACCGCGCGCCGCCCGCGCTGCCGTTGGAGCTGCCGGCGGTGTTCGTGCTCGGCGCCTGACGGGTGGCGGAGGCCGCTGCATCGCGTCCCTCACCGGCGCCAAGACCCCGCGGCAGGGTCCACGGCCGAAGGATCACGGCCGCGGCGAAGCTCGCAGGCCACGCGGCGCGGTCGCTTCAGTGCCGGAAGTGCCGCACCCCCGTGAAGACCATCGCCACCCCGCGCTCGTTGGCGGCGTCGATGACCTCCTGATCGCGCACCGAGCCGCCGGGCTGAATGATGCAGGTGGCGCCCGCATCGACCACCACGTCCAGCCCGTCGCGGAACGGGAAGAAGGCGTCGCTCGCCACCGCCGTGCCCTGCAGGCTCAGTCCCGCGGCCTGCGCCTTGATGCTGGCGATGCGGGCGGAGTCGAGCCGGCTCATCTGTCCCGCGCCGACGCCCATCGTCATGCCGTCCTTGCAGAAGACGATCGCGTTGCTCTTGACGTACTGCGCCACCGCCCAGGCGAACAGCAGGTCCTGCATCTGTTCGGGCGTGGGCTGGCGCCGGGTCACGACCTTCAGATCCTCCGGCCGCAGCACGTGGTGGTCGGCCGTCTGCACCAGCACACCGCCGCCCACGCGCTGCAGGTGCCAGCGGTTGCGCGTGGCCGCCGCATCGGCCGGCAGCGCGATGCGCAGCAGCCGCACATTGGCCTTGGGCTTGAAGACCGCGAGCGCCTCCGGCGTGAAGTCGGGCGCGATCAGCACCTCGACGAACTGCTGCGCCACCGCCTGCGCGGTCTCGCCGTCCAGCGCGCGGTTGAACGCGATGATGCCGCCGAACGCGCTGGTCGGGTCGGTCTGGAAGGCCTTGCGGTAGGCCTCCAGCGGACCGGCGCCCACCGCCACGCCGCAGGGGTTGGCGTGCTTGATGATGACGCAGGCCGGTGCCTCGAAGCCCTTGACGCACTCCCACGCCGCGTCGGCGTCGGCGATGTTGTTGTAGGAGAGCTCCTTGCCCTGCAGCTGCTGCGCGGTGACGAGCGAGCCGGCCGGTGCGTCCGGGTCGCGGTAGAACGCCGCCTGCTGGTGCGGGTTCTCGCCGTAGCGCAGGTCCTGCAGCTTGGTCCAGCAGGCGTTGAACTGCCCCGGAAAGGCGTGGCGCGGCGGCTCCGCGTCCGCGCTCGGCACGCCAGCCGAGAGGTCCAGCGCCGAGAGGTACTGGCTGATCGCCGCGTCGTACTGGGCGATGCGGTTGAACGCGGCCACCGCCAGCCGCAGGCGTGTAGCGTCACTGACCTTGCCGGCATCCTTGAGTTCGGCCAGCACCACCGGGTACTGCGCCGGGTCGGTCAGCACGGCCACATCACGCCAGTTTTTCGCGGCGGAGCGCACCATCGCCGGACCGCCGATGTCGATATTTTCGATCGCGTCGGCCAGCGTGCAGCCCGCGCGCGCGACGGTCGCCTCGAACGGGTACAGGTTGACGACCAGCAGGTCGATCGGTGCAATCCCGTGCCGCCGCAGCGCGGCCATGTGCTCGGGCAGGTCGCGCCGCGCCAGCAGGCCGCCGTGCACCTTCGGGTGCAGGGTCTTGACGCGGCCGTCGAGCATTTCCGGAAAACCCGTGACCTCGGCGACCTCGGTCACGGGCAGGCCGGCGTCAGCGAGAAGCTTCGCCGTGCCGCCGGTGGAAATCAGCGTCACGCCCAGCGCGTGCAGCTCGCGGGCCAGCTCCAGCACGCCGGTTTTGTCGGAAACGGAAATCAGGGCTCTCATCGGGGGAAGTCCTCGGTGGGGGTTGCGATGCATCCAGGGCCGCGCATCAGCCGTCCAGCAGGCCGTGCTCGAGCAGCTTTTTGCGCAGGGTGTTGCGGTTGAGCCCCAGCCACTGCGCCGCGCGCGACTGGTTGCCGCGCGCGCGCGCCATGACCACCTCCAGCAATGGCTTTTCCACCGCTCGCAGCAGCATGTCGTGCAGGTTGGCGGGCTCGGTGTCGCCGAGGTCGGCAAAGTAGGCGTCGAGGCTCGCGCGCACGCAGTCGGGCAGGGTCGTCGGGTTCATGCGGCCAGGGGAAGGACGGGTTCGTATGCGTCGAAAAACGCCTGCACCGCGGCGAGCTGCGCCTCGCAGGTCTCGGCCGTGGTGATGGCATCACGCAGGCGCTGCTGCGCCGCGGCGTCGCCGCCGATCGCGCGCAGGTACCACAAAAGGTGCTTACGGGCACTGCGCACCCCGCTGTACTCGCCGTACAGCGCGTAGTGGTCGTGCAGGTGGTCCAGCAACCACGCGCGCAGCTCGGCCGCCGTGGGCGGCGGCGGCAGGCGGCCCGTGGCCAGGTAGTGCGCGATCTCGCGGAACAGCCAGGGGCGCCCCTGCGCGGCGCGGCCGATCATCACCGCGTCCACGCCCGTCGTGCGCAGCACGCGCTCGGCCGCCTGCGGGCTGTCGATGTCGCCGTTGGCCACTACCGGGATGCGCACGCTGGCCTTGATCGCGGCCACCGTCTCGTGCTCGGCCTGTCCACCATAGCCTTGCTCGCGCGTGCGGCCGTGGATGGTCAGCAGCCGCACCCCGGCGCTTTCGGCGATGCGCGCCAGCACCGGCGCGTTGCGCACCTGCGCGCACCAGCCGGTGCGCATCTTCAGCGTCACCGGCACGCCGCGCGGCTCGCACGCCGCCACCACGGCCTCGATGATCGCGGCGGCAAGCCGCTCGTCGCGCATCAGGGCCGAGCCGGCCCACTTGTTGCAAACCTTCTTGGCCGGACAGCCCATGTTGATGTCGATGATCTGCGCACCGCGGTCGATGTTGTAGCGCGCGGCCTCGGCCATCATCTCCGGGTCGGTGCCCGCGATCTGCACTGCGATCGGGCCGACTTCGCCGTCGTGGTTGGCGCGCCGCGCGGTCTTGAGGCTGTCGCGCAGCTCCGGGCGCGAGGTGATCATTTCGCTGACCGCATACCCCGCGCCCAGCCGCTTGCACAGGCGGCGAAACGGCCGGTCCGTCACACCCGCCATGGGCGCGACGAACAGCCGGTTGGGCAGCACATAGGGGCCGATCGCGGGGCCGGCGGTCATGGGATGGGGGCGGGCGGCGGTTGCTGAAAAAGGCGGCAAGATTGTACCCGGCCCCGTACCCCGCGCCCGCTTGCCTATACTGGCGGCTCCCGTTGCCGTCACCGCCGCCATGGATGCGTGGATCCCCGCCCTGCTGCAAACGCTCAGTCTCCCCGAAGTCGGGCTGACGACGGTGTTCGTCGTGGCGTTCGTCTCGGCGACGCTGCTGCCGATGGGGTCGGAGCCGGCGGTGTTCGGGCTGGTCAAGCTCAACCCGGAGCTGTTCTGGCCCGCGGTCGCCGTGGCCACGGTGGGCAACACGCTCGGCGGTGCGGTGAGCTGGGCGATGGGCTACGGCGCCCACGCGGCGATCGACCGCGCACGCGGCTCGCCCACCCACCTGCGCGCACTCGACTGGCTCGAGCGCTTCGGCCCGAAAGCCTGCCTGCTGAGCTGGCTGCCCGCGGTGGGCGACCCGCTGTGCGCCGTCGCCGGGTGGCTGAAGTTTCCGCTGCTGCCGTGCCTCGTTTACATGGCCATCGGCAAGTGCCTGCGCTATGTCGTGATGACCGCGGCGCTGCTGTGGCTCATCCCGGGCGACTGGTCGGCGTGGGCGGGCTGACGCCGCCGGCAAACCCGCGGACGATCAGGCGTCGGCGGCGGCGGCGGCGCAGGGCCGTTCTTCCAGCGCCTGTTGGATCAGCGGTGGCAGCTCCCGCACGAGATTTGGCTTGTGCACGACCGGCACGCCCTCCAGCGCGTGCGCGTAGTCGTGCCGGGCCGCCTCGTCGAGGGCGGTGAGGACGATCAGGCCGCAACTGCCGAACAGCTCGTGACGGCGCAGCCCCATGACCATCGACGCCCCGTCGATGCCGGGCAGCAGGATGTCCACGATCAGCAGGTCCGGCTGCAGCTGCCCGAACGACACCAGCCCCGAGATGCCGTCACCGGCGACGTGCAGCTCGGCGTGCGGAAAGCGCTGGCGCACCAGCAACTGCACCAAATGCTGGAAATGCGAGGAATCCTCGATCAGCAGGATGCGCGGCGGACGCCCGTGACGTGCCGCTCCACGCCGGGGCCGCGCCGCCCGCTGCGCCGCCGGCGGCGCCACGCCCACGCGGCTGCGCGCAAGCCAGTTCTGCAGCGACGAAGCGGTGATGCGGCGGTGCCCCCCGGGGGTCTTCCACGCCTGCAGCTCGCCGCGGTCCACCATCATCTGCACCGAGCGCACCGCCATGCCGAGCATGCGGGCGACCTCGAGCGTGGTGTAGTAGGACTCGGTATCGGGCAGCGGTTGCGGTTCGGGTTTCATTGTTGCTATTTTTACCACAAAACCGGCAATCGGCGCGCGTTACCCCCGGTCGTCCTGCAGCAGGTGCCGCCATCCCTGCGGCCCCAGGGCGCGCAGCGTGGCGATGTTGCGCTCGACGATGGTCTCGGCCGACTCACCCGACGCCACGGCGCGCGCCACGCTGTCCTCGCGCAGCAGATGCAGCGTCGGGTACGGCGCCCGGTTGGTGGCGTTGGCGATATCGTCCGCGGCGCTGCCCTCGAAGACGAAGTCCGGGTGAAAGGGGGCGACCTGGATCACGCCCTCCAGCCCGTGCTCGGCCACGACCCGGTCGACGACGTCCAGAAAATCGTTGAACACGAAGAAGTCCGGAAACAGCGTCGGGTGCACCAGCAGGGTCGTGTCCAGCACCGCGGCCGGCGTATCGCGCAACCGCAGCAGCTCGGCGTCCAGGTCGTCGAGAAACCCATCCAGGTGCCGCGCGCGGCTGACCGCGATGCGCACCTGCCCCTTGACCCACACCGCCTTCGCGAACGGGCACAGATTCAGGCCGATCACCGCGCGCTCGACCCAGCGGCGCATCGCCGCTTCCACCGCGGCCGGGTCCGGCGAGGCAGGCTGCGACGTCGGCACGGACGGGGGTGCGACCACCGCGCCGCCGGTACCCGACGCGGCTGCCTCGCCGTCAGCCCCCTTGTTGTTGGCCGTCTCGCTGTTGGCCGTTTCGCTGTTGGCCGTTTCGCTACGAACCGGCATGCGCGACGGCACCGCGCGGTCCGGTTGGTCGGGTGCCATCGCGGTCACGCCAGCGACTTGAAGCGCACGCGCTTGGGCCGCGCGCCCTCCTCACCGAGCCGGCGGATCTTATCGGCCTCGTACTCGGTGAAGTTGCCGTCGTAGAAGTACCACTGGCTGTCGCCTTCGTACGCCAGGATGTGCGTGCAGATGCGGTCCAGGAACCAGCGGTCGTGGCTGATGACGAGCGCACTGCCGGCGAACTCCAGCAGCGCCTCCTCCAGCGCGCGCAGCGTCTCCACGTCCAGGTCGTTCGACGGCTCGTCCAGCAGCAGCACGTTGCCGCCCTTGGACAGCGTCTTGGCCAGGTGCAGCCGGCCGCGCTCGCCGCCGGAGAGGTCGCCGACGCGCTTTTGCTGGTCGTTGCCCTTGAAGTTGAAGCGCCCGAGGTAGGCGCGACTGGGCATGACGAACTTGCCCACGGTGATGTTGTCCAGCCCGCCGGAGACCTCCTCCCACACCGTCTTGTTGGGGTCGAGGCAGTCGCGGCTTTGGTCGACGAAGGCGAGCTTGGCCGTCTGGCCGATGATGATCTCGCCGCTGTCGGGCTTTTCCACGCCCTGGATCATGCGAAACAGCGTGGACTTGCCCGCACCGTTGGGGCCGATGATGCCGACGATCGCCCCCGCGGGCACCGAGAAGCTCAGGTTGTCGATCAGCAGCCGGTCGCCAAAACCCTTGCTGACGTTTTTGAACTCGATGACCTGTGAGCCCAAGCGCTCCGCCACCGGGATGAAGATCTCGTTGGTTTCGTTGCGCTTCTGGTATTCGACGTCGCTGAGCTCCTCGAAGCGCTGCAGGCGCGCCTTGCTCTTGGCCTGGCGGCCCTTGGCGTTGGCGCGCACCCACTTGAGCTCCTCCTTCATCGCCTTGCGACGGGCGTCCTCGGCCTTCTGCTCCTGCTCCAGGCGCCGCTCCTTCTGCTCCAGCCACTCGCTGTAGTTGCCCTTGTACGGGATGCCCATGCCGCGGTCGAGCTCCAGGATCCACTCCGCGGCGTTGTCCAGGAAGTAGCGGTCGTGCGTGATCGCGACCACGGTACCGGGGAAGCGCTGCAGGAACTGCTCCAGCCAGTGCACGCTCTCGGCGTCCAGGTGGTTGGTCGGCTCGTCGAGCAGCAGCATGTCGGGCTTGGACAGCAGCAGCCGGCACAGCGCGACGCGGCGCTTTTCGCCCCCGGAGAGGTTGCGGATCACCGCGTCCCACGGCGGCAGGTTCAGCGCGTCGGCCGCCAGTTCGAGCTGCAGGTCGGTGTTCTCGCTGCCGGCGGCGGCGATGATGGCCTCGAGCTCCGCCTGCTCGGCCGCGAGCGCGTCGAAGTCCGCGTCGGGCTCGGCGTAGGCGGCATAGACCTCCTCCAGCCGCTTCTTCGCCGCCAGTGCGCCGCCAATGCCCTCCTCCACCGTCTCGCGCACGGTCTTGTCCGGGTCGAGCTGCGGCTCCTGCGGCAGGTAGCCGATCTTGATGCCGGGCATCGGCACGGCCTCGCCCTCGTAGTCCTTGTCGACGCCGGCCATGATTTTGAGCAGCGTCGATTTGCCCGCGCCGTTGAGGCCGAGCACCCCGATCTTGGCGCCGGGGAAGAACGACAGCGAAATGTCTTTCAAGATCTGCCGCTTCGGCGGCACGGTCTTGGAGACGCGGTTCATCGTGAAAACATACTGGGCCATGGCAGGCAACCCCTCGAAGCAAACGGTGTAATCGTGAAAAAATTGTCCCGGGAACGCGGCCCGGGTTGGCCCCAATTATCCCAGTTATGCGACAATCGGGCGTGATCGGGTCCAGCAGTCGCGTCCCGATCGGCATGGATGCCCGGGCCACGGGATACGCGCGGGTCGTGACGACCGGCTCCCCGGCCCACTTTCAGACCCCATCTGCCCTCGACTGAGCCGCCCGTTCGGCACGCACCCCACCGGGTGCCGCCGCCGCCCGAGCGGCATGGGCCGATGCCGCGCGCCCCGGCATGGGCGCCCCATCCACACCACATGACATTCGAAGCACTCCAACTGTTGCCGGCCATCGTCGAAGCCGTGCGCGAACAGGGCTACGAGCAGCCCACCCCGATCCAGGCCGAAGCCATCCCTGCCGTGCTCGCCGGCCACGATGTGCTCGCCGGCGCGCAAACCGGCACCGGCAAGACCGCCGCCTTCACGCTGCCGATGCTGCACCTGCTGGCCACGCGGGGCGAGCCGCCCAAACGCGGGCAATTCCGCCCGATCCGGGCGCTGGTGCTCACCCCGACACGCGAACTGGCCGCGCAGGTCGAGGAGTCCGTCAAGGCCTACGGCAAGCACCTCAAGCTCAAGTCCGCCGTGGTCTTCGGCGGCGTGGGCCTGAACCCGCAAATCGAAAAACTCGTCAAGGGCGTGGACATCCTCGTGGCCACCCCGGGGCGGCTGCTGGACCTGGCCGACCAGGGGCACGTGGACCTGTCGAAGGTCGAGATCCTCGTCCTCGACGAGGCGGACCGCATGCTCGACATGGGTTTCATCCACGACGTGCGCAAGGTGCTGGCGCTGCTGCCCGAGCGCAAGCAGAGCCTGCTCTTTTCCGCGACGTTCAGCGACGAGATCAAGGCCCTGGCGCAGAGCCTGCTGCACGACCCGAAGCACATCCAGGTCACGCCGCCCAACACGACGGTGCAGCGCATCCGCCAGACCATCTACCCCGTGGCGCGCGACAAGAAGATGGCGCTACTCAAACACTTGCTGGACGGCAACGGCTGGAACCAGGTGCTGGTGTTCACCCGCACCAAATTCGGCGCCAACCAGGTGGCGCAGTTCCTCAACGAGCACGGCATCACCGCAATGGCGCTGCACGGCAACAAGAGCCAGACCGCGCGCACGCAGGCGCTGGAGGGCTTCAAGAGCGGGCAGCTGCGCGTGCTCGTCGCCACCGACATCGCCGCGCGCGGCATCGACATCGAGGACCTCCCGCACGTCATCAACTACGACATCCCCAACGTGCCGGAAGACTACGTGCACCGTATCGGCCGCACCGGCCGCGCGGGCTCGGAAGGCGAGGCGCTGAGCTTCGTCAGCCTCGACGAAGAGGGCTGGATGATGGCGATCGAGCGCTTCACCGGCCAGCAGATTCCGGTGCAGGCGCTGCCCGAGTTCATGCCCGGTCCCGAGGAAAAGGCCGAGCCGATTGCGATGGGCCGCCAGGTGCTGTGGGGCGGCGCCGGCAAGCCGCCGAGCCGCGAGGTCATGGCCGCGGCGGCCAAGGCCGCACGGCGCGAGCTGATGGAGCGCATGCGTGCCCGCAAGGCCGGAGCGAACCCGGCACCGCGCTCCGCCGCCCAAGGGGTCGCCGATGACGAGGGCGGCGCGGACGGCGACGGCGCAGACACGGGGGCCGGCACCCCCGCGGGCGGCGAGCGCCCCCGCATCGACCCCGAAGGACGGCGCAATCGCAACCGGCGCCGCCGCAACAAAAACAAGGCCGGCGCGGGCGGGCAGCCGCGCGCCGACGGCCAACCAGGTGCCAACGGCGGCCAGCCGCGCCCGCCGCGCGACGGCCGCCACGGCCAACCGCAGGGCGGCCGCAAGCCCGCTGGCCCCGCACCGGCGCGCCAGCCCGATCCGCTGCGCACCGGCATCGACGCGCTGAATGAGCGCGGCCGGCGCAACCGCAACCGCGGCAAAGGCGGCGGTGGCGGCGGCATCGACCCGCTGCGCACCAGCTTTGGCCGCATCAAGTGAGAGGAGCCCCCACGATGCGTATCCTGCACACGATGCTGCGGGTCGGCAACCTGCAGCGCTCGATCGACTTCTACACGAACGTGCTCGGCATGCAGTTGCTGCGCACCTCGGACAACCCCGAGTACAAGTACTCGCTCGCTTTCCTCGGCTACGACGGCGGCAACCCGGGCCAGGCGGAGATCGAGCTGACCTACAACTGGGGCGTCGAGTCGTACGAGATGGGCACCGCCTACGGCCACATCGCGATCGGCGTGAGCGACATCTACGCGACCTGCGAACGCATCCGCGCCGCCGGCGGCAACATCACCCGCGAACCCGGCCCGGTCAAAGGCGGCACGACGCTGATCGCCTTCGTCACCGACCCCGACGGTTACAAGATCGAGCTGATCCAGCGCGACGACAACGCACCAGGCGTCGGCTTGCGCTGAGAAGGGGTCGAGGGCCAGGGCATCGGCGCGCCCCCGCTCGTGCGCTCAGGCGCGCTGGCGTTTCATCAGCACCGACCAGCCCGACGCGAGCTCTGGTGGCAGCATCGCGTACAGCTCCTCGCGCACGCGGGCGGCCACTTTCGGATCG
This sequence comes from Tepidimonas taiwanensis, assembly GCF_020162115.1. NCBI lineage: Bacteria > Pseudomonadati > Pseudomonadota > Betaproteobacteria > Burkholderiales > Tepidimonas > Tepidimonas taiwanensis. The sequence goes on along the minus strand of NZ_CP083911.1, from coordinate 318,823 downwards.
GCGATTTCCTCGATCAGTTGCATACAGTCGGCCAGCGCCGCAACGACCTGCTGCGGCTCGCGCGCCACACGCAAGTGCGCCCGCACCGTATCGCTTTGTACGCCCAGCAGCCGCTCTGCCATGTCGAGCATATACATGCGCGACATGGCCAGAGAGCGTCGGCGTGTCGGCACAGCGGCCGCCGATGCACGGGTCACCGTTTGACGGTCGGTCACCGCGCGCACAACGGTCGTACCCGCCGACACTTGCCCTTGCCGATCGCCGCCGGCAACAGGCTCGACCCACCCTTGGGCCAACAGCGCGCTCGCCCACTCTGTCGCTTGGGGCCCGAACAGCTCGACCAGCTCTCCCACGGAGCGCTGGCCATTGCACATCACCAACAGCTGCCGCAGCCGCGGCCCGATCGCCTTGCTGGGCTGCGCCTGCTCATGCAGGCCCGCTGCCGTCTTGCGTAGCACCGTCTCCCGCGCCAGCATACCCACACCCTATTCGACCGAATGGCATGCAGGATAGCCGGCCAGTGTGACGGCCGCATGAAAGGGAGGGCTGCGTCCCGTGCACGCCGCGCACCCGCTGGGGGAAGCACGGCCCCCTGTTCACAGCCGCTCGGCTCCGCCCAGGTAGGGGCGCAGCGCGCTGGGCACCGTGATGCTGCCGTCGGCGTTCTGGTAGTTTTCCAGCACCGCCACCAGCGTGCGTCCCACCGCCAGCCCCGAGCCGTTGAGCGTGTGCACGAGCTCGGTCTTGCCCTGCGCGTTGCGAAAGCGCGCCTGCAGCCGCCGTGCCTGGAACGCCTCGCAGTTGCTCACCGAGCTGATTTCGCGGTACGTCCCCTGCGCCGGCAGCCACACCTCCAGGTCGTGCGTGCGCGCCGCGCCAAAGCCCATGTCGCCGGTGCACAGCAGCACCACGCGGTACGGCAGCCCCAGCCGTTGCAGGATGGCTTCGGCGTGCGCGGTCATCTCCTCCAGCGCCGCGTGGCTGTGCTGCGGGTGCACGATCTGCACCATCTCGACTTTGTCGAACTGGTGCTGGCGGATCAGCCCACGCGTATCGCGCCCGGCCGCCCCCGCCTCGGAGCGGAAGCACGGCGTGTGCGCGGTCAACTTGATGGGCAGGTCGCCCTCGGCCAGGATGGTGTCGCGCACGAAATTGGTCAGCGTCACCTCGCTGGTCGGGATCAGGTACATCGCCCCGTCCTCACCCTCCGCGCCGCCCTTCTTGGCCGCAAACAGGTCGGCCTCGAACTTGGGCAACTGACCCGTGCCGCGCAGCGTCTCGGCGTTGACGATGTAGGGCGTGTAGCACTCCGTGTAGCCGTGCTCGGTAGTCTGCACGTCCAGCATGAATTGCGCCAGCGCCCGGTGCAGTCGCGCGATCGGCCCGCGCATGACGGCAAACCGCGCGCCGCTGAGCTTGGCAGCGGTCTCGAAGTCCAGCCCCAGGCGTTCGCCCAGCGCGACGTGGTCGCGCGGCTCGAACGGCAGCGGTGCCGGGTCACCCCCGTAGCCACCGCCGGGGCTCCAGCGGCGCAGCTCCACATTGCCGCTCTCGTCGGGCCCGACGGGCACCTCTGGCTGCGGCAGGTTGGGCACGGCCAGCAGCAGCGCCTGCAGCTCGGTCTGGATCTGCTCCAGCCGCGCCGCACACGCTTCCAGCGTACCCTTGATCTCACTCACCTCCGCCATCGCCGCCTCGGCCTCGGCGTGCCGGCCCTGGCCCTTGAGCTGGCCGATTTGCTTGGAGAGCGCGTTGCGCCGCGCCTGCAGCGTTTCGGTCTGCACCTGCAGCGCCTTGCGCTCGTTCTCGAGCGCGGTGAAGGCGGCGACGTCCAGGTACGGTTGGGGGGACTTGCGGGTCTCGAGCCGCGCGACGACGGCGTCCAGGTCGCGGCGTAGCAAAGCGATGTCGAGCATGGTGGCGCGATTGTAGGCCGCCGCGCCTGCTGCACCGCAGCGCCATCGACGCGCGGCAACCCGGCCCGGGGCCCGACGAGCCGCCGACGACGGCCCCGCCCGCGCGCCCGCGTCCGGCCCGCAACGGCCGTCGCGCCCACCGACACTGGAGCCGCCGCCCTCACCGCCCACGCACCGGCGTCTCGTGCCAGAATCGGCCCATGCGACTGTCCCCCGACGAGGCCCAACGAATTGCCGACGAGGTGCGTGCCGTGTTCGGGCCGCACGCGCAGGTGCGCCTGTTCGGCTCGCGCGTCGACGATCGTGCCCGCGGCGGCGATATCGACCTGCTGGTGACCGTCCCGCAGGCGGTGGAGCGCCCCGCGCTGCTCGCCGCCCAACTCGGCGCGCGGCTGCAGCTGGCGCTGGGGGAGCAGCACATCGACATCGTCGTGGAGGCCCCCAACCTCCTGCCCCAACCGATCCACCGCATCGCCCACGAGCAGGGGGTGTTGCTATGACCTCTCTGCTCGACGGCCGGCTGGTGGTGGCGATTTCGTCGCGGGCGCTGTTCGACTTCGAGGAGGAAAACCGCGTCTTCGAGCAGGGCGACGACCGCGCCTACATGCAGCTGCAACTGCAGCGGCTGGAGCAGCCGGCCGCGCCGGGCGTGGCGTTTTCGCTCGTGCGCAAGCTGCTCGGCTTCAACGACGCGCGCGCGCAGCGGGTCGAGGTGGTGATCCTGTCGCGCAACGACCCGGTGTCCGGCATGCGCGTGTTTCGCTCCGCCACCCACTACGGGCTGCCGATCCAGCGCGGCGTCTTCACGCGCGGGGCGCCGCCGTGGCGCTACCTGCGGCCGTTGCGGGCCAACCTGTTCTTGTCGGCCAACCTCGACGACGTGCGTGCGGCGCTGGCGGCCGGCTTTCCCGCCGCACAGGTCTATCCGCACGCGCAGCGCGCGTCCGATGCCCACCCAAACGAGGTGCGCATCGCCTTCGACGGCGACGCCGTGCTGTTTTCCGACGAGGCGGAACGGGTCTTCCAGGCCGAAGGGCTGGACGCCTTTCAGGCCCACGAGTCCGCCAAGGCCGCGCAGCCGCTGCCCGGCGGCCCCTTCAAACCGCTGCTGCAGGCGCTGCACCGGCTGCAGCAGGAGGGCACGGACGCGATGCGCATCCGCACGGCACTGGTGACGGCCCGCAGCGCACCGGCCCACGAGCGCGCCATCCGCACGCTGATGGACTGGCGCATCGAGGTGGACGAGGCGATGTTCCTTGGTGGCCTGCCCAAGGGCGCTTTCCTGCGCGAGTTCGAACCGGACTTCTTTTTCGACGACCAGACGCGCCACGTCCACAGCGCCGCCGAGCACGTGCCCGCGGGCCATGTGGCGGCGGGGGTCATCGGGGCGGGTCATGGATGATCATGACACGAAGACGTTTTACGTTCCCGCACCGCGCCCTCTCGGTGTGATGGAAACGGGAAACGCACGACAGCATCGTGCCGGGGCCATCGTCGTCGGCGGCGCGCTCGGGACCGGGCCCGGCATGCGCGCTTGCTGGGGCGTCGACTGAGAGAAGTCCGCGCACGCGGTCCTGGCGTGCGACAGCCTCGATGGACCTAGACCGGACGCAGCCGCGTCGGCATCACGTGCACCCACGCGCAGTCCAACTGCAAGAGCCCCGCGTCGCCCACCGACCACTGCTGGCGCGCGGCGCCGCTGAGCGTCAGCCGCACCTGCACCGCCGGCGCGTCGCGCAGCGCCAGCACGAGCAGCGACAGATCGCCCAGGTGGCGCACGTCGCACACCTGCACGGGCAGCCGGGCACACGCCGGGAGCATCGCGTCGCCGGCGACCGGTTCACGCGTCAGTGTGAGGCCATCGCGCTGGATGACCCAGGTGACGGGCTGGCCGGCGGGAATCCGCCCCTTGTCCGGGACCCGCAGGCGCGCCACCCCCTGTCCCCCGGCGTCGGCAGGGGCCGAGAGCCACTGCAGCCAGCCGGTGCCGGGCGCGTCGGCCGGGCCCTCCCAGCGGCCGGCAAAGCGGTTCTGGACGCCCACGACGTCCGCCACCCGGGCGTTGCGCGGCGCGCGGTAAAGCCGCTGCGGCGCACCCTGCTGCAGAATCTCACCCCGATCCATCACCGCCAGCGTGTCGGCGAGCTGGCGCGCCTCGCTCAGGTCGTGCGTCACGAGCACGATCGGGATGTGCAGCTGCTGCCGCAGTTCCGCCAGCAAGGCATAGAGACTCTGCCGCTGCAACTGGTCCACCGCAGAAAACGGCTCGTCGAGCAGCAACAGCCGCGGCTGCCGCGCCAGCGCCCGCGCCAGCGCCACGCGCTGCTGCTGCCCACCCGACAGCGCGGCCGGGCGACGCCGGGCGTGCGCCTCGTCCAAGCCGACGCGCCGCAGCCACTGTAGCGCCTGCGCGGCGCGGGCGGCGCTGGGCTGCTCCAGCAACGCCAGCGCCACGTTGTCCTGGGCGCTGAGGTGCGGCATCAGCGCGTAATGCTGAAAGACCAGCCCCACGTGCCGGCGCTGCGGCGGCACCCAGGTGCCGGATGCGGTGTCCAGCCACACCTCGCCACCGACCTGCACGCGTCCCCGCGCCGGGCGCATCAGGCCCGCCAGCACGCGCAGCCACGAGGACTTGCCCGCCCCGGACGGGCCGACCAGCGCCAGCAGCTCGCCCGGCGCACAGCGCAGGGCACCGTGCAGCGGCATGGGCTGCGCCTGCTCGATTTGCGCGACCAGCCCCGCGCCGGCGTCATCGGATACCGAGGGGGGCGGTGCGACCGGCGCGCCGCTCACGGCTGCCATCCCCGCCGCCCGGTCGCGGCCAGCGACACCGCCACGGCCAGCAGCGACAGCGCCAGCAGCAACGCCGCCATGGCATGGGCGCCGGCCCAGTCAAACGCCTGCACGCGATCGTAAATGGCGATGGCGAGCGTGCGCGTCTCGCCCGGGATGTTACCGCCCATCATCAGCACGACGCCGAACTCCCCCAGCGTGTGCACGAACGTCAGCACCGCCGCCGACACGATGCCGCGCCACGCCAGCGGCAACTCGACCCGCCAAAACGTTTGCCAGCCCGACAGACCGCTGAGCGCCGCGGCCTCCAGCAGACGCGGGTCGATCGCCTCGAAGGCGCGCTGCGCCGGCTGCACGACGAAGGGCAGGTTGAACACCAGCGAGGCGATCACCAGCCCGGCAAAGTTGAAGGTCAGGGTCACCCCCAGCGTCTGCTGCAGCCAGAGCCCGAGCGGCGACGCCGCACCCAGCGCCATCAACAGGTAAAAGCCCAGCACCGTCGGCGGCAGTACCAGCGGCAGCAGGATCGCCGCCTCCACCCACACCCGCCCGGGAAACCGCCGGTAGGCCAGACACCGCCCCAGCCAAACCCCCGGCGGCAGCAGCAGCGCCAGCGTCACCCCCGCCAGCTCCACCGACAGCGTCAGAGCGGCCACATCCATCGGCAGCGACCTTTAGCGCGGGGCCTCGAACCCGTAGCGGGCCAGCACGGCCTGCGCCGCCGGCGTGGCCAGGTACTCGTAGAACGCGTGCGCAGCCGGTGGCGCGCCGCGCAGCACCACCATGCGCTGCCGCAGCGGCTGGTGCCACGCCGCGTCGATCAGCGCGAAACGCGTCACCGCCGCGACCGCGGGCGCACGCGCGAGCGACTGCGCGACGATGCCGGCCTGCGCGCCGCCCGTCAACACGAACTGCGCCGCCTGGGCGACGTTTTCACCGAGGACCAGGTGTGGCTGCACGGCCTGCCACAGTCCGGCGTGCTGCAGGGCCTCCTGCGCCCGGGCACCGTAGGGCGCATGTTCCGGGTGCGCGATGGCGAGCTTGCGCAGCCGCCCGTCGCGCAGCGCCGCGCCCAGATCGCGCAGGGTGCCGTCGGGCTGCAGCGCCCCCCCGGCCCCGACGAGCAGGCCGATGCGCCCCACGGCGTACAGCCGTCCGTCGCCCTGGGTACGGCCCGCCTGCACCAGCCGCGTCACGAACGCCTCATCCGCCGACAAAAACAGGTGAAACGGCGCCCCCTGCAGAATCTGCGTCGTGAATTGCCCGGAGGAACCAAAAATCAACCGCAACCGGTGAGCACTCGCACGCTGGAAGGTATCGGCGAGTTCCTCCAGCGCAAACTTGAGGTCCGACGCCGCGACCACCGTCGTGACCTCCCCCCGCGCCGCGGCGGGCCCCACCCGCGCGGCGCCGACGCCCGCGGCGCTGGCGAGGGCCCACTGCAACAGACGACGCCGGGGCACGGGCGCGCCCTGTGTATCATGCGCGGCGACGGTCGGTGGGCGGGGCATGCCGCTCAGTATAAAATAAAAGGAGCGCGGGGTGCTGATGTCGGCGGCGGCGGTGGTGACGGGCGCGGGACTGGGCGCGCTGCTGCGCTGGTGGCTGGGGCTGCGACTCAACGCGGTGCTGCCCCACCTGCCGCTCGGGACGCTGGCGGCCAACTGGATCGGCGGGTATGCGATCGGGCTGATCGTGGCGTGGCTGCTGCACCACCCGGAGATCGCCCCGCAGTGGCGGCTGTTCCTCGTGACCGGGCTGCTGGGCGGGCTGACGACGTTTTCCAGCTTCTCGGTCGAGGTGGTGGCGTTACTGCAGCAGGGCCGACTGTTGTGGGCGCTGGGGGCCATCGGCCTGCACGTCGGCGGATCGCTGCTGCTGACCGCGCTCGGGTTTGCCACCTGGTCCGCGCTGCGCTGATGCGCGGCGGCGTCGGTGCCTACAATTCGGCGCCGGTGCCTGCCATTTTCGATGCCGGCCCGCGTGATGGCGCTGCCCATGCCGCGGACAACGGCCCGTACCCCGTGTGTCCCCATTTCCCTTCGACCGCCCCATGTCCCATCCCCCCGAACACCCCGCCCCCGACGCCCTGGCCCAGCGCTTCGTGCAGTTCGCGCTGGACGCCGGGGTGCTGCGCTTTGGCGAGTTCAAGACCAAGGCCGGGCGTCTGAGCCCCTACTTTTTCAACGCCGGCCTGTTCGACGACGGGGCCAAGCTCGGGCGCCTCGCGGCGTTTTACGCCGACGCCATCCTGGCCAGCGGCATCGCGTTCGACATGCTCTTCGGTCCCGCCTACAAAGGCATTCCGCTGGCCGCCGCGGTGGCCGTGGAGCTGGCGCGGCGCGGGCACAACCGGCCGTTCGCGTTCAACCGGAAAGAAGCCAAGGACCACGGCGAGGGCGGCACGCTGATCGGGGCGCCCCTGCGCGGGCGGGTGCTGATCGTCGACGACGTGATGAGCGCGGGCACCGCGGCCCGCGAGTCGATCGCGATCATCCGTGGCGCCGGCGCCACACCGCACGCAATGGCCATCGCGCTCGATCGCCAGGAAATGGCAACCGAAGTCGGCCCGGACGGCACCGTGCGCGACGTGCCCTACAGCGCGGTGCAGTATGTGCAGCGGGAACTGGGCCTGGCGGTGTGCGCCATTGCCAAGCTGTCGGACTTGCTGCAATATCTGGAGCATCAAGACGACGCCGCCATGCAGGCGCACCGCGCGCGCGTGCAGGCGTACCGTGCCCGCTACGGCGTCGGCTGAGGCAGCACCGGGCCGCCTGGCGGCGGGTGGGGCTGTCGAAACGTCCACACCAACGTCCAGACCACAGAACGGGGCAGCACCCCGCACGTCCCATGCCCAGCCGGTTCGTTTGGCGCCCCTCCTCGTTACGCCTCGTCGCGGTGGTTGGCGGGGCGTTGTGTATCGGCCTTGCCGGGCTGAACACCCACGCGCAGACAAAACCCGCCAACGGTGCCATCTACACGTGCATCGACGCCCAGGGGCGGCTGTTGTCGTCGGACCGGCCGATAGCGGAATGCCGCGACCGCCCGCAGCGGGTGCTGGGCCCGACCGGGACGGTGCGGCAGATCGTGCCGCCCCCGCCATCACCGGAAGAGCGCGAACGCGAGGCCGCCCGGCAGCGCGAAGCCTCCGAAGCCGCCACGAGACTGGCGGAGGAGCGCCGGCGCGAGGCGCTGCTGCTGATGCGCTACCCCGACGAGGCCGCGCACCAGCGGACCCGCGCCGCCGCAATCGCCCAGGTGCAGTCGGTCATCGACAGTGCGCGCGCGCACGCGCAGACCCTCGAACGCGAGCGCCAGCGCATCGAGGAGGAGATGGCGTTCTACCGCAAGGACCCGGCCAGCACGCCGCCCGCGCTCAAGCAGCGTCTGGCGCAAAACGCCAAACAGCGGCAGCTGCAGGCGCAGTTTCTGGCCGACCAGGAGCGCGAAAAGGCCCGTATCGAAGAACGCTTCGACGCCGAGTTGCGCACGCTGCGGCGGCTGTGGGCGACCGCCGACGCAGACGCGGGGGCCGCCGGCGCGCCCCGCTGACCACGCCGCAGCCGTCAGCCCAGCGCGCGCTTGAGCAGCTCGTTGACCTGCTGCGGGTTGGCCTTGCCCTGCGTGGCCTTCATCACCTGCCCCACGAGCGCGTTGAAGGCCTTGTCCTTGCCGGCGCGGTACTCGGCCACGTTTTTCGGGTTGGCGGCAATGACCTGCTCGACGATCGCCTGCAGGGCACCGGTGTCGTTCATCTGCCGCAAGCCCTTGGCGGCGATCACCGCATCGACCCGGGCGAGCGCCGCCGCCACATCGGCCACCGCCCCCGCCTCGGGTGCCTCGGCCCACAGCGCGTCGAACACCTGCTTGGCGGCGTTGTTGGACACCGTCCCGTCGGCCACGCGCTGCAACAGCGCGGCCAGCAGCGCCGGCGGCACGGGGCAGCGCTCGATGCCGATCTCGGCTGCGTTGAGCCGGCGCGAGACCTCGCCCATGATCCAGTTGCTCGCCGCCTTCGGTGCCGCCCCCGCGCGCACCGTGTCCTCGAAGTACGCCGCCATCGCCGGGGACTGCGTCAGCATGGTCGCATCGTAGTCCGGCAACCCGTGGTCACGCACGAAGCGCTCGGCCATCGCGCGCGGCAGCTCGGGCATCGCCGCGCGCACCGCCTCCACCCAACCCGGCGCGATGATCAGCGGCGGCAGGTCGGGGTCGGGGAAGTAGCGGTAGTCGGCCGCGTCCTCCTTGGTGCGCATCGCGCGGGTCTCGCCGGTGTCCGGATCGAACAGCACCGTAGCCTGCTCGATGGGGCGGCCGTCCTCGAGCTGCTCGATCTGCCAGCGCACCTCGTAGTCGATGGCCTGCTGCATGAACTTGAAGGAGTTCAAGTTCTTGATCTCGCGCCGGGTGCCCAGCGGCGCGCCCGGCTTGCGCACGCTGACGTTGGCGTCGCAGCGGAACGACCCCTCCTGCATGTTGCCGTCGCAGATGCCGATCCACGTGACCAGCTTGTGCAGCTCCTTCGCATAGGCCACCGCCTCGGCGCTCGAGCGGATATCGGGCTCGGTGACGATTTCCAGCAGCGGCGTGCCGGCGCGGTTGAGGTCGATGCCGCTCATGCCGTGGAAATCCTCGTGCAGCGACTTGCCGGCGTCCTCCTCCAGGTGCGCGCGCACCAGCCGCACGGTGCGCAGCTCGTCCCCAAGGTAGAAGCGGATCGCCCCGCCTTGCACGACCGGGATTTCGTACTGGCTGATCTGGTAGCCCTTGGGCAGGTCGGGATAAAAGTAGTTTTTGCGCGCGAACACGCTGCGCGGCGCGATGTGCGCGCCCACCGCCAGGCCAAAGCGGATCGCGCACTCGACGGCGGCGCGGTTCATCACCGGCAGCGTGCCCGGCAGCGCCAGGTCCACCGGGCAGGCCTGGGTGTTGGGCTCGGCCCCGAACGCGGTGGCCGCGCGGCTGAAAATCTTGCTGCGGGTCGACAGTTGGGCGTGCGTCTCGAAGCCGATGACGACCTCGTAGCCCTGGACGAGAAAACGATTCATCACGATCCAATCCATTCATCGAGGCGGCTGCGGCCGCGCTCAGGCGAGCACCCAGCGCCCCTCCCGCGCCAGCGCCTCATACATGGCATCGGGCGCCAAGTCCACTCCGTTGGGCCATGTCACCGCGCCATCCTCCACCCTGACTTGGGCAAATACCGCGGCGTCCTTCAGGCTTGCAAAAACCCCCGTCAGGTGCGAGGGCTGGATTTCGACTTCGCCGCTCAGCCCATCGGCAAACCGTACCTCCAGTACGCCCGGACGGACGGCGCACACCGCGACGACAGGCGGCGGGCACGGCGTCAAACCAATGGCGAGATCGGTTTCGGCTGCTGCTTGTTCGCGCATAGCTCCCAATCCTCCATCAACGCCGCCCGGTGCTGGGCGGCCCATTCCAGCACCATCGCATGGGCCCGGCGGGGCAATGCCCCCTGCAGCAGCGCCAGCGTCTCGATCGCATAGACCGCCCGGTACTCGCCGTAGGTCACATGAAAGTGCGGCGGCGCATGGTCGTCCCAGTACATGCGAATCAAAATCCCGTAGAACGCGGATATGGTCGGCATGTCAGGCGCTCCGTGGCTCGCGCCGATGCCAGTCGGTGACGCGCTGGAACTGGTGCGCCGCGTGCAGCAGCCGTTGCTCGGCCAGGTGCGGGCCGATCAGCTGCAGTCCGACCGGCAGGCCCCCGGCCCCGAAACCGGCCGGCACGCTCATGCCGGGCAGGCCGGCCAGCGACGCCGGCAGCGTGTAAATGTCGGCCAGGTAGGCCGACAGCGGGTCGTCCGCCTTCTCGCCGATAGGCCACGCGACAGTGGGGGCGACGGGGCCGGCGATCAGGTCGCACTGCTCGAACGCGCGCAAAAAGTCCTGCGCAATCAGGCGGCGGATCTGCTGCGCTTTCAGGTAATAGGCGTCGTAGTAGCCGTGTGACAGCACGTAGGTGCCGATCAGGATGCGCCGCTGCACCTCGGCACCAAACCCCTCGCTGCGCGAGCGGCAGTACATGTCGAACAGATCGGTGTACTCGGCGGCGCGGTGCCCGTAGCGCACGCCGTCGTAGCGGCTCAGGTTCGAACTCGCCTCGGCCGGCGCGATGATGTAGTACGCGGGGATGCTCAGCTCGGTGCGCGGCAGGTGCACGTCGACCAGGGACGCACCCAGCCGCTCGAACTCGGCCAGCGCCGCGCGCACGGCGGTCTGCACCTCGGCGCTGCAGCCTTCCCCGAAGAATTCCACGGGCAGCCCGATGCGCAGCCCCTGCAACGGCCGGCCGGCGCTGGCGCCGGGCAGCGGGTCATCCAGCCCTTGGGTGTAGTCCTGCGCCGGCAGGTCGAGGCTGGTCGAATCCCGATCGGGATCGGGCCCCGCCATCGCCGACAGCAGCAGCGCGCAGTCGTGCGCCGAGCGCGCGATCGGCCCTGCCTGATCCAGACTTGACGCGTAGGCCACCATCCCGTAGCGCGAGCAGCGGCCGTAGGTCGGTTTGATGCCGGTCACCCCGCAAAACGCCGCGGGCTGGCGGATCGAGCCGCCCGTATCGGTGCCGGTGGCAGCCGGCACCAAACGCGCCGCGACGGCCGCAGCCGACCCGCCGGACGACCCCCCGGGCACGCGCGTGGTGTCCCACGGGTTGCGCGCCGGGCCAAAGGCCGAGTTGTCGTTACCCGAGCCCATCGCGAACTCGTCGCAGTTGAGCTTGCCCAGCGTCACCGCGCCCGCGCCCGGGTGACCGTCGGCCCCCTGCCCCAGGCGCGCGACGACCGTGGCATCGAACGGGCTGCGGAACCCGGCCAACATGCGGCTGCCCGCGGTGGTCGGGAAGTCGCGCGTGACGAACACATCCTTGTGCGCGAGCGGGACCCCGAGCAGCGGCGCGCGCTCCCCGCGGGCGCGGCGCTCGTCGGCCGCGCGCGCCTGCGCCAGGCTCACGTCCTCGTCCACGGCCAAAAACGCCCCCAAGCCCTCGTGCGCGCGTACACGCTGCAACAGCGCCTGCGTCACCTCCACGCTGGAAGTCTGGCCCGCGTCCAGGGCGGCCGCCAGTTCGGCCACACCCATCTGGTGCAGTTCCATGCTCATTCGATCACCCGCGGTACGAGATACAGGCCGTCCTCGACGGCGGGGGCGCTGGCCTGATAGGCCTCGCGCTGGTTCGGCTCGGTCACGACGTCGTCGCGCAGCCGCAGGCTCACGTCGGTGAACACCTCCGCGGGGTGAGCTAGCGGTGTGACACCGGTGGTGTCGACAGCCTTCATCTGCTCAACGATATCGAAAAACGCATTGAGCTGGCCGAGCATCCGTTCGGCCGTGGGGCGGTCGAGCGCCAGCCGCGCCAGGTGCGCGAGGCGGTCGACATCCTGCAGGGTCAGTGACATGGTGTTGCGCTGCGATGGGCGAAAAGACCTTTGCGGTATTATCCTGGGTTTCACGAACCGGCCTGCCCGCGCCCCGGTTCCGCATGCGCCGCCGGCAGGCTGCTGAGGACCCCACACACCATGTTCGAATCCCTGCGTCGGCACTTTTCGACCGACCTCGCCATCGACCTGGGCACGGCCAACACGCTCATCTACGTGCGCGGCAAGGGCATCGTGCTCGATGAGCCCTCCGTCGTCGCCATCCGCCACGAGGGCGGCCCCACCGGCAAGAAAACCATCCAGGCCGTCGGCCACGCGGCCAAGGCCATGCTCGGCAAGGTGCCGGGCAACATCGAGGCCATCCGCCCGATGAAGGACGGCGTGATCGCCGACTTCGTCGTCACCGAGCAGATGATCAAGCAGTTCATCAGGATGGTGCACCCGCGCAGCCTGTTCACGCCCAGCCCGCGCATCATCATCTGCGTGCCCTGCGGCTCGACCCAGGTCGAGCGCCGCGCGATCAAGGACGCCGCCGAGGCCGCCGGCGCCAGCGCGGTCTACCTGATCGAGGAGCCGATGGCCGCAGCGATCGGCGCCGGCCTGCCGGTCGCGGAGGCGGCCGGCTCGATGGTGATCGACATAGGCGGCGGCACCACCGAAGTCGGCGTCATCAGCCTGGGCGGCATGGTCTACAAGGGCAGCGTGCGCGTCGGGGGCGACAAGTTCGACGACGCCATCATCAACTACATCCGCCGCAACTACGGCATGTTGATCGGCGAGCCCACGGCCGAGGCGATCAAAAAGCAGATCGGCAGCGCCTTCCCCGGCTCCGAGGTCAAGGAGATGGAAGTCAAGGGCCGCAACCTCTCCGAGGGCGTGCCGCGCAGCTTCACGATCAGCTCCAACGAGGTGCTGGAAGCGCTGACCGATCCGATCAACAACATCGTCAGCGCCGTCAAGACCGCGCTGGAGCACACGCCGCCGGAATTGGGCGCCGACATCGCCGACCGCGGCATGATGCTGACCGGCGGCGGCGCGCTGCTGCGCGACCTGGACCGGCTGCTCAACGAGGAAACGGGACTGCCGGTGTTCGTCGCCGAGGACCCGCTGACCTGCGTGGTGCGCGGCTGTGGCATGGCGCTGGAGCAGATGGACCGCCTCGGCCACAGCATTTTCACCAGCGAATAATCCGGCGCGCGTGCCCCACGCCGCCGGCCGCCACCGCGCCCCACCGCCATGCCGCTGGGCACCGTCGATCGCACGCCGCCCCCCTTTTTCAAGCAGGGCACCCCGGCGCTGACCAAGCTGCTGGTGTTGAGTGCCCTGGCGATCCTGCTGATGGTGGTTGACACGCGGCTGCGCTGGGCCGCGCCGCTGCGCGCGGCGATCGCCACGGTCCTCTACCCGGTGCAATGGCTGACGCTGCAGCCGGTGCGGGGGGTGCAGTGGCTGGCCGACCACTTCGCGTCGCTGCAGGCCGCGCAGCGCGACGCCCGCGAGGCGCGCGAGCAGCTCGCCCAACTGGCCCAGCGCGCCGGTCTGGTGGAACACCTGGCACACGAAAACCGCGAGTTGCGGCGGCTGCTCGGCCTGCGCGAGCGCGTCGCGCCGGCGGGCTTTGGGGCGGAGATCCTGTACGCGTTGCCCGACCCGTACACGCCGTCCGTCGTGATCGACCGCGGCGCGCTCGCGGGGGTGCAGGAGGGGTCGGCAGTCATGGACGGCTTCGGCGTGCTCGGCCAGGCCACGCGCGTCTACCCGGCCACCAGCGAGGTGACCCTGATCGTGCACAAGCGGCTGGCCGTCCCGGTGCTCAACACCCGCACCGGGGAACGCTACCTCGCCTACGGCAACGGGGACCGTGACGACCCCGCGCTGTCGCTGCGCTTCGTGCCCCTGCAGACGGCCACTCGGGCCGGCGACGCGCTCGTCACCAGTGGCATCGATGGCCTCTACCCACCGGGGCTGCCCGTGGGCACCGTGCGCGCGGTCTCGACCGAGGGCGAGGAAGGTTTCGCGCGCGTCGACGTCGAGCCCGCCGCGCGCACGCGCGACGCGTTGCATGTGTTGGTCTTGCCGCCTGCCCTCCGCGAAACCCCGCGCGCGGAGGTCGCCCGATGATCCTGCCGCGCGGACAGGCGCTGCTGCTGCCGGCCAACCCGGTGTTCATCCGGACGGCCCTGGTCGCGGCCTTCGTGCTGCAAGTGCTGCAAGGTCAGTTGACTGCCGCGCCGTGGGTGCCCGACTGGATGTCGCTGGTCCTGGTGTTCTGGACCATCCACCAGCCGTTGCGCGTCGGCGTGGGCACGGCGTTCGTCGCCGGGCTGTGCCTGGACGTGCACCAGGGCGTGCTGCTGGGCCAGCACGCCCTGGCCTACACCGTGATGGGGTACGGCGCGGTGGCGATGCACCGGCGCGTGCTGTGGTTCGACCTGCGCGCCCAGGCGCTGCACGTGCTGCCGCTCTTTGCCCTCGCGTGGGGCCTGCAGGTGGCCGTGCGCTGGCTGGCGGGGCACGGGGAGCCCACGGGGTGGGGGGTGCTTTCGCCGCTGCTGACGGCACTGCTGTGGGTGCCCGCGACGTGGGTCTTGCTCGCGCCGCAGCGGCGCGCCCCGGATCCCGACGAGACCCGACCCCTGTGACGCGGCGATGACCGAGGTTCAGGACGCCGAGACCCGCATCGCGCGCTTCCGCTGGCGCGCGGGGGTGGCGCTGGCCGTGGTGCTGGCCGCTCTGGCGCTCCTGGCGCTGCGCGCCTGGCACCTGCAGATCCGCGCGCACGAGCGCTACGCCGCGCAGGCCGAGGGCAACCGCACCGCCGTCGTGCCGATTCCCCCGCCACGCGGGCGCATTTTGGACCGCAACGGCGTGGTGCTGGCGGAAAACCTCCCCGTGCACGCGCTGGAGATCGTACCGGCGCGCACGCCCGATCTGGACGCCACGATTCAACGCCTGGGCGAGATCGTCACGCTGTCCCCGCGCGACGTGCAGCGCTTTCGTCGGCTGCTGGCCGAGTCCAAGCGCTTCGACGCCATCCCGCTCAAGACCCGGCTCACCGAAGACGAGATGGCGCGCGTCGCCGCGCGGTTGTGGTCGCTGCCCGGTGTGGAGATCCAGGCGCGGCAACTGCGGCGCTACCCGTTCGGCCCCACCGCGGCGCACGTCATTGGGTACATCGGCCGCATCAGCCAGCGCGACCGCGAGGCGATGGAGGACTGGCCGGACGAGCGGCTCGCCAACTACCGCGGCAGCACCCACATCGGTAAACTCGGCGTCGAGGCCGCGCAGGAGGAGCGCCTACACGGCCGCACCGGCTTCGAGCGCATCGAGACCTCCGCCACCGGCCGCGCGGTGCGGCGGCTGGACGTGACGCCGCCGCGTGCGGGCGAGACGGTGCGGCTGTCGATCGACGTGCGCCTGCAACACCTGATCGAGCGCCTGTACGGCACCCGGCGCGGCGCCACCGTGGTACTGGACGTGGACACGGGCGAGGTGCTCGCGCTGGTGAGCATGCCGACCTTCGACCCCAACCTGTTCGTCGACGGCATCGACGTCGACAACTGGCGCGCGCTCAACGAATCGATCGAGCGCCCGCTGCTCAACCGCGCGCTGCGCGGCACCTACCCGCCGGGGTCCACCTACAAACCGTTCATGGCGCTCGCTGCGCTGGAGCTGGGGCTGCGCACGCCGCAGACGGTCATCCACGACCCGGGCTACTGGATGCTGGGCAACCACCGCTTCCGCAGCCACGGCGAGCACGCGCTGGGCCCGGTGGACCTGCGCCGCAGCATCGTGCTGTCGAGCAACGTCTACTACTACACGCTGGCACACGAGATGGGGGTACAGACCATCCACGACTTCATGGCCCCGCTCGGCTTTGGCCAGCTCACCGGCATCGACCTGCCGGGCGAGGCGCGCGGCGTCTTGCCCAGCCCGGCGTGGAAGCGCGCCACCTACCGCCGTGCCGAGCAGCAACGCTGGCACCCGGGGGAAACGATTTCACTGGGCATCGGGCAGGGCTACAACAGCTTCACGATGCTGCAACTGGCTCACGCTATGGCGACACTCGCCGCCGGCGGGGTGCGCCGTACACCACACGTCGTACGGGAAATACTGGCACCTGGGCCGGAGGGTGCGGCGACCTCGACCCCGGTACGCGCACCCGAGCAGTCCTTGGGCTACCGGCCGGAGCACGTTCGCGTGGTGCTGGAGGCGATGGCGGCCGTCCCCACCGAGGGCACGTCGGCGCGCGTCTTTGCCGGCGCGCCGTACCGCAGCGGTGGCAAAACCGGTACCGCGCAGGCGGTCACGATCGGCCAGCGCGAGCGCTACGACGCGCAGCGCCTGGCCGAATTCCAGCGCGACCACTCCCTCTACATCGCGTTCGCTCCGGTCGAGGCGCCGCGCTACGCCCTGGCCACCATCGTGGAAAACGCCGGCTTCGGGGCCGCCAGTGCCGCGCCGATCGCGCGCCGCGTGTTCGACTACCTGTTGCTGGGCTTGTACCCGAGCGAGGACGACATCGCGGCGACGCAAAAGGGCCAGTCCGCCGCCCCGATCGGCACCCCCCGCCGCGTCGACGAGGTGCCATGGCCGCCCGCTCAGGGCAGCGCGCCGTAAGCGTCCCACGTGGTCTTGGCGATCAGCGCCGTCACCACCGCGATAAACACCCCGCGCACGAAGCCGGCACCGTGCCGCAGCGCCAGCCGCGTGCCAAGCAGGCTGCCCGCGACGTTCGCCGCGGCCATCGCCAGCCCGTAGTGCCACCAGACGTGCCCCTTCCACGCGAAGAGCGCCACCGCGGCGACATTCGACGTGGTGTTGAGCAGTTTGGCCGCCGCGCTGGCGCTCAAAAAGTCGTACCCCAGCCAGCGCACGAACAGAAAGACGAAGAAGCTGCCGGTGCCCGGCCCGAAAAAGCCGTCGTAAAAGCCGATCGTGCCGCCGATCGTGCACGCCGCCAGCGCTTCGGCCCGCCCCTGATAGCGCGGGCGGTGGTGCCGGCCCAGCTCCTTTTTCGCGAGCGTATAGAGCAACACCGCCGCGAGCACGAACGGCAACGCGCGCCGCAGCCACTCGGCGCTGACCAGGGTCACCGCCCAGGCGCCGAGCCACGCCCCGATCAGGCACACGAGCACCGCGGGCACGAGCGCCGCCCAGCGCATCTCGACCCGGCGCGCGTAGCGCCACGTCGCCATCGCCGTGCCCCAGACCGAGGCGCTCTTGTTCGTCCCGAACAGCGTCGCCGGTGCGGCCTGCGGAAAGACGGCGAAGAGCGCCGGCACCAGGATCAGCCCGCCACCGCCCACGATCGCATCGACGAAACCCGCCAGCGCCGACGCGGCGGTCAGGATCCACCATTCCATTCCCCGATTGTCACCGGGGCGTGAGGCCGTCGGGGGCGCACCGGCGACACGGTGTCGCGTCGTTCGGTGCCCGTCCCGACGGTGGGTTGTCGCTCCCCCGGGGCGCGACGCGCTCACCCGCCATCACCCCGCCGAATTGCCGCCACCCGTGCACGGCGCGACCGGCCTCGACGTCCAGTCGGCGCCCCCAAGAAAAAAGCCCGGGTGCTCGCGCACCCCGGGCCCAACCCCCGAGAGGAGACCGGCAGTCGCCGTGTGTGACGATCAGCGGTTGTAGGCAGACTCCCCGTGGTAGGTGATGTCCAGGCCTTCGCGTTCTTCTTCCTCCGTCACGCGCAGACCGATGACCATGTCGACGATCTTGTACGCGATGAAGGCGACCACCGACGACCACACCATGGTGATAATGACGCCCTCGGCCTGCACCCACAGCTGGCTGGCGATGCTGAAGTCCTCGGCCCCGGTGCCGCCCAGGCCCGGCGCGGCGAAGACGCCCGTGAGCAGCGCCCCGACGATACCGCCGACGCCATGCACACCGAACACGTCGAGCGAGTCGTCCGCACCCAGCATCTTCTTGAGGCCCGTCACGCCCCACAGGCACAGGAAGCCGGCCACCAGACCGATGACGAGCGCGCCCATCGGGCCAACCGAGCCGCACGCCGGCGTGATCGCCACCAGGCCCGCCACGGCGCCCGAGGCCGCGCCCAGCATCGACGCCTTGCCCTTGTGCATCGCTTCACCCAGCGACCAGGCCAGCACCGCCGCCGCCGTGGCCACCAGCGTGTTGAGGAAGGCCAGCGTCGCACCGGCGGTGGACTCCAGGTTGGAGCCGGCGTTGAAGCCGAACCAGCCCACCCACAGCAGCGAGGCCCCGACCATCGTCAGCGTCAGGCTGTGCGGCGGCATCGCCTCGCGGCCGTAACCGATGCGCTTGCCGAGCAGGTAAGCACCCACCAGACCCGCCATCGCGGCGTTGATGTGCACCACCGTGCCACCGGCGAAGTCCAGCGCACCCTTGCCCAGCAGGTAGCCGCCCGGCCCCCAGACCATGTGCGCGATCGGCAGGTAGCTGAACGTGAACCACAGCGCCGAGAACAGCAGCACCGCGCTGAACTTGATGCGCTCGGCGAACGAACCGACGATCAGCGCGCAGGTGATGCCGGCAAACGTGGCCTGGAACGCGACGAAGATCAGCTCCGGGATCTTGACGTTCTCGGTGAAGGTGTCCGCCAGCGACGCCGTCGTCACCCCCATCAGGAACGCCTTGTCGAGCCCAGCGATGATCAGCCCCTCGCCGCCGAACGCCAGGCTGTAGCCGTACAGCACCCACAGCACCGCGATCAGCGAAAACACCATCATCACCTGCATCAGCACCGACAGCATGTTCTTGCTGCGCACCAAGCCGCCGTAAAAGAGCGCCAGCCCCGGCAGCACCATCAGGATGACCAGCAGGGTCGAGGTCATCATCCACGCGACGTCACCCTTGTCGACGGTGACCGCAGGCGCCTCGGCGGGGGCGGATTCGGCCGGTGCGGGCGCCGCCGCGGCGTCGGCCGCGGGTGCGGCCGTATCCGCCGGCGCCGCCTGCACCGCCACGGGCGCATCCTTGGGCGGCTCGGCGCTCTGGGCCAGCGCCGCGCCCCCCCAGACCAGTCCGATGCCCAGACACAGACTCATCAACAGTTTTTTCATGGGAATCCCCTTGCAACGTTGGGAACGGGTGGGTGCGGGTGTCAGAGCGCATCGGCACCGGTCTCGCCGGTGCGGATGCGGATGACCTGCTCGAGCGGGAAGACGAAGATCTTCCCGTCGCCGATCTTGCCGGTACGGGCGGCGCCTTCGATCGCCTCGACGACGCGCTCGACCAGCTCATCGCTGACGGCGGCCTCGACCTTGACCTTGGGCAGGAAGTCGACGACGTACTCGGCGCCGCGGTACAGCTCGGTGTGACCTTTTTGTCGGCCGAAGCCCTTGACCTCGGTAACGGTGATGCCCTGCACGCCGATGGCCGACAGGGCCTCGCGCACCTCGTCGAGCTTGAACGGTTTGATGATTGCGGTGACCAGTTTCATGGCTATCCTTTCCTTGGGAGCGCATCGGGATGGCGAAACTCCGCTCCCGATGAAGCACAACGCGTGCCAGCCCTCGCCCCTCGCCCCTCGCCCCTCGCCCCTCGCCCCTCGCCCCGAACCCCGAACCCCGAACCCGCCGCGCCGTCGTTTCCGTGCCCCGGCACGTCCAAGCCACCGCGTTGCGCGTGGCATGATCGCGAGCTGACCGATCTGACGGGAGGGTTGATCGCCATGGGTCTGTGCGTGGTGCGCAGCCGCACGCTCGTGGGGCTGGCGGCGCTGCCGGTGCACGTGGAGGTGCACCTGGCCAACGGGCTGCCCAGCCTCACGCTGGTGGGGCTCGCGGAAACCGAGGTGAAGGAGGCGCGCGAGCGCGTGCGCTCGGCCATCCTCAACAGCGGGCTGGAATGGCCCTCGTCCAAGCGCATCACCGTCAACCTGGCGCCGGCGGACCTGCCCAAGGAATCGGGGCGCTTCGACCTGCCGATCGCGCTCGGCATCCTCGCCGCCAGCGGCCAGCTCGACACAGCGGCGCTCGACGGCCACGAATACGCCGGGGAGCTGTCGCTCAGTGGCGCGCTGCGCCCCGTGCGCGGCGCGTTGCCGATGGCGCTGGGCCTGCGCACCGAAATGGGGCATGGCGCACCGCCATCGACCTTGGTGCTGCCGGGTGACAGCGCGGCCGAAGCCGCCCTCGTGCCCGGGGTGCGGGTCGTGCGCATCGCGCACCTGCTCGACGTGGTGCGGCGCTTTCCGGGCGCGACGGGCACGCCCGGCGCACCGCCCGCGGACGCCCCAGCCCCCGTGTGGGAGATCGTCGTCCCCGGTCCCCGGCCGTTACCGGATGACAGCCCCGCCCTTGACCTGGCCGACGTGCGCGGGCAGGCGGCGGCGCGGCGGGCGCTCGAAATCGCCGCCGCGGGCGGCCACAGCCTGCTGTTGTGCGGACCGCCCGGTGCCGGCAAGTCGATGCTGGCGCAGCGGCTGGCCGGGCTGCTGCCGCCGATGACGGAAGAGGAGGCGCTGGAGAGCGCCGCGATCGCCTCGCTGGTGGGCCGCTTCGACCCGGCGCGCTGGCGCCAGCGCCCCACCGCTGCGCCGCACCACACCGCCAGCGCGGCGGCGCTGGTGGGCGGCGGCGTGCCCCCGCGGCCGGGGGAGATTTCACTCGCCCACCACGGCGTGCTGTTTCTGGATGAGTTGCCGGAATTCCCCCGCCCTGCGTTGGAGGCGCTGCGCGAACCGCTGGAGACCGGCCGGGTGCGCCTGTCGCGCGCGGCGCGCCAAGTCGAGTACCCGGCGCGCTTTCAGCTCGTCGCGGCCATGAACCCCTGCCCCTGCGGCTATCTGGGATCGACGATACGCGCCTGCCGCTGCACGCCGGACCAGGTGCAGCGCTATCGCCACCGGCTCAGCGGCCCCCTGCTCGACCGCATCGACCTGCAGGTGGACGTGCCGGCACTGCCACCCCAAGCCCTGTTGGAGGCGGCGCCCGCGGAATCCACCGCCGTGGTGCGCGAGCGTGTGCGCGCAGCGCGCGAGCGGGCGCAGGCGCGGCAGGGGCACCCGAACCACGCGCTGCAGGGTGACGCGCTGCTGGCGCACGCGGCGCTGGACACGGCCGCGCGGCAACTGCTGCAGCAGGCGGCCACCCGCCTGGGCTGGTCCGGTCGCGCCACACACCGGGCGCTGCGCGTGGCGCGCACGATCGCCGACCTCGCCGGCAGCGAGCGCGTGCAGGCCGCGCATGTGGCGGAAGCGCTGCAGTATCGCCCCGCGCCCCCGCCGATGCCGTCATAATCGGCTGCAACCAGGGAGGCCAAGTTCCATGACGCACTGCCATGCCTGACGACGCAGCCGATCCCCTCGTTAACACGCAACGATCCTCTGGACCCGCCGCACTTCGGTGGCCTACTCCCCCATATGTGGGCTACGCCGCGGACGACGGTGCCGACGGACCGAAGCCGTGCGAGGTCGAGGGAGCCAACCGCCAGACCCGATCGTGTTTGTTGATCGCGGTTGATTGGGAGCGGCGTGTCATCCAGGTTCAGGTGCCCCCGTCGCGCGCGGTGGTGCCCCTGCGTTTCGACATGTTCCGGCGGCTGGTCCTGGCGGAGCCGTTGGCCCCGACGAACACGCTGCTCGCGGGCGAGGCAAATCGCCAATTAGAAGAACTCGTTGACTATCGTCCACGGCTTCCCTACCGGCTTTCATGGCGTGATGGGAGCATCCACGAAGGCACGACCATCGGCCACGCGGAAACGGATGCCGGCCTGTTTCTCTTCGAGCCCATCGACGACCAGGACCGGGTGCGACGCATCTTCATTCCCAGGGAGGCTTACGAAGCGTTTCATATCGGCGAAGTGATCGGTCAGGTGCTGATTGCGCAACAGGCCATCACACCCGACGCCGTCGAGCGTGCAGCGCGCGAACAGGATGCCTTGCGTCAACGCAAGCTCGGGGATTTCCTGCTGATCGAGGAAATCGTCACGCCCGAGCAACTCCTCCAGGCGCTGGAGGAGCAGCAGCGCATGCCACTCGTTCGTATTGGCGAGGCGTTGACGGCCCTGGGCTTCATCACCGAAGCACAGCTTCAGGAAGCGCTCGAAAAACAAAAACGCGAACGCAACACCCCGCTGGGCGAATTGCTCGTTCGCACAGGTCAATTGTCGCGCGAACAGCTGCGCATCGCGCTGGCGCGCAAGATGGGCTACCCGGTCGTCGACCTGACGCAGTTTCCGGTCGACGCGGACGCCCTGCGCCGCGTGCCGCTGGCGACCGCACGCAAGCTGCGCATCGTGCCACTGCTGTGGCAGACCGGAACGCTGATCATTGCGGCCGAGGACCCGTCACGCCGCGCGACGATCGACGAGCTGGAGTTCGCACTGCAGTGCAAGGTGGTCCCGGCACTCAGCAGCCAGTCGCTGGACAGCCACACCATCACCGACCTCTACGCCCGCTTCGGGCTCGACGCCGGCACGCCGCCGGTGGCCGACGCCGACGCCAGCGTTCCCACGTCACCGGAACAGCTGCTCGAGTCGCTCGAACAGGGAACAGACGACGAGACGGAAACCGCGCCCCCGGTAGAGCAATCCGACAACTCACTGGTGCGGCTCATCAACACCATCATCATCGACGCGCACCAACAAGGGGCCTCGGACATTCACATCGAAACCTACCCGGGCAAACGCAAGGTGCGCATCCGCCTGCGCAAAGACGGGCGGCTGCGGCCATACATGGAGTTGCCACACACCTACCGGGCAGCGCTGGTGGCGCGCATAAAAATCATGTGCGAGCTCGACATCTCCGAGCGACGCAAACCCCAAGACGGCAAAATTGAATTTGCGAAATTTTCGCCGCAACACCGCATCGAGCTGCGCGTGGCCACCATCCCCACCCATGGCGGCGCGGAAGACATCGTTCTGCGCATTCTGGCGTCGGCCAAACCGCTGCCTGTAGAAGCGTTGGGCATGGCCCCAGAGAACCAAACCCGGCTGCTGAAGGCGGTACAAAGACCCCATGGCATGGTGCTGTGCGTTGGCCCCACCGGCTCGGGCAAGACGACCACGCTGCACTCGCTGCTGCAACACCTCAACACGCCCGATCGCAAAATCTGGACGGCCGAGGATCCCGTCGAAATCACCAATCCCGACTTGCGTCAAATTCAGGTCAACCCCCGCATCGGCTGGACGTTCAGCGCGGCGCTGCGGGCGCTGCTGCGCGCCGACCCCGACGTGATCATGGTAGGGGAGATCCGCGACGCCGAAACCGCGCAAATGGCAGTCGAGGCGTCGCTCACAGGTCACCTGGTGCTGTCGACCCTGCACACCAACAGCGCGGCCGAGACGGTGACACGGCTGCTGGACATGGGCATGGATCCGTTCAACTTTGCGGACTCGTTGGCCGCGGTGCTGGCACAACGCCTGGTGCGGCAGTTGTGCCAGCACTGTCGCGTGCAAGAGCCGCTGGATGCCGCCACCTTGGACGAGCTCATGGCCGATTATGCCCACGCGCTTCCCGAGGATATGCGGCCATCGCCGAATGCGTTACGCGACGAATGGCTGGCCCGCTACGGCCAGGGTCAAATGGGGCTCGGCCACGCGCGTGCCCGTGGTTGCCCGCAGTGCGACCACACGGGCTACAAAGGACGCATCGGCATCCATGAGCTGCTGGTGGTGGATGCGCCGCTGCGGCGGCTGATCCAAACGAAAGCCGCGCCCGAAGCGCTGGTGCGCTCGGCCATGAGCACCGGTTACTTTCGCACGCTGCGCCAAGACGGCATCCTCAAGGTATTGCAGGGCCTGACAACCGTCGACGAAATCCGCGCCAGCACCGCGCACTGACGCGACCGCTGCGCGCAGCGGGGCGGGCCGTGATGACGGCGATGCGGCGCGCGCTGCAGCCACATGCAAAAACCACCGGAGCGCGGCACCGCACACAGCGCTAACGCTCACGATGGCCACTGTCACGCGACGCCGTCAGCCGCTCGGGTGCCGACCAGCCGCCGCCCAGGGCTTTGAACACCGCCACCGTCGCGCTCAACTGGGCGCGGCGGTTTTCCACCACGCGCAGCCGCGCCGCATAGGCGCTGCGCTGGGCATCGAGCAGCTCCAGGTAACTCGCATAACCCACCTCGTAACGTTGCTGCGCGGCACGCAACGCCCGCTCGCTGGCCTGTGCAGCCGCCTCCACGTCGGCTTGCGCGGCACGCGCGGCCTCCCAATCGGTCAGCGCATCGCCCACATCGCGAAACGCCGCCAGCACCGCTGCGCGGTAAGTCGCCAGTGCCTCGCGCTGACGCGCCTCGGCCTGGGCGGTTTGCGCGCGCCGCCGCCCCGCATCGAAGAGGGGCAAGTCCAACGTCAGGCCCAGTGAGCCAAACCGCGCACCGCTCTTGAGCAAGTCCGCCAGCTCGGTGCTGAGCCCACCTGCCGCCCCCGTCAGCACGATGCTGGGGTACATCGCCGCACGCGCCACACCGATTTGCGCGTTGGCGGCAGCCAACAAGGCCTCGGCTTGCCGCACATCGGGGCGACGCTCCAGCAGCGCCGAGGGCAACCCCGGCGGCGGCACGGGTGGCAGCGGCATGTCACCGAGCCGCCCCGGCTCGAGCTGCAGCGCTGGCTGCCCGGTCAACAGCGCCAATTGCGAGCGCACCAGCTCACGCTGGCGCTGCAATTCGCGCCACTGCACAGCGGCCTCGGCTCGCTCCGCTTCGGCTTGCTCCACCTCCATACGGGTGGCCGCACCGGTTTGCAGGCGCAGCTGCAACAGCCGCAGGCTCTCCTCGCGCGACGCCAGCGTCTCGCGGCTGAGCGCGATTTGCTCATCGAGCATACGCAGCGTGAAGTAACTTTGGGCCACCGAACCGCTGACCGTCTGCCAAACGACCTCGCGAGCGTAGTCCGTGGCCAGCGCCTGGGCACGCGCCGCCTCCGATGCCCGGCGCAATCGGCCCCAGAAATCGATCTCGAAACTCGTGGTGCCCGCGAGCTGGTAGGTTTCGTACGCGGCCCCGGTACCACCGGGGGCCAACGCGCTGCTGCGCTGGCGCGTCGCCGCGGCGTTCAACCCAAGGGTTGGCCAGCGCAAAGCCTCGGCCTCGCGCAGCAGCGCTTCGGCCTGTTCCACGCGCGCCGCCGCCGCCTGCACATCCGTGTTGTGGCGGCGCGCGGCCTCCATCAGCTCGTCGAGCGTGGGGTCACCCAACAGCGTCCACCACGTCGGCGACACCGTCGCCGTGGCCTCGGACTTCGTGACGGTGGCCACCGGAAAGTGCGCAGGCAACTCTACTGCGGGACGCTCGTAGTCCGGCCCCACCATGGCGCATCCGCCCAGCACAGCCACCCCCAACAGCGACCCCCATCGCCGCGCAGTTCCTCGTGCATGCAACGTCATACCGACACCTCCTCGGCTGCGCCAGACGCATGGCCGTGTGTGGGGCGCGGCTTGCGCGCCAACAAGGTGAAAAACAGCGGGATGAACAGCGGAGCCACGAACGTCGCCACGACCATGCCGCCAAAAACGCCCGTGCCCATCGATTGCCGGGCGGCGGCACCGGCACCGGTGGCGATCATCAGCGGCACCACCCCCAGACCAAACGCCAGTGAGGTCATCACGATGGGGCGAAAGCGCAGCCGGGCGGCTTCGCGCGCGGCGGCCACGGCCGACAGGCCGCGCTCCATGCCTTGCATGGCGAATTCGGCAATCAAGATGGCATTCTTCGCCGCCAGACCGATGAGCACCACCAAGCCGATCTGGAAGTAGATGTCGTTTTCCATTCCGCGCAAAAACACCAGCAACAACGCCCCCGTCACGGCAAACGGCACGGCCAGCATCACCGCCAGCGGCACCCCCCAACGCTCGTAGAGCGCCGCCAGAATGAGGTACACCATGATCAACGCAAAGCCGAAGGCGAACACCGAAGCATTGCCCGTGCGCTTCTCCTGATAGGCCTGCCCGGTCCACTCGATGCTGTAGCCGGGCGGCAGGGTTTCACGCGCCACCTGTTCGACGGCGGCGATGGCCTCGCCCGAGCTGTAGCCCGGTGCAGCGTTACCGAAAATCTTGGCCGCGATATAGCCGTTGTAGCGCTCCACCTGCTCGGGGCCGACGATGTTGTCCACGCGGATGAGCGCTTTGAGCGGGATCATCTGCCCGCTGGTGCGCGAGCGCACATACAGCCGTCCCAAATCCTCGGGCCGGGCGCGGAAGGGGGCATCGGCCTGGATCGTCACCCGATAGGTACGCCCCTGGCGGTTGAAGTCGTTGACGTAGTACGACCCCATCTGCACCTGCAAAGCGGCAAACACCTCGTCCACCGACACCCCCAGAGCCAGTGCCTTTTCGCGATCGACCTCCACGCGCAGCTGTGGCACCGTGGGGCGGTAGAAGGTGTTGAGGCCGGTCAGTGCGGGGTGGCGACTGAGTGCCGCGATGAAGTCCTGCGTGACCTGGGCCAACTTCATCGGGTCGGGCTCGGTGCGCCCCTGCACATAGACCTCAAAGCCGCCCGCCTGGCCCAACCCCATGATGGCCGGCGGATTGAAAGCAAAGGCAATGCCGTCGGGCAGCGCCAGGCCCATGCCCGAGACGGCTTGCGCCAGCGCCTGCGCGCTCTGTTGCCGCTGCTCCCACGGCTTCATCGGGATGAAGATCGTCGCGGCGTTTGCCTTCGCGCCACCACCGATAAAGTCGAAGCCATTGATCGCGAAGAAGTTTTGAATGGCTGGGTTGTCCGCGTTCATTTGCCGCAGCGTCTCGGTGGCGCGCTGTGTGCGCGCCAGCGTCGCGCCATCGGGCAACACCACCGAGGCGATGATGTAACCTTGGTCTTCCTCTGGCACAAAACTGCTGGGCACCGTCACCAGGAGCCAGCCGCCCCCCCCCAATATCAGCACAAAGGCCACCAGCGCCGCCAGGCGCCGCCGCAGCGCCAAGTCCACCCCGCGCAAGTAGTGGTCGGTCAACCACTGAAACCCGCGATTGAATGGCGCAAACCAGCGCTCGGCGCGCGTGGGCCCTCCGGGCGTGTGCGGCTTGAGCAGCAGGGCGCACAGCGCCGGTGTGAGCGTCAGCGCCACCACCCCGGAGAGCACCACCGAGATGGCCACCGTCACCGCAAACTGGCGATAGAGCTGCCCCGCGATCCCACCCATAAATGCCACGGGAATAAAGACCGCGCACAGCACCAGCACGATGCCCACCACCGCACCGGAAACCTCGCGCATCGCTTCGACAGCGGCGGCAAACGGGCTCAAGCGCTCCTCGCGCATGAGGCGCTCGACGTTTTCGATCACGATGATGGCGTCGTCCACCACGATACCGATGGCCAACACCATCGCGAACAGCGTGAGCGTGTTGATCGAAAAACCCAGCAGCCACAACCCCGCAAACGTGCCGATCAACGATACCGGCACCGCCAGCATGGGGATGAGCGTGGCGCGCCACGTCTGCAAGAAAACATACACCACCACCAGCACGATGAGGGCGGCCTCGAGCACCGTCTTGGCCACCTCATGGATGGAGGCGGACACAAACCGGGTGGTGTCGTACGGGATGAGGTACGCCACATCTTCGGGGAAGCGCTCGCGCTGCAACTCGGCCATCTTGGCCTTGACCGCATCGCCCACATCCAGCGCGTTCGCCCCCGATTGCAAGAACACGCCAATGGCGATGGAGGGCTTGCCGTCGACGTAGCTGGACTGGTCGTAGCTTTGTGCGCCCAGCTCCACCCGCGCCACGTCTTTGAGTCGCAACACCCCGTTAGGGCCGTCGGCGCGCAAGACGATGTTGCCAAACTCCTCGGGCCGCAGCAGTCGCCCACGCGCGGTGGCGGTGTAAGTGAGCACCTGGCCTGCCGGGGCCGGCTCGGCACCGATTTTGCCAGCCGCGTACTGGGCGTTTTGCGCGCTGATGGCCGCCGCGACGTCAGCCGGCGTGACACCCAACTGCGCCATGCGCTCGGGATGGAGCCACACCCGCATGGAATAGTCACGCGCGCCAAACACCTGCACGTCGGCCGCGCCTGGGATGCGCTTGAGCTCATCCACGATATTGAGCGTGGCGTAGTTCGACAGGAACAGCTCGTCGTGGGTACCTCGCGGCGAGGTCAGTGCAATCACCAACAAAAAGTTGTTGGAGCGCTTGGCCACCACCACGCCATTGCGCCGCACCTCATCGGGCAAGCGCGGCATCGCCAATTGCACCCGGTTGTTGACATTGAAGGTGGCTTTGTCGATGTCGGTGCCCACCTCGAACGTGGCGGTGATCTCGACGGTACCGTTGGAGGATGCGCTCGAGCTGAAGTACAGCAGCCCCTCCACGCCCGAGAGCTGCTCCTCGATCGGCGCAGCCACCGTGGTGGCCAGCGTTTCGGCCGATGCCCCGGGGTACGACGCGGTGACGGTCACGGTCGGTGGGGCAATCTCGGGATACTGCGCAATGGGCAGCACGCGCATGGCCACCAGTCCGGCCAGCACGACGACGATGGACAACACGGCCGCAAAAATCGGCCGCTCGATAAAGAAGCGGGAATTCATGCGCCCTCCCTTAGTGGCCCGTGCTCGTCTGTGCTGCAGCCGCGGCCGCGGCGGTGTGCACGGTCACCGGCATGCCCGGTCGCAGCTTCATCAGGTTGTCGACGATGACGGAGTCGCCCGATTGCAGCCCTGCCGTCACCACCCAATCGCCGCCCCACCAACCGGCGGTTTGCACGGTAACGGGCTGGGCATGCCCATCGCGCACCACCCACACCCGATGCCCTTCTTCGTTTTGCACCAAGGCCGCTTGCGGAACCAAAAACCCTTGCGTTTGCCCAGCCACCACCTGCACCTTGACAAATTGCCCCGGTAACACGCGCAACCGCGGATTGGCAAACTCGGCCCGCAGCGGCACCGTGCCCAGCGCGGGGTCGACCGTCGAGCCCGTAAAATTCAACCGCCCGGGCTCCAACAGCGGCTCGCCCCGCTCATCGAGCACGCGCACCTGCGTGCCAGCGGCGGCGCGCAAGCGCGCCCATTCCGCTTCGGACACTGCAAACCGCACCCAAATGGGGTGGGTCTGCGTCACAGTGGTCAACAAACTGTCCGTGCCTGGATTGACCAACGCCCCCTCGGACTTGAGCGAGCGCCCCGTCACCCCCGCGATCGGGGCGGTCACCGTGGTGTACGACAGGTTCAGCTCGGCTTGGCGCACCTGTGCCTGGGCTGCCGCCACCGCGGCCTGGGCCAACTGCAGTGCCGACAGCGCGTTGTCCGCCTCGCGCTGGCTGACGGCCTGGGATTGCGCCAACGGACGCACGCGCTCATACTCCCGCTGCGCCTGCGCCAGCTGGGCTTGCTGCTGCGCCAGCTGCGCGCGCGCCTGCTGCAGCGCGATCTCGAACGGCGCGCGCTCGATCTCGTAGAGCACCGCACCGGCGCGCACCGGCTCGCCCTCTTGGTAGCGCTGTCGCTCGATCAAACCGCTGACGCGCGCGCGCACCTCTACCTGCTTGGAGCCTTCCGCTTGCCCCACGGCTTCCAGCATCAGCGGCACCGTTTGCGCCTGCATCACCCGCACCTGCACCGGCAGCGGCGGCATCTCGTGTTCCGACGCAGACTCACCCACCGCCCGCTGGCAGCCAGCCAGCAGCGCGAGCACCCCCAAGGCCGCGCCCAACGCGGCTCGGCTTCGATTCCACACAGCACACCCTCCTATCGAGATTGTGAGAGCTCTGGATTTTACATACATTTGTGTATGTATGTTTACTGTGCGAAAATTTATGATATGGCTCGCTGCACCAAAGAGGAGGCTCTGCAAACCCGTGCCCGCGTGCTGGAGGCGGCACGCACGGTCTTTCGGGAACGAGGGGTCAGTCGCACAACATTGGAAGACATCGCCAAAGCGGCTGGTGTGACGCGCGGCGCGGTCTATTGGCACTTCGCCAACAAGGGGGACGTGCTGCAGGCGATGTTTGACGAGGTCTCCATCCCGCTCATTGATCGGCTCGACGACACGCTGCTGCTAGACCCCCATACCGATGCGCTGGGGCGCGTGCGCAACTTTTTGCTGCAGCTCATCGGCTCCATCCAGCGCGACGAGCGGCTGCTGGCCATCATGGAGATCTGCGAATTCAAGTGCGAATTTGTGCAGGAGCGGGCCGCAGACTTGGAGGAGTGGCGCCTGCACATCAACGACTTGCAGGGCAAGCTGACGAGCACGTATGAAATCGCGCAGCGCGAGGGCAGTTTGCGCCCCGATCTGTCGCCGGCACTGGCGGCATGGGACACGCAGTGCTTTCTGGCCGGGCTGATTCGTCTGTGGTTGCTGGCACCGGCGTCGTTGGCGGCGCTGGGCACGCCTGAGGCGCTGATCGAGCAGCACATCGCGCTGCGCAAGCGCTGCGCGACCGAGCTGACGCCCTCTTCAGCCGGCGCGGTAACGGTCGGCCCGGCCGAGCGCGGCTAATCCAATAACGGAGCCAACCAGCGGGCCAGCTCCTCGACGGGCATCCCACGGCGCGCGGCCATGTCCTCGAGCTGGTCGCGGCCGATCTTGCCGACGTTGAAGTAGCGCGCCTCGGGGTGCGCGAGGTAAAAGCCGCTGACGCTGGCCGCAGGCGTCATCGCCAGGCTCTCGGTCAGTCCCATGCCGATATCGTCGCAGCGCAGCAGCGCGAAGAGGTCGCGCTTGACCGTATGGTCCGGGCACGCCGGGTAACCCGGTGCGGGGCGGATGCCTTGGTATTTTTCGGCGATCAGCTCTTCGTTGGTCAGCCGCTCGTGCGGCGCGTAGCCCCACAGTTCGGTGCGCACGCGCTCGTGCAGCCGCTCGGCCAGCGCCTCAGCGAGCCGGTCGGCCAGCGCCTTGAGCATGATCGCGCTGTAGTCGTCGTGCGCAGCCTCGAACGCCGCCGCGCGCGCCTCGGCGCCGATACCCGCCGTCACCGCGAACACCCCCACGTAATCCGGCACGCCACTGGCCAGCGGCGCGACGAAGTCCGCCAGACAGCGGCTGGGGCGCATCACGCCGTCGATCTCTTCCTTGGCGGCCTGTTGCCGCAAGTTGTACCAGGTCAGAACCGGTTGCGTGCGCGACTCATCCGCATACAGCACGATATCGTCGCCCTCGCCGCTGGCGGGCCAGAACCCCACCACCGCGTGCGCCGTCAACCAGCGCGCGTCGATGAGGCGCTTGAGCATCGCCTGCGCATCGGCAAACACCTTGCGCGCCTGCTCGCCCACCACCTCGTCGTCGAGGATGGCCGGATACGGCCCCGCCAGGTCCCAGGTCTGGAAAAACGGCCCCCAGTCGATGTAGCGTGCGATCTCGGCCAGGTCGTACTGGCGAAAGACGCGCCGGCCCAGAAAGCCGGGGCGCACCGGCTGCCACGCCGACCAGTCGATGGGCGTGCGGTTGGCCCGCGCCTTGGCCAGCGGCCACAGCGGCGTGGGCTTCTTCGCCGCGTGCTGGGCGCGCACGCGCGCGTAGTCGGCGCGCAGCTCGGCGACGTAGGCCTCGCGCTGCTCCCCCAGCAGCGCCTGCGCCACGCCAACGCTGCGCGACGCGTCAGGCACGTACACCACCGGCCCGCTGTACTGTGGCGCGATCTTGACCGCCGTGTGCACGCGGCTCGTCGTGGCGCCGCCGATGAGCAGCGGCACGCCGCGCTCGCGGAACCACGGGTCCTTTTCCATTTCCGCGGCGACGTGCTGCATCTCCTCCAGACTCGGGGTGATCAGGCCCGACAAGCCCACGATGTCGGCCTGCACTTCCTTGGCCTTGGCGAGGATGTCGTGGCAGGGCACCATCACGCCCATGTTGACCACGTCGAAATTGTTGCACTGCAACACGACGGTGACGATATTCTTGCCGATGTCGTGCACGTCGCCCTTGACGGTCGCGATCACGATCCGCCCCTGGGGCTTGACGTCCCCCCCGGCCGCTTCGAGCTGGCGTTTTTCTTCCTCGATGTAGGGCACGAGGTGCGCCACCGCCTGCTTCATCACGCGCGCGGACTTGACCACCTGCGGCAGGAACATCTTGCCCGCGCCGAAGAGGTCGCCGACCGTGTTCATGCCCGCCATCAGCGGCCCTTCTATCACGTGCAACGGGCGGCCACCCTGGGCCTTGATCTTCTGCCAGGCCTCCTCCGTGTCCTCGACGATGTAGTCGGTGATGCCGTGCACCAGCGCGTGCGCCAGGCGCTCCTCCACCGGCAGCGCGCGCCACGCCAGCTTGGCGCTGTCGTCTTTGGCCGCGCCCTTGACCCGCTCGGCGATCGCGAGCAGCCGCTCGGTGGGCGTTTGCGCCGTGTCCTCGCCTTCGCGGTAGCGGGGGCGGCGGTTGAGCACCACGTCCTCCACGCGCTCGCGCAGCTCCGGGTCGAGCTCGTCGTACACGCCGATCTGCCCGGCGTTGACGATGCCCATGTCCATCCCGGCGCGGATCGCGTGGTAGAGGAACACCGTGTGGATGGCCTCGCGCACCGGCTCGTTGCCGCGGAACGAGAAGCTCACGTTGGACACGCCGCCCGACACCTTGGCACCGGGCAGGTTGGCCTTGATCCAGCGCGTGGCCTCGATGAAGTCGACCGCGTAATTGTCGTGCTCGGGGATGCCCGTCGCGATCGCAAAGATGTTGGGGTCGAAGATGATGTCTTCCGGCGGGAAGTCCACCTCTTCGACCAGGATGCGGTAGGCCCGCGTGCAGATCTCGATTTTGCGCTCGAAGGTGTCGGCCTGGCCCTGCTCGTCGAAGGCCATCACCACGGTGGCCGCGCCATAGCGCCGGATCAGCCGGGCCTGGCGCTTGAACTCCGCCTCGCCCTCCTTGAGGCTGATCGAGTTGACGATGCCCTTGCCCTGGATGCATTTCAGGCCCGCCTCGATCACCTCCCATTTGGAGGAGTCGATCATGATCGGCACGCGCGCGATCTCGGGCTCCGACGCAATCAGGTTCAGGAATCGCACCATCGCGGCCTTGCTGTCGAGCATGGCCTCGTCCATGTTGACGTCGATGATCTGCGCGCCGTTTTCCACCTGCTGGCGGGCCACGGCCAGCGCGTCCTCGAAGCGCCCCTCCAGGATCATGCGCGCGAACGCGCGCGAGCCCGTCACGTTGGTGCGCTCGCCGATGTTGACGAAGAGGCTGCCCTCGCCGATGATGAGCGGCTCCAGGCCCGACAGCATCATCGGCGGGATGCGGCGGTGGGCGGTGGCGGGCGCGGCGGCAGGCGCTTCGGAAGCGTTCACGGCAGGGGTTCGGGGCGGGAGACGAAGCCCGCGATTGTAGGCCGGGCCCCGCGCACCTGCAGCGCGCTCCGGGCGAACACGGGCCCGGCCGGGGCAAACACACCCCCGACGTGCCGGTGGACGTCGCCGTGGCCGACCTGCCAGCGCTGGCGGCGCGGCTGCAGGCCGCGCGGGCGGCTGCCGGGTGTTAACCCGCGCGGTCCCCGCGGGGCGGCGCGCCCACCAGGCCGTCCAACAGCGCCGGGCGGTAGCGGTGCAACGCGGTGATCGCGTAAAAGTGCTCATGCAGCGCGTTCGTCACCCCCACGACGACCAACGTGCCGGCGCGCAGCTCGTCCTGCACCACGACCTCCGGCAACAGCGCCAGCCAGCCGCTGTCACGGGCGACGAGGCGCAGCATCGCCATGTCGTCCACCTCGGCGCGGATGCGGGGTGAGACGCCCGCGGTCGCACACAGGGCATCGAACGGTGCGCGCACCGCGTGCCGGGGCCCCGGCAGCGCCAGCGCCTGCCCGTGCAGATCGTCGGGGACGCGCAGCGTCCGGCCGCGCCAGACGTCGGCCTTGCCGACCAGTGACATCGGCTGGCTGGCCAGCAGCCGGCAGTGGACGGGGCGCTTGGGGTCCGCGGGCACCGCGTCGTTGGCGAGCACCACGTCCAGCTCGTGGTGCAGCAGCCGCGCGATCAGATCCTCCAGCCGCCCCGACTCCAGGGTCAGGCGCAACCCCGGGTCGGCCAGCAGCGGACGCAGCCAGTTTTCCTGGAAGTTGCGCGACAGCGTGGCCACACTGCCGACGCGCAGCCACGTCACACCGGTGCGCCGCCCGGCGAGCCGGCCCAGCATCTCGCGCCCCAGTTCGAAGATGCCATCCGCATAGCCCAGCACCAGGTGCCCCGCGTCCGTCAGGCGCAGCCGCCGGCCCTCGCGCTCGAACAGCGGTTCACCGAGGCGCTCCTCCAATTGCCGGATCTGCGCCGACAGCGCCGACTGCGACACGTGCAACTCGCGCGCGGCCCGGCTGAGATGCCCGGTTTTGGCCACGCACCAGAAGTAGTGCAGGTGGTGGAAATTGAGCTGGTGCAGGTCCACGGGGACATTGTTCTGTTTTATCGATGATTTATTTCTGTCAATTGTATTTTACAGAACGTTGGTTCCGCGGCACGATCCGCCCATCGCCGTTGCCGTGAACCGATCATGGGCCCCACCCTCGTCTTTGCCTCGATCCTCGCCGCCACCGCGCCGCTGGCCGTGATGGCGCTGGCCGTCCCCCTGGCGCTGGCGGTGCGCGACCCGCGCCGCCTGTGGCCGCTGCAACACGCGCTGATGGGTCTGGCGGTACTCGCCGCCGTGGCCTCGCTCGTCCTGCACGGCCTGGGCTCGGGCCCGTCCGCGGCCGTGGTGCCCGGGCTGCGCGCCGACCTCGGCGCCGCGTGGATCGCGCTGCTGGTGCAGGGGCTGGGCAGCGTGATCGCCGCGTTCTCGGCCCGCTACCTCGCGGGCGAACCGGGGCAGCCGCGCTACGCCGCCGCGCTCGCCGCAGTCCTGGCAGGGGTGCACGCGCTGCTGCTGGCCGACCACTGGGCGGTGCTGATCGGCGCGTGGGTGCTGGTCGGCGCCGCGTTGCAGCGGCTGCTGTGTTTCTACCCGGAGCGGCCGTTCGCCCGGCTGGCCGCGCACAAGAAGTGGCTCGCCGACCGCCTCGCGGACGCGCTGCTGCTCGGTGCCGCGTGGCTGTCGTGGCAG
The DNA here is from genome assembly GCF_020162115.1 of Tepidimonas taiwanensis. NCBI lineage: Bacteria > Pseudomonadati > Pseudomonadota > Betaproteobacteria > Burkholderiales > Tepidimonas > Tepidimonas taiwanensis. Next base: position 283,797 of record NZ_CP083911.1, on the reverse strand, counting down.
GCGGTCGGCAGTGGCTCGCTGTCGGCGCTGCTGGCGCACGTGCAGACCCACGGCGCCGGGCCCGCCCTGCAGGCGGCCGCCGTGCTGCTCGTGCTCGCGGTCATCGTGCGCACCGCCCTGCTGCCGCTGCACGGCTGGCTGATCCAGGTCATGGAGGCCCCCACCCCCGTCTCGGCGCTGCTGCACGCGGGGGTGGTCAACCTGGGGGGCTACGTGCTGATCCGCTTCGCGCCGCTGCTCGACGTCGCCGCGCCGGCACGCACGCTGCTCGTCGTGTTCGGCACCGCCAGCGCGGTGTTGGCCGGCCTCGTGATGCTCACCCGCGTCAGCATCAAGCTGCGGCTCGCGTGGTCCACGCTCGCCCAGATGGGGTTCATGCTGCTCGAGTGCGGCCTGGGGCTGTACACGATGGCGATGCTGCACCTGATCGGCCACTCGATCTACAAAGCCCACGCCTTCCTCGCGGCGGGCGAGGCGGTACGCGCGGCCCGCGCGCGCGACCGGCGCAACCCGCACCCGCCGGCCCCCGCGAGTCTGTGGACGGCTCCCGCCATCGCGGCGGCGGTCGTGGGTACTGTGGTCGCGGGGGTCGAATCGGTGGCACCCGGCAACGGCTGGCCGTGGTGGTGGAGCGGGGTGCTCGCCATCGCGTGGGCACCGCTGCTGTGGCGGCCGCCCTCCGCGAGTGGCACCGTGGACGCGGCCTGGACGGTGCGCGGGGCTGCGCTGATCGCGAGCCTGACCGCGCTGGCGCTGGCGGGCCATGCCCTGCCGCTGGGGACCGTGGACGTGCCCCACGATGGCGCCGGACCGTGGGTGTTGGGGGCGCTCGCGGGCCTGTATGCGGTCACCGCCGCCCTGCAGCACCCCGCGTGGGCCGCGCGGCTGGAGGCGCTGCGGCGCGCCAGCTACGCCGGCTTCTATCTCGACGAGGCCTACACCCGCGCGGCACTGCGCTTGTGGCCGGCGCGCCTGCACCACCCCGCCTGACGCGATCACTTGACCCGTCACCCGACCCACTGCCCCTGAACCGGAGCGCCCATGAACCCGACCGACGCCCTCCCCTTGCAGATCGAGGCCGCCTGTGAACAGGCGTGTGCGGCCATCGCCCCCGCGTGGCCGCTGGACCGCGCGATCGCGGTCAACCCCCACTGGGGCCGCATCGGCCAGCCGCTGCGCACGGTCGCCGCCCGGCTGGCGGTGCTGGGGGGCGTGCGCGTGCTGCCGCCGCGCGCGCTGGTGCGCGAGGCCTGGGCCAGCGGCCGCGTCACGCGGGCGGATCTGGAGGAGGCGATCGAGCGCCTGCAGCCCCCGCCCGCCGCGGGGTTGGACGCCGACGCATGCGTGGCGGCCCTGGCGGCGGAGCCGTCGCTGCCGCGCCTGCCGCTGCTGATCGACCTGCTGGACGCCGAGCCGAACCGGCACCACCGGCTGCCGTGGCGCGACGCGGTCACGCACCAGATCAGCCAGACCTGCGCGGCCTACTTCGACCGCCACCAGGCCGACTGGCAGCCGCGCCGCGACGGCGGTCTGTACGCCTTCTGGCGCGAGACCCTGCTGCACGATCACGGCATCGGGACGCTGATGGGCCTGCCGCGGCTGGGGGCGTCGCTCGCCCACCTGCCCCCGACCCCGGCCGAGGCGGAACGCTGGGTGCTCGGCAAGCTGGGGCTGCCCCCGGCGCGGTGGGCGGACTACCTGGAGGCGCTGCTGCTCACCGTCAACGGCTGGGCGTCGTACTGCGCCTACCTGGACTGGCAGGCGCGGCTCGCCGGTGGGCGCGATCCACACCTGCGCGAGCTGCTGGCGCTGCGGCTGGCCTGGGGCGCGATCCTGCTGGAAGGCGACGCCGCGCGGCATGCGCAGGCGGCTTTCGCGGGCCTGCACGCGGCGTGGTCGCAGGTCGACGCGCACCTCGCCGCGGCCGACGCCGCGCTGCGCGTCGATGAGATCTGGCAGACCGCCCTCGACATCGACTACCAGCGCACCCTGCTGCACACGCTGCGCCACGCCGGGGCGTCCACCACGCCGCAACCCCCAGAAGCCCAAGTGGTGTTTTGCATCGACGTGCGCAGCGAGCGGCTGCGCCGGGCGCTGGAGGCGACCACCCCGCACGTGCAGACGCTGGGGTTTGCCGGCTTTTTCGGGTTGCCGATCGCCTACACCCCGATCGGCACGCCGGCGTGCCGCCCGCAACTGCCGGGGCTGTTGGCCCCTGCACTGGAGGTCACGGACGCCCCGGCCGGGGCCACCGGGACGGTAGACCCGCCCGCGGACGTCCAGCCCGCAGACGTGGCCGCGTTGCGGCAGCGGGCCCTGGCGCGCGCGGACCAGCGCGGCGCCGGCGCGCACTGGCCGCTGGCGGCGTTCCCCTTCGTCGAGGCGGCCGGTTGGCTCTACGGCGGCGCGCTGCTGCGCTGGCTGCGCCCCCCGGCGTCCCCGCGCCCCAACGACGATGCCGAAGGGTTGCCCGCGCGCCTGCGGCCGGTGTGCCGTCCGGCGCTCGGCGGCATCCCGCTGGAAGAGCGAATTGCGCTGGCCGCGCGCGTGCTGCGCGCGATGGGGCTGCACGCGGGGCTCGCCCCGTTGGTCGCGCTGGTCGGCCACGGCAGCCAGAGCGCCAACAACCCCCACGTGGCCGCGCTGGACTGCGGTGCCTGCGGCGGCCAGACCGGCGAGGTCAACGCGCGCGTGCTGGCGCAGTTGCTCAACGACCCGGCGGTCCGCGCGGGCCTGTCTGCGCACGGGATCACCGTCCCCGCCACGACGGTCTTCGTCGCGGCGCTGCACAACACCACCACCGACGAGGTCGAGTGGTTCGACACGGACCTGCTGCCCGCGCCCAGCCAGCGCGCGCTGGAGGCGCTGCAGGCCGCGTTCGTGCGCGCGGCCGAAGCGGTCCGCCGGGAGCGCGCGCCGACACTCGACCTGCCTGCCGCCACGAACGGGCCGTCACTGGCGCGGTGGCTGCGCCGGCGCGCCAGTGATGGCGCACAAACGCGCCCGGAATGGGGGCTGGCCGGCAACGCCGCGTTCCTCATCGCGCCGCGGTCCCTCACACGCGGGCAGTCGCTGGACGGGCGGGTGTTCCTGCACGACTACGACGCCGCGCAGGACACGGACGGCAGCCTGCTGGAGCTGCTGATGACCGCGCCGATGCTGGTGACGCACTGGATCAACTGGCAGTACCACGCGTCCCAGTGCGAGCCGCGGCTGTACGGCAGCGGCAACAAGGTGTTGCACAACGTGGTCGGCGGCGTGCTCGGCGTCTTCGAGGGCAATGGCGGCGACCTGCGCATCGGGCTCGCGCGCCAGTCGCTGCACGACGGGCAGCGCTGGATGCACGAGCCCCTGCGGCTGACGGTCGTCATCGCCGCGCCGGCCGCGCGCATCGAGGCGGTCATCGAACGCCACACCACCGTGCGCCACCTCGTCGAACACGGCTGGCTGCACCTGTGGCGGCTCGACGCCGACACCGTCTACCGCTACGTCGCGGGCCAGTGGCAGGCGCTGCCGGACGTCAGACGTTGAAGAGGAAGTGGATCACGTCGCCGTCCTGCACGACGTAGTCCTTGCCTTCGGCGCGCATGCGCCCCGCCTCCTTGGCCCCCTGCTCCCCGCCGTAGCGGATGAAGTCGTCGAAGGCGATCGTCTGCGCGCGGATGAAGCCGCGCTCGAAATCGCTGTGGATCACGCCCGCTGCCTGCGGCGCGGTGGCACCGATCGGGATGGTCCAGGCGCGCACTTCCTTTTCGCCGGCGGTGAAGTAGGTCTGCAGCCCCAGCAGCTGGTAGGCGGCGCGGATCAGGCGGTTGAGGCCCGGCTCCTCTAGCCCCAGCTCGCGCAGAAATTCGGCCTTGTCGGCGTCGTCCATGTCGGCGAGTTCGGCCTCGATCTTCGCGCAAATGGCCACGACCGGCGCGCCCTGCCGCTCGGCGTACGCCTGCAGCTGCGCCAGCAGCGGGTTGTCGTGGAAACCGTCTTCCGCCACGTTGCCGACGAACATCGCCGGTTTGGCCGTGATCAGGCACAGCGGCTTGAGCAGCGCGCGCTCCTCGTCGGTGAGCGCCAGCACCCGCACCGGGCGCCCCTCGTCGAGCACCGCGCGCACCCGCCCCAGCAGCGCGACCATCTTCGCGGCTTCCTTGTCGTTGCCGCTCTTGGCCGCCTTCTGATAGCGCTGCAGCGCCTTGTCCACCGTGCCCAGGTCGGCCAGGCACAGCTCGGTCTGGATCACCTCGATGTCCGCCACCGGGTCGACCCGGCCCGCCACGTGCACGATGTTGGGATCGTCGAAGCAGCGCACGACGTTGATGATCGCGTCCGTCTCGCGGATGTGCGCGAGGAACTGGTTGCCCAAGCCCTCCCCCTGGCTCGCCCCGGCCACGAGCCCCGCGATGTCGACGAACTCGACGATCGCCGGCACCACGCGCTGCGGCTTGACGATCGCGGCGAGCTGCTGCAGGCGCGGGTCCGGCACCTCGACCACGCCAACGTTGGGCTCGATGGTGCAAAACGGGTAATTTTCGGCGGCGATGCCGGCCTTGGTCAGCGCGTTGAAGAGGGTGGACTTGCCGACGTTGGGCAGGCCCACGATGCCGCATTTCAGGCTCATGGCGGGGAGGTCGTCCAAAAAAGAAAACGCCACCGGGCCGCGCCCATGCGCCGCCCGGCGACCGGTCGAGCGCCCGATTCTACCGGCCGGGCACCGCGAACAACGCTACCCGCCGGCCGCCACGGCCCGCCGCCTCACCACGCGCCCCAGTGCCCCACGCCGCGCATCCCCTCGTGCAGCATCTGGCCATCGCCGCGCCGCACGATCGCGTTCATCCCGAGCGTCACCGCGCCCATCAGCCGCCGGTCCTGGCGATAGGTGCGCAGCAACGGGCTCACGCGCCCGTCCGGCGCACCGGTCGTCGGGTCCACGTCGGGGATGCTGCAGCGCGCGCACGGCTTGACGAGCCGCAGCTCGACCGCCGGTGCGTCGTCCGGTGCCGCATCCGCGTGCCAAGCGATACGGTCGAGCCGGTCTTCGTCGTAGGGGCCGACACCGCCGATCACCACGTTGGGCCGAAAGCGCTCCACCCCCACGGGCGGCAGGCCCTGCAGCGCCAGCCGCTCGTTGACGTCCGCGAGCGACGCGGCCGACAGCACCAGCACCGGGAAACCGTCACTGAACGTGTTGGGTGCCTCGACCCCACCGGTCCAGCGTGCTGGCGACAGCCGCCGCTCGTCCGGGTCGAAGCGCACGAGCCGCAGCGGCCCCATCCCGGGCGGCAGATCCGGCCCCAGGAAATCCGTGAACCACTGCGCCGCAATGTCCCCCATGTCGTAGGCGTCCACCGTGTCGTCCCAGACGCGCACCCGGCACGGCCGCTCGGCCGCGTCCAGCGCCAGGTGCAGCGACAGCATCCCCGGCGCTCGCAGCTCCAGCTGCCCCATGCGAAAGCGCGGCTGGATCAACGCCATGCGCGGCAGCTCCCGCTGCGAGACGAACTCCCCGTCCGCGTCCACGACCATCCAGGTGCGGTCCCACTCCAGGCCCGTCTCCAGCAGCTCCACCGCGCGCAGGCGAATGCCGGCACAAGACTTGACCGGGTAAATCCACAACTGCTCCAGCGTGAGGTCCAGCGTGGCGTCGGTGTCGTTCATGGTGAGCCAACTCCGCAGACGGTGAGGGTGGCGTGCCCGATGCCAGGGCAACACACGGGCATACCCGATGAAAAGGGATCGACAACCCGACAGAACGGGGCCGATGGCGCACATTGTGCCTCCAGCGCCACCCCGCGGGCCGGCCACCGCGGCGCCCCATCGCACAGCCCCCCTTTATCTGGCCTATTGATCCGGCACAAAGAACTTTTTCACCTCCTCCGCAGCGTCCTGTGCTTGTGAGGACAGCTGGGGACTCAAGACAAAACCGTGACGGAGCCGTATCCGGAGCCATATCGCACGGCAGTATCACGACTCGCGATCGCAAGGATGCATCGCACGGGTCCACGACGTGGTCACGGCCCCGGTCCTACAATGGCCGCATGAGCAAGCTCTACGACGTCGCGATTCTGGGCGGCGGCATCGTCGGCCGCACGTTGGCGCTGCTGCTGGCGCGCGAGCGGCTGCGCGTCGCGCTGGTCGAACGCACGCCCGCCGCCGGCGACGCCCCCGACATCCGGGCCTATGCGCTCAACGCCGCCTCCCGGGCGCTGCTCACCGCGGTGCGCGGCTGGCCGACCGAGCCCGACGCGGTCACGCCCGTGCGCCACATGTGGGTCGCCGACGCTGACACCGCGCCAGACAGCGCGGCGGTCGACGCCGCCGCGGCGATCCGTTTCGACGCGGCGGCCGCCCCCTCGGCGCCGCTCGCGTGGATCGTCGATGTGCCGGCGCTGGAGGCGACGCTCGCGCAGGCGGTGGCCTTTCAGCCGGGGATCGAGCGGCTCGACGCCGACCAGACCCCGCGGCCGCGCGCGGCGCTGACCGTCATCTGCGAGGGGCGGCGCAGCGCCACCCGCCTCGCCGAGGGATTCGCATACGAACGCCACCCCTACCCCCACACCGCCGTGGCGGCGCGGCTGCGCTGCGAGCGGCCGCACGGCGCCGTGGCGCGGCAGTGGTTCTGTGGCGACAGCATTCTCGCCCTGCTGCCGATGGGGGGCGAACACGGCCACACGGTCGCGCTGGTGTGGTCGGTGCCGCACGCGCGCGCGGCGGAGCTGCTGGCGTTACCGCCCGACGCATTTGCGGCCGCGGTGCAGACCGCCTGCGGCGCGGCGCTGGGCGCGATGCACACCGAGGGCCGGCCGGCCGGCTGGCCGCTGGAGCTCTCGATCGCGCGCCCGTGGGTGCGGCCGGGTGTGGCACTGGCGGGCGACGCCGCGCACGCGATGCACCCGCTCGCCGGCCAGGGCCTCAACGTCGGGCTCGGGGACGTCGCCGAGCTCGCCCGGGTGTTGCGCGAGCGCGAATACTGGCGACCGCTGGGCGACCTGCGGCTGCTGCGGCGTTACGAGCGCGCGCGCGCCGCGCCGGTGGCGGCGATGCAGGCCACCACCGATGCGCTGCACGCGCTGTTCGGCAGCCCCGACCCCCGGCTGGCGCTGCTGCGCCGCTGGGGCCTGCGCGCGGCCGACCGGCTGGAACCGATCAAGCACTGGCTCATCCAACAGGCGGCGGGCCAACCGCTGACTCCCGCGGCATGAGGCGCCCGGAAACACGCTGGCGCGTCCACCCGAACCGGGATGGGCGATGACCGGCATCCCACCGCCAAGGCACCTCCCCGCATCACATCGCGCTCCGTTGTGCCCCTTTCTTTCGACATACCGTGAACACTGACATGCCCCGCGCCATCTCTGCCCTGCCCCGCCGCGCCGCGCTGGCGGCCTCCGCCGCCCTGCTGGCCGTGGCGGGCACCGCCGCCCACGCCAACGAAGCGCTCATCCGCAAAAACCTCAGCGAACGACTGCCCAACCTGCCCCGCATCGAGGAAGTGCGCCCGACCCCGATGCGCGGCCTCTTCGAGATCCGCCTCAACGGCACCGACATCCTCTATACCGACGCCGAGGGCAACTACCTGATCCAGGGCGTGCTGATCGACACCAAGGCGCGCACCAACCTGACCGAGGAGCGGCTGGACAAGCTCACCGCGATCGCCTTCGAGAGCCTGCCACTCAAGGACGCCTTTACCGTCGTGCGCGGCAACGGGCAGCGCAAGCTGGCGGTGTTCGCCGACCCCAACTGCGGCTTTTGCAAGCGCTTCGAGCGCGACTTGGCCAAGCTCGACAACGTCACCATCCACACCTTCCTCTACCCGGTGCTGGGCAAGGATTCGGAAGCCAAATCGCGCGCCATCTGGTGCGCGCGCGACCGCGCCAAGGCGTGGAACGACTGGATGCAGCGCGGCGTCACGCCGCCCGAGCCACCGGCCGACGCCAAGTGTGACACCGCGGCGCTGGAGCGCAACATCGCCTTCGGGCAGAAGTACCGCATCACCGGCACGCCGACGACGATCCTGGCCAACGGCACGCGGCTGCCCGGTGCGGTCGGACTGGACCGGCTCGAGCCGCTGCTGGCGCAGGCCGGCGCTGGCAAATGAGCACACCACGGCAGCAGCGGGGGGCTGCGCGTCGCGTGCCCGGCGCAACGCGGGGCGGCACACCACCCGCCGCCATCCGCTACACGGTCGAGGTGGTCGACGCGCACGCGCACCTGTGGCGCGTCACGCTCGACATCGACCGTCCCGCGCCACGGCAGCGCGTCAGCCTGCCGGTGTGGATCCCCGGCAGCTATCTGGTGCGCGAGTTTGCGCAGCACCTGCAACGGCTGCAGGCGTCAGCCGGTGGGCACACGGTGCCGGTGCGCGCGCTCGACAAAAACACCTGGCAGATCGACGCGGGTGACGCCGCCACGCTGACGCTGACCTACGAGGTCTACGCCTTCGACCCATCGGTGCGGGCGGCGTACCTGGACACGCGCCGGGGCTTTTTCAACCCCACCAGCCTGTGCCTGCGCATCGTTGGGCGCGAGGATGAACCGCACGCGCTGACGCTGCAACCCAGCGACGCCACGCACGGCTGGCGCGTGGCCACCGCACTGCGCCCGCTCTCACCCGCCCCCGGGGCGCGCCGCCGCACGGCCGCCGCCTGGCGCTGGGCCGACGGCGACGGCTTTGGTACCTACCTGGCTGCCGACTACGACGAGCTGGCCGACAGCCCGGTGGAAATGGGCGCCTTCTGGTGCGAGGACTTCACCGTGCGGGGCGTGCCCCACCGCTTCGTCGTCAGCGGCGCACCCGCCGGGTTCGACGGAAAGCGCCTGCTGGCCGATACCGCCCGCGTGTGCGAAGCGGCCATGGCCCTGTGGCACGGGCCGGACGGTGCGCCGCCCATCGACCGCTATGTGTTTCTGCTGCACGCCACGCAGGACGGCTACGGCGGGCTGGAACACCGGCACTCGACGGCCTTGGTGTGTGCGCGCGCCGACCTGCCGCTGGCCCCGCTGCCGGGCCTGCACGCGCCGGACGAAACACCCCCGCCACTGAAAGCCAGCGACGGCTACACGACGTTGCTGGGCCTGATCAGCCACGAGTATTTCCACACCTGGAACGTCAAGCGGCTGCGCCCGCGCGAATTCACCCGCTACGACTACGACCGCGAAAACCACACCGAACTGCTGTGGTTCTTCGAGGGCTTTACCAGCTACTACGACGACCTGCTGGTGCTGCGCGCGGGCCTCATCGACCAGGCCACCCACCTGCAACTGCTGGCCAAGACCATCAACCAGGTGCTGCAAACCCCGGGGCGGCACGTGCACAGCGTCGCCCAGGCGAGCTGGGACGCGTGGATCAAGTACTACCGCGTGCAGGAAAACACCCCCAACGCCACCGTCAGCTACTACACCAAGGGGGCGCTGGTGGCGCTGTGCCTGGACCTGACGCTGCGCGCGGAGGGCCACGCCACGCTGGACGACGTGATGCGCGCGCTGTGGCAACGCTGCGCCGGCGGCCCGATGCGCGAAGCCGACTTGCGCGCCGTGCTGCGCCGGCTCGGCCGCCGCTCCTTCGACGCCGAGCTGGACGCCTGGGTGCACGGCACCGACGAGTTGCCGCTGCGCACGCTGCTGGAGCGCCACGGCGTGCGCTGGGTCGAGGAGCCCGCGCCGCTGGCGCAGCGGCTGGGGCTGCGCGTCGACGAAAGCAACGGCGCGCTGCGGCTGCGCAACGTGCTGCGCGGCGGAGCGGCGGAAGCCGCCGGCATGGCCGCCGGGGACGAGTGGCTGGCCGTCGAGCGCGCGGGCGAGACGTGGCGCGTGCGCCGCCTCGACGACGTGGCGTTGCACGCGCGCGGGCTGGGCGCGGACGAGCCGCTCGTGTGCTGGCTGGCGCGCGACGGCCGCGTGCTGCGCTGCCCGCTGCGCTGGCCCGCCCCGGCGGTCACGGTGCAACTGCTCCCCGCCGCCGCGACGGATACCGCCGACCCTACTGCCCCCGGAACTGCGGCGCGCGCTTCTGCAGAAACGCGGTGACCCCCTCGACGTAGTCGTGCGTGCGGCCCAGCGCCGCTTGCAGGTCGCGCTCGGCGTCGAGCTGCTGCTCGAACGAGCGCTGCCCCGCCGCGCGCAGCAGGTGGCGCGTGGCCACCAGCGCCTTCGTCGGCATCGCCGCCAGCCGCTCGGCCAGCGCCAGCGCCGCCGCCAGCGGGTCGTCGGCCACGTCCCAGATCAGGCCCCACGCCTTGGCCTGCTCGGCCGGCAGCTTGTCGCCCAGCATCGCCCACGCCAGCGCCCTTGCCAAACCCAGGCGCTCGACCGACAGCCAACTCCCCCCGGCGTCTGGGATCAGCCCGATCTTGCTGAACGCCTGCACGAAACTCGCCTGCGGCGCGGCGATCGCGATGTCGCAGGTCAGCGCCAGCGACACCCCCGCGCCCGCCGCGACGCCGTTGACCGCCGCCACCGTCGGCACGCGCAGTTGCATCAGCGCCCGCGCGCTGGGGTTGAAGCATTCCTCGATCACCGGCCCCGGGTTGGCGCGCTCCAGCATGTCCGGCCCGGGGCTGAAGTCCAGCTCCGACAGGTCCAACCCGGCGCAAAAGCCCCGCCCCGCACCGGTCAGCACCAGGGCGCGGATACCGTCGTCCGCCTCGACGGCGGCGAGCGCCTGCTGAAACGCGCGGTGCATCGTGCGCGTGAAGCTGTTGAGCGCCTGCGGGCGGTTCAGCGTCAGCACCGCCACGGCGCCGCGGCGCTCGAACACGATCTCGTCTGCCGCGGGCGCGGCGGCTGGGGTATCGGTCATCGTCTCGCTCCTTCCTTCATGGGGGATGCGCACCCATCAGTCGTCGCACGGTCGGGCGCGCCCGCCGCCATCGTACCGCGCGCGTGACGGCGGCTGCCGTGGATCGACACCTCCCATCCACCCGCAGGCCCCGCGGGCGCGCGCAGCGCCCAGGACAGGAGTGAGCGCGTTGCGCACGCGCTACCGCCGTCGGCTCGGCGTAAACGGGTGCCGGCTGGCGGCCACACCCTCCCGGGCAGACACGCAATGCCCCACATGGGCCACGCAACACCCCACAGGGGCTAACGGGAAGGGCACGCCAAAGCGCCAAAGCGCTATAGTTGGCGAAGCACACCCATACGTAACCCCCGTCGCCGTCGACCGATACCCACCGACCTTCGTTCCAGGATCCTCCATGAGCGAAACACCTCCCACTTACGAAACCCTGCTGACCCGCACCGAGGGGCCGGTCGGCATCATCACCCTCAACCGCCCCAAGCAGCTCAACGCCCTCAACGACCGGCTGATGGACGAGCTGGGCGCGGCGCTGCGCGCCTTCGACGCGGACGACGCGATCGGCTGCATCATCCTCACCGGCAGCGAGAAAGCCTTCGCCGCTGGTGCCGACATCGCCGCGATGGCGCAGTACACGTTTTCGGACGTCTACCGCACCGAATACATCACCCGCAACTGGGAGGCGCTGCGCCACGTGCGCAAGCCGGTCATCGCGGCCGTGGCGGGCTTTGCCCTCGGCGGTGGCTGCGAGGTGGCGATGATGTGCGACCTCATCATCGCCGCGGACAACGCCAAGTTCGGGCAACCCGAGGTCAAGATCGGTGTCGTGCCGGGCGCGGGGGGCACGCAGCGGCTGCCGCGCGCCATTGGTAAGGCCAAGGCGATGGACATGGTCCTCACCGGCCGCATGATGGACGCCGCCGAAGCCGAGCGCGCCGGCCTGGTCAGCCGCGTCGTGCCGCTGGACAAGCTGATGGATGAGGCGCTGGCGGTGGCGCTGTCCATCGCGTCGCTGCCGCGCCTGGCGGTGCTGGCCGCCAAGGAGGCGGTCAACCGCGCCTTCGAGGGACCGCTGTCGGACGGGCTGATGTACGAGCGGCGGCTGTTTCACGCGATGTTCGCCACCGCCGACCAGAAGGAAGGCATGGCCGCGTTTCTGGAAAAGCGCACGCCCCATTTCCAACATCGCTGATCCCCGAAGCGAGCGCGTCATATGCGGACTGAGTCTTGTTGCACGCAGCGGGCTCACGCCAGCCTTGAACACAAAAATTCGGACAGTGCCCAAGGCGCGTGGCGCAAGGCTGAGCTCGCCGTGCGCCGCGCGCTCTCTGAGCCGCTCCTGGCGCTGGGATGTCTCGCTGGGATGCATTCTTCGGGCCTGCATCCCTCCCGCCGTTCGCCGCACCGGGTGCCGGCGGAAGGGATGCTTCGAATTGCCGCTATAATGCAGGCTTCGCTGGCGCTTTAGCTCAGCCGGTTAGAGCGACGGAATCATAATCCGCAGGTCCGGGGTTCGAATCCCTGAAGCGCCACCAAACATCCAAGCCAGCCTCGCGCTGGCTTTTTCGTCGGCCCGCCAATGATCAGTCCTGGCGCGGGTTGCCGGTGCATGCCGTGTTCCGGTCGGCGGCGACCGGTGTGTTCTGCGGCCTTAGACCGGCGTAGATTCCCCCTTTTCTCCATCCGACCTGTGGCTGGACTTTGCTCGCCCCCTTGGGGCGATGCGGGTTTGCGCGTCGCGGTTCGCTGAAAACCGTGTCACGTGAAAGCGAATCGCGCACGCCTTACGCATCGAGCGCGTCGAACAAGGGCTGCTGCGCGTGAATCTCATTGAGCGAATCATCGCTTCGGCCGCCTCGGCCGGCAGCTGCCCGATCGGATGAGATGCGCCGAAGGCCTGCGCGCGCTTGGGCACGTGGTGGTGACACGTAGGCCGCGCGGGGATCGGTGTGGCGCATCGGGGTCTCCGGGTTGATCGCGATGCAATGATTCAAGCGCTGTCGGGGCCGGAAGCAAGGTACCTCGTTGACAATCAAATCCACCTTATAAGACGAAAACAAGCAAACTACACTTTAACTAAGATGGAGAAACAGGTAGAATCCGCTCGATGAGAGTCTCAAAAGAAGAGCTCGTCGCCGTCCTCGCCCAGTTTAACCCCTGGTGGCGGGGCGAGGCCATTGCGGACTTGCCTGCGTTCCGGCGCGCGGCCTTCTGCGAACTCCACACCTGGCTCACCGCCCCGCCCGCGCCCCGGGCCGTGATGCTCTCCGGCGCGCGGCAGATCGGCAAAACCACCCTGATGCTGCAGGCCGCGGATGCGCTGCTGCGCGCCGGTGTGCCCGCCGCCAACATCCTCTACGCCACCTTCGACCACCCGATCCTGAAGCTGGCCGGCATCGATGCCGTCATCGATGCCTGGCGCGAGCGCGAGCCGCGCGCCGAGGGACCGGAGTACCTGCTGCTCGACGAGGCCCAATTCATCCGTGACTGGGGCACTTGGGTCAAGCACCAAGTCGACTTCCGCAAGGACCGGCGCATCGCCTTCACCGGATCGGCCATGCCGCTGGTGGAAGCCGACCAAGAATCCGGCGTCGGCCGCTGGCAAACGATCCGGCTGACCACGCTGTCGTTCTACGAGTACCTGCAGATCAAGCGCCTGCAACTGCCCAAGCTGCCCCGGCTGCGCAGCCTGCGCGACCTGTTCGACTGGACACCGGCGGACTTCTACCGCGCTACCGACCTGGGTCGAGACTACGTCGGCCACTTCCACGAGTACCTGCTTCGCGGCGGCTTTCCGCAGACCGCGCAGGTGGACAGCGTCACCCAGGCGCAGCGCCTGCTGCGCGAGGACATCATCGACAAAGTGCTCAAGCGCGACATGACGGCCCTCTTCGGCGTGCGCCGCGTGCTGGACCTGGAGCACACCTTCCTCTACCTGTGCTTGCACGATGGCGGCCTGCTGGACATGGTGGACCTGTGCAGCAACCTGGAAGTCAAGCGCCCGACGGCGCAGCACTTCATCGAGCTGCTGGAGGCCACGCACCTGATCTACCGCCTGGCACCCTACGGATACGGCAAAGACGTGCTGCGCGCGCGCTTCAAGATCTACCTGGCCGATGCCGCCATCGCGCCAGCCGTGATGCTCAAGGGCAAGGCCATCCTGGAAGACGCCGCGGCGCTGGGCGTGGCCACCGAGACGGCCGTGTTCAAGCACCTGTTCGCCCGCTACTACGCGCAGAACGTGCGTTTCTCTTACTGGCGCGGCAAGCGCGACCACGAAGTCGATCTCGTCGCCGAAGTGGGCGGCGAGCTGATTCCATTCGAAGTGAAGTACCGCGCCCAGCACACCGGTGCGCGCGAGCTGAAAGGTCTGATCGAGCTGTGCCAAGGCAAGCGCATCGCGCGCGGCTACGTGGTCACGAAGTCGCTGGACGACTTCGGCCCCTTACAAGGCTTGCCGGGTAACGGGATCGAGGCGCAGATCATGCGCATCCCGGCACCGCTGCTGTGCTACTGGATGGGCGCAACCGAACGTCCGGAGGACCCATGATGCCAAAGCTCTGGGCCTGCGAACGCCAGCGTCCGAGCGGCTCGCTGCAAAAGCACCATAAATTCCATGCCATGATGCGCGTGACCGACGACACGTCGCAAGCCGCAAGTAGGATCACTTGTCAGCCATCCACGATCTGGCTACGCAAGTCACCAACCCACGTCTGCGTGAGCGGACGGTCACTGAATGGGCCTGCGCCTCAAAAGAGAAGAAGTTCGGCCTGGTGTTCGGGGACCACCTGTCTGAACTGTTGTCTCTGCTCAAAGCCAGGCCGCGCCGCTGCCTCTCGAGCCTAGCCCTCACCGCTTGTCAGATCCGCTTCCACTGCGAACGGCATAGAGCCGAAAAACTGAGCGCGCTGAAGGAGATGTTCTGCAAGGCGCTTGCGCTTCCCCGCGAGCCAGGCCCGCCAACCGCCACCCAACCCTCCCTCGCGGCCCCTCGTGCCCCCACCCCTTGAAACGGCCCGCCGAAGCCCTTATCATTAGCACTCGTCGGCGGTGAGTGCTAACACCTGACACCCCGCCGCCTCTGCAACCCAACCTCATCGTCCTTACGACAGGAGATCGCATGAAACTTCGTCCTCTCGCCGATCGCGTGATCGTCAAGCGTCTGGAAAACGAGACCAAGACCGCCTCGGGCATCGTGATCCCGGACAACGCGGCCGAGAAGCCCGATCAAGGCGAAGTGCTGGCTGTCGGTCCCGGCAAGACCAACGACAAGGGCGAAACCAAGCCGCTGAGCGTCAAGGTCGGTGACCGTGTGCTGTTCGGCAAGTACAGCGGCCAGACCGTCAAGGTCGACGGCGAAGAGCTGCTGGTCATGAAGGAAGACGACCTGTTCGCCGTCATCGAGAAGTGAACGCGACACGCGTCCCCTTTTGATCTCCCGAATCAACCCCTACACGAAGGAATCTGAACCATGGCAGCAAAAGACGTCGTTTTTGGCGCTGACGCGCGCGCCCGCATGGTCGAAGGCGTCAACATCCTGGCCAATGCCGTCAAGGTGACCCTGGGCCCGAAGGGCCGCAACGTGGTGCTGGAGCGCTCGTTCGGTGCCCCCACCGTGACCAAGGACGGTGTGTCCGTGGCCAAGGAAATCGAGCTCAAGGACAAGCTCCAGAACATGGGCGCCCAGATGGTCAAGGAAGTGGCGTCCAAGACCAGCGACAACGCCGGTGACGGTACCACCACCGCGACCGTGCTGGCGCAGGCGATCGTGCGCGAAGGCATGAAGTACGTCGCCGCCGGCATGAACCCGATGGACCTCAAGCGCGGTATCGACAAGGCGGTCGAAGCGCTGGTGGCCGAGCTGAAGAAGATCAGCAAGCCCACCACCACCAGCAAGGAAATCGCCCAGGTCGGCGCCATCTCCGCCAACAGCGACGAGTCGATCGGCCAGATCATCGCCGAAGCGATGGACAAGGTCGGCAAGGAAGGCGTGATCACCGTCGAGGACGGCAAGAGCCTGCAAAACGAGCTGGATGTCGTCGAGGGCATGCAGTTCGACCGCGGCTACCTGTCGCCGTACTTCATCAACAACCCGGACAAGCAGGTCTGCGTGCTGGAGAACCCGTACGTCCTGCTGCACGATAAGAAGATCAGCAACATCCGTGACCTGCTGCCGGCGCTGGAGCAAGTGGCCAAGGCGGGCCGTCCGCTGCTGATCATCGCCGAAGACGTCGAAGGCGAAGCGCTGGCCACCCTGGTGGTCAACACCATCCGCGGCATCCTGAAGGTGTGCGCGGTCAAGGCCCCGGGCTTTGGCGATCGCCGCAAGGCCATGCTGGAGGACATCGCGATCCTGACCGGCGGCAAGGTCATCGCCGAGGAAGTCGGCCTGACGCTGGAGAAGGTGACGCTGGCCGACCTCGGTCAAGCCAAGCGCGTCGAAGTGGCCAAGGAAAACACCACCATCATCGACGGTGCTGGCAAGGCCGAGGACATCGAAGCGCGCGTCAAGCAAATCCGCGTGCAGATCGAAGAGGCCACCAGCGACTATGACCGTGAGAAGCTGCAAGAGCGCGTGGCGAAGCTCGCCGGCGGTGTGGCGGTGATCAAGGTCGGCGCCGCGACCGAAGTCGAAATGAAGGAGAAGAAGGCCCGCGTCGAAGACGCGCTGCACGCCACCCGTGCGGCCGTCGAAGAAGGCATCGTTCCTGGCGGTGGCGTGGCGCTGCTGCGTGCGCGTCAGGCGGTCGGCACGCTCAAGGGTGCCAACGCCGACCAGGACGCGGGCATCCAGCTCGTCATGAAGGCCGTCGAAGCCCCGCTGCGTGAGATCGTGGCCAACGCCGGCGGCGAGCCCTCGGTCGTGATCAACAAGGTGCTCGAAGGCAAGGGCAACTTTGGCTTCAACGCCGCCAACGACACCTACGGCGACATGATCGAGATGGGCATCCTGGACCCGACCAAGGTGACCCGCACCGCGCTGCAAAACGCCGCGTCGGTGGCCGGCCTGATGCTGACGACCGAGTGCATGGTCGCCGAAGCGCCGAAGGCCGAAGCCAAGCCGGCCGCGGGTGGCGGCATGGGCGGCATGGACATGGACATGTGATCGGCCGCTGACGGCACGACCACACATCCGTGAAACCCGCCGGGAGCGATCCCGGCGGGTTTTGAAGAAACCCGCTGGGATGCCAAGGCCCAGCGGGTTTTGGCGAAACCCGCAAGAATGTTTCCTTGCGGGTTTTGATGAAACCCGCACAGCTATTGCTGTGCGGGTTTTTTCATGGTCGGTTGGTGGTGCCCAGGAGGCTGCCGTTGGACACGCCGTTCTCCATCAGCGCCCGGACCTCACGCTCATACGTCTGCAACTGCGCCACGGCGCGGGCGCGCTGCGCCGGCGTTGCACGGGCGTGCCAGTCGGCCAGCCACGCACAGCCCGCGAACCACGCCGCATCCTGATATGCGGCGAGCGTCGCATCGGGCGAGCGCCAGGTGCGCGCCCACAGGGCGCGCACGTCCGCCGCGGCCTGGGCCGTGGGCAGCCCCCGCAGGCGGCGCGCCGTCTCCAGCCAGTCCGCCTGCCGGCGCTGGCGCTCCGCCCACGCCAGTTCCGGCCGGACCTCCACGGCGCGCAGCCGCTCGCGCAGCCAGCGGCGCTGCTCGTCGTCGAGGCGGCCGTAAAACATCTCCAGCCGCTCCCGCGTGCGCCGCAGCCGTAACCCCCGGTCGATATCGCTCTGCCCCCAGTCGCGCCGCCACTCGGCGTCGGCATCGTCCAGCCGCGCGCGCCAGTGAGCCAGTTGCGCGTCGGTCAGCGTCGGCAGCCAGCGCGCGAGATCGTCCACCGTGCGGTCGGTCGCCTCCCGCAGCAGCGCCCGCACCGCGTCGGCCTCGCGGCAAACCGTCGCCGCGTCGGGGGTACCGGCCGCCAGGGCCTGCCAGCGCTGCAGCAGGGCGGCGACCGCGGGCAACTGCTCGCGCCGGTGCCACGCGTGCCAGCGCCGCACGGCCTCGTCCACGCCCACGCGTTGATCGCCCTGCAGATCCCACAGGCTGTCCAGCCGCCACATCAGCACCGTGGGCAACTGCTGGTAGGCCAGCCCGACCACGCTGCAGCCGGCCACGGCCAGCGCCAGTACGCCGGCGCCCAGCCAGCGGCCCACCGCCTGCCACCGATGCGGGGAGACCCCCGTCCACCACCCGTTTTCCGCGACGTGCATGACCGCTGGATCGCGGGGTGCCGCCTGGGTTCCCGACCAGCCGGCTCAGGCGCTCGCCTCGCGCAGCCGACTCAGCGCGATGAAACGCGCCAGGTGGTGGTCCTCGTCGCCGTATTCGTGATCGATCATCACGAGCCGCTTGGCGTAGTGCGCCAACGGCAGCTCCCACGTCATGCCGATGCCGCCGTGGAGCTGGATGCACTCCTCCGCCACGTGGGTGCCGGTGTGGCCGATCGTCGCTTTGGCCGCGGCGATCAGGCGGTCCCGTTCGAGCGCGTCGCCGCCGTCGAACGCGGCGGCCGCGTTGATGACGGCCGAGCGCGCCTGCGCCACGGCCATCCACAGGTCCACCACCCGGTGTTGCAGCGCCTGGAAGCTGCCGATGGGCCGGCCGAACTGGCGCCGCGTCTGCAGGTAGTCGCGCGTCTGCTGCAGTGCGACCTCCATCGCCCCGAGGGCTTCGGCGCACAGGCTCAGCGTCGCGCAGGCCAGCCCATGCGCCAGCACCTCCGACGCCCGCGCCGGCCCGACGACGAGGGCTTCCGCCGGCACCTGCGCGGTCGTGAACCGCAGGTCCGCTGCGCCGCCGCCGTCGATGCGCGGGTATGGCTGCACCGTGACCCCGAGCGCATCGCGCGGCACCCAAAACAGCCCGATCCCCGCCGCATCGCGCACGCCACCGGCCAGACGCGCGCTCACCAGCCAGCCGTCCGCCGCCGCGGCGTGCGCCACCACGGCCTTGTGCCCATCGAGTACCCAGCCGTGGGCATCGCGCTGCGCCGTCGTCGCCACATGCCAGGGCTCGTAGTGGGCGTCCGGCTCCTCGTGCGCGAATGCCACGACGGCGCCCGCCGCCACGCGCGCCAACCATGCGGCCACGCGATCCGGGTGATCGGCCCGGGCCAGGATCTGCCCCACCACCAGCGCCCCGCGCAGCGGCTCGATCAGCAGCGCCCGCCCGGCGCTCTCGAACACCGTCGTGATGTCGAACCCGCCGCCCCCGAGCCCCCCGGCGGCTTCCGGCAGCAGCGCGGCCACGGCCCCCAGCTCCACCAGGCCGGCCCACACTTCGGCATCGAAGCCCAGCGCGCTCGCCGCTGCCGCGTGCCGGCGTGTGATGGGGTAGCGCTGCGCGAGATAGCGGTCCAGCGACTCCGCCAGCATGCGCTGGTCGTCGGTCAGCCGAAAGTCCATGCCTCGCCCCCCTTCACAGCCCGAGCACCGCCTTGGCGATGATGTTTTTCTGGATTTCGTTGGAGCCGCCGAAGATCGACAGCTTGCGGTAGTTGAAGTACTGCGCCGCGGCGCTCGCCGCCCCCGGGGGCCCCACGGCGGCGTCCGCGCGTTCCAGCGTCAGCGCCTCCTCGATCCACGGCAGCGCATACGGCCCCATGGCCCGCCGCGTCAGGCTCAGAATTTCCTGCCGGATCTGCGTCCCGAGCACCTTCAGCAGCGAACTCTCCGCGCCCGGTGCGCCGCCGCCCGCCACCGACGCCAGCACGCGCAAATTGGTGGTCTTGAGGTTTTCCAGGGCGATCTCCACCCGCGCCAGCCGCGCGGCAAACAACGGGTCCTCGATCAGCGGCCGGCCGCCCTTGTGCACCCGGCGCGCGACGACCTTGAGCCGCTCCAGCCCCGCCACCGAAAACCCCACCCCCGCGATGTTGGTGCGCTCGTACGTCAACAGGTATTTGGCGATCGTCCAGCCCTGGTTCTCCTGTCCCACGAGCCGGTCCAGCGGCACCCGCACACTCGTCAGGAAGACCTCGTTGACCTCGTGCTCGCCGTCCAGCGTGATGATCGGCCGCACCTCGACACCCGGGCTGTCCAGGTCGATGAGCAGGAAGCTGATCCCCTCCTGCGGCTTGGCGTCGCGGTCCGTGCGCACCAGCGCGAACATCCGGTTCGCGTAGTGCCCGAGCGTCGTCCACGTCTTCTGGCCGTTGACGACGTAGTGGTCACCGTCACGCACCGCGGTGGTCGTGAGCGACGCCAGATCCGAACCCGCCCCGGGCTCGGAGTACCCCTGACACCACCAGTCGCGGCCGTCCAGGATGCGCGGCAGCCAGTGGCGCTTTTGCGCCTCCGTACCGTAGCGGATCAGCACCGGCCCCAACATGTGCACACCGAACGGCACGATGCGCGGCGCCCCGGCCAGCGCGCATTCGTACTCGAAGATGAAGCGCTGCACCGGCCCCCATCCGGGGCCGCCCCATTCCCGCGGCCAGTGGCTGGCGAGCCACCCCTGCTCATGCAGGATGGCGTGCCAGCGCGCCATGTCGTCGCGCGTCAGCCGCAGTCCCTGCTGCACCTTGGCCGCCAGTTCGGGTGGCAGCCGCTCGCGCAGGAAGGCGCGCACCTCGTCCCGAAACGCCAATTCCTCGGCGCTGAAACGCAAATCCATCGTCGGCTCTCCAACAGCGTTAGCATCGGGCCGGCCTACCCCACCAGCCACTGCGCCGGCCATCGCCACGGCGCCACCCCACGGGGTGCATTGTCACCGCCGACGCGGCCACCGGCCACCGCCGCATGTCCAATGCGCGACGGCCGGAGACGCCCCGCACCGCCGCTATAATGCGGGTCTATCGTTCCCCGATAGCTCAGTCGGTAGAGCGCCGGACTGTTAATCCGTAGGTCCCTGGTTCGAGCCCAGGTCGGGGAGCCAAAGAAATCAAGCACTTAGCCCGCCACCGCGCGGGCTTTTTGCTGTCCGGCCCTGTTATTGCTGCATTTTTGCTGCATAGCGCGGCCATCGCAGCGGGACCACACTGCCGAGGCCACGTCACGCCGCGGCCCGCGCCAACGTCCGCAGCAACGCCGTGTTGACCGACTGCAGCGAAAACCCCGCCTCCGCGCACGCGTCGGGGAGGGTGTCGAGCGCCGCCGGGTCCTCCAGCCGCCGCGCGATGTGCAGGTACGGCGCGTAGGGCCCCTGTCCGTTCACCAGCGCTTCGACCATGGCGTCGGACAGTGGCAGCGGCGCCAGGAGGCTCGCCATCGAACCCGGCCACCAGTCCGTCAACCCGGAGAACAACCCCGTCAGGTAGATCTCTGTGGCCAGCGATTGCTGCGGTCCGGCGTCCATCAGCCACTGCATGCACTGCGCCCGCAGCACCAAGGCGCTGCGCAGCGGCAGGAGGTCGGGGTCGGCGACGGCGGCGGGCATCAGCCGCAGCAACAGATCCCGAAAACGCCGCTCGCCCAGCGCCCGCATGGCCTCGCGGATCGTCGGCATGGGCCGGCGGGCGGCCACCGCATCGCTGTGGAGGAGTCGCAGCAGCCGGTACGTCAACGCCACGTCGCTGTGGATGAGCGTGACGACGCGTTCCAGCGGCGTGTCGTGCATCAGAGCCTGTTGGACACGCAGCAGCGTGGCCTTGTCCGGGCCGCGTTGCACTGGGCTGCGCTGGGCCCACACGTCTGCCGCGGGCCAGCCGACGACGCCCCAACCCCGGCGATGGTCCAGCCACTCCCGCGCCGACGCCAGGGTCGTGAGGCCGGCGCACAGCGCCTGCGGCCCCATGTCGTCGCCCTCGATGGGCGCGGCCGCCCGGGTCGCTGGCGTGCCCACGTCGAGCAGGTACCGCCATTCCGCGCTGGGCTGCGGCAGTCCGCGGCGCGTCACGCGACTCGGCACACGCTGCACGAGGCGGTGTCCGTGTCGCCGGGCCAGCGAGACGGGATGCGCCCAGTCGCTGCTGGGAAGCGCCGCCGCCGGCGGCAGCTCCAGCCACAGATAGTCCGGCGCCGTGGCGGCCAGTGCCTGCCGCAGGTGCCGCTCGTGCTGGAAGGCAACGATCAGGATCGGCGAGCCGGCGTACCACCAGTCTTCCAGCGCCAGCAGCAGGCGCGGCACGTCCGCCGCCTCTTCCAGCACACGCACCCGCAGCCGCACCGCAACGATGCGGCGCTGCGCCCCCCACACGGGCTCGTAGGTGCAGGCAATGTGGTCGAGTGCACGCAGTCCCATGCATACACTGTAGTGGATTGTGTCGTGTGCTCAACTGTGTCGATCAAACTTCGGTTACGCCGAAACCAACCGCCCCGGGCACGCCGCCCAACCGTCAAGGACGCGGCGTTACGTTGCGAATAGGACGGGTCCGGGAATACGGGGGCAAGGTCACACGGACGGCAATACGAGGCGCAGATCGCCATGTGCTGAGCGCGCAACCCCACTCCGAGCCACAGCCGTGCCGGGGTTTGCCACTCATCGAATCATCTGGCACTGTCTTGCGGTGCCGGCGCAAGCGCCGGCGGGTCAGCGCCGAACGGCGCGGTCAGGCCAGATACTGGAACAGCGACAGGCGCTGTACCTGCGCGTAGGACGACAGCGCGGCTTGGTAACCCAGCTGTTGGGTTTGGAAGCGCGAAATCGCCTCGACCATGTCGAGGTCGGTAAGGTCGGACTGTTGCTGCACGTGATAGTCCTTGCGTGCCTGGAAGGCTGCGTCCATCTGATCCGCACGGTTGAGCCAGTCACCCAACTGACCGCGAGCCGAGAGCAATCTGTCGAGGCGTTTTTCCAGGTGCAGGTTGACGACAGCCAGTTCCTGGTTCAGGTCATGGCCATTTTCGCTCTTGAGCGCCCCGATGGCGCGGTCGAAGGACTCCCACACGTCCACATCGACGGTGGGCGTGACGGTAAAGGCATCCCCGTTGGCAGGCGTGCCTTGGATGCGCACCCGCAATCCCTCGAAATCGAGTTGCGTCACGCCATCGACGGTGGTGACCGTGGCCGTGACGGGACCGAACGCCGCACCCGACTTGTCGGTTCCATTGACGGTCCACACACCGGCTGTGTAGGTCAGGGTGTAGCTGCCGACGTTGGGCGTGCTGTCATCCAGTGTGAACACTTGGGTGGTATTGAGCCCGGCGGCGTTCTGCACACGGGCGTCGAGCGCCACGGCCGTGCCGCTGTTGCCGGCGTTGACCGACACAATGGCTGAGGCCGTGGCCGCAAGCCGCCCCGAAAACACCGGGTAACCATCGATTTGGCTGGGCAACCCCGTTTCGGTCGCCGCCGCTTGCCCACGCAAGCCATTTTCTTGCACCACCCGACCATCGGGTCCATAAGTGGTAGCGGCCGCAGTAACCAGGTTTTCCTGGAACGACTGCGTGCCGCTGGCCAACCCCAAGCCCATGAACAGCGGCCGTCCGAGCGTGTCCTTGGTGTTGGCCAGTGCCAGAATGCGCTCTCGGATGCCCTCGAGCTCCTGCGCGATGGTGGCGCGGTCGCTGGGGTTGAGCGACCCGTTGCCCCCCTGCACGATCAGCTCTTTGGCACGGTGATAGAGGTCGCCGATGTCGGCCAGCGTGCTCTCCGCCAGCTGCAGGTTGCGGCGCGCTGCCTCCAGCGCGCGCTGGTCGGCCTGCACGCGGTGCTCGCGCGCGCGCTCGCGCTCGGCCAGTGCCGCCGCGGCCGGATCGTCGCTGACACGCCGCACGCGCTTGCCGGAGGAGAGCTTGTCCTGCTGCTCGGCCAGCTCGGCTTGCCGCTGCTGCAAGCGTTGAATGGTGGTGTCGTAGCTGTTGGCGGTGGCGACACGGTAGAGGGTCATGACGCACCTCTTGGGGGTCAACGGAAGGTGGCAAGCAGCGTGTCGAAGACCGACTGCACCGTTTGCAAATACTTGGCCGACGCTTGATAAGCCTGCTGGAACTGCAGCAACCGCGCGGCTTCCTCGTCGAGGTTGACGCCAGCGAGATTGGCGCGGCGCTGCTCGGCGTCCGTCGCTTGCGCCCGCGTAAACGTCGCTCGCGTTTGCGCTTCGTTGATGCGCGCCGCCAGTCCCGAAAACACCGCCAAGTAGCCATCGGACAGCGGCGTGGTGCCGTCGAACAACACGTCATCGCGCAGCGCCAGCATCGCGCTGGCGTTGCCGCCATTGACAACCAAGGCCGCGCCACTGGTGGGGGCCGCCTGCAACTGAAAGACGTCGCCATTTTGCGGCTGGCCCCGCAGGGTGAGCCGCACGGTCACCGAGTTGCCGCCCGACGTATACGTAAATTCCATGGGCTCGCCCGGCGTGTAGGTAACCGATGCCGGCGTAAAACCAGCCAGTGCAAATTGGTTGGGTGCGGTAAATGTCAGCGCCGCGGGCAACGCAGGCATTGCCCAGCTGCCGCTGTTGATGTGGGCGGAGACCGCCTCGATGGTGGCGTTGCCGTTGTTGGGCGTCCCCAGCGCCAGTTGCACGCGGTTGGCCGCGGCGAGCTCCGCGGGGCTGGCAAGCGGCATGTGCAGGCTGCTGGCGGCATCGGCCCCGGCACGAATGTAAAACCGGTCACCTGCCGCGGGGGTGCCGCTGATGCTCAGCGTCAGGCCATCCAGTTGGGCGGGCAATGTACCCAGCGTCGCCGCACTGGGTTGCCACGCGGTACCGTTCCAAAACCAACCATCGCTGCTGCGCCGGATCTGTACATTGGTGCCGCTGGTGTAGGTAATGTCGTAATCGGTGGCGCGCAACGCCGCTGGATCGGCCACCGTCAGGGTCATCGTTGCAGTGCTGGTGTTTTCGCTGCCGGGCTTGGCCTGCAAGCCGGCAGGCGCATACGTCAACAGATCGGTGCCGGGAGCCCCCAAAGCATTGAGCCCGCTGCGCTGCTGGCGGTTGAGGACCTCGGCGGTCGCCAAGGCCACACGCCCGAGCTCGGCTTGGGTTTGTACGACGTCGCGGTTGATGAAATCCAACAAACCCCGCAACTGCCCGCCACCGACGAATTCGCGCGGGATATCGTACCGCGTCGCCCCTTGAACGAATTGCAGCTGGATTTGCCGGTCGCTGTCGACAGTGGCGCGAGCCACCTCCAGCCGCGCTGCCTGATTGCCCAACACCAGCGGCAGGCTCCCCGCGACAAACACCGACAACGTGCCGTCATCCGCCGCCAATGTGGTGACCTGAATTTTTTCGTTGAGCTGCGCGATGAGGTGATCACGCTGATCGAGCAAATCGTTGGGCGGCACGCCACTGCCGGCAACGCGCGCGATCGATTCGTTGACCTGTGCAATTGCTAGGGCCAAACGGTTGACCTCGCCCGCGATTTCGCCGGCTTGCACGCGCGCCCCTTGGGTAATCTCATCGAGCCGCGCCATCGTGTCGCGCACACGCGTGGCCAGCGCGTCGAAGCGGCTGAGCACCACCTGCCGCGCGGTGGTGTCGTCAGGGGCGTTGGCGACATCGACCCAGGCGTTGAGCGCGTCGTTGAGCACCTGCCCCAGCCCGCCATCGCCCGTCGGGAACAGCGACTCGACGCTGCGCAGGTACTCGGCGCGGATCGCGTCCGCGGCGGCGGTGGAGCGGGTGCCGTTGGCCTCACGCGTAAGAAAAGCGTCATAACCGACGCGCGCCACGGTCTCGATTTGTACGCCTTTGCCGAAGTAGCCGCTGCCCAAGCGTTGTCCGGCGACGGCCTGCAGCTCGGCACGCTGGCGGGTGTAGCCTTCGGTGTTGACGTTGGCGATGTTGTGGCCAATGACCTGCAGCACCGCCTGGTTGGTGGTGAGGGCCCGGGTGGCGATGTTGAGCGCGCTCATCGTCGGCTACCCCGGCATCAGGCGAGCGCCCGCTGCAGCTGCAGCGTGGTGTTGATGACGCGGCTGAGCTTGGTCGCGTACTGCGGGTCGGTCGCATAGCCGGCCTGCTGCAGCTGCTGTGCGAAGGCCTGCGCCGAATGCAGGTTGCGCACCACCGCCTGGTAGCGCGGGCTGCCGGTGATCAGGCGCGCATAGTCGCGAAACGCGTCGGCATAGCTGTCGTAGGCACGAAAGCGCTGCACCACCTTGCGCGGCTGGCCGTCCACGTACTCGGTGGTGGTGACTTCCGCGACCTTTCCCGTCCAGCCCGGCCCCGCCTTGATGCCGAACAGGTTGTGTGAGTTGCGCCCGTCGGGCAGCCGGATCTCGCTGCGGCCCCAGCCGGTCTCGTGCGCCGCCTGCCCGATCATGAACGCGGCGGGAATGCCGCTCTCGCGCGCCACCTGCTGCGCCGCGACGCGGTGTTGCTGGATGAACGACACCTGCGCCGGGGTCGGTTTGGGCACGGGTGCCTCCACCGCCGACGACGGCGTCGACGGGGCCGCTGCCGCCGCCCGCCCGCCCGCGGCACCGTCGGCGTGTGCCATCTGGCGCTGCAACTGGCGCTCGATCATCTCGGCCAGCCCGCCGGGCAGCCCGGTCATCTTCACGGCCCACTGCTCGTCCAGCAGGTCCATCCCCAGTTCGCTCGCGTCGTTGTCCATCAGGCCGCTTTTCATCGTCGCGTCGCGCATGGACTTGAGCAGCTCGCGCATGAACAGCGCCTCGAACTGACGGGCGGTTTCTTTCAGCGCCGCCTTCGGGTCGCGCCCCGCGAGGCCGTTGAGCGCATCGAGCGTCTTGGCGTCGGCGGCGAGCCCACGCTGCGTGGCGGCGGTCACGGCGTTGGCGGCGTTCATCTCACAGCACCTCGATCTCGGCCTTGAGCGCGCCGGCCGCTTTCATCGCCTGCAGGATGGCCAGCAGGTCCTGCGGCGTCGCGCCCAGCTTGTTGAGCGCGCGCACCACGTCGGCCAGCTGCGCCGACGCCTCCACCTCCAGCAGCTTGCCGCCTTCCTGCTGCACCTGGATGTCGGCCTTTTCGGTGACCACCGTCTGCGCGCCCGGCGGCGCGAACGGCCCGGGCTGGCTGACCTGCGGCGTGGAAGAGATGGTGATCGACAGGTTGCCGTGCGCGATCGCGGCCGGCGCGAGCTTGACGGCCTGATTCAGCACGACGGAGCCGGTGCGGGCGTTGAGGATCACCTTGGCCGTCGGGGCCGAGAGCTCGAGCGGCAGATCCTCCAGGCTCGCCAGAAACGCCACGCGTTCGTTGGGGTCGAGCGGCGCGCGCACGCGCACCACGCGGCCGTCGAGCGCCTGCGCGGTGCCGTCGCCGATCGCGCGGTTGATCGCCTGCGCCACGCGGGTGGCGGTCTGAAAATCCTGCGCGTTGAGCGCGAGGTCCACCGTCTCGCCGATCAGCAGCGGCGTGGGCACCGCGCGCTCGACCAGCGCACCGTTGGGGATGCGTCCGGCGTTGAGGTGGTTGACGGCCACGCTGCTGCCGCCGGCCGACGCGCCGGCACCGGCGACGACCAGGTTGCCCTGCGCCAGCGCGTAGACCTGCCCGTCCGCCCCGCGCAGCGGCGTCTGGATCAGCGTGCCGCCGCGCAGCGACTTGGCGCTGCCGATCGACGACACGGTCACGTCGATGGTCTGCCCCGGCCGCGCAAAGGCCGGCAGTTCCGCCGTCACCAGCACGGCCGCGACGTTTTTCGGCTGCACCGTCACGCCGGGCGGCAGCGTCAGCCCCATCTGCTGGAGGTAGTTGGCCAGGCTCTGCGTGGTGTAGGCGTTGGAGGAGTCGCCCGTACCGTCCAGCCCCACGACCAACCCGTAGCCGCTGAGCTGGTTGGGGCGCACCCCCTGAACCGCCGCGACGTCCTTGATGCGCGTGGCGTGCGCGGGTGTCCAGACCGCGAGCAGCGACGCCGCGGCCGCCGTCAGCACAGCGTACAGCGCGGCGCGCCAGCGGCGACGATCGTGGGGGGTATGGGGCAATCGGTTCATGGCAGGACACCTCGTCGAACCGATTGTGGAAAAACTTTAGAACGGCAAAAGCGTCAAAAAGAACCGCGCCAACCAGCCAAATGTTTGCGCATCGGCCGGTGCCCCCCGGCCGCGCGAAAGCACGCGCACGTTGGCCACCTGCGTCGACAGCACCGTGTTGCCCGGGCGGATCGCGCGCGGATCGACCGTGCCGGAAAACTGCAGCACGTCCACCGCCTGGTTGACGCCGATTTGCTTTTCGCCGATGACGACCAGGTGCCCGTTGGGCAGCACGTCCGTGACGACGGCGGTGATCGACCCGCGGAAGGTGTTGCTCGCCTCGGTCTTGCCGTCGCCGCTCATGCTGTTGGCGCTCTTGGCCCCGGCGTTGAGGTCGGCCAGCGTCCCCGCGCCAAGGAACGGAAACGCCGACACCCCGGCCGACAGGGACGACTGGCGTGAGACATCGGTCTTCGCGCTTTGCGAGGCGCTCAGGTTCTCGGTGATCTGGATGGTGATCACGTCTCCCACCAGCCGCGCGCGGTGATCCTCGAACCCGGGGCGATACGACGCCGGCGAGTACAGCGAACCGGTAGGCACGGGGTTCGGGACCGCGCGCTGCTGCGGATAGACGAGCTCCTCCGGCGGTTTGGCGAGGTCGACATCCGGGATTTGCGATAGCGTGTTGCAACCGGCCAGCGTGGCCGCCGCCGCGGCGGCCACGATCGCGCGCATCAGGGGTTTCATCGCAGCGGCTCCTGGAAAAACGAGCGGTTGGCCCATCACGGCAGCGATCACAGCTGCGTCAGGCGCTGCAGCATCTGATCGGACGTGGTCACCGCCTTGGAGTTGAGTTCGTAGGCGCGCTGGGTCTGGATCATGTTGACCAGCTCCTGCACCACGTTGACATTGGAGCTCTCCAAAAAGCCTTGCAGGGTTTGCCCAAACCCCTCTGTACCGGGCACACCCTCGGCAGGCTCACCGGAGGCGGGCGACTCGCGAAAGAGGTTTTGCCCGAGCGGTTCCAAACCCGCGGGGTTGATGAACGTCGCCAGCGTGATCTGGCCGATCGGCTGCGGTGCAACCTGCCCCGGCAACGTCACCGTCACCGCCCCATCCTTGCCGATGGTGAGCGACTGCGCGTTGGCCGGCACTGTGATGCCATCGACCAGCAGGTATCCCTGGTTGGTGACGACCTGCCCCTCGGCGTTGAGCTTGAAGCTGCCGTCGCGCGTGTAGGCGGTCGACCCGTCGGGCAACTGGACCCGGAAAAACCCGTTGCCGTTGATCGCCACATCCAGCCGGTTGTCGGTCTGCTGCAGGTTGCCCTGCGTGTAGGTGCGCGCGGTGGCCACCGTGCGCACCCCGAGCCCGATCTGCAGTCCCGTCGGCAGCTCGGCGTTCTCGGCCGTGTTGCCGCCCACCTGGCGCAGGTTCTGGTAGATCAGGTCCTCGAACAGCGCGGTGCCGCGCTTGAAGCCCGCGGTCGAGACGTTGGCCAGGTTGTGCGAAATGACGTCGAGCTGCGTCTGCTGGGCCTGCATGCCGGTTTTGGCGATGTGCAGCGAGTTGATCATGGCGTTCTCTCCGGTATCAGGCGTTTAGGCTGAGCAGCTGCGCCGCCTGCTGGTCGTTGCGCTCGGCGTTTTGCAGCAGCTTCATCTGCATTTCATACAGGCGGGCCACCGCAATCATGTCCACCATTGCGCCGATGGGGTCGACGTTGGAGCCCTCGAGCATCCCGTCCACGAGCGTTGCGGCTTCGTCGGCCGGCAGCGGTTGGCCGTCGGGCGAACGGAACAACCCGTCGTCCCCGCGCACGAGCTTTTGCCCCTCGGGCGGCGTGACGAGCTTGAGGCGCCCGATCTCCTGCGGCGCTTCGTTGCCCACCTTGGCCGTCACCGTGCCGTCGCGCGCGATCGTGACCTGCGCCCCCTCGGGCACCGCGATCGGCGCGCCGCCCGCGCCGAGCATCGGCAGGCCGTTGAAGCCGACCAGGTTGCCCTGCGCGTTGACCTGCAGGGCGCCGGCGCGCGTGTAGGCCTCGGTGCCGTCCAACGCCTGGATCGCGAAGAAGGCGCTGCCCACCGCGGCCACGTCGAGCGCGCGGCCAGTGTTCTGCAACGGTCCCGGCTTGTCCAGATAACCGGGCGTGGCCTCCAGCGCGTGCACACGGGTCGTAGCGCCTTCGCCGCGCAGCGGCACGGCGCGAAACGTCGACAGCTCCGCCCGAAAACCGGTCGTGGTGACGTTGGCCAGGTTGTGCGCGATGACCTGGTGCCGGTGCATCGCGGCCGTGGCACCGGACGTGGCGGTGTAGATGACCCGGTCCATCGCGAGGGCTCCTCAAACGTGCGATCGCAGCATCAGCGCAGGTTGACCAGCGTCTGCTGTACCTGGTCTTGCGTTTTGATGGTCTGTGCGTTGGCTTGGTAGTGGCGCTGAGCCACGATCATGTTGACCAGCTCTTGCGTGAGATCGACGTTGGACTCCTCTAGCGCCCCTTGGCGCACCGCTCCGAAGCGTCCGCTCAATGGAGCCCCTTCTACAGCGTTGCCCGACGTGAAGGTCTCCCGCCAATAGCCGCCGTTGACGGGCTCCAGGCCCTGCACGTTACGAAAGCGTGCCAGCGCGACCTGTCCCGCGTCTTGCGACACCCCGTTGGAGTAGCGCGCCGTGATGACCCCCGACTCCGATACAACAATAGACGTCAACTCACCCGGAGCGTAGCCGTCTTGGCGTACATCGTAGACGGCGAACGGCGATCCGTACTGGGTCAGGGTCCACCCACCCGCCGCGCTGCCGATGTTGATCGGAATGGGAGCCGGGGGAAATGCGGCCGATGGCACCCCGGCGCTCACCGATCCCCCGGGTAGCGCGTTGGCAGGCAACTGAATAGTGGGCGTACCGGTGACCTCGCCCGCCGCGTCGAACGTCACCGTCCCCAACACCGCCTCGTACGGCGTCGTGCCCTCGACCCGCCCCACCACGGTCCACGTCGAATTCGGTGCCGTGTAGTTGGTGCGCACGAAATACAGCTGCAACGGAATCTGGTTGCCCTGCTCGTCATAAATGTTGACCACCGTCCCGTAGCGCCGCCTCGCATCATCCAGTGGTGTGGCCGGCGTGAGCACCTCGGCCGAGGCAGGCAAGTTGGCGGTCACGCGAATCCCCCCTTCGGGCCCGGTGAGCGTGCCCGTGCGGCGCGGCGGAATCGCAGCCCCGGTGGGAAGGAAAAGATCTTGCGTGCCCCCCACCGTGATCGGCGCGCCCGGGGCCGCCGGCAAATACCCTTGCAAGCGCGAGCCGTTGTTGGTGATGATGTAGCCGTCCTTGTCGAGCTTGAACTCGCCATTGCGGGTGTACATCACTTCGCCAGATGTGGAGCGAACCTTGAAAAAGCCATCGCCATTGATGGCCATGTCCAGGTTATTCCCCGTGATCTTGAGGTTGCCCTGGGTGAAGAGCTGCGCCACCGTGGCCACGGCCACCCCGATGCCGCCGTTGCTGCCGCCGGCAGCGCCGAGCGACGCGGCGTACATCTCGGCGAATTCGGCGCGGCCGGCCTTCATCCCGGTGGTGTTGGCGTTGGCGATGTTGTGGCCGATCACGTCGAGGTTCTTGCTCGCGGCGTTGAGGCCTGAGAGTCCGGTTCCAAAGCTCATGGTGTGCTCCTGCAGGTGTGTACGGGTTGCGGGCGCGATCCGACGCGATCGGCGAACGAGTGGTCGTCAGAGGTAGGCGAGGATCCGATCCTGGGAGAGCGTGCCGCGCTCGGTGCGCAGCCGTACGGTGCCATCGACCACGCCGACGGACTGCACGCGCTGCAGCGCCAGCGGCGTTGCCTCCACCGCTTGCCCCCCTGCGCCAGTGGCACTGACACGGATGGTGGCAACGCGCGCGGGGTCGACATCGCCCAACGACCACTGCAGGGTCTGTAGCCCAGCGCTGCGCGCCCCGGCGTTGACGGTACCCACCATCGCGCCATTGGCATCCAGAAATTCCACAGTCACGCTTTGGGCGTCCGCGGCCAAGTTAAACGCCGCCCTCGCCTGCCCGTCGGCCACCAGCACGGCGTTGCCCTCGGTCGCGACGGTGCGGCCGACGAGCTGCACGCCCTGCATCGCACCCACCCAGCCGAACTGCGCCGACAGGTTCTTGAGCGTCTCGTTGACCTGTTGCAGCCCCACCACCTGGTTGATCTGCGCCATCTGCGTGGTCATCTGCGCGTTGTCCAGCGGGTTGAGCGGGTCCTGGTTGTTGAGCTGCGCGACGAAGAGCTTGAGAAACCGCTCCTGCGCGGCCTTGGGGTCGGTCGCGTCGGCCTGTGCGCCGCCGCGGGCGTTGTAGGCGTCGATCTCGCTGTTGCTGATCGCGGTCATGAACATGGCGTACTCCTTTCCGCGGGATCACTGCCCCATCTGCAGGGTTTTGAGCAGCAGCGTCTTGGCGGTGTTCATCACCTCGACGTTGTTCTGGTACGAGCGGGCCGCGGCAATCATGTGCACCATCTCCTCCACCGGATTGACGTTGGCGTACGTCACGTAGCCCTGGGCGTCGGCGTTGGGGTGGTGCGGGTTGTAGACGCGGCGGTTCGGCGCATCGCTCTCGACGATGGTCTTGACCTTGACGCCGGCGGAGGCGGGCTCGCCCATCGGCACGGTCTGGAACACGACCTGCCGCGCCTTGTAGGCCTGCCCGTCCGGCCCCGCGACGGCGTCGGCGTTGGCCAGGTTGCTGGCGACGGTGTTGAGACGCTGCGCCTGCGCGCTGATCGCACTGCCCGAAACGTCGAAAATCCGGAACATCGACATGGCGACCCTCCTCACTGCCCCTGGATGGCGCTGAGCATCGTCTTCACGTGCCCGTTGATGAAGCGCAGCGTCGTTTCGTACTGCACCGCGTTGTCGACGAAGTTGGCACGCTGCTGGTCCAGGTCCACGGTGTTCTGGTCCAGCGACGGCTGCGTGCGCGCGGTGTAGGCTAACCGTGCGCGGTCGGCGACACCGTCGCGGCTGTGCACAGTGCGCAGGTGGCGCGGATCGCTGCCCGCGAGTCCGTCGGCGGCGCTGACCGTCGACGGGTTGGTGGGCGTCACGCCACCCTGACCACCCTGCGCGCGCGCCAGCGCCGCGCGGAAGTCGAAATCCCGCGCCACGTAACCCGGCGTGTCGGCGTTGGCGATGTTGCTGGCCAGCACCTGCTGCCGGTAGGCGCGCAGCTGCAGCGCCTGCCCCAGCAGGTCCATGCGCTCGGTCCAACGGTTGAACATGGCGGCCTCTCGACGGCTTCGGTGGATGACCCACCGCTCGGGCGGGGGGTGTTGACGGGATTGTCAAAAACTTGAGTCCGCGGCAGGCCCGGAAAAGCGGGGCCGCAGCGGCGCAATTGGCGGCTTTGGCGCGGCGCCACCGGCGTACAGTGCCAACGTGATCATGGACACGCCGCGCCTGCCCCCCATCGGCCCGCTGCGCCCGCGCCACCGCGCGGGGGGGGCGTCGGTTCGTTCAGCGTGGTTGCGGTCGCTGTGGTTGCGGTCGGTTGGGCGGCGCGGGTCCCTGCTATTCGCGCTGATGGTGGCGATGCTGCCGGTGGCCGGCGCCCCCGCAGCGGCCGCATCCGCCACACCCTCCCCGTGGGGCGCGCTGGTCGGCCCGTGGCTGGACGCGACCGTGAACGCGCAGCTGCGCGCGGGCGAAGCGCCGCTGCCGCTGCGGGCCGAGGTGGAGGTCGGCACGCTCGACCCCCGCCTGCGTCTGGCGCCGTGCCAGCGCGTCGAACCCTATCTGCCACCGCAGACGCGGCTGTGGGGCCGCAGCCGTATCGGGCTGCGCTGCACCGCGGGGCCGGTCGCGTGGAACGTATTTCTGCCGGTCACGGTGCGGGTCTGGGGGCCGGGGTGGGTGCTGCGTCGGCCGGTGGCGCCGGGCGAGGCGCTCGGGCCAGAGCACGCGGAGGCCGCGGAGGTCGAATGGACCGCCCAACGCGACACCGTCCTCGTGCGGCCGGAGGACTGGCAGGGACGCGAGGCCGCCCGGGGCCTGGCCGCCGGGCAGGTGCTGCGCACCGGGGTGGTAAGGGCCCCGCAGGTGTTCGAAACCGGCGCGACGGTCCGCCTGCGCGTCGAGGGGCGGGGTTTTGTGCTCACCGCGGTCGGCGAGGCGCTGGGGCACGGGCGCCTGGGCGAACCGGTGCGGGTGCGCCTGCCCAGCAAACGCGTGCTCACCGGCACCGTGATCGACGCCGAGACGGTCGCGCTGCCGCTGTGACGCACAGCCCGATCACACGGCGCATCAAAAAACACGGGGCGTCAAAAAAGGGGTAAAGTCCCGGTTCATCCAGCCGATAACGCTCTCAAGCGACTCGTTATCCGGGTCTGGAGCGTGCCATGAAAGTCAACAACTCGCCTGAAGCCAAGTTCGGACTGTCGACTCCGGTGACCAAGCGCACCGCGGAGGGGGCGAGCACGTCAGCCGCCGGCAGCAGCGCCACCGCGGCCGAGGCCGCGGGCACGCGGGTCCAGCTCTCCCCGGTGACACAGGCGATGACCAACGGGATCGCGCGCTCGGGCACCGACAGCTTCGACGCAGCGAAGGTCGAAGCGATCCGCACCGCGATCCAGAGTGGCCGCTTCTCGGTCAACGCCGAAGCGATTGCCGACAAGCTGCTCGCCAACGCACGCGAACTCCTGGGTGTGGCCTCCGGGGCGCGTCGTTCCTCTTGAACCAGACGCGATGGCGCACGGCGTAGCCCCTGCACCGAACACGGATGGGTTGGACAAACTGCGCCACCTGCGCGATCGACTCGACGAAGCGCTGAACCTCACCACGCGACACGCCGCGGGAGAGATCGACGCCGACGGGTGGCTGGCCGGCATCGCCGAGTTGGCGCACGCGTTCACGGCGGTTCGCGCCCAACTGCCGGCAGTCGGGCAAGCCCCGGCCCGGACCGCGGAGGTCAATCGCCTGCTGGATGAGATCGGCCAGCGGCTGCGGCTGCTGGCCGAACTGCAGGGGCGGCTGTCGGCCAGCGCGCGGCTGGCGCTCGGGCAAATGCTGCCCCAAGACGACCTCAACGCCTACGCGAGCCTGGGCCGCCAGCGCCTGCCCGGTCGGCGCGGCGGATACGGCTAGGCCGACGACCGACAGCGGCGCGGGCCCGTTCGTCAGTGCTCGCGCAGCCGTGCCCGCAGGCGCGCGACCGCCTGCGAGTGGATCTGGCTGACCCGCGATTCGGTTACACCGAGCACGGCGGCGATCTCCTTGAGGTTCATGTCGTGCTCGTAGTACATGCTCATCACGTACTGCTCGCGCTCGGGCAGGCGCTGGATCGCGTCGACGAGCGCCTCGCGCATGCGCCGGTCGGCCAGGATCGACTCGGGGTTTTGCTCCGCATCGTCCGGCAGGAAGCGTTCCAGAAACCCCTCCTCGCCGTCGTCGCTGCGCCCCCCCAGGTCTTCCAAATACACGAGCTGCGTGCCGCGCATGCGGCTGAGCGTCTCGTGGTATTCGTCCAGCGTCATCCCCAGCTCCTGCGCGATTTCCGACTCCCGCGGCGGGCGCTGCAGGCGCTGTTCCAGCCGGTGGATGGCGGATTCGATGTCTTTTTGCAGCTTGCGCGAGCCGCGCGACATCCAGTCCGCGTCGCGCAGCTCGTCGAGCATCGCGCCCTTGATGCGCTGGCTGGCGAAGGTTTCGAACTGCACGCCCATCGACGGCTCGTAACGCGCCAGCGCCTCCGTCAACCCGATCATGCCGACCTGGATGAGGTCGTCGAGCTCGACGCTGGCCGGCAGGCGCGCGATCATCAGGTGCGCCAGCCGGTGCACCAGCGGCGCGTACTGGCGCAGTTGCGCGTCTCGGTCGAGCATGCCCTTGGGCGTGTACATCGAAAACTCCGGCGGTCGGATCGGCCGCGCGGGCGTCAGCGCTGGCGTGGTCAGCATGGACGCAGCCGCCCCCCCATCGCGCCAGGTGCTTCCAGCGTCCAGGCCGCTTCGAGCACCCGCAGCAGCGTCCCCTCCCCGGCGGGATCGGCCGATCGTTGTGCATGATACCCCAGCGTCCACACCGGCGGAACGGCGCGCAGGTGCTGGTGGCAGGTGCGCCGCAGCGCCGCCAGGGCGGCCTGCAGCGCCCCGTGGGGCGCCATCGTCTCGTCGCCCTCGTCGGGCAGCGCCACGACCACCGGGTGCAGGCCGCCGCCCGACAGCGCCTTGATTGCGCGGTACGCGTCCACCAAAGCGGCCGGGTCCGCCGTCAGCGCCACCAGCGGCCGCCCCGGAACGTTGCGCCAGTCGCGCCACAGCGCGCTCACCGGCGCGTGCCACAACCCGACACCGCCGGGCTCCAGACCGTCGCCCCAGCATTCGGGCGGCCCCTCGATCACCGCGCATGGCAGCTCAAGTGCGCGGCACCCCTCGCGCAGCCGCCACAGCAGCTCCAGCGACGCCGCGCCGCGCTCGGCCGCCGCCACGGCCAGCACGCGTGTGGGCGGCTGCAGCTTCCACGCCAGCAGCCCCGCCGCCTGATCGCGAACCGCCTCAAGCATGGGCAACCCCCTGCGGCTTCCAGCTGGACGATGTGGGGTCGGTAAAGAAAAACGGCAGCTCCGCGCTGGTGGGATCATACGCCGACTTGCCCTGACTGCCCATCGACAACCGCACGAGCGCGGTGGCATCGGGGCGCTGCCAGTCTTCCGGCACTCGCTGCCCGGTGGTCAGGCCTCGCAGCACCGTCTGGTGCCGGATCAGCGCATCCACCGCAGGGCCGAGCTTGGCCGCCTCGTCCACCTTCGACAGGATGACGCCGTGCAACGACGTCTCGCGGTAGGCCCCGAACACGTCGTCGAGGGTGTCGCCGTGGCTGCCCGCGTTGACCACGAGCAGCTTCTTGATCGACGGCGCTGCAAGCAGCGACATCATCTCCCGGATGCGCGGGTCGCGCTGGCCGAGCCCCGCGGTGTCGATGATGACCATGCGCTTGTTGGCCAGCAGCTCCAACAGGTCCTGCAGTGCGGCGCGGTCGTGCGCCAGATGCGCGACCACGCCGAGCATGCGGCCGTAGGTCCGCAACTGCTCGTAGCCGGCGACGCGGTAGGTGTCCAGGGTGATGAGCCCGACGCTGTTGGCACCGTAGGCCTTGACGCACTGCGCGGCAAGCTTGGCGGCGGTCGTGGTCTTGCCGACCCCGGTGGAGCCGATCAGCGCGAATACACCCCCCTCATCGCAAAGCTGCCCCGGCTCGCGCGCGACGCGCAGGTTGCGCGCCAGCACTTCCAGGGTCCAGCGCCACGCGCCGGAGGCGTCCAAGTGCGCAGGCAGCCGTTCCAGCACGGCCCGCGCCACGGTCGGCGAGTAGCCCGCGCGGATGAACTTGTGCATCAGCTGCGACTGGATGGGGTTGAGCTTGGTCTGACCGAGCCAGGCCAGCGTCTGGAAGCGCTCCTCCATCATCGCCTTGAGCGCGTCGAGCTGCGCCGTCAGGGCGGCCGCCGCCGGGGCGGGCGCCGGTGTGGCAGGACGCGGGGCCGCAGCGCCTTTGGCGCGTGCCGCCGGGACAGTGCCGCCCGCGCTCGCCCCGTGGCCGAACGGCAGGATCATGCCGTCCGCGGCGGGCGGCTGCGGCCGGGCGGGCGGCACCGCGCGCGCGGCGGGCACGGGCGTCGTCGCGGCGGTGTCGGCCGCGAGCTTGCCCTGCATCGCCTCGCGGCGCTTGCGCAGCATACGCTCGCGCACATACTCCTGGAACGACAGCGTGCTCATCGCCAGCGTCTCGGTGTCCTGGGCAACCGTGCTGTCCGGCGACAACGGGGGCAGCTGCGCCGCGGCACGCTGCTGCAGGTTCAGCGCCCGCCCGCCGCGTGCGGCCGGCGTCTCGGGCAGCTGGGCGTGGCTTTGCAGCGCCGCCGGCGACGCCGCCTGGGCGGCGATGCGCGCGAGCTGGTCCTCCGACGTGGCCACGACCTCGAAGCCCTGCTCGGTGGAGCGGCTCGACAGGATCACGGCCTGCTCGCCAAAGGCGGCACGCGCCAGCGCCATGGCCTCGCGCGAGTTGGGGGCGACGAATCGTTGCGCGTTCATGCGGGCTCTCCAATGATCGGGCCGATGCGGATGGTGTGGGTTTCAGGGATCTCGCTGTGTGCCAGCACCTGCAGGCGCGGGGCCGCACGGCGCAGCAGCCGCGCGACGGCCTGGCGGATCGCATCGGGCACCAGCAGCACGGCGGGTACGCCGTTTTCCTCCTGACGGGTGGCCACGCGCGCGGCGGACTGCGTCAGCATGTCGGCCAGCCCCGGATCCAGTGCGCCGCCGCCCTGACCCGACAGCGCCTGGGTCAGGATGCGCTCCAGCCCCGGCTCGATCGCGATGACTTCGAGCTCCGGCACCGGACCGTAGATCTGCTGCACGATCGCGGGTGCGAGCGCCTGGCGCACGCGCCGCGCCAGCTCCAGCGGATCCTGTGTCTGGCCCGCGTGCTCGGCCAGCGTCTCGATGATGGTGCGGATGTCGCGGATGTGCACCGACTCCTCCAGCAGCAGCTGCAGGACTTTCTGGAACACACCGATGGGCACCATGGCCGGGATCACTTCTTCGATCAGCTTCGGGGCGAGCTTGCGCACGTGCTCGACCAGCTCCTGCACCTCGGTGCGGCTGAGCAGCCGGGCCGCGTGGACCTGCATCAAGTGTGACAAATGCGTGGCCAGTACAGTCTCGGCATCAACGACCGTGTAACCCGCCATTTGCGCGCTTTCGCGCTGGCGCTCGTCGATCCAGGTCGCCGGCAGGCCGAACGCCGGGTCGGACGTCGCCTGCCCGATCAGCGGCGTCTGGATGTGCCCGGGGTTGATCGCCAGTAGCTGCCCGGGGAACACCTCGCCCTCGCCGACCACGACGCCGCGCAGCGTGATGCGGTACGCGGTGGGCTTGAGCTCCAGGTTGTCACGCACGTGCACCGGCGGCGGCAAGAAGCCCACCTCCTGCGCGAACTTTTTGCGCACGCCCTTGATGCGGGTGAGCAGGTCGCCACGGCGCGTGCGGTCCACCAGCGTGATCAGCCGGTAGCCCAGTTCCAGCCCGAGCAGGTCGACCGGCTGAAGGTCATCCCAGGTGGCCTCGGTTTCCGCGGGCGTCTGCGTCGCCTGCTGCGCGGCCAGTTCCTGCGGCGAGGGCTTGCGCCGCTCGCGCGCCAGCCAGTACGCCACCGACCCGATCACCAACGCAAAGGTCAGAAACACCAGGTTGGGCATGCCCGGAACGCTGCCCAGCAGCGCCAGCACCACCGCCGTAATCCCGAGCACCTTGGGCGAGTCGAACATCTGGCTGACGATCTGCTGGCCCAGATCGGCCTCTTTGCCCACGCGCGAGACCACCATCGCCGCCGCCACCGAAATCAGCAGCCCCGGCACCTGCGCCACCAGCGCGTCACCGACCGACAGCGTGATGTAGCTGTGCGCGGCCTGCTCCAGCGTCAGGCCGTGCTGCAGCATGCCGATGGCAAAGCCGCCGATGATGTTGATGAGCAGAATCAGGATCCCGGCGATCGCGTCGCCGCGCACGAACTTGGACGCACCGTCCATGTTGCCGAAAAAGTCCGCCTCTTCGGCCACTTCGGCGCGGCGGCGCTTGGCTTCGGCCTGGTCGATCAGGCCGGCGTTGAGGTCCGCGTCGATCGCCATCTGCTTGCCGGGCATCGCGTCCAGCGTGAAGCGCGCGCCCACCTCGGCGATGCGCTCGGCGCCCTTGGTGATGACGATGAAGTTGATCACCACCAGGATCAGAAACACGATCAGGCCGACCGCAAAATTGCCGCCGATCAGGAAGGTGCCGAAGGCCTCGATCACGGCCCCGGCTGCGCCGGGGCCCGTGTGCCCCTCCATCAGCACGACACGGGTGGAAGCAACGTTGAGCGACAGCCGCAGCAGCGTCGTGATCAGCAGCACCGTCGGGAACACCGCAAAGTCCAGCGCGCGCCGCATGTAGGCCGCCACCATCATCACGGTGAGGGCGATCGCGATGTTGAGCGTGAAAAAGGTGTCCAGCAGCCACGGCGGCAGCGGCAGCACCAGCATGGCCAGCACCAGCATGACCAGCGCGGGCGCCGCCAGCGCCTGACCGTGCCCGCGCAGCGGGCCCAGGTGTTGTTGCAGCGATTGCAAGACGGCGTTCATGGGGCGAAAGGGGACTCAGCGTCAGCGGTTCAGGTGGGCGCGCGGCCGTGCAGCGGGTCGAGCTCGACCGGGACGTCCGGACGGGGCGGCCGCGGCATCGGCCCCTGGCCGCGCAGCGCCGCGCGCAGGCGGTACACCCACGCCAGCACCTGCGCCACGGCGGTAAAGAGCGCCGCGGGAATCGGCTCGTCCAGCTCCGTGTGCGCGTACAGCGCGCGCGCGAGCATCGGTGCTTCCAGCACCGGGACCTTGGCCTCGCGCGCCACGTCGCGGATGCGCAGCGCCAGCAGGTCCGCGCCCTTGGCGATGACGTGCGGCGCGGCCATCGTGTGCTCGTCATAGCGCAGCGCCACCGCGTAGTGGGTCGGGTTCATCACCACCACGTCCGCCTCGGGCACGCGGCGGATGCTCTGGCCGTACGCAATCTCGCGCGCCCGCTGGCGACGCGCGCTCTTGATCTGCGGGTTGCCCTCGGTTTCCTTGTGCTCGTCCTTGACCTCCTGCAGCGACATGCGCAGGCGGTGGCGGTAGAGGTACTGCTGCAGCGGCACGTCCACCGCCGCCACCAGCAGCACCACCGCCAGCAGCCACGCAACGCCCGCGGCGAACCACTCGCCCGTCTGCACGAGCGCGGACTCCAGCGGGCGCAGCAGCAGCGAGGCAAAGGCGTCGATGTGTGATTGCACGTACCACGCACCGAGCACCGCGATCAGTGCGGTGATGGCCAGCAGCTTGAGCACCTCGAACGCCTGCTGACGGGAGAACAGCCGTTTGAAACCGCTGATCAACCCGATTTTGGAGAGGTCCGGCATCAGCGGCTTGGTGCTGAGCGCATACGAGCCCGCCGCCAACAGCGCCAGTACGACGATCACCAGCACCGCCAGCCCCAGCGGCAGGTACAGCCCCAGCCCCAGCCACAGGCCATCGCCCAGGTGCTGCAGCATCTGCGCCGGTTCCCGCGCGCGCTCGGCGTCGAAGCGCAGGCCCGCGCGCACCGCGGCGCGCAGCCGCTCGTACACCCACGGCAGCGTCGCCCACAGCAGCACCGCCCCTCCGCCGAGCACGGCCAGGTGCGTCAGGTCGCGTGAGCGGGGGATCTGCCCTTCCTCGCGCGCTTTTTGCAGGCGGCGCGGTGTGGCGGGCTGGTTTTTGTCCTGGGTGGATTCCATGGCGGTCGGGCGACGGCGTTCGACCGCATTGTCAGCGGGGCCTTGGCGGTTCTAAAGTGACAAAAGGCGGGCAAACACCCGCCTCTTTGCCTTCCGCCGGGGCGGGCCCGCACCGACGTACTCAGAACCCCAGGCTCGCGAGCAGGTCGTCCACCTGCGCCTGACTCGTCACCACGTCGCTGCGCCCTTCCGGGTTCACCACGGGACCGGACAGCTCGCGGCGGGATTCGCCCGCCGGGGCTGGTGCGGCCGCCGGGGCGGACTCGGCCTCCGCCGCGGCCGCATACGGCGCCGTCTCGACCAGCAGCTGCACGAGCTGCTGCTCCAGCGTCGCGGCCAGTGCCACCACCTTTTTGATCACCTGGCCCGTGAGGTCGTGAAAGTCCTGCGCCATCATGATTTCGGTCAGGTGGTGGTCGGTACGTTCGGCCGCCCCCTGGATGCGCTGCGACCATTCGAGCAGTTCGGGCATCGCCCACTTCAGGCCCGGCACCCGGCCGATCGTCTCGACGAGCTGGCGGCTGCTTTCGATCACCGTCTGTTGCTCGGCCTTGGCCTCGTCGACGCGATTGAGCACCTTCTCGGCAGCTTCACCGGTCAGGCGCGCGATGTACTCGAGCCGGCTGCGCGCGTCCGGAAGCTCCCCCACCGCGTCTTTCAGCGCGGGCATATAGCCCAGCGCCTTGAGCGCCTCGTGCAGCTCGCGGGTGATTTCCCCCAGGCGCTGGTAGATGTCGCCCTTGCTGTCGGTCTTGGGCGCGGCGGATGTGGCGTTGGTCATGGCCTCCCCTTCCCGGTGCGGGCGTCACGCCCAACCCATCTTGCGGAAGATGTTGGTGAGTTTTTCCTCGAGCGTAGCCTTGGTGAACGGCTTGACGATGTAGCCCGCCGCACCGCCCTGCGCCGCGGCGATGATGTCCTCCTTGCGCGCCTCGGCGGTCACCATCAGCACCGGGATGTGCTTGAGTTTGTCGTCCGACTTGATCTGCGTCAGCAGCTCGAAGCCGTTCATGTTCGGCATGTTGATGTCGGTGATCACCATGTCGAACTTGCCATTGCGCAGCTTGTGCAGCGCCACCGACCCGTCCTCGGCCTCGTCGGCGTCGCCGTGGCCGAGCTCCTTGAGCAGGTTGCGCACGATGCGGCGCATCGTGGAGAAATCGTCGACGATCAGAAATCGCACATCGGCCATGTATCACTCCGTCCGGGAGGGCGTTAGTTTACGCGCTGGGCGGCGGGCTGAGGTTGGCGGGCGTCGCCGTTGGTCACCACCTCGCGCGCTGCGGCTTCATCAGTGACAGCAGGTGCCGCCTCCAGCGACTTGGACATGCGCTCCTCGGCCTCGCGCGTGAGCACGAGGATGCTGATGCGGCGGTTGCGCGGGTCCTGCGGTTGGTCGGGAAAGAGCAGCTGCTTGTCCGCCATGCCGACGACGCGCGCGAGCTTGCCCTCGGGCAGCCCAGCCGCCACCAGTTCGCGCCGGCTCGCGTTGGCCCGGTCGGCCGACAGCTCCCAGTTGCTGTAGGCACGCTCCCCGCTGCCATACGGGGTCGCATCGGTGTGGCCGGAGAGCGAAATGCGGTTGTCCACCTCGGCCAGCGCCTGCGCGATCGCCCGCAGGATATCGCGCATATACGGCTTGAGCAGGGCGCTGCCGGTGTCGAACATCGGGCGGTTTTGCTCGTCGACGATCTGGATGTACAGACCATCCTGCACCATCTCCAACCGTATCTGGTTCTTGTACTCCGCCAGCTGCGGGTTCTGGCTGATGATGTTTTCGATT
Organism: Tepidimonas taiwanensis; assembly: GCF_020162115.1. Taxonomy (NCBI): domain Bacteria; kingdom Pseudomonadati; phylum Pseudomonadota; class Betaproteobacteria; order Burkholderiales; genus Tepidimonas; species Tepidimonas taiwanensis. Next base: position 241,112 of record NZ_CP083911.1, on the reverse strand, counting down.
TTGTCGCGCAGCGTCGCGATGCGCTGTTTTTCCAAGCGGATCATTTCCGCGCGGGCGAGCTGCGCCCCCAGTTCGCGCACCTTCTCCTCGACATTGCCGCTCGCCTCCTCGCCGACGCTCTTCGTCAGGTCGTCGCCACCGCCGTCGAGGATGCTCGTCGCGCCCCCGGAACCGGGCCCGCCGAACAGCATGACCTTGAGCGGCTGGTTGAAGTAGTCGGCAATGCCCTTGCGGTCGCCTTCCGTGGTGGAGCCGAGCAGCCACATCAGCAGGAAGAACGCCATCATCGCGGTGACGAAGTCCGCGTACGCGATCTTCCAAGCGCCCCCGTGCGCGCCATGCCCGCCCTTCTTGACGCGCTTGACGATGATCGGTTGCAGCGGCTTGCCGGAGGAGGCCATGGTGCGTGGGTGGCTCAGTCAACGAGACGTCGGCGACGGCGTCACTTCTTCTTCACGTGGGCCTCCAGCTCACTGAAGGTCGGCCGCTGGTCGGAGAACAGCACCTTGCGCCCGAATTCGATCGCCGTCATCGGCGCATAGCCCTGCATGCTGGCCAGCAGCGTCGTCTTGATGCACTGGAACTCCTTGCTCGATTCCTCGACCTTCTGCTCCAGCAGGCTGGCCAACGGTTCGGCGAACGCGTACGCAAGCAGAATGCCGAGGAACGTCCCGACGAGGGCCGAGCCGATCATGCCGCCCAGCACCGCGGGCGGCTGGCCGACCGATCCCATCGTGTTGACCACGCCCAGCACCGCGGCGACGATACCGAAAGCCGGCAGCGCACCGGCGAGCCGCTGTAGCGCCGCCACCGCCGCGTGCTCCTCGGCGTGGTGGGTTTCCAGCTCGGCGTCCATGATGGACTCGATCTCGTGCGCATTCAGATTGCCCGAGACCATCAGCCGCAGGTAGTCGGTGATGAACTCGACTGTGTGATGGTCGCTGGCGATCGTCGGGTATTTCTGGAACAGCGGCGACGCGTCGGGGTTTTCGACATCGCCCTCGATCGCCATCAGGCCCTCTTTGCGCGCCTTTTGCAGGATGTCGTACAGCAGCCCCAGCAGGTCCATGAAGCGCGCTTTCGTGTACTTGGAACCTTTGAAGCACGCCCCGAGTCCACGCCCGACGCCCTTGAGCACCTTCATCAGATTGCCCGCGATGAAGGCACCGATGGCCGCGCCGAAGATCGTCGCCATCTCGAACGGCAACGCCTTCAGGATGACGCCGATATTGCCGCCGTGTGCGATGAACACACCGAACACACACGCGAGGACGACCAACCAGCCAACGATGACGAACATGGGCTACCCCACCGATACCACGGGGACCATTGTATCGGGCGACGTCGGACGAACCGTGACGGGGCTCATGCCGGCCATCCCGACGCGCGCCGGCTCGCCCGCCCCGTCACGCGCACCCACAGCGGCTCGACGCGGCGCCACCAGCGCCAGCCGCGCCATACGAGCCACAGTGTCGCCCACGCACGGCGCGGGCGATACAGCGCCAGCGCGAATGCCCCGACCACCGGCACCCACGGGTGGGCACGCAACCAGCGCCAGCCGGCGCGGACACGGTCCACGCCGTCGGCGGCGGGTCGCAGCACCTGCACCTCGCGGCTCAGGCGCTCGCGCAACTCGGCCGACCGTTGCAGCAGCGCCTGGCGCCGCGTGGAGAGCCGCTCGCGCAACGGGATGGCGGTGGGGGTATCAGTCCGCGCCGCCACGCAAACGCTCCACGTCGCGGGCCAGTTCGGCCGCGCTGGCCGCAAACCAGCGCACCGCGCGCAGGCGCGCGCGTGCCCACACGAGCGCCACCGCCCCCAGCGTCAGAAAGACCGTGGCGAAGAGGGCCAGCGCCAACAGACGGTGCCCGTCCCACCACAGCACCGTCAGCAGCACCGCCAAGAACCCCAGCCCCAGCGACAACAGGACGGCGGCGGCGACCGCCGCGCCCAGTGCCTGCGCGACGTCGAGCGCGTGCTCCGCCGCCTCGACACCGAGCAGCTCGAGCCGCACGCGCAGCAGCGCGGCGGCATCGTTCAACGCCCCGCGCGCGGCACCCCAGAGCGTCGTCGATGCGGCCGCATCGCCAGAGGGGTGGGATGTCGGTGGCATGCCGTCAGTCGGTGCGGCGGCACGCAGCCGCCCGCTCGGATCAACGGCGGCCGATCAGCAGCCCCACCAGCAGGCCCACGCCGGCCGCGACGCCGATCGCCTTCCAGGGGTGCTCGTGCACATAGTGATCGGTGGCCTTGGCCACTTCGCGCGTGCGTTCACGAATCGCCGCTTCCGCATCGGCCAGGCGGTAGCGCGCGTTGCGCAGGTTTTCCTGCAGGCGCTCGCGCAGCTCCGCGACCTTCTCGCCCGTGGACTGGGCGGTGGCGGCGAGCAGCTCCTCGGCGTCGGCGACGACGACCTTCAGGTCGGCGACGAGTTTGTCTTTGGGTTGCAGCGTGCTGTCGGTCATGGGATCCTCCTGAGTGAACGGAATCGATGGCGTCCCGCTCACTGTATCACGCCGGCTGCGGGTTGCGCAGCCGGATGTGCAGTTCGCGCAACTGCTTCTCGTCCACCGGGCTCGGGGCATGGGTCAGCAGGCACTGCGCGCGCTGCGTCTTCGGGAAGGCGATGACGTCGCGGATCGACTCCGCCCCGGTCATCAGCGTGATCAGGCGATCCAGCCCGAACGCCAGCCCCCCGTGCGGCGGCGCGCCGTACTGCAGCGCATCGAGCAGGAAGCCGAACTTCGCGCGCGCCTCCTCCGGGCCGATCTTGAGCGCGGCAAACACCTTGCTCTGCACGTCGGCACGGTGGATACGCACCGAGCCGCCGCCGAGCTCCCAGCCGTTGAGCACCATGTCGTAGGCCTTGGCCAAGCACGCGCCGGGATCGGTGTCCATGAGGTCCTCGTGCCCGTCCTTCGGCGCGGTGAAGGGGTGGTGCACCGCGACCCAGCGCTGCTCGTCCTCGTCGAACTCGAACATCGGGAAGTCCACCACCCACAGCGGCGCCCAGCGATCCTCGAACAGGCCGTTGGCCTTGCCGAACTCGCTGTGGCCGATCTTGACACGCAGCGCGCCGATGGCGTCGTTGACGATCTTGGCCTTGTCGGCGCCGAAGAACAGCAGGTCGCCGTTTTGCGCGCCGGTGCGCTGCAGAATGGCCTGCAGCGCGGCGTCATGCAGGTTCTTGACGATGGGCGACTGTAGCCCGTCGCGCCCCGCGGCGACATCGTTGACCTTGATCCACGCCAGCCCCTTGGCGCCGTAGATCTTGACGAACTCGGTGTAGGCGTCGATCTCGCTGCGCGACAGTGCCGCACCGCCCGGTACGCGCAGCGCCACCACGCGCCCGCCGGCCATGTTCGCCGGGCCCGAGAACACCTTGAACTCGACGTCCTTCATCACGTCCGTCAGCTCGGTGAACTCGAGCTTGACGCGCAGGTCCGGCTTGTCCGAGCCGAAACGCGCCATCGCCTCGGCATACGGCATGACCGGGAACTCGCCCAGGTCCACGCCGATGGTGTTGGCGAAGACCGTCTTGATCATCTGCTGGAACAGGTCGCGGATCTCCTGCTCCGTCATGAACGAGGTCTCGATGTCGATCTGCGTGAACTCGGGCTGGCGGTCGGCGCGCAGGTCCTCGTCGCGGAAGCACTTGGTGATCTGGTAGTAGCGATCGAACCCCGCGACCATCAGCAGCTGCTTGAAAAGCTGCGGCGACTGCGGCAGCGCATAGAACATGCCGTCGTGCACGCGGCTGGGCACCAGGTAGTCGCGCGCGCCCTCGGGCGTGCTCTTGGTCAGCATCGGCGTCTCGATGTCGATGAAGCCGTTGGCGTCCAGGAACTTGCGCACCTCCATCGCGACGCGGTAGCGCAGCATCAGGTTGCGCTGCATGTACGGGCGGCGCAGGTCCAGCACACGGTGCGTCAGGCGCGTCGTCTCCGACAGGTTGTCGTCGTCGAGCTGGAACGGCGGCGTCACGCTCGGGTTGAGCACGGTGATCGCGTGGCACAGCACCTCGACACGGCCGCTGCGGATCGACGGGTTGACCGTGCCCTCGGGGCGTGCCCGCACCACACCCTGGACCTGGATGCAGTATTCGTTGCGCAGCCCCTCGGCGGTGGCGAACATCTCGGGCCGGTCGGGGTCACAGACCACCTGCACCGTACCTTCGCGGTCGCGCAGGTCGACGAAGATCACGCCACCGTGGTCACGGCGCCGGTTGACCCAGCCACACAGCGTCACGGATTGCCCCAGCAGGGCCTCGGTCACCTGACCGCAGTAGGTGGTGCGCATCGGCATCTTGATTCCTCGGAATACGACAGTTCAAACGGGCCGGGCGGCGATCAGCGCGGCTCGGCGGCGGGCGCGTGCACCGGCAACGCCCCTTTGCGACCGCCGGGCACGATCACGCCCATCGAAATCACGTACGTCAACGCCTCGTCGACGCTCATCGCCAGCGGCACGACGTCGCGGCGGTGCACCATCACGAAGTAGCCGCCGGTCGGGTTGGGCGTCGTGGGGACGTACACACTCAGGTAATCCTGCGGCGGCAGGTGGCGCGCCACGTCCCCCCCGGGCGCCCCGGTCAGGAACGCGATGGTCCACATGCCATCGCGCGGCCACTGCACCAGCAACGCCTGGCGGAAGGCGTTGCCCTTGTCCGACAGCAGCGTGTCCGACACCTGCTTGACGCCGGAATAGATCGAGCGCACCACCGGGATGCGCTGCAGCAGCGCGTGCCACCACGCGACGAGCTGGTTGCCGACGTAGTTGGACGCGAGCGCCCCGACGCCGAGCACGATGGCCACCGCCAGCAGCACGCCCATCCCGGGCGGGCGCATGCCCAGCCAGCGTTCCGGCTGCCACGCGTCCGGCAGGATGTCGAGCGTCTGGTCGAGCGTCGAAATGACCCAATCGAGCACCCAGATGGTGACGATCAGCGGGATCAGCACCAGCAGCCCGGCGAGCAGCCAGCGCCGCAACGCGCCGACGACGCGGCCGCGGTCAATGACAGGCACAGGACGCCCCGCAGGGGGTGGCGCTGCTGGCCGCACCACCGTCGCCGGCGGAGGGTTTGGACGCCTCGGCACTGGACGATGCACCGGCCGCGGCAGCGCCGGTGGCGGCCGACCCGCTGTTGCGGAAATCGGTCACGTACCACCCCGTTCCCTTGAGCTGGAAGCCGGCTGCCGTCAACTGCTTGCGAAAGGTGTCGGCGCCACACGCCGGGCAGGTGGTCAACGGCGCGTCAGAGACTTTTTGCAACACGTCCTTGGCATGGCCACAGGACTCGCACTTGTACGCGTAGATGGGCATGGCTGACTGCGAAGGAAGTGGATCAACGAAACGATGGAAACGGGCTCCCGCAACCCGGGAAAAACCCTTCATTATAGGTGGGAGCGTTGCGGCGGCGCTTCAAGGGCCGCCGCTCACCACAGGTACACGCGCAGCCACCACTGCATCGCCAGCAGCCCGGCGACGAAGCCAAACAGCACGTAGATCACCATCGCCAGCAGGCGCTGCGTGCGCCGCTGCTCCTGCACCAGCCGGTCGATCTCATGGCGCAGGTCGGTGGGGCGCTGACGCAGGTAGGCGTGCAGCAGGCGCGGCAGCTCCGGGATCAGCTTCGCGTAGTGCGGCGCCTCGGCCTTGAGCTGGTTCCAGAATTTCTTCGGCCCCACCTGTTCCGCCATCCAGGTTTCCAGAAACGGTTTGGCCGTGCTCCAGAGGTCCAGGTCCGGGTCCAGCTCGCGCCCCAGCCCCTCGATGTTGAGCAGGGTTTTTTGCAGCAGCACGAGCTGCGGCTGGATCTCGACGTTGAAGCGGCGCGAGGCCTGGAACAGCCGCATCAACACCAACCCCAGCGAAATCTCCTTCAGCGGCCGGTCGAAATACGGCTCGCACACCGCGCGGATCGCCGACTCCAGCTCGTCGACGCGCGTGTTCGCCGGCACCCAGCCGGACTCGATGTGCAGCTCGGCGACGCGCTTGTAGTCGCGCCGGAAAAACGCCGTGAAGTTCTGCGCCAGGTACTCCTTGTCGAACTGCGTGAGCGTGCCGACGATGCCGAAGTCGAGCGAGATGTAGCGCCCGAACGTCTGCGGCGCGAGCGACACCTGGATGTTGCCCGGGTGCATGTCGGCGTGGAAAAACCCGTCGCGAAACACCTGCGTAAAAAAGATCGTCACGCCGTCGCGCGCCAGGCGCTTGATGTCGACGCCGGCGTCGCGCAGGCGCTGCACCTGGCTGATCGGCACGCCGTGCATGCGCTCCATCACCAGCACGTCGCTGCGGCACAGGTCCCAGTACATCTCCGGGATCAGCACGAGGTCGAGCCCCGCCATGTTGCGCCGCAGCTGCGCGGCGTTGGACGCCTCGCGCAGCAGGTCGAGCTCGTCGTGCAGGTATTTGTCGAACTCGGCGACCACCTCGCGCGGCTTCAGGCGCCGCCCGTCGTGCGACAGCCGCTCGACCCAACCCGCCATCGTGCGCATCAGCGCCAGGTCTTTCTCGATCACCGGCAGCATGTTCGGGCGCAGCACCTTGACGGCCACCTCGCGCCCGTCGTGCAGTGTGGCGAAATGCACCTGCGCGATGGAGGCGCTGGCCACCGGCTCGCGCTCGAAGTGGGCAAAGATCGCCTGCAGCGGCCGGCCGAACGCACGCTCGATGGTGGCGATGGCGACCTCGGTCGGGAACGGCGGCACGCGGTCCTGCAGACGCGCCAGCTCGTCCGCGATGTCCGGCGGCAGCAGGTCGCGCCGGGTGGAGAGCACCTGCCCGAACTTGACGAAGATGGGGCCGAGGCGCTCCAGCGCCTCGCGCAGGCGCTGACCCCGCGGCGCCGACAAATCCCGCCCGATGGTCAGCACCCGACGCAGCGCCGCCAGCACCGGGTGCCGAAAGCCCGACAGCACCAGCTCGTCCAGGCCATAGCGCAGCATGACCCAGACGATGAACCAGCCGCGCAACCAGCGCCTCATGGCGTGGCCCCGCCCGCCGGACCACCGGGACTCCCGCCCGCCGATGCCGATGCCGGTGGCGATGCGGGCGCCGGATCGCACGCCCCGGTACGGGCTCCTGCAGCACGCGCGCGCACAGCAACTGCGCGCTCATGGGCCCGCTGCACGAGCGGGCCCGCCAGCGCGCGCAGCTGCTGCGCCAGCCGCCGCACCCCCTGCACGAGCGTGTGCGCCATCGCGTCGCCGAACAGCCGCGCCAGATCCTCCTCGACGTCCCAGCGCACGTTGTCGGTCAGCCACGCCACCTCGGCCGCGAGCTGGACGTCGCCCTCGATCGAGACCGCGGGCTTGTCCCCTTGCACGACTTTACCGGCGACGGCCCACGGCGACGGCTCATCCAGCGTCAGCACGAGGTCGGCGGCGCTGTCGTCCGCCACCCGCTCCAGCAGCCCGGCCGCCGAGGCCCGCACCACCAGCGCCGCATCGAAGCCCAGCACCGCCGCATCGCGCCCCCAGCGCACGCGTATGGTCTTGCCGGCCTGTCGGCGCAGGCGCAACATCGCCTCGGGCTCCTGCTGCAGCACGTGGTTGACCAGCAGCACGAGGCGGTTGCGCACCTCGTCCCATAGCCACGCCGGTGGGGCGGGCAAGCGCCATGCGCCCTGGCCGGCGCGCGGAAACAAAAACGGGGGCGTGTTCATGCCCCCGATTCTGCCGGATCGCGGCGCCCCTGCGCCGCGGCGGGTCACTGCAGGGCCTGCACGCCCGCTACCAGCCAGCCGCCGCGCCCGTCCTTGCGTCGGGTGATGTTCCACACCTCGCGAAACGGCGCCGGCCCCTCGGCCGGGTCCTCGCGGATCAGCCCGGAGAACTCGACGCTGGCCATCACCTCGTCACCGAGGTCCTCGATGCCGAGCAGCTGCGCGTCCAGCGTCACCACCTCGGTCACGTTGGACACCCCGGGGCGGCTCGCCTCACGCTCGGCGAGCTGGGCCTCGATCTGCGCCAGCATCTCGTCGGTCATCAGCGCGCGCAGGGTCGGGATGTCCCCCCGGTCCCACGCCCCCTGCAGACGCACGAAGTGTTCCTTGGCCGCGCGCAAAAAGCCCGCCGTGTCGAAGTCCGCCGGAACCCCCCAGGTGTTGGCGGTCTGCGCCCCGATCGCGCTGCCGATCAGGCTGCCGCCCGCGTCCCCGCCGAACTGCGTGCGCTCCCACGGCCGCGCCGACGCGTCGTTACCGACGTTACCGGGGTGGTAACTGCGCGGCGTCACGGGCGCCGCGCCGACCCCGCCCGCCCCCTGCAGCGCCAGCGGCGAGCGCGCCGCCGCGGCCGGCCGGCCGCGGCGCAGCAACGCCACCACCGCCACCACGCCCATCACCAGCAGCAGGATCAGCAGAAACTGCGCGAACGCCTCACCGAACCCCAGGGCGGAGGCGAGCCACGCCAGGCCGAGCCCGGCCGCCAGCCCCCGAGCATCGCCCCCCACGGCCGCTGCGGCTTGGCCGCCGCGCCAGCCGCCGCGGGTGCGGCGGGGGCCGCCTGCTGCGGGGCCGCGGGTTGTGGCGCGCCCGGCTGCGGCGCGGGCTGCGCCGGCGCGGCTTGCCGCTGCACCACGTTGCTCGACTGCTTGCCGATCGAGCCGCCACCGCCGAGGCGCTTGGCCCAGCCGTCGCCGCTGGCCAGCGCCATTGCCGCCACCAGCATCCAGGTTCCGAAGGTCGTCTTCACGTCGTGTCTCCCATCGGGCCGGCAACCGCCGGCCGTCTCGTTCAGGCCTTGAACCCCACGTGCAGCGCCACCACCCCGGCCGTCAGGTTGTGCACGTCGCAGTGCGCGAAGCCCGCCTCGCGCACCATCGCGCGCAACGTCTCCTGGTCCGGGTGCACGCGGATCGACTCGGCCAGATAGCGGTAGCTGGCCTCGTCCCCCGCCACCCAGCGGCCCAGCCGGGGCAGCACGTGGAAACTGTACCAGTCGTAGGCTTTGCGCAGCGGGGGCGCGACGTGCGAGAACTCGAGCACCAGCAGCTTGCCGCCGACCTTGAGTACTCGATACATTTCGCGCAGCGCAAGTTCCTTGTGTGTCATGTTGCGCAAGCCAAACGCCACCGTCACGAGATCAAAGTACCCGTCCGCAAACGGTAGCCGCTCGGCATCGCACACCACCGTCGGCAGCACCAGCCCGTGGTCGAGCAGGCGGTTGCGCCCCTCGCGCAGCATCGATTCGTTGATGTCGGTGTGCACGACCGTGCCGCCCGGCTGCACTTTGGGCGCGATCGCCAGCCCCAGGTCGCCGGTGCCCCCGGCGATGTCGAGCACGCGCTGCCCGGGCTGCGGATTGGCGACCATCACCGTGTACGCCTTCCACCAGCGGTGCAGCCCGGCGGACATCAGGTCGTTCATCAGGTCGTAGCGCGGCGCCACCGAGTCGAACACCGCGCGCACGCGCCGCGCCTTCTCGCGCTCGTCGACGGTCTGGAAACCGAAGTGGGTCTGGCTCATGGGGCAATGGTAGCCCGTTCGGGCGTCAGTGGTGGCCGCAGCCGCTGGCGGCTTTTTCCGACATCGGGGCGTCGCGGTCCACCCCGGCTTCGGCCAGTCGCCGCTCGTAGTCGGCCCACAGCGCGTCCTGCTGGCTGCCGAGGAAGTACAGGTATTCCCAGGTGAAGATGCCGCTGTCGTGCCCGTCGGAGAAGGTGGGCTGCACCGCGTAGTTCCCCACCGGCTCCAGCGCGACGATGTCCACGTGCCGCTTGCCGGTCTGCAGCACGGCCTGCCCCGGGCCGTGGCCCTGCACCTCGGCCGAGGGGGAGTAGACGCGCATCAGCTCGAACGGGATGCGAAAGCGCGCGCCGTCGGAAAACGCAATCTCGAAGACGCGCGACGCTTTGTGCACGGTGATCGATTCGGGCATCGGGTGGTCGGACATCGCGGGGCCTCCGGTGGCGAAACGGTGACAGTGGGGGGTCGGGACGGCCGACATCAAGCGGTTTCAGACGGCTGACCGTCCAGCGCGCGCACGATCGCGGCGTCACAGGCCGTGAGGCGGGCGTGCAGCGCCGCGAGCCGCGCGGCATCGCTCGCCCGCCGCGGCGCGTCCCAGATCGGCGCGGGATAGCGGCTGTCCCAATCGTAGCGGGCGATGACGTGCCAGTGCAGGTGCGGCACCACATTGCCCAGCGACGCGAGGTTGATTTTGGTCGGCACGAGCGTGGCGCGCATACAACGCTCGACGGTGGTCACGAGCGCCATCGCCCGTGCCTGCGCCGCCGCGTCGAGGTCGGACCACTCGGCCACGTGCACCCGGGCGACGACGCGGTACCAGGCGGGGGCCTCGGCGACGTCCGGGCCAAGCGCGCGCACCACGCGCCAGTCGTCGTCGCGCCACAGCAGCAGGCCGCCGTCCTCGCGGCACAGCGGGCAGGCGGCGGGCGCGGCGCTCACACCAGCACCCGCTCGATGCCGCCGGCGTTGGCGCGCGCCACGTACTCCGGCAGCCAGTTCTCGCCCAACACCTGGCGCGCGATTTCGACGACGATGTAGTCCGCCTCCAGCAGGCCGTTGTTCAGGTCCTCGCCATAGCGGCTCAGGCCCTGCAGGCAGCTCGGGCACGAGGTCAGAATCTTGGTGCGCCCCGGCTCGGGCGTGACGCCGTTGCGCTGCGCCAGCGCCGCGAGCTGCTCGGCGTTCTTGCGCAGCTCCTGCTCCTTGCGGAAGCGCACCTGCGTCGAGACGTCGGGCCGCGTGACGGCGAGCGTACCCGACTCGCCACAGCAGCGGTCGCTCAGCAGCACCGTCTCGCCCACCAGCGCCTTGACGGTTTTCATCGGGTCCTGCTGCTTCATCGGGCTGTGGCACGGATCGTGGTAGAGGTACGCGCCCTTGCCGTCGAGCTTGACGCCCTTTTCCAGCAGGTATTCGTGGATGTCGACGATGCGGCAGCCGGGAAAGATCTTGTCGAATTCGTAACCCTGCAACTGGTCGTAGCAGGTGCCGCAGCTCACCACCACGGTCTTGATGTCGAGGTAGTTCAGCGTGTTGGCCACGCGGTGGAACAGCACGCGGTTGTCGGTGATGATTTTTTCCGCCTTGTCGTACTGGCCGCTGCCGCGCTGCGGGTAGCCGCAGCACAAATACCCCGGCGGCAACACCGTCTGCACGCCGACGTGCCACAGCATCGCCTGCGTGGCCAGGCCCACCTGGCTGAACAAGCGCTCCGAGCCGCAGCCGGGGAAATAGAACACCGCCTCCGCGTCGGCACTGGTGCGCTGCGGGTCGCGGATGATGGGCACGTAGTGCTTGTCCTCGATGTCGAGCAGCGCCCGCGCGGTTTTCTTCGGCAGGTTGCCCGGCATCTTCTTGTTGACGAAGTGGATCACCTGCTCCCTGATCGGCGCCGGGCCCACGGTGGCCGGTGGCGCGGCGGTCTGCCGGCGCGCGACGCGCTTGAGCACGTCGTGGGCCAACCGCTGGGCGCGGTAGCCCACGTCCACCATCGCACTGCGCATCAGCTTGATCGTCTCCGGCCGCGTGGCGTTGAGGAAGGCCATCGCCAGCGCATTGCCGGGCCGCCACGACTTCTGCCCCATCTTGCGCAGCAGGTTGCGCATGTTCATCGACACGTCGCCGAAGTCGATCTTCACCGGGCACGGCGACAGGCACTTGTGGCAAACGGTGCAGTGGTCCGCGACGTCTTCGAACTCCTGCCAGTGCTGGATCGACACGCCGCGGCGCGTCTGCTCCTCGTACAGGAAGGCTTCGATCAGCAGGCTGGTGGCCAGGATCTTGTTGCGCGGGCTGTAGAGCAGGTTGGCGCGCGGCACGTGCGTCGAGCACACGGGCTTGCACTTGCCGCAGCGCAGGCAGTCCTTGATGCTGTCGGCGATCGCGCCGATGTCGCTTTGCTGCATGATGAGCGACTCGTAGCCCATCAGGCCGAAGCTCGGCGTGTACGCCTGGCTCAGGTCGGCCGCGTGCACGTCGTCGCCCAGCGCCGTGGCATCGCGCAGCAGCTTGCCACGGTTGAAGCGCCCGTGCGGGTCGACCCGACGCTTGTACTCAGCAAACGGCCGGATCTCCTCGTCGCTCAGGTACTCCAGCTTGGTGATGCCGATGCCGTGCTCACCCGAGATCACGCCACCGAGCCGCCGCGCCAGCGCCATGATGCGGTCGACCGCCTCGTGTGCGGTCTGCAGCATCTCGTAGTCGTCGCTGTTGACCGGGATGTTGGTGTGGACGTTGCCGTCGCCCGCGTGCATGTGCAGCGCCACCCAGACCCGGCCCTTGAGCACGCGCCGATGGATGGCCTCGCACTCCGCCAGCACGGGCGCGAAGACCGCGCCGGTGAACAGGTCGCGCAGCGGCTGGCGGATCTGCGTCTTCCAGCTCGCGCGCAGCGTGTGGTCCTGCAGCTGCTCGAACAGCGTGCGGCCACCGTCGGCCGGCACGTCGTCCAGGCCCGCCATCCACGCCTGCCACTGCTGGCGCACCGCGCGCACCAGGGCCAGCGCCTGCTCGGTGCGCTCGGCGATCAGCTCGGGCCCGGGCATGTCGTTGGGGTCTTCCGCCTTGCCCAGCGGCAGCGCCCCGCGCGCAAAAAAGGCTTCCAGCTCGTCGCACAAGCGGATCTTGTTGCGCAGGCTCAGCTCGATGTTGATGCGCTCGATGCCCAGCGTGTACTCGCCCATGCGCTCGAGCGGAATCACCACGTCTTCGTTGATCTTGAAGGCGTTGGTGTGGCGGCTGATGGCAGCGGTGCGCTTGCGGTCGGCCCAGAATTTTTTGCGCGCCTCGGGGCTGACGGCGACGAACCCCTCTCCACCGCGCGCGTTGGCCAGCCGCACGACCTCGCTGGTCGCGCGCGCCACCGCGTCCGGGTCGTCCCCGACGATGTCGCCGATCAGCACCATCTTGGGCAGCGTGCCACGCTTGCTCTTCGTGCTGTAGCCCACGGCCTTCAGGTACCGGTCGTCCAGGTGCTCCAACCCGGCGAGCAGCGTGCCGCTGCGCTTCGCCTCCGCGAACAGGAAATCCTTGATCTCGACGATCGACGGGACGGCGTCCTTCGGGTTGCCGAAGAACTCCAGGCACACGGTGCGCGTGTGCGCGGGCATGCGGTGCACCACCCAGCGCGCGCTGGTGATGATGCCGTCGCAGCCTTCCTTCTGCACGCCGGGCAGGCCGCTCAGGAACTTGTCCGTGACGTCCTTGCCCAGCCCGGCCTTGCGAAACGCCCGCCCCGGAATGTCCAGCCGCTCGGTGCGCCGCAGCGTCTTGCCGTCCGGGCCGTAATAGCGCAACTCGAAGCTCGCCACCTCGGCGTCGTGGATCTTGCCCAGGTTGTGGCCGATACGGTGCACCTCCAGCCACTCGGCATCGGGCGTCACCATGCGCCACGAAGCCAGGTTGTCCAGCGCCGTGCCCCACAGCACGGCCTTTTTGCCGCCGGCGTTCATCGCGATATTGCCGCCGATGCACGACGCCTCGGCCGAGGTCGGGTCGACCGCAAAGACGTAGCCCGCGCGCTCGGCCGCGTCGGCCACGCGCTGCGTGACGACCCCCGCCTCGGTCCAGACGGTGGGCACGGGCCGGTCCAGCCCGGGCAGCTGCACCAGCTCGACCTCCGTCATCGCCTCGAGCTTTTCGGTATTGATGACCGCGCTCTTCCACGTCAGCGGCACCGCACCGCCCGTGTAGCCGGTGCCGCCGCCGCGCGGGATGATGGTCAGCCCGAGCTCGATGCAGCCCTGTACCAACCCGGCAATCTCCGCCTCGGTGTCCGGGGTGAGCACGACGAAGGGGTACTCGACGCGCCAGTCGGTCGCGTCCGTCACGTGGCTGACGCGGCTCAAGCCATCGAACTTGATGTTGTCCTTGTGCGTGTGGCGGCGCAGCACCTTGACCACGCGCTGGCGCAGCGCGGCCATCTCGTCGAACGACTGCGCGAACGCGCGCACCGCGCGGCGCGCGTGCTCCAGCAGCTCGCCGACCAGCACGTCGCGCTGCGGGTCTTCCTGCGGGCGGCGGCGTTTTTCGATTTCGCCCAGCCGGTGGTGCAGCGCCTCGATCAGCGCGGCGCGGCGCTTCGGGTTGGCCAGCAGGTCGTCCTGCAGGTACGGGTTGCGCTGCACGACCCAGATGTCGCCGAGCACCTCGTACAACATGCGGGCCGAGCGCCCGGTGGCGCGCTCGCGCCGCAGCAGCTCGAGCACCTCCCAGGCCCGCTCGCCCAGCAGCCGCAGCACGATTTCCCGGTCGGAGAACGACGTGTAGTTGTACGGGATCTCGCGCAGGCGCGGCGCGTCAGGGCTGGCGTCGAGCAGGGCGTGCAGGGGCGTCGGAGCGTTCATGGGCAAAAGCGGCGAGGGATCGGCCGCGACGTGACCGATCCGGGCGGTCGGCGGCCGCCGACGGGGGAGCCGGATGTTACCGCAGCGCAGCACGGCCCACTGAGAGCAGGGTTGCAGCAGGGTCGCAGCCGGGTCGGGACCGGCGAGCGGGGTATGCCCGGTCGGGGAAACGTCGCCGGCACCGGCGCACCCGCTCAGCGCCGGGCCGCGCTATCGCGCCACGCGGCGACGAGGCCGACCGCGGCGACCAACGCGGCGTAGGTGGCCATGCGGCCGTCCTGCCCGGTCCACCACAGGCCGCCGATCAGCACCGCCGATCCGACCGTCCCCAGCCACAGCAGATGCGCCCCCCAAGCGGTCATCACCGGACGCGCGCGCCGCCCGCGCCAGGCAAGCAGCGGCGCTAGCAACGCGGCCAGTCCCCACGCGGGCGCCACCGCGCCGAGCACGTGCCAGAGGACGTCGAGGGCGTTCACAAGGGGCGCAATTTTATAATCCGCCCCATGGCAGTCTGGGCGCTCGGCATCAACCACCAAACGGCCCCGCTCGATGTGCGCGGGCGGTTTGCGTTTGCGCTCGACCAGGTGCCCGAGGCGCTGCGCCGCCTGCGCGCGACGCTCACCCGCCCCCCGGAAGCGGCGCTGCTGTCCACCTGCAACCGCACCGAGCTGTATTGCGCGTGCGACGAGCCGATGATCGAGCCGTCGGCGCGCTGGCTGGCCGACACGGCCGGGGTCGCGCCGGAAACGCTGCTGCGCCACGCCTACGTCCTGCAGGACGACGCGGCCGCGCGCCACGCTTTCCGCGTCGCCAGCGGCCTGGACAGCATGGTGCTCGGCGAGCCGCAAATCCTCGGGCAGCTCAAGGACGCGGTGCGCGCCGCGGATGAAGCGGGCGCGCTGGGCACGACCCTGCACCAGCTCTTCCAGCGCTCGTTCGCGGTGGCCAAACAAGTGCGCAGCAGCACCGCCATCGGTGCCCACTCGATCAGCATGGCCGCCGCGGCCGTGCGACTGGCCAGCCAATTGTTCGAGGATTTGCGCGAAATCCGCATTCTGTTCGTCGGCGCGGGCGAGATGATCGAACTCGCCGCCACGCACTTCGCGGCGCGTCAGCCGCGGGCGATGGCGATCGCCAACCGCACGCTCGAGCGCGGCGAAAAGCTTGCCGCCCGCTTCGGGGCCGAGGTGATGCGCCTGTCGGACCTGCCCGCGCGGCTGCACGAGTTCGACGCGGTGGTCAGCTGCACCGCGAGCACGCTGCCGCTGATCGGCCTGGGCATGGTGGAGAGCGCCCTGCGCCGCCGCCGCCACCGCCCGATGTTCATGGTCGATCTGGCGGTTCCGCGCGACATCGAGGCCGAGGTCAAAGCCCTCGACGACGTGTACCTGTACACGGTCGACGACCTGGCCGCCGTGGTGCAGGCCGGCAAGGACCAGCGCCAGGCCGCGGTCGCGCAGGCCGAGGCCATCATCGACGCCGGGGTACAGAGCTTCATGCACTGGTTGCGCCAGCGCGATCCGCACGGCGGCGTCGTGCAGCTGATCCGCGACCTGCAGACGCAAACCGACGCCTGGCGCGAAGCCGAGATCGCGCGCGCGCGGCGGCTGCTGGCGCGCGGCGAGGACGTGGACGCGGTGCTGCAGGCGCTGGCACGCGGCCTGACCCAAAAAATGCTGCACGGCGCGCTGGCCGAACTGCACAGCGGGGACGAGGCCAGCCGCCGTCAGACGGCGGAGGTGGTCTCGCGTCTGTTTCTGCGCGGGCGGGTCGGCACCGGGGGCGAAGCCGCCGCAACGCAGCCGGTCTCGCGCGCATGAAGCCCTTCGTGCGCGACACGCTCGAGCGCCTGCGCCTGCGGCTGCACGAGCTCGACGCCCAGCTCGCCGCCCCGGATGCGACGGCCGACATGGAGCGCTTCCGGGCGTTGACGCGCGAACACGCCGAAACCGACGCGATCGTGCAGCCTTATCTGCGCTATCTACAGCGCGAGGCGGACCGGCAAGCCGCGCAGCAGCTCGCCGACGAGGCCCAGGCCAGCGGCGACGACGCGATGGCGGCGCTCGCCGCCGATGAAATGGCGCAGGCCGACGCCGACCTCGCGGCGCTGGAGGCGACGCTGCAGTCCCTGCTGCTGCCGCGCGACCCGGACGACGAGCGCAACGCCTTCGTCGAAATCCGCGCCGGTACTGGCGGCGAGGAGGCCGCCCTGTTCGCTGCCGATCTGGCGCGCATGTACGCGCGCGACGCCGAGCGCCAGGGCTGGCGCGTCGAGACGGTCAGCGAATCCCCCAGCGACCTCGGCGGCTACAAGGAAGTCGTGCTGCGCATCGTCGGCCGCGGGGCCTACGGGCGGCTTCGCTTCGAATCCGGCGGGCATCGCGTGCAGCGCATCCCCGTCACCGAGTCGCAGGGCCGCATCCACACCAGCGCCTGCACGGTGGCCGTGTTGCCCGAGCCGGACGAGGCGCAGGCCGTGCAGCTCGACCCGTCCGCGCTGCGCATCGACACCTTCCGCGCCAGCGGTGCCGGCGGCCAGCACGTCAACAAGACCGATTCGGCGGTGCGCATCACGCACCTGCCCACCGGCATCGTCGCGGAGTGCCAGGACGACCGCAGCCAGCACCGCAACAAGGCCAAAGCGCTGCAGATCCTGCTCGCGCGGCTGCAGGAGCGCGAGCGGCGCGAGCGCGCGGCGCGCGAGGCGGCCACCCGCAAGGGCCTCATCGGCAGCGGCGACCGCAGCGACCGCATCCGCACCTACAACTTCCCGCAAGGACGCGTCACCGACCACCGCATCAACCTGACGCTGTACAAGCTGCCGGCGGTGCTTGAGGGCGACCTGGACGACCTGATCCACGCGCTGCAGCTCGCACACGGGGCGGAGCAGATGGCAGAGCTGGAAGCGCAGGCGAACGCATGATGGGGGCCGGCGACGATCCCACGCCCCCGATGCCCGCCAGCGCCTCGGCGCTGGACGCGATCGGCACCGCCGAAAGCGTGACGGACGCGGTGCGCGCCGCGCAGGCCGCGGGGCTGGAGCGACTGGACGCCCAATGGCTGCTGCTGCATGCGCTCGGCCGGCCGCTGGCGCGCGCCTGGCTGCTCGCGCATGGCGACGAACCACTCGCCCGCGACGCCGCGCAGCGCTACGCGGCGCTGTGCCGGCAGCGGCTCGACGGGGTGCCGCTCGCGTACCTGACCGGGGAGCGGGGCTTCCACGGCCTGCTGCTGCGTGTGGACGCGCGCGTGCTCGACCCCCGCCCGGACACCGAGACGCTGGTCGATTGGGCGCTGGAGCGGCTGCCCCCCGACGCGCCCGCGACCGTGCTGGACCTGGGCACCGGCAGCGGCGCGATCGCGCTGGCGATCCAGTACGCGCGGCCCGCCGCCCGCGTCTGGGGGCTGGACGTGAGCGCGGACGCCCTGGCAGTGGCCGCCGACAACGGCCGCCGGCTCGGCCTGCCGGTGCGCTGGCTGCGCGGACGGTGGTGGAACGACTGGACGCCCTACCCCGACGCGCCCGCAACGGGCCCGGCCACCCCGCACCATGATCGCGACCACACCGCCCCGGCGGAATCCACGGATCCGGCGCAGCCCCTGGCCCTGGCGGGATCCGCGGATCGGGCGCTGCCCACCGCCCCGGCAGAAGGCGCGTCGCCGTGGCCCGCGCGCTTTGACTTGGTCGTCGCCAACCCGCCGTACCTGCGCGCCGACGACCCGCACCTTGCCGCGCTGCGGCACGAGCCGCGCCAGGCGCTGGTCGGCGGTCCCGACGGGCTGGACGACCTGCGCGCCATCGCCGCCGGCGCCCCGTCCCGGCTGGCCCCGGGCGGCTGGCTGCTGCTGGAGCACGGCTGGGACCAGGCGGACGCGGTCGCGGCGCTGCTGCGGCACCTGGGCTACGCGGACGTCGAGCACCGGCGCGACCTCGGGGGCCACCGGCGCTGTACCGGCGGACGCTGGCCGGGGACGGCACCCTCGGGCGCACCGCTGACGCGGGCTTGAGCGCGGCCGCCCCCCGGCGCACGCCGCGGCGCGATAATGCACGGCATCGTCTTTCGCGACGCTTCACACCGATCGAAACCCATGAGTGACGTTCAGCAGCGCATCGACCAACTGGTCAAATCCCACGACATCGTGCTGTTCATGAAGGGCACGGCGAGCTTTCCGATGTGCGGCTTCTCCGGCCGCGCGGTGCAAATCCTCAAGGCCTGCGGGGTCGACCCCAAATCCGTGGTCACCGTCAACGTGCTCGACGACCCGGAAATCCGCCAGGGGATCAAGGAATACAGCAACTGGCCCACGATTCCGCAGCTATACGTCCGCGGGGAGTTCATCGGCGGCTCCGACATCATGATGGAGATGTACGAGTCGGGTGAACTGCAGCGGCTGCTGGGCACTCCAACAGCGTGAGCCGGCACCTGTGGGGACGGCGCATCATCCGGAAAAATCCGGATGGGTGCCTTGGCACGGCACGTGCTTCAATGACCGCAGGAACCGGTCGTCGAAGGAGAGTGTCATGGATGCGCATCCCGTTCCCGCCATCTCCCCCGCACGGGGATTGCCCATCGCGCGCGTGCGCGACGTGTTCAGCCCGGAGGACGTCGAACAGCGGCTGCGGCGCCTGAAGGCACAGGGGCAGGAGCGCGAACAGGCCACGCTGTGCCAGACCTACGAGCGCATGCTCGAGCGCGGCCCGCAGCGCTTCGCGGTCAAACCCTCCGGTATCCCGGACATCGAGCCACTGGTCGAGCAGCTGCCCAACTTCCGCGCCGTGCTCGACGACATCAAGCGGCACGTCGCGCTGGCGCAGGACAGCAGCGACAGCCTGGAGATCACGCCGCTGTTGCTGCTGGGGCCGCCCGGCGTGGGCAAGACGCACTTCGCGCAGCAGCTCGCCGAGCTGCTCGCCACCACGATGACGCTGGTGCCGATGAGTTCGATGACCGCCGGCTGGCTGCTCTCGGGCGCGTCATCGCAGTGGAAAGGCGCCAAACCCGGCAAGGTGTTCGAGGCACTGGTCGAGGGTAACTACGCCAACCCGGTGATCGTCGTCGACGAAATCGACAAAGCCAGCGACGCGCAGTACGACCCGCTGGGCGCGCTGTACGGGTTGCTCGAGCCGCAGACGGCGCAGCGCTTCGTCGACGAGTTCGCCGAGGTGCCGATCGACGCCAGCCAGGTGATCTGGATCACCACCGCCAACGACGAGCGCGGCATCCCGGAGCCGATCCTCAACCGCATGAACGTGTTCGAAATCGCGCCGCCGACGCGCGACGAGGCACGCCGCATCGCGCGCCAGCTCTACCAGCGGCTGCGCGCCGCGCACGACTGGGGGCGGCTGTTCGACGAGGAGCCCGCCGACGACGTGCTCGACCGCCTCTCGACACTGGCGCCCCGCGAGATGCGGCGCGCGCTGATGACGGGCTTTGGCAACGCGCGGCTGGATAAGCGCGAGCGCATCGAGGTCCAGGACCTGCCAGCCGCCAGCGGCGGCAAGACCCGCATCGGCTTCGTGCAGTAAGGCCATGCGCTGTGGGCGACGCGGCCATGCCGCTCAGTGGCGCCGCCCGCCATCCACCGTGCCCCACACGACGGTGCGGTGCGTGGGCAGGCGCCCGACGAGCCAGTGCAGCCCGATCGCCCCGGCCAGCAGGACGGCGGTGCCCAGTCCCCAAACGACCCACGCGAGTGGCACCAGCCACCCCGCCACGGTGGCCGCGACCGGCAACACCTTCGTCAACCACGCCCACGACTGCGCGACCGCAGCCGCCATCGTGTCGAGCCAGGCGCGGTCCACCCACGCCAGCAACCAGGCAGGCCACGGGATCGCCTGCACCGCCTGCGCGACGTTCCCGCCGTCACCGGCGCCCAGCACCGACGCGAGCCAGCCGAGCAGCTGCGCCGCCACGGCCACCCCCGCGGTCCATACGCCCCACACCAGCGCAAACCCGACCCAGATCAGCCACCGCATGCGCACCTCTCCTCGCCCCGCCGGCCCGCCACCGGGCCGCGCTCGGGCGTCATGGGGGTCAGACGCTCGGGTGCGCGCAAAAGTTCGCCCAATCAGGCCAGCCGCCAGCGCCGCTGCGCCGCGAACACGGCGTTCGGGTAGGCGGCCCGCCCCCGGCTGCCGTTGTAGCGTCCCAGCGCCAAAAACAAGTCGCCACGCTCGCGGTCCAGGTAGTGGCGCAGGATCACGCAGCCGTAACGCAGGTTGGTCTGCAGGTGGAACAGCTTGTCCGCGTCGCCGTCTCCAATGAGCCGCGTCCAGAACGGCATCACCTGCATATAGCCGCGCGCCCCCGCGCGCGAAATCGCGTATTTGCGAAAGCCGCTCTCGACCTCGATGAGGCCGAGCACCAGCGCCGTGTCCAGCCCGGCGCGGCGGCTCTCGTACCACACCGTTTGCAGGAAGTCGGTGCGTGCCTGCGGCTCCGGCTTGCGGCGGCGCAACTGCCAGCTTGCTTTCGTCAGCCAGCGCACATACGCCAGCCGGTCGTCGGCCGTCTCGAACACCGGCTCCGGGGGATCGAGCTGCTCCACCGCCGCGCGCAGCGCGTGCCGCACCGCGTCCGAGAGCGGCTCCTCGATCTGCGCGCCGGCGTGGGCCGCGCGGTGAACCGCCATCGCCCCCGCCGCCGCGATCGGTGCGAAGGCACGGCCGAGCACGGCGGCCGCCCCACCCACCAGCGCTGCCGAGAGCCAGCGCCGACGCCCTCCCGCCGGCCCAGCGCCCGCGTCCATGATCACACCGTGATGCGCTCGCGCAGCCACTCCACGATCTGCGCCAGCGGCACCGGCGTGGCCGCGCTGTCGCGCCGGTGCTGGTACTCGACCATCCCGTCCTTCAGCCCACGCTCGCCGAGCGTGACCCGGTGGGGGACACCGATCAGCTCCCAGTCGGCAAACATCACGCCCGGGCGCTCGCCGCGGTCGTCCAGGATCACATCCACCCCCTGTGCGACCAGCTCGTCGTGCAGCCGCTCGGCCGCCTCGCGCACCGTGGCGCTGCGGTCCATGCCGATCGGGCAGATGACCACCGTGAAGGGCGCGATCGCATCCGGCCAGATGATGCCGCGCTCGTCGTGGTTTTGCTCGATGGCCGCGGCCGGCAGCCGCGTGATGCCGATGCCGTAGCAGCCCATCTCGAAAGGCTTGGGCTTGCCGTCCTCGTCGAGGAAGGTCGCGTTCATCGCGCGGCTGTACTTGGTGCCGAGGTAGAACACGTGGCCGACCTCGATGCCGCGCTCGATCGCGAGCACCCCCTTGCCGTCGGGCGACGGGTCCCCCGCCACCACGTTGCGGATGTCGGCCACGAGGTCCGGCTCCGGCAGGTCGCGCCCCCAGTTGACGCCGGTCAGGTGGTGATCGACCTCGTTGGCCCCGCAGATCCAGTCGGCCATCACCGCCACCTCGCGGTCGGCCACCACGGTGACCGGGCGGCGCGTGCCCACCGGCCCCAGGTAACCGGGCCGACAGCCGAAGTGCTCGACGATTTCCGCCTCCGTCGCGAAGCGCCAGCCCAGCGACAGCCCTGGCAGCTTGCCGACCTTGACCTCGTTCATGTCGTGGTCGCCGCGCAGCAGCAGCAGCCAGATCCGCGTCGCGACGATCTCGTCGCGCTCGTTGATCTCGTCCGTGGCGAGCACGATGGACTTGACCGTGCGCTGCAGCGGCACGCCCAGCAGTTCGGCCACCTGGGCGCAGGTGCTGCGCCCAGGGGTGGGCGTCTTGGTCAGCGGCTCGCTGGGCGCTGGACGGGACCCCTGAGGCGGCAGCGCCTCGGCCTTTTCGATATTGGCCGCGTACTCACTGGTCGGGCAATAGACGATCGCGTCTTCGCCCGTCGCGGCGATCACCTGGAACTCCTCGCTGAGGTCGCCGCCGATCGCGCCGCTGTCGGCGGCCACCGCGCGGTAGCGCAGCCCGAAGCGGTCGAAGATGCGCCGGTACGCCTGCGCCATGATCTGGTAGCTGCGCTGGGCGCCTTCGGCATCGCGGTCGAAGCTGTAGGCGTCCTTCATGATGAACTCGCGCCCGCGCATCAGGCCAAAGCGCGGCCGCCGCTCATCGCGGAACTTGGTCTGGATCTGGTAGAAGTTTTTTGGTAGCTGCTTGTAGCTGCGCAGTTCCTGGCGCGCGATGTCGGTCACCACCTCCTCGGAGGTGGGCTGGATGACGAAGTCGCGCTCGTGCCGGTCCTTGATGCGCAGCAGCTCGGGGCCCATCTTGGCGAAGCGCCCGGTCTCCTCCCACAGCTCGGCGGGCTGCACGATCGGCATGGTCAGCTCGATGGCACCGGCGCGGTTCATCTCCTCGCGCACGATGCGCTCGACCTTCTGGATCACGCGCAGGCCCAGCGGCATGTAGGTGTAGATACCGGCGGAGAGCTTCTTGATCATGCCGGCGCGCACCATCAGGCGGTGGCTGACGACCTCGGCATCGGCCGGGGCTTCCTTGAGCGTACTGATGTGGAACTGGGAGGCTTTCATGTCTCGACACCAACGGACCCGCGTTGCATAATCGGGTCAGTTTTTCAGAATTGGGGTTGATTATGCTTGACAGAGACGGCTATCGGCCGAATGTCGGCATCATCCTGCTCAACCACCGCAACCAGGTGTTCTGGGGCAAGCGCATCCGCACGCACTCGTGGCAGTTTCCGCAAGGAGGCATCGACCGCGGCGAGACGCCCGAGCAGGCGATGTACCGGGAGCTGCACGAGGAAATCGGCCTCAAGCCCGAGCACGTGGAGGTCATCGCCCGCACGCGCGACTGGCTGCGCTACGAGGTGCCGGACCGCTACATCCGCCGCGACGCGCGGGGGCACTACAAGGGCCAAAAGCAAATCTGGTTTCTGCTGCGGCTCATCGGCGGGGATTGGAACCTGAACCTGCGCGCCACCGACCACCCGGAGTTCGACGCCTGGCGCTGGAACGACTACTGGGTGCCGCTGGACCTGGTGATCGAGTTCAAGCGTGGTGTGTACCAGCGCGCGCTGGAAGAGCTGTCGCGCTACCTCCCGCCGGTGTCGCGCCCTGGCGGTGGTGGCCGCGACGCGCGCAACCGCTACCTGCGTTCGTCGCCCCGGCCGCGCGGGACCGGCGCGCCGGCGGGGGCCGAAGGGGCGCGGCGCTCCCGCCCCCTGCCGGCCCACCTGGCCGTCCCCCCGCACATGGAGCTGCCACCTGGCGCCAGCTTCGATCCGCAGCCTGGTGCGCCCGCGCCGGCTCCGGTCGCCACGCCGGCGACGGCCACCACGCCCACCGGCGACCCGACCCTGTCATGAACGTTTGTCTTCTCGGCTCGCCCCGAACCGGGGCGCTCTTTCGCTTGAGCACGCTGCGCCGCGCCCACGCACTGCGCCGCGGGCTCGCCGCGCTGCTGCTGGCGGCCGCACTGCCCGGTGGGCAGGCGCAGCTCCTCACCGACCCCAACCGCGACTGGCGCGAAGCCGACGCACCGCCCCCGCCGGCGCTGCGCACCGACGGGCTCGTACCGTTCGTCGTATCCGTGCACAGCCAGCTGCGCTTTGGCGTCGATCCGGCCTCGGTCACGCTGGGCCCGGACGGCGTGATCCGCTATGTCATCGTCGCGCAAAGCGACAGCGGCACGCTCAACGCGTGGTACGAGGGGCTGCGCTGCGCCACCGCCCAGGTCAAGACCTACGCCCACTGGAACCCGGGCCCGCCGGGCGAATGGCGGATGAACGCGAATGCCGCCTGGCGTAACCTCGGCGGCGAGTTCGCCTCGCGCCCCGCGGTGGCGCTGGCACGCGGAGGATTTTGCGACGGCGCGACCCCGAACGGCCGACCAGCGGACATGCTGCGCGCGCTGCGACAGCCCAAGGCGTTCGAGCGCTGACATGCCTGAGGGCGTGCACGGCCGACGATCGTCCCAATCGGATGACCGGCAGCGAACGATGCGCGCCGCTGTCACCGCGATTCCTCGCGGCACCCCTGCGCCGTTGGCAACCGTGCTCGCCCGACCGTGGCCTTCTTACCTCAGTGGCGGCACCTGGTGTCCTGTCGTGTACTGCCGTCAGCGCGCCGTGACGACGAGGTTGTCGCGGTGGATCATCTCGGGCTCGGCGGCGTAGCCGAGCAGGCGCTCGAATTCGGCCGAGGAGCGGCGGCACAGCAGGCGCGCTTCCGCGGCGGCGTAGTTGGCCAGCCCGCGCGCGATCTCGCGGCCGTCGGGTCCCCGCACGGCGATGACATCGCCGCGGTGGAAATCCCCCTCCACCGCCGTCATGCCGATCGGCAGCAGGCTCTTGCCCTCGCGCACCAGCTTGTCCACCGCGCCCGCGTCCACCGTGACGGCGCCGCGCAGCTGCAGGTGGTCCGCCATCCACTGCTTGCGCGCCTGCTGTTTGGGCATGTCGGCGACGAGGCAAGTGCCGATCGGCTCGCCGCCGATCAGGCGCAGCAGCACGTCCGGCTCGCGCCCCCAGGCGATGACGGTGGAGGCACCGGACCCCGCCGCGCGCTTGGCCGCCAGGATCTTGGTGATCATGCCACCGGTGCCGACGCGGCTGCCCGCGCCGCCGGCCATTGCCTCCAGCCGCGGATCGCCCGCCCGCGCCACGTGCACGAACGCCGCGGACGGGTCTTTGCGCGGGTCGGCCGTGTAGAGCCCGCGCTGGTCGGTGAGGATGATGAGCAGGTCGGCCTCGACCAGGTTGGCCACCAGCGCGCCCAGCGTATCGTTGTCACCGAACTTGATTTCGTCGTTGACGACGGTGTCGTTCTCGTTGATGACCGGCACCACGCCGAGCGCGAGCAGCGTGCGCAGCGTCGAGCGGGCGTTGAGGTAGCGCTCCCGGTCCGCCAGGTCCGCGTGGGTCAGCAGCACCTGCGCGCTGCCCACGCCCTGCTCGCGCAGCTTGGTTTCGTACATCTGCGCCAGGCCCATCTGGCCCACCGCCGCCGCGGCCTGCAGCTCGTGCACCTCCTTCGGACGGGTGGTCCACCCGAGGCGCTTCATGCCCTCGGCGATCGCACCGCTGCTGACCATGATGACCTCGCGCCCGTCGCGCACCAGCGCCGCGAGTTGACGGCTCCACTGCCCGATCGCGTGCTCGTCCAGCCCGCGGCCCTCGTTGGTCACCAGGCTCGAGCCGACCTTGACGACGATGCGGCGCGCCCCGCGCAACACGTCGGCGGGCGCGCGGCGCGGCGCCTCCAGCCCGGTGTCGGCCGCGGCGGCAGTCGTTACGGGGGCGGTCGTCGAATCGTTCATCGCGGTCGGGCGAAGCAAGGGGGATGAGGAAGAAAGAATATCCGCAGCCAATCCATATCCGCCGCCATCAGCGGCGTCGCGCGGGCGGTGCCTCCGGCGCCACGTCGGCATCGGCGCGGCCCGCGTCGAAGCGCGGATCGACCCGCACCGGGGCCGCCTCGGCCGCGCGCAGCCCGGCCAGATATTCGTACACTTTCAGCATCAGGTGCTCGCACCCCTCCCGGGTCAACGCCGAGATGGCAAACACCGGCCCCTTGAAGCGCAGCCGCCGCACCACGTCGCGCACGCGCGCCTCGCGCTCCTCGGCCGGCACCATGTCCAGCTTGTTGAGCACCAGCCAGCGCGGCTTGGCGGCGAGCTGGGGGTCGTATTTTTTCAGTTCGGCCACGATCGCGCGCACCTGTGCCACGGGATCGACGCTTTCGTCGAACGGCGCCATGTCGACCAGGTGCAGCAGCAGCCGCGTGCGCTGCAGGTGGCGCAAAAACTGGTGCCCGAGGCCCGCGCCTTCGGCCGCGCCCTCGATCAGGCCGGGCACGTCGGCGATGACGAAGCTCTTCTCCGGGCCGACGCGCACGACGCCCAGGTTCGGGTACAGCGTCGTGAAGGGATAGTCCGCGATCTTGGGCCGCGCGTTGGAGACGGCCGCGATCAGCGTGGACTTGCCGGCGTTGGGCATGCCCAGCAGCCCGACGTCGGCCAACACCTTCAGCTCCAGCCGCAGCGTGCGCCGCTCGCCGGGCCGCCCCATCGTCCGCTGCCGCGGCGCGCGGTTGGTCGAGCTCTTGAAGTGCAGGTTGCCGAAGCCGCCGTCCCCGCCTTTGGCGAGCATGACCTTCTGGCCCGGCTGCAGCAGTTCGGCCAGCACCTCGCCGGTCTCGGCGTCACTGATGACCGTGCCCACCGGCATGCGCAACACGACGTCCTCACCCTTGGCGCCGAACATGTCGGAGCCTTTGCCATGTTCGCCGCGCTGCGCTTCGAAGCGGCGCGTGTAACGGTAGTCGACCAGGGTGTTGAGGTTTTCGTCGGCCAGCGCCCAGACGTGGCCCCCGCGGCCGCCGTCGCCCCCGTCGGGGCCGCCAAATTCCTTGAATTTTTCGTGGCGAAACGACGCGCAGCCGTTGCCGCCGTCGCCGGCGGCAACTTCGATCGTGGCTTCATCGACGAACTTCATGCTGGCTCCTCGCGCCGTCCGACAAACGACAAGGGCCCGCAGCGCGGGCCCGTGCCGGGTAAGGCCTGTGGCCGGCCGTGGCCCCGGGGGCGTCGCCGCCCCCGCCACGCGCGCGTCAGGCCGGGATGACGTTGACCACCTTGCGGTTGAGCGCGCCCTTGACGGCGAACTCGACCTTGCCCGCGACGGTGGCGTAGATGGTGTGGTCCTTGCCGATACCGGTGCCGGTGCCGGGGTGGAACTGGGTGCCCCGCTGGCGCACGATGATCGCGCCGGCGCTGACGTCCTGGCCGCCGAACACCTTCACGCCCAGCATCTTGGGCTTGGAATCGCGGCCGTTACGGGTGGAGCCGCCGCCTTTTTTCTGTGCCATGGTGGGTCACCTCGTCAGACGTTGATCGAGCCGATTTCCAGCTCGGTGTAGTTTTGGCGATGGCCCTGGCGCTTCTGGTAGTGCTTGCGGCGACGCAGCTTGAAGATGCGCACCTTCTCACCCCGACCATGCGAAACGACCTTGGCCGTGACCGTTGCGCCGCTGACCAAGGGGGTGCCCACCCGGATGTCCGCGCCGTTGCCGACGGCCAACACCTGGTCGATCACGATCTCTTGGCCTACGTCCGCAGCGATCTGTTCTACCTTGATTTTTTCGCCGGCAGCGACGCGATACTGCTTGCCACCGGTTTTTATGACCGCGTACATAGGTTACCTCTCGATAAAACGTTGCCACCGCAGCGAGCCGCCACGGCAACGACCCTCTTCGACACCCCGTGGCAAGACACCCCAAAGCGCCGAACCCAAAATTGTACACTTTTCCGTTCCCTCGTACACAGCCCCGCCCGCGCGGCGTCGAACCGCCGAATGAACACCCCTGTGCCACTTTCGTCCCCCTCCCCCGCCCACCGCGGTCTGCTGGCCGTGTTCGGCTCGACGTTCTTCGAACTCACGGGCTACTTCATGCTGACGCCGTGGCTGGTGCTGCGCTTGACGGAACAGGGGGCGCCGACCGCGCTGATCGGTCTGTTTGCCGCCAGCGCCTGGATCGGCATCCTGCTGGTAACGCCGTTTGCCTCCGCGATCACACGCGCGCTGGGGCGGCGGCGCACGCTGTGGCTGTCGGGCGCGGTGCCGGTGGTGGCGGGCATCGGCTACGGCTTGCCGCTGGAGGGGGCCACCGCGTTGACCCTGTGGTTCGCGCTGAAGATGCTCGCCGGAATGGCGTCCGGTCTGCGCTGGGTGCTGGCCGAGGCACTCGTCGCGGAATTCGCCCCCGCACACCTGCGCGGTCGTGCCGTCGGGCTGTTCGAGACGATGGTGGGTGCGACCTTCGTGCTGGGGCCCGCGCTGCTGGCGGCAGTGGGGCCGTCGAGCACCATGGCGCTGTGGTGCGCGGTGGCGCTGCTGGCCGTCGGGCTCGTCTGGACGCTGGCCGTGCCGCCGCTGCCGCGCGAGGGCGACGCGCACACCGCGCACGTCGGCTGGCGGGGCGTATGGGCCGCGCTGCGCGCGCATCCGGTGATCATGGCCGCGGGCTTCTGCGGCGGCTTTTTCGAGAGCGGCCTGACGTCCGTGCTGCCGCTGTACGGCGTGAGTCTGGGGCTGACCGCCGCAGCGGCGACGCTACTGGTGTCGGCCAGCGGTCTGGGCAGCGCGCTGCTGATGCTGCCCGCCGGGGCCCTGGCCGACCGGCTGGGCCGGCGTCCGGGCCAGCGCGGCGGCGCAGGCGGCGCGCGGCTGCGGCTGATGCGCGCGTGCGCCGCGGTGACCTTGCTCGCGACGCTGGCCGTGCCGTGGGTAGCCGGCACCCCCTGGCTGGCGTGGCCGGTGGCGTTTCTGTGGGGCGGCGCGGGCGGGTGCCTGTACACGCTGGCGATGATCGACATCGGCGCGCGCGAACGCGGCGTGACGCTGGTCAACAGCACGGCGGTGCTGGTGATGGCCTACACCCTCGGGGGCGTGCTGGCACCGTCGCTGGTCGGCGCGGCGCTGCAATGGGCACCGCGCGTGGGGCTGCCCGCGCTGCTCGCGTCGGTGGCGTTGCTGTGCCTCGTGCTGCTGGCGCGGGCGCGCGCCGGCCGGCGCATCTGACGCCCGCGCGGCTCAGGGCGCGCGCGCCGGTTCCACCCCCGTGGGGACCGTACCTGGGACCGTGCCCGCCGCGGGCGCTGCGGGGTGCGGCCGGTCGATCAGCCGGTCGGCGATGCCGCCGCCGACCCACATCCCGACCAGCGTCAGCCACGCGGTGACGGCGAAAATCGACCCGCCCGTCATGCCCGCCCCGACGGCGCAACCGCCCGCGAGCATCGAGCCGAAGCCCATCAAGATCGCGCCGACGATATAGCGCGGCATCGTGTAAGCGCCGCCAAACCCCTCGAGCTTCCACTCGCGTCCGACCAGCGCACCGGCGAGCGAACCGAGAAAGACCCCGGGCATCAGCCCCAGGCCGAACGACCACGGCTTGTCCGCCTCGGCGAGCACGCGCATCAGCCACTCCGCCGACGGACCGCTGAACGTCATCCCCTGGATCTGCACCGGCTCGAACGAGTGCGTCATCACCTGGTAGCTGAACGCCCACGCCAGCGCGACCATCAACCCCGTGGCGGCGCCGCCGAACCACTTCCAGAACCCCCAGCCGCTGCGCACCGCGAAGTAGAGCGCCGCGGCCATCCACACGAGGCCGAGCGCCAACCCCAGCGCGGGCCCGCCGCCGAGCAGCGCGAGCAGGTCGCGCGACGGCCCGCCATCGACCACCCACCACGCGCTCACCGCCTCGCGCCACGGCGCGAGCACACCGCCCAGCGACGCCTGCGCCGTGACGGCGAAGATCAGCCCCGACAGCAGCGCGCGCAGGTTGCCGTTCGCCGACAGCACCAGCAGCCGGCTGGCGCACCCGCGCGTCATCACCATGCCCAACCCGAACAGCAGCCCGCCGATCAGCGCGCCGGAGAGGCTGCCGCGCGTCGCGAGTTGGCGCGCGCTCGAAACGTCCAGCCAGCCGAGCAGCACCATCGCCTGCACCGCCACCACTGCCGTGGAGAACGCGAGCAGCCACACCGCCAACTTGTCGCCGAAGCGCCGGTGCCAGAACTCGATGACCGCTGCGCGCAGACAAAACTTCGAGCGCTGCCCGAAAAACCCAAAGCCGAGGCCGAGGAGCAGCCCACCCCACGCGAGCACCGCGGGCTCGCCCCAGCGTTCGATCCACGCGGTCACGTCCATGAAAACCCCGTTATCTGCTAATGCGAATATACGAATGGTATTCATGCGCCCGCGTTATGTGTTGACCGGCGTCAAGGATCGTGCGGCGGCTCGACGGTGGCGTCGCAGTCGCAGCCGCGGCCGGCGGCGATCCAGCGCCCGAGCAGCCACCGGTACCCGCGGGTGATCGCCCGCGCCAGCGGCCCGCGGGCGGAACGGGCGGCGGCCTCGGCGGCGAGCAGCGCGCCGCAGCGGTAGCGGCGCTCAGCCCCCACCCAGCGCAGCGCCGCACACGGCCCGCGCCAGCGGCGGCTGAGCACGATGCCCACGGGGCAGGGCGCGAGCAGGCAGCACACCCCGCAGCCGTTGCACGGGGCGCCCGGTGGCGGCTTGGCGGGCGCGTCCGGCTCGATCCACACGATGCGCCCGCGCGTGGCCATCGCCCCCGCCCTCAGCCGCCGCGCGCCAGCACCGGCGCGAGCGCCCGCCCGGTGTGCGTGCCTAACCGCACGAGGTCTTCCGGCGTGCCCGCTGCGACCAGCCGCCCGCCCCCGGCGCCGCCCTCGGGGCCGAGGTCGAGCACCCAGTCGGCCTCGGCGATCAGGTCCAGATCGTGCTCGATGACGACGACGCTGTGCCCCGCGTCCACCAGCCGGTGCAGCACGCGGATGAGCTTGTCCACGTCGGCCATGTGCAGGCCGACGGTCGGCTCGTCCAGCACGTACAGCGTGTGCGGTGCGCGCTGCCCGCGGCGGCCGATGTCGTCGCGCACCTTGGCAAGTTCCGTCACCAGCTTGATGCGCTGCGCCTCGCCACCGGAGAGCGTGGGGCTGGGTTGCCCGAGCGTCAGATACCCCAGGCCGACATCGCGCAGCAGCTGCAGCGGGTGGGCGATCGACGGCATCGACGCGAAGAAGTCCACCGCCTCGTCCACCGACATCGCCAGCACGTCGCCGATCGACTTCCCGCGCCACGTGACGGCCAGCGTCTCCGGGTTGAAGCGCGCGCCGCCGCAGGCTTCGCACGGCACCTTGACGTCGGGCAGGAAACTCATCTCGATGGTGCGCAGACCCTGCCCCTCGCACACCGGACAGCGGCCGTCGCCGGTGTTGAACGAAAAGCGTCCCGGGCCGTAGCCGCGCGCCTTCGCCTCCAGCGTCTCGGCGTAGAGCTTGCGGATCGTGTCCCAAAAGCCGATGTAGGTCGCCGGGCAGGAGCGCGGCGTCTTGCCGATGGGCGTCTGGTCCACCTCCAGCACGCGGTCCACCGCCTCGAACCCCTCCAACGCGTCGCAACCGCTCCAGGCGATCGCGCGGGTCGCTGCCGCAGAGGCCGCCGCTGCGCTTTTACGGCGGCCTTTGGCCTTGGACTCGGCGGTCAGGGGCTCGGCCGCGCGCGCCCGGGGCTGCGCCAGCGCCGCCGCCAGGTTGGTCAACAGCACGTCGCGCGCCAGCGTGGACTTGCCCGAACCGCTGACCCCCGTCACCGCGACCAGCCGGTGCAGCGGAACCGCCACGTCGATACCCTGCAGGTTGTGCCGGCGCGCGCCGCGCAGCACCAGCGCGGGGCCGGCCGGGTCGACCGGACGGCGCGGCTGCAGGGGGTGACGCATCGCGTGCGCCAGGTAGCGGCCGGTCTGCGAGTCGGGCGCGCGCGCGAGATCGTCGACGCTGCCCTGCGCCACCACGCGACCGCCCAGCCGCCCGGCACCGGGGCCGATGTCGATCAGGTGGTCGGCACGTCGGATCGTGTCCTCGTCGTGCTCCACCACGACCAGCGTGTTGCCGTGCTGGCGCAGCGCGTGCAGCGCGTCGAGCAGGATGTGGTTGTCGCGCGGGTGCAGCCCGATGGTGGGCTCGTCCAGCACGTAGCACACGCCCTGCAGGTTCGAGCCCAGTTGCGCGGCGAGCCGGATGCGCTGCGCCTCGCCGCCAGAGAGCGTCGGCGCGCCGCGGTCCAGCGTCAGATACCCCAGCCCCACCTGCTGCAGGAAGCGCAGGCGGCTTTCGATCTCGGGCAGCAGGTCGCGCGCGATGTCGGCCTCGCGTTCGCTCAACACCCCCGGCTGGCGCAGGGCCTGTACCCACGCCAGCACGTCGTCGACGCTCAGGCGCGCGATGTCGGTGATGGGCCGGTCGTGAAAGCGCACCGCGCGCGCCACCGGGTTGAGCCGCGTGCCGCCGCAGGTCGCGCACGGCTGGTCGCCGAGGTCGTCGAGGTCCGGTTCGGCGAAGGTCTGCTCGCGCCCGCGCGGGTCGTCGTCGCGCTGGCTGTCGTCGAGCGCGCGGCGCTGCTCGCGCGTGAGCTGCACGCCCGTGCCCACGCAGTCCGGGCACCAGCCGTGCGCGCTGTTGTACGAAAACAGCCGCGGATCGAGCTCCGCATAGCTCGTGCCGCACACGGGGCAGGCGCGCTTGGTGGAGTACACCGTCACCTCGCCCATCCCGCGGCCGGTGCCCCCGGCCGCAAGCGCCGCCGCCAGCCCGTCGATGCCGCTCAACACGTGCACCACGCCCTTGCCGTGCTGCAGCGCGAGCTGCACCGCGGCGCGCAGCTCGCCCTCGGTGGATGGCGTCACGTGGACGGTGGCCACGGGCAGCTCGACCGTGTGTTCCTTGAAGCGGTCCAGCCGCGGAAAACCCCGCGTGGGCAGCCACTCGCCGTCCACCCGCAGGTGGGCGTAGCCGCGCTGCGCCGCCCACTCGGCCCATTCGGTGTAGAGGCCCTTGCGGTGGATGACGAGCGGCGCCAGCACGGCCAGCGTCTGCCCGCGGTGGCGCTGCAGCAGCTGCGCGACGATGCGCTCGGGCGTCTGCGGCTGCACCGGCGCGCCGTCGTGCACGCAGTGCTGCACGCCCAGCTTGACGTAGAGCAGCCGCAGGTAGTGCCAGACCTCGGTCACCGTGCCGACGGTGGACTTGCGCCCGCCGCGCGAGAGGCGCTGCTCGATGGCCACCGTCGGCGGGATGCCCCAGACGGCGTCCACCTCCGGCCGGCCCGCGGGCTGCACGATGCTGCGCGCGTAGGCGTTGAGGCTCTCCAGGTAGCGCCGCTGCCCCTCGTTGAACAGGATGTCGAACGCCAGCGTCGACTTGCCCGAACCGCTGACGCCCGTGATGACGGTGAAGCGCCCGCGCGGGATGTCCACCGACAGGTCGCGCAGGTTGTGCTCGCGCGCGTGCACGATGCGGATGGCCTCGGGCGCTTGCGCGGGACGGGTCGGCGGCGCGGGCCAGGCCGGGCGCGGCTCACCCGCCGCGGCGGCCTCCCCGAGCGCCTCGGCGTATTCGCGCAGCGCCGCGCCGGTGTGGCTGGTCGGGTGCTGCCGCAGGTCCTCCGGCGTGCCGGTAAACACCACCGTGCCGCCGCCGTCGCCGCCCTCCGGCCCGAGGTCGATCACCCAGTCCGCCGCACGGATCACGTCCAGGTTGTGCTCGATGATGACCAGCGAGTGCCCAGCCTCCAGCAGCTTGCGCAGCGCGCGCATCAGCTTGGCGATGTCGTCGAAATGCAGCCCGGTGGTCGGCTCGTCGAACAGAAACAGCGTGCCGCGCGCCCGGCCCTTGCCGGGCCACGGGGCCGCCGGCGCGGGATCGCCGCCGCGGGTGCGGCGCGCGCGCGGGGTGGCCGCGGCCGCAGCGGCCAGATGGCCCGCGAGCTTCAGGCGCTGCGCCTCGCCGCCGGAGAGCGTGGGCACCGGCTGCCCCAGCCGCAGGTACTCCAGCCCCACGTCCAGCAGCGGCTGCAAGGCGCGCATCACCTCGCGGTCGGCGGCGAAGCACTGCGCCGCCTCGGCCACCGTCAGCTCCAGCACGTCGGCCACGCTGAGCCAGCGCCCGCCGCGCTCGATGGTCACCTCCAGCACCTCCGGCCGGTAGCGCCGCCCGTGGCAATCCGGGCAGCGCAGGTACACGTCCGACAGGAACTGCATCTCCACGTGCTCGAAGCCCGAGCCGCCGCACGTCGGGCAACGCCCGTCGCCGCTGTTGAAACTGAACTTGGCCGCGGTGTAGCCGCGCTGCTGCGCCAGCGGCGTCTGCGCAAACAGCGTGCGGATCGCGTCCCACGCACCGACGTAACTGACCGGGTTGGAGCGCGCGGTCTTGCCGATCGGCGACTGATCGACGAAGACGACGCCCTCCAGATGGTCGGCCCCGAGCAGCCGCTCGTGCGCGCCGGGCGCCTCGGTGGACTGGCCGAAGTGCCGCAACAGCGCCGGGGCCAGGATGTCCTGCACCAGCGTCGACTTGCCCGAGCCGCTCACGCCCGTGACCACCACCAGCCGCTGCAGCGGAAAGGCCACATCGATGCCGCGCAGGTTGTGCTCGCGCGCCCCTTCCAGAATCAGGCGCGGGGTGGCGTCGGTCACCATGCGCTTGACGCCAAAGCCGATCTGCCGCCGCCCCGACAGGTACTGGCCGGTCAGCGTGTCGGCCGTGCGCAACTGCTGCGGCGTGCCATCGAAGACGATGCGCCCGCCGCGCTCGCCCGGTCCCGGCCCCATGTCCAGGATGCGGTCGGCGGCCAGCATCACGGCCGGATCGTGCTCCACCACCACCAGCGTGTTGCCCGCATCGCGCAGCCGCACCATCGCCTGGTTGATGCGCGCCATGTCGCGCGGGTGCAGGCCGATCGAGGGCTCGTCCAGCACGAACAGCGTGTTGACCAGCGACGTGCCCAGCGCCGTGGTCAGGTTGATGCGCTGCACCTCGCCGCCGGAGAGCGTGCGGCTTTGCCGATCCAGCGTCAGGTAGCCCAGCCCCACATCGCACAGGTAGCGCAGCCGCGTCGTGATCTCGTCGTACAACAGCGCCTGCGCTTGCCGCTCGCCGGCGGGCAGGGTGTCGAGCCGCGCCTGCAGCCGCTCGAAAAAGACCCGCAGCCGCTCGATCGGCAGGCCCATCAGGTCGTGCAGGCACAGCCCGGGCAGCGCGCGCAACTGCTCGTCGCTCCACGCGACGCCGCGCGGGCGAAAACGCTGCTCGGGCGGCAGCACGGCGTCGGCGTCCTCGCGCGTGCCGATGCGCCACAGCAGGCTCTCGGCCTTGAGCCGCGCGCCGCCGCAGTCCGGACACTCCGTGTAGCTGCGGTATTTGGAGAGCAGCACGCGGATGTGCATCTTGTACGCCTTGCTCTCCAGGTAGTCGAAGAAGCGCCGGATACCGTACCACTGCCGCTGCCAGTCGCCGTTCCAGTTCGGCGACCCCTCCAGCACCCAGCGCCGCTGTTCGGGCGTGAGCTGGTACCACGGCGTGTCGCGCGGGATGCCGGCCGCTTCCGCGTGCCGCATCAGGTCGTCCTGGCACTCGCGGAACGCCGGCGTCTGGATCGGCTTGATCGCGCCGGCGCGCAGCGTCAGCTTGTCGTTGGGGATGACCAGCCCCCAGTCCACCCCGATCACGCGCCCGAAGCCGCGGCACGTCTCGCACGCCCCGGCCGGGGAGTTGAACGAGAACAGCGACGGCCGCGGGTCCGCGTAGCGGATGTCGCTCTCGGGGCAGTGCAGCCCGGTGGAGTATCGCCACAGGGCCGGCTCGGCGTCGTCGGCCAACGCGTACACGGTCAACCGCCCACCGCCGCGCTTGAGCGCCGTTTCCACCGCCTCCGCGACGCGCGCCGGGTCCGCGTTGCCGAGGCGAAAGCGATCCGCCACCACGTCCAGCACCTGCTTCGGGCCGCTGGGCGTGGCCACGACGCGCTGCGCCTGCACGCGCGTGTAGCCGCTGGCCGACAGCCACTGCTGCACTTCCGCCTCGCTCGTGTCGGCCGGCAGCTCGACGGCAAAGGTCACGACCAGCCGCGGATCACCGGCCGCCGCGGCGCGCGCGCGCAGGTCGGCGACGATCGTCTCCACCGTGTCGTGCCGCACCGGCAGCGCCGTGACGCGGTCGAACAGCTGCCCCGCGCGGGCAAACAGCAGCTTCAGGTGGTCGTTGAGCTCCGTCATCGTCCCAACCGTCGAGCGCGATGTGCGCACCGGGTTGGTCTGGTCGATGGCGATGGCGGGTGGCACGCCGTCGATGCGATCGACCGCCGGCTTGTCCATGCGATCCAGAAACTGCCGCGCATACGCCGAGAACGTCTCGACATAGCGCCGCTGCCCCTCGGCAAACAGCGTATCGAACACCAGGCTGGACTTGCCGGAGCCGCTCGGGCCCGTCACCACCGTGATCTCGCCGGTGCGGATGTCCACGTCCAGCCCGCGCAGGTTGTGCTGGCGCGCACCGCGGATGCGGATCACACCGGCATCGGCAGCCCCATCGACGCCCCCATCGACGCCTCCATCGGCACCCCGACTGGCACCCGCATCAAACGCCGGACCGCCACCGGCATCGGCCACGGGGCGTACACCCTCGACCGGCGCGGGTGCCCGCCGGACCGACGCGGCGTCATCGGGGAGGGTGTCATCGGCAGCGGAATGGGCGGTCACGGCGGGGTCCGGATACACTGGGCAGGGCGAAACATTGTAAAAACGCCCCCAAGGGCTTGCTGCGGGCGGGGACGCCCGCGCACCGCCCGATGACGCGAGGACACCAACGACTGCACACCGACCCAGGAGACGAACGACGATGGCCGCCATCCCACCCGTGTGTGACTTCGGCTGGAAAGCCCCCGGCTTCGACCTGCCGGGCACCGACGGCAAGCGCTACCGCTACGAAGATATCCGCGGCTCGCGCGGCACGCTGGTGATGTTCATCTGCAACCATTGCCCGTATGTGCAGGCCATCCTGCCGCGGCTGATCCCGGTCACCCGCGAGCTGCAGGCGATGGGCATCGGTGTCGCGGCCATCTCCGCCAACGATCCCGAGGCCTATCCCGAGGACTCGTTCGAGAACATGCAGCGCGTCGCGCGCGAGCGCGGGTTTCCGTTCCCGTACCTGTACGACGAAACGCAGGACGTCGCCCGCGCGTGGGGGGCCGTGTGCACGCCGGACTTCTTCGGCTTCAACGCCGCGGACGAACTGCAGTACCGCGGGCGCTTCGACGCGTCGCGCAAAGAGAGCGCCCCCGAGGGGACGCCGTGCGACCTGTTGGAGGCGATGCGCCTGATCGCGCAGACCGGACAGGGGCCGCGCGATCAGATCGCCAGCATCGGCTGCTCGATCAAGTGGCGTTCGGCTTGACGATCAGCACCGGCACCTTGGCGTGTGTGAGCACCTTCTGCGCCACGCTGCCCAGGATCAGCGCCTGCACGCCCTTACGGCCGTGCGAGCCCATCACGATCAGGTCGCAGCCCTCGGCGTCGGCCGTCTCCAGGATGCCTTCGTAGGTCACGTTGCGCTCGATGGTGTCGCCGGAAAACGACACCCCGCGCGCGACGCACACCTGCTTGAGGTCCTCCAACGCCCGGTTGGCCGCCGCCTGGGCCTCGGCCAGATACGCCTGCAGCCCGACGGCCGACGCGTCGCCGATCCCGATGTACGGGAACGGGTCGATCACGTACACCCCGACGATCGCAGCGCCGTGCTGCTTGGCCAGATCGGCCGCCAGTTCACCCGCGGCGTGAGACAGGGCCGAGCCATCGACGGGGACGAGGATCTTCTTGAACATCGCTGGGTCTCCTTGCTAGCGTGGTGCCCACATCTTAGCCCACGCCAACGCGCCCGCGGCCACCGCTGCGCCGGCGAATCCCGCGGCTTTGCGCTGCGTCAAATGGGCTCGGCGACGGCGCAGCGTCAGCCGCCGGCACGGCCCAGCACCACAGCGCGGCCGGTTTGCCCGTGCGGTGAATCGCGCCCATAATCACCGCATGTTTTGCGGTGAATCGCGTTACATCTGGCAGGCGGAGTACTGGCCGAACTGGCGATACGACCTGGCCACGCTCGCCAGCCCGATGGCCGAGGTCGCCCGACTGCAGGGGGTGCTGCTCGGGCGTCTCGCCGACGTCGGCTTTGCGCTGCGCGACCAGGCGAGCCTCGCCGCCCTGACCGAGGACGTCATCAAAACCAGCGAAATCGAGGGTGAACGGCTGGACGCCGCGTCGGTGCGTTCGTCGATCGCGCGCCGCCTCGGGGTGGACATCGGCGCCCTGGCGCCCGCCGACCGCCACGTGGACGGGATCGTGGACATGATCCTCGACGCCACGACCAACTGCCACGCCCCGCTCACCCGGGAGCGGTTGTTCGGCTGGCACGCCGCTCTTTTCCCGACGGGGTATTCTGGCCTGTCCCGTATCACCGTGGGCGCGTGGCGCGATGACGCAAAGGGCCCCATGCAAGTCGTCTCCGGTCCCATCGGGCGCCAGCGCGTGCACTTCGAGGCCCCGCCGGCCGACCGGCTGGATGTGGAAATGGATCGCTTTTTGCACTGGGTCAACACCCCGACCGACGAACATCCACCCTTGCTCAAGGCTGCGTTGGCGCACCTGTGGTTCGTCACGTTACATCCGTTCGATGACGGCAACGGCCGCATCGCCCGCGCGATCGGCGCCATGCTGCTCGCCCGCGCCGACGGCAGCCCACAGCGGTTCTACAGCCTTTCCGCACAAATCCAGCGCGAACGGCAGGACTATTACGACATCCTCGAACGCACGCAAAAAGGCACGCTGGACGTGACCGACTGGTTGGCCTGGTTCTTGCGTACGCTACACCGCGCGCTGGAACGGGCACACGAATCGCTGGACGCCGTCCTGTACAAAGCACGATTCTGGCAACGCCACGCGAGCATCCCGATGAACGCCCGCCAAATCAAGGTTCTCAACCGACTGCTGGACGGCTTCGATGGCAAAATGACCACGCGCAAGTGGGCCGTTATCGCAAAATGCTCGCCCGATACCGCGCTGCGGGATATCAATGATCTGCTTGCGCGCGGGGTATTGCAAAAATGCAATGCAGGCGGGCGATCGACGGCGTACACCATTGACTTGTGAACGCCCCTCACACTAGAATTGGCTAGTGCTCGATGAAGCACTCATGAAGACAATACCGGCTCACTGGCCTTGGCATCGAGCCGCCGGCGTATCCAGGCACTGCTGGGTACTCTCGACAGCCCCAGGGCTTCTTTGAAGAATCGATCGGCCCGGAACGGTTCGATGGCTTCGAAGTCGCGCTTGCCCAGACTCAGCAGGCCCGTCATCGCCTTGACCATGTCCGAGGTCTTCATGCCTTGCGAGACCGGCAGCCGGGAATCGATCACCGCATCGACTTGCGCCACTTCGCAACACTGGCCAATGAGCGCCAGTCCAGAATAAGAGGTCAGGTTCGGCTTGCCTGTCTGGCGGACTTCAAATTTCGGCATGATCAGTTGGGTGATGAGTAACGATGCGACATTCCTACAATGAATCAACAGGTTGTATTTGATATATGACAAATGAACACGGATTCAGGGTAGTCAGTTACACGCCTAACAACGCCATCAATCCGGACGTGCAAAAGCGCTGCTTCGCTCTGCTTTTGCACGCCGGTTATGGCCAACGTTAGGGCTTCCCATGACCACTGCCAACTACTTTCGTAACCGGTGGAACACGGAGCTGAAATACTGGCGTCTTCGCTGGTGGCAGTTTGCACTGCTCTTGCTGTGGTCTGCTTGGTCATTGATCTGCGGCTGGCTTTTCCCTGCGCACCCAGAGCTATGGCTGTTCCCCCAAGCGCCCTTCTTACCTTTCGGTTACCTTGGTGGTGGGCTATTCATGTTTATCTTTCCGGGACAACCATGGGCCTATCCACTCGGTTTATGCTTAACGGTTTTTCTGCTCACCTATCTCGCTCTGGTTAGTTGGCGGCGGCATCGTAACGGCAAACACCCTAACCCCTCGCTCCAGAGGGACGCTCCGCCGGCAGGTGATGCGCGGCGTTAGGCTTCAACCTGAATCCGTGGTCATCAAAGTTGAAGCCTCTCCTATGAGCTTTCTGGCATATCCGCCTGGAAGCCTGAATTTTCTGTCAGCCGATGGTCTTTCCAGGGGCGGCGCACGGCCTTTTGGCACCGAAAGTCGGTTCTGGTGGGACGGCGTCAGGTCAATTTCCTGCTCCAGGACGAGCCCCAGCCTTCCGTGAGACCGTTGCACAGGTAGCGCATGGGCCACCATCGGTGGCTGGTGGGACGCGCATCATGTGTGACACACAGCCGCAGTGCGCCCAAAAGGCGCCAAAAGGCCCGGAGCGGGGGCAGAAAAGGGCCGCTGAAGGCCCCAAAAGCGTGCTGACCTGCTCAAAACCATCGGCGGCGGCGGAAAAGAGCGGCTTCGGTGCGGACTTTTTCAACAGCCTGGTAAATCATTTGATTGCACGAGTCCGGCGACAACTATGTTTGCTCCGCCTTCGACACGTCACGCCGCCTAATTTTACCTGCCCGAAAACACCTCTCAAACCCCCCTGCAATTTATTCTGGCGAGTAGAAAAGCCTTGTTCCACAGTTGGCGCAAGAATGAACTTTCACGTACGTTTGCCCCATCTTTTTGTGAACCGAAATCCTAGACGATCCGCAGGCATAACAAGTTGCCTTAGGACCCCGCATCGCCTGCGGGTAAGTCTTTTTGTACCAATTGTAGCCTCTACTCAAATAATAATACCTTACCCCAAACTTGAGCGCAATAATGAAAATTACAAACGGAATGAAGAACGCAAAGAAATTATTCTCGCCCAAGACTTTCTCCAGTATTAAGTTGATTGACGCATCCAGCGGGACTTCAGCCTACAACCCCAAATTTAGAAGGTCGCAGCTCTGTCCGATTGAGCCGTGGGCGCTCAGTATATCATACCTTGGGTTTACCCCCATCCAAATTGCGTCTGGCGGCAGCAGCTGAAAACGCCGCTTGTGCATTGACAATGCACGCACAGCCCAATCGTAAAAGAACACAGCACCCCGAATAATTGAGAGCGCAATTTAGGGCTTATGCTTTTTCAACGAGCCCAACCGCCTTTTCTTAGCGCAATCACCGCACCAACGGCAACAACCCCAGCACACGCAATTGGCCGTTGGCGTCGGATTCGGTGACGACGGCGGTGGTGGTATCCGGTTGTTCGCCGGTGAGGGCGTCGATGTTGGGCAGGTGGGTGACGATGATGAGCGGCTGCGGGCCGCGCAAGCGGCGCACCCAGTTCTCGGCGGCGTCCATCGCCGCGTTCATCCCGGGCCCCTGACCGGAGAGAAATTCGCGCAGCGCGGGGTCGAGCGTGGCCTTGCCGAAGGCCAGCATCGCGGTGTCGCGCGTGCGGCACATCGCGGAGGCGACGACCTGCACCTTGTCCGGGGTCAGGCCCCGGCGGGCGAACGCCTGGCCGATGGCCTCGGCATCGCGCCGCCCCTTGCCGGTGAGCATGTTTTCGCCGCGGCACTGGCCGGTTTCGTCGTAGTGCGATCCCTGGCGGCCGCTGGCGTCGGTGTGCCGCATCAGCACGACGATGTTCGGTCGGGTGGTGATGGCCTGCCACAGCGCTTCGGCATCCCGCGCCGCGGCGGGCGCTGTCGCCACGAAGTAGCTTCCAAGAACCGCGCCCATCAACGACGCGCGCCACGCCCACTTTCGCATCGCTCGCCCCTCCACGCTCAACCGTCCATCCCCAGCGGTGCCATCGCCGGCACCGCTTCGATCGCCACCGCACAGTATTTCACTTCGGCGATTTTGGCAATCGGGTCGAGCGCGGGGATGGTGAGCAGGTTGGCCGCCGCCTCGGCGTACGCAAACGGCATGAAGGCGACGTCCGGGGGGACGGCCTCGTCGGCGCGGGTGGCGACGGTGATCTGCCCACGGCGGCTGCGCAGCACGACGCACCCGCCCGCCGCCACGCCCAGTCGCGCCAGCGTCTGCGGGTGCAGGCTGACGTGCGGCACCGGCTCGATCGCGTCGAGCACGGCGCTGCGGCGCGTCATCGCGCCGGTGTGCCAGTGCTCCAGCTGGCGACCGGTGATGAGCACGAACGGGTAGTCCGCGTCCGGCGGCTCGGCGGGGGCACTGAGGCGCGCGCTCACCAGGTGCGCGCGGCCGTCTGCGGTGGGGAAACGGTCTGTGAAGACGATGGGGTGGCCGGGGTCGTCCGCGGTGGGCACGGGGTGCGTGATCGCCCCCACGCGCAGCAGCCGCTCCCACGACAAGCCGGCGAGCGCGGGCATGAGGCCGCGCATCTCGTCGAACACGCGGCCGATGCCACTGCCCGGTTCGGCCCCGCCGCCGTGCGGGTCGATCCCGTAGTTCCACGCCAGCCCCAGCCGGCGCGCGAGCTGCTCCAAAATCCACGCGTCGGCGCGCGCGTCGCCCGGCGGCGCGACGGCGGGCCGGCCCAGTTGCACGGTGCGGTCGGTGTTGGTGACGGTGCCGGTCTTTTCCGGCCAGGCGGTGGCGGGCAGCACGACGTCGGCCAGCGCCGCGGTCTCGGTG
Organism: Tepidimonas taiwanensis; assembly: GCF_020162115.1. Taxonomy (NCBI): domain Bacteria; kingdom Pseudomonadati; phylum Pseudomonadota; class Betaproteobacteria; order Burkholderiales; genus Tepidimonas; species Tepidimonas taiwanensis. The sequence continues at coordinate 198,861 of NZ_CP083911.1, read as the reverse complement.
AGAAAGATGTCGATGACCGTCAGGTGTTCGAGCCGCGCGAGCGCCTCCCGCGCGTGCGCGGCGTCGGGGTCGCTCATCGCGGGATTTTCGCCTTGGATGAGCATCGCGCGGATGCGCCCCTCATACGCGGCATCGAGGATTTCGACGACGGTCAGTCCCGGTTCGTCCGGCAGGAAGCCCGCGGGCAGGCCCCACGCCGCCTCGGCCGCGGCGCGGTGTTCGGGCACGCCGACGCGGTGGTAGTCCGGCAGCACCATCGGGATCAGACCGGCGTCGCTGGCCCCCTGCACGTTGTTTTGCCCGCGCAGCGGATGCAAGCCGGTACCGGGGCGGCCGATCTGGCCGGTCAGCAGGGCGAGTGCGATGAGGGCACGGGCGTTGTCCGTGCCGTGGCTGTGCTGCGCCACGCCCATGCCCCAGAAAATCATGCTGGCCGGCGACGTGGCGTAGGCGCGCGCCACCTCACGGATCGTCGCCGCGTCGATGCCGCACAGCGGGGCCATCGCCTCCGGGGCGAAGGCCTGCAGGTGCGCGCGCAGCGCGGCGAGATCGCCCGGGTGCACCCGCTCGGCGACGAACGCCTCGTCGACCAGCCCCTCGCTGACGATGACGTGCAGCATCGCGTTGAGCAGCGCCACGTCCGCCCCCGGCGTGAAGGTGAGCGTGCGCCACGCGTGGCGGGCCAGTTCGGTGCGGCGCGGGTCGGCCAGCACCAGCCGCGCGCCGCGGCGCACGGCGTTCTTGATCCAGGTGGCCGCCACCGGGTGGTTTTGCACCGGGTTGGCCCCGATGACGAAGATGAAGTCCGCGTGCGCCACGTCGCGCACGGGGTTGCTGACGGCGCCGGAGCCGATGCCCTCCATCAGCGCGGCGACACTGGAGGCGTGGCACAGCCGCGTGCAGTGGTCCACGTTGTGGGTGCGGAAGGCGCTGCGGATGAGCTTTTGGAAGAGGTACGCCTCTTCGTTGCTGCCCTTGGCGGAGCCGAAGCCCGCGACGGGCACCGCACGGCCGCGCAGGCCCTGCGCCCGCGCGGCGTCGCGCATGCGCGCGAGGCCCGCCGCGGCGGTGTCCAGCGCCTCGTCCCACGTCGCGGGGCGGAATTGCGCCAGCAGCTTGGCGTGATCGGCCCGCCCGTCGGGCCCGCGCGTCAGGATCGCGGGGTCCTTGGGCGCGTCGGCGCGGCGGATCAGCGGTGTGGTCAGGCGCTGCGGGTGGTGGACGTAGTCCATGCCAAAGCGCCCCTTGACGCACAGCCGGCCGTCGTTCGCGGGGCCGGGGGCACCTTCGACGCGGTCGATGCGGCCATCCTTGACGTGGATGGCCACGGCGCACCCGACGCCGCAGAACGGGCAGACCGACGCGACGACACGGTCGGCGCGGCGCGTGTAGGCCCCGTTGGCCGGGGCCAGCGCGCCGGTGGGGCACGCCTGCACGCATTCGCCACAGGCCACACAGGTGCTGTCGGCCACGGGGTCGTCCTGGTCGAACACGATGTGCGCGTGCGCCCCGCGCCCGGCGAGCCCGAGCACGTCGTTGCCCTGCACGTCGCGGCAGGCGCGCACACAGCGCGTGCACTGGATGCAGGCGTCGAGCCGCACGGTGAAGGCGGGATGGCTGGTGTCCGGTTGCGCCGCCTGCTGCGCCGCTCCGCGCGCGGGCCAGCGCTGCGGGTCTGCGCCCAGCGCCTGCTGCCAGTGGGCGAGCTCGCTGTCCCAGCGTAGCGTGTCACGCTGCGGCGCGTCCGCGGCCAGCAGCTCCAGCACCGTGCGACGGGCACGTACGGCGCGGGCGCTGTCGGTGCGTACCTGCATCCCGGGCGTCGGGGCGCGGCAGCAGGACGCGGCCAGCGTGCGCTCGCCCACCACCTCCACCACACACACGCGGCAGTTGCCCGCCGGGGGCAGGCCGGGGCGGTGGCACAGGTGCGGCAGCGTCGTGCCTTCGCGGCGCGCGACGTCCCAGATCGACTCGCCGGGTCGCGCCGTCACGGCGCGGCCGTCGAGGGTAAAGGGAATGGTGCCGGGGATAGCGCCGGGGACGGGGCCGGGTGCAGCCGGTGCGGTCATGGGGCCACCTCGTGCGGAAAGTAGCGCAGCACGCTGTCGATCGGGTTGGGCGCCGCCTGCCCGAGGCCGCAGATGGACGCCTCGCGCATCACGTGGGACAGGTCCGAGAGGCGCTCGCGGTCCCACATCGGTGCCTGCGCCAGGGCCACGGCCTGCGTGGTGCCGGCCCGGCACGGCGTGCACTGGCCGCATGACTCGTGCGCGAAGAAGCGCAGCAGCGACAGCGCTGCGTCGCGTGCGCGATCGGCCTCCGACAGCACCACCACCGCCATCGAGCCGATGAACGCGCCGTAATCGGCCAGCGTGTCGAAGTCCAGCGGTACGTCGGCCAGAGCCGCCGGGAGAATGCCGCCCGACGCGCCGCCGGGCAAAAAGGCGTACAGCCGGTGGCCGTCGGCCATGCCACCGGCGGCGGCGATCAACTCGTTGAGCGTGCTGCCGGCCGGCAACCGATACACCCCGGGCCGCCGCACGCGGCCGCTGACGCTGTAGCGCCGCCAGCCGCTGCGGCCGCGCACGCCACCCGCAGCCCACGCCGCGCCACCGTCGCGCAGCAACGTCGGCAGCCACCACAGCGTCTCCACGTTGTGCGCCAGCGTCGGGCGGCCGTACACCCCGCGCACCGCGGTGATCGGCGGCCGCAGCCGGGGCAGCCCCCGCTTGCCCTCCAGCGACTCGATCAGCGCCGATTCCTCACCACAGACGTAGGCCCCCGCGCCGCGGCGCAGCTCAATGGTCGGGCCGCCGGGCGGCAGCAGCGCACCGCCCCCTTCCGCGCCGCCGGCCGACCGCGGGCCAAATGCCGCCGGATAGCGCCGCTGCCAGTCGGCCAGCCGCGCGCGCAGCGCGTCCAGCTCCTGCGCCAGCAGCGCGCGCACGTCGTGGTACTCGTCGCGCACGTACAGCCACAGGTGGTCGAGCCCCACCACCGCCGCCGCGATCAACATGCCCTCCAGCGCCGGTCGCGGATCGTGCGCCAGGACGTGCCAGTCCTTGAACGTGCCGACCTCGCCCTCGTCGATATTGACGACACCGTGGCGCGGGGTGGGCTGTCCGGCGACGGTAACCCATTTGCGCCACGCCGGAAAACCCGCGCCGCCCAGCCCGCGCAGGCCGCTGGCCTCCAGTTCCCGCAGCACGTCGATGGGCCGCAGCTCGCCGCGCAGCAACCGCTCGAACTGCGCGTAGTCTTCCGCGCGCGCCGGTGCACCCGTGGCCGGCAGCGCGCGCGGCCCGGTGTCGCCCGCGCGCACGAGTGCCACGAGCTGCGCGGCGTCGGCGGGGGCCACCTGACGCTGCCCCACGCAGGCCGCGGGCGCGCGGTGGCACTGGCCGATGCACGGCACCGCCTCCACCGCCACATCAGCGTCGTCCGCGAGCGCCTGCCGCACCTGCTCCAGCAGCGTTTCAGCCCCCGCCATCTGGCACGGCAGGCTGGTGCACACGCGCACGGTCGCCCGCGGTGGGGTTGCGCCGTCGTCCAGCACCCGGAAGTGGTGGTAGAAGGTCGCGACCTCGTATACCTCCGCCTGGCTCAGGCGCAGCCGCTCGGCCAGCGCGGCCAGATCGTCGCGCGTGAGCCCCCCCAGCGCGTCCTGCAATCGGTGCAGGTGCTCGATCAGTAATTCGCGCTGCGGTGCCAGGCCGCCGCAGAGTTGCTCCACGCGCGCGCGCGCCGCGTCGGTCGGCTGTCGCCCTTTGGGTGTAGACCTGCCGCGGCGCAGACGGCCATCGGCCGCCGTGCCGTTGGGTTGATGCCGGGATGCGTAAGACGCCACCAGTGACTCCTGTGCTTCGACCGATGCGCCATCATCCCGGAAACAGCCCCCGCCGGGTAGCAGGGAAACCCCTTTTGAGGCACAGCCGCCACCGCTGTGTCGGGGGCACGCGCTACCAAAACCTGGCCACACGTCCGGCTGCGGGTTCTGCCGCGACCGCGGTGCCGTGGGCACCACGCGGCACACCCCTCACGGCCGGTGAGCCGCCTGGCGCACCTCGATGGACCGCCAAATGCGACACCTGGTCTCGTCGTCGCTGCTGCCCCACGCGGCGATTTCGTCGAGCGTGCGCCAGCAGCCGGCGCACCAGCCGGTGGCCTCGTCGATGCGGCACACCCCGACACACGGCGACGGCACCGGCGCGCCGGGTGGACGGCGGCGCAGCGCGTCGGCCAGCGAAAGGGGCGCGCGGGCGGAAGACGGTGAGGACATGCCCGCGATGCTAGCGGACGGTCACGTCGGCCACCGGCGCACCGGTCCAAGCCTGCAGCTCGTGCGGGGTCAGCCGGAACACCGCGTGCGGGTGCCCGGCCGCGGCCCAGATCACGTCGAACCGAAACAGCTCTGCGTCGATCAGCGTCACCGGCGGCTTGATGTGCGCCAGCGGCGCCACGCCGCCGATGGAAAACCCCGTCGACGCCTTCACGAACGCCGCATCCGCCCGCGCCAGCGACTGCCCAGGCGCGCACACCCGCGGCGCGACCTTGGCCTCGTCGACGCGGCGGTCGCCGCTGGTGATGACCAGCACCGCCGCGTCGTCCGGCACACGGCGAAAGATGATGCTCTTGGCGATCTGCCCCAGCGCCACGCCCAGCGCGTGCGCCGCCTGCTGCGCGGTGCGCGCGGCGTCGCTGAGCATCACCGGCTCGTGCCCGGCGCCGTACGCCTGCAGCGCGGCCGCGACCCGACGCACCCCCTCCGGCAGCGGTTTTACTTCGGCCCCGCACATCTCACGCTCCCTGTTCACCGGCCGACGTGGCGCGGGCGCGCCGGGCCAGCAGCGCCCGCCCGGCGCGCGAGCCGGTCGGCCGGCCCAGCTGCTCACTGATCCAGGCGCCCGTTTCGGCCAGCGCCAAGAGGTCGATACCGGTGTCGATCCCGAGCCCGTGCAACAGGTACACCACGTCCTCCGTCGCGACGTTGCCGGTGGCCCCGGGTGCGTACGGGCAGCCGCCCAGCCCCGCGACCGAACACTGGAAGTTCCACACCCCCATCTGCAGCGCCGCCAGCGTGTTGGCCAGCGCCTGGCCGTAGGTGTCGTGGAAGTGCCCGCTGACGTGGTCGATGTCGTAGTGCGCGAGCACCGCCTCGATGGCGCGCTGCACCTTCAGCGGCGTGCCCACGCCGATGGTGTCGGCGACGTCCACGCGCTGCACGCCGATGTCCTTCATCAGCCGCGCGAGCATCCCGACGCGCTCGGGTGGTATGTCGCCCTCGAAGGGGCAGCCAACGGTGCAGCTCATCGCGCCGCGCACCGCGATGCCGGCGTTGCGCGCCGCCTCCACCACGGGCGCGAAGCGCTCGATGCTCTCGGCGATGCTGCAGTTGATATTGCGTTGGCTGAAGGCCTCGCTGGCCGCGCCAAAGACGACGATCTCGTCCGGCCGGTCCTGCAGCGCCGCTTCCAGTCCCTTCATGTTGGGCGTGAGCACCGAATAGCGCACGCCCGCGCGGCGCTCGATGCCCTGCATGACCGCGTGGTTGTCCGCCATCTGCGGCACCCACTTGGGGCTGACGTAGCTGGTGACCTCGATTTCCCGCAGGCCGGCGGCCTGCAGGCGGTGCACCAGCTCGACCTTGACGGCGGTGGGCACCGGCTGTTTTTCGTTTTGCAGCCCGTCGCGCGGGCCGACGTCGATGAGGCGTACGCGCCGGGGGTATGTGGTGAGGTTCATGCCATGGTCTCGCGCAGGTGACGAACGTACATTTCGGTCGTTTCAGTGCTCGTTCCGCGAATCTTCCGCGCATCACGACGCACGGAACCCGCTTCCCCTGGAGCCGCGGATGGGATCCGTCGCCCCGTGGAGGCGGAACGTGGCGTCGATGGGGGCCCGTTTTTCATACGGCGACGGGGTTCTTGCGGCGGCAACCCTTCAGTAACCCCGCTGCGGATCGACCACGCCGGAGATCGGCTCGCCGCGCTCCAGTGCGCGGATCTTGCCCGCGATCTGGGCGATGCTCTCGTCGCGCAGCGTGCGCGCGGCGGTGTGGGGCGTGACGGTCACGCGCGGGTGGCGCCAGAAGGGATGCTCCGGCGGCAGCGGCTCGGAGGCAAACACGTCCAGCGTCGCCCCGGCCAGGTGACCGCTGTCCAGCAGCGCGAGCAGGTCCTCCTCCACCACGTGCGCGCCGCGCGCGACGTTGATGAGGTAAGCCCCGGCGGGCAGCTGTCCCAGGGTCGCTCGGTTCAGGATGCCGCGCGTGGCGTCGGTGAGCGGCAGCAGGTTGACGAGCACCCGGCTGCGCGCCAAAAACGGGGCCAGCCCCTCCTCGCCGTGGAAACTGGTGACGCCCGGCAACGCCTTGGGTGTGCGGCTGTAGCCGACCACCGGAAACTCGAACACCTGCAACGCCTGCGCCACGCGCGTACCCAGCACCCCCAGGCCCAGCACGCCCACGGTGAAGTCCGCCCGGGCGCGCGGCTTGCGAAACGCCCAGCGGGCCTCGCGCTGGGCGGCCTCGTACGCATCGAACTCGCGGAAGTACCGGATGACGCCGTGGCATACGTATTCGGCCATCTGCACGGCCATGCCGGCGTCGTCCAGCCGCACCACGCGCAGCCCCGGCGGCAGGCGCAAGCGCAGCAGCGCGTCCACCCCGGCGCCGATGTTGAACAGCGCCCGCAGCCGCGGCTGCTCGTCGATGAAGCGTTGCGGCGGCGCCCACACCACGGCGTAGTCGGCAGGCGGATCCCCGCTCGCCCATTCGCGGACGGTGGCGCCGGGCAGCGCGGCGCGCAGCCCGGCCAGCCACGGCTCGGCCTTGGTATCGGTGCAGCAGAAGGCGATGTGCATGGGGCGCAAGCGTAGCGCAGCGGGCGCGGCCACCGTGTCGCGGCCGCTCGCGCGGCTCAGGCGCTGGCCAGGCGCAGCAGCTCCGCCCCCTCGGGCACCTGGTCACCGGGGGCGTAGAGGAGTTCGGCCACCGTCCCGTCCGCGGGCGCGGCGATGGTGTGCTCCATCTTCATCGCCTCCATCACCGCGAGCGCCTGCCCTTTTTTGACGGTGTCCCCCGCGCGCACGAGGAAGGCCACCACCTTGCCCGGCATTGGCGCGGTCAGGCGCCCGCCCTCGGTCGCGGCATCGCCCGCGTGCGCCAGCAGATCCATCTCGACGATGGCGGCCGATCCCTGCGGCGTGAACAGGTGCAGCCGCTCGCCCTGCGCGTACACGGTGGCGCGCCAGTCTCCGCCGGCAAACGACACGCCCAGCGCCCAGCCACCGCCCGGATCGGCGCGCCACGCCAGCGGCCCGGTCACGGCACCGTCGCCCTCGCCCACCGTCAGCGCGACGGTGCCGTCGCGCCGCCACGTGACGCGGGCGTTCACCGTCTCGTCCCCCCACTCGAAGGCAAAGCGCCGGGTGCGCTCGCCGTGGCTGGCAAAGCCGTCACGCGCGCTCCACGGGTCGGCGCCCGCCGTTTCGCGCCACTGCTGCAGCGTGTGCGCCAGCGCGATGGCCACCGCCGCGTGGCGCGGCAGCGCGGTCGGACCGAACAGCACCTCGCGCTCGCGCTCGATCAGCGCCGTGTCCAGCCGCGCGTGCGCAAAGGCGTCGCTTTTCACGACCCGGCGCAGAAAGGCCACGTTGTTGGCCACGCCGACGATGTGCAGCCGCGCCAGCGCCTCGTCCAGCCGCGCCAGCGCCTGCGCGCGCGTCTCGCCGCGCACGATCAGCTTGGCGATCATCGAGTCGTAGTGCGGGCTGATGGTGTCGCCCTCGGCCACCCCGTCGTCGATGCGCACGTCCGCGACGGTAAACGCGCTGCACGCCGGCTTGCGGTACACCGCCAGCCGCCCGGTGGCGGGCAGGAACTGGTTGTCCGGGTTCTCGGCGCAGATGCGCGCCTCGATCGCATGGCCGTGCAGGCGCAGCGCCTCCTGCCGCAGCGGCAGCGGCTCGCCCGCGGCGACGCGCAGCTGCCACTCGACCAGGTCCAGCCCCGTGATCGCCTCCGTCACAGGGTGCTCGACCTGCAGCCGCGTGTTCATCTCCATGAAATAGAAGCGCATCGCCTCCGGGTGGTCGTAGCCCTGTGGCTGCTCGACGATGAACTCGACCGTCCCCGCGCCCACATAGCCCACCGCGCGCGCTGCGGCCACCGCCGCCAACCCCATCTGCTGACGCAGCGCCGGCGGCAGGCCCGGTGCCGGCGCTTCCTCCAGCACCTTCTGGTGGCGGCGCTGCACCGAGCAGTCGCGCTCGAACAGGTACACCGCATTGCCGTGCGTGTCGGCAAAGACCTGGATTTCGATGTGGCGCGGGCGCTGCACGTATTTTTCGATCAGCACCGCCGCGTCGCCGAAGCTGTTGAGCGCCTCGCGCTGGCAGGCGGCGAGCGCCTCGTCGAACGCCTCGGGCGTGTCGACGCGTCGCATCCCCTTGCCGCCGCCGCCCGCACTCGCCTTGATGAGCACGGGGTAGCCGATGCGGTCGGCCTCGGCCTTGAGCAGCCGCGTATCCTGGTCCGCCCCGTGGTAGCCCGGCACCAGCGGCACGCCGGCGGCTTCCATCAACCGCTTCGATTCGGCCTTCAGGCCCATCGCGGCAATCGCCGCGGGCGGCGGGCCGATGAAGACCAGTCCTACGTCCGCGCAGGCCTGCGCAAAGCCTTCGTTTTCGCTGAGGAACCCGTAGCCGGGGTGGATGGCCTCGGCGCCGGTGGCCCGTGCGGCCTCGATGATGCGCTCGCCGCGCAGGTAGCTGTCCTTCGGGGCCGCGCCGCCAATGTACACCGCCTCGTCGCACGCCGCCACGTGGCGCGCCTGCGCGTCGGCCTCGGAATACACCGCCACGGTGCGGATGCCCAACCGGCGCGCGGTGGCCGCGACGCGGCAGGCGATCTCCCCGCGGTTGGCGATCAGAATCTTCTGGAACATCGGGATCACTCCATCACGCCAGCCACTGCGGCTTGCGTTTCTGCAAAAACGCCTGCACGCCCTCGCGCCCCTCGGCGCTGGCACGGATGTCGGCAATCGCCTCGACCGTGCGGGCGATCAGCGCCTCGTCCAGCGGCGCATCGGCCACATCGCGCACCAGGCGCTTGGCGGCCGCCACGGCGGCCGGCCCCGCCTGGCACAGCGCGCGCACGATCGCGTCCACCTGCTCGTCCAGCCGCTCGGGCGGTACCACCGCGTGCACGAAGCCGATGCGCAGCGCCTCCGCCGCATCGAGCCGCTCGGCCGTCAGGAAGTAGCGCCGCGCGGCACGTTCGCCCATCGCGCGCACGACGTAGGGGCCGATGGTGGCGGGGATCAGCCCCAGCTTGACCTCGCTCAGGCAAAAGCCCGCCGTTTCCACCGCCACCGCGATGTCACACGCCGCCACCAAGCCCATGCCGCCCGCGTACACGTCGCCCTGAATGCGCGCCACCGTCGGCTTGGGGCAGTCGTGGATGGTGCGCAACATCGCCGCGAGCCGCCCCGCGTCGGCCAGGTTCTCCGCGCGGCTGTAGTCCGCCATGCGGCGCATCCAGTTCAGGTCCGCCCCGGCGCAAAACGCGGGCCCCTCGGCCGCGAGCACGATCGCGCGCACGTCGTCGCGCGCGCCCAGCGTCTGAAACGCCGCGGTCAACTCGGCGATCACCTCGTCGTTGAACGCGTTGCGCAGCTCGGCCCGCGTCAGCGTCACGGTGGCGCGCGGTCCGCTGATGTCGATAGTCAGGTTGGCCATGGTCGCCCCCTCACATCCGAAAGACCCCGAACGTCGTGTCCGGGATGGGTGCGTTCATCGCGGCGGAAAGCCCCAGCGCCAGCACCCGGCGCGTGTCGGCCGGGTCGATGACGCCATCGTCCCACAGGCGGGCGGTGGCGTAGTACGGGTGGCCCTGGCGCTCGTATTGGGCGCGGATCGGTGCCTTGAAGGCCTCTTCCTCCTCCGCGCTCCAGGTGCCGCCCTTGGCCTCGATGCCGTCGCGCTTGACCGTGGCCAGCACCGACGCGGCCTGCTCGCCCCCCATCACGCTGATGCGCGCGTTGGGCCACATCCACAGGAAGCGGGGCGAGTACGCCCGCCCGCACATGCCGTAGTTGCCCGCACCGAACGAACCGCCGATGATGACGGTGAACTTGGGCACTTGCGCGCACGCCACCGCCGTCACCATCTTGGCCCCGGCGCGGGCGATACCGGCGTTTTCGTACTTGCGCCCGACCATGAAGCCGGTGATGTTTTGCAGGAACACCAACGGCACCTTGCGCTGGCAGCAGAGTTCAATGAAGTGCGCCCCCTTGTCGGCGCTCTCGGCGAACAGAATGCCGTTGTTGGCCACGATCCCCACCGGCATGCCCTCGATGTGCGCAAAGCCCGTCACCAGCGTCGTGCCGTAGCGCGCCTTGAATTCGTGGAACTCCGACCCGTCGACGATGCGCGCAATCACCTCGCGCACGTCGAACGGCTTGCGCGTGTCGGTCGGGATGACGCCGTAGAGCTCGTCGGCCGGGTAGAGCGGCGCGCGCGGCTCGCGACGCTGCACGGGCCACGCCTTGCCGCGGTTGAGGCGTGCCACCGCCTCGCGCGCCAGGGCCAGCGCGTGCAGGTCGTTTTCCGCCAGATGGTCGGCCACGCCGGACAGGCGCGTGTGCACGTCACCACCGCCCAAGTCCTCGGCGCTGACCACCTCGCCGGTGGCGGCCTTGACCAGCGGCGGCCCGCCCAGAAAGATCGTGCCCTGGTTCTTGACGATGATGGTCTCGTCGCTCATCGCCGGCACGTAGGCACCGCCGGCCGTACACGACCCCATCACCACCGCGATCTGCGCGATGCCCTGCGCGCTCATGTTGGCCTGGTTGTAGAAGATGCGGCCGAAGTGATCGCGATCCGGGAAGACCTCGTCCTGGTTGGGCAGGTTGGCGCCGCCCGAATCGACCAGGTAGAGACACGGCAGACGGTTTTGCTGCGCGATCTCCTGCGCGCGCAGGTGTTTTTTCACCGTCATCGGGTAGTAGGTGCCGCCCTTGACGGTGGCGTCGTTGCAGACGATGACGCACTCCACCCCCGCCACGCGCCCGATGCCCGCGATCAGCCCCGCGCACGGCGCTTCGTTGCCGTACATGTCGAGCGCCGCCAGCGGCGCGATCTCCAGAAACGGCGTGCCGGGGTCGAGCAGCATTTCCACACGTTCGCGCGGCAGCAGCTTGCCGCGGGCCGTGTGCTTGGCGCGGGCGGCTTCGCCGCCGCCTTGCGCCACCTGGGCGATGCGCGCGTGCAAGTCGTCCACCAGCGCCCGCATCGCGGCGGCGTTGGCCTGAAAGTCGCTGGATCGGGGGTTGAGTCGGGTGGCAAGGACGCTCATGGTAGGCGCGATTGTCCCGCCGCCCGCCGCGCGCGACCAGCGGACAAACCCCGGCCGATGGTTGCAAAATGCGCCAATGACGTTGCAGCATCGCCCGCGCCGCCCTGCCCGGCGCGACCGTGCGCCCGTGGCCGCCACGCCCGCGGCGTTTGCGCGCGCCATCCTCATCGCCTACGCGCGCCGGGGGCTGTCGCCGGCGGCGGCGCTGGCCGCGGCGGGGCTGACCGCCTCGGCGTGGGATCGGCCCGACGCGCGGCTGACCAGTCTGCCGTTCGAGCGGCTGAGCCTGCACGCGATGCGCGAGCTCGACGACGAGGCGCTGGGCTGGTTCTCTCGCCGGCTGCCTTGGGGCAGCTACGGCATGCTGGCGCGCGCGTCGCTGACGGCACCGGACCTGGGATTGGCGCTGGCGCGCTGGTGCCGCCACCACCGGCTGCTCACAGACGACGTGACGCTGACCCTCGCGCACGCGGACGGCTTGGCGACGCTGACCCTGACGGAACAGCGCGCCCCCGGTGCGGACCTGAGCGACCCCACCGAACGCGCCACGGTGCGCGAGTTCGCCCACGTCTCGCTGCTGCGCAACGCGCTGGGGCTGGCGGCCTGGTTCATCGATTCGCGCATCGCGCTGCGCGAGGCGGCGTTCGCCTACCCCGCTCCGGCACACGCGGACGCGTATGCCGTGCTGTTCCCGGGCGCGCGGCTGCACTTTGACGCCGAGACCACCGCCGTGACCTTCAACGCTGCGTATCTGGCCCAGTCGCTGCGACGCGACGATGCCGCGCTGCGCGCCATGCTGCCGCGGGCGGTGGCGCTGATGGTGCGCCCGTACCGGCGCGACCGGCTGCTACTGGAGCGCGCCCGCGCGTGGCTGCGCGTCCACCCCGGCGACGCCGACGCGTGCGGCCTGGCCGCGGCGCTGCACGTTTCGGTGCGCACGCTGCAACGCCAGTTGCGCGACGCGGGCACCAGCGTGCAGGCCCTCAAAGACGAGGTGCGCCGCGAGCTGGCCACCGACTACCTGCTGCGCACCTCCTGGCCCGTCAAGCGCATCGCCGCGCTGGCCGGTTTCGACAACGAAAAAAGCTTCATCCGCGCCTTCAAGGGGTGGACCGGCAGCACCCCGGCGGCGTGGCGGCGCGGACAGCCCGACGACAGGGGCCGCGCCACCGGGCGCTGACCCGCGCCCCTCTCACGCGCCGCCGGTCGATGCCGCCGCCAGCCAGGCCCGCCAACCGCCGAACGCGGTGATGTCCCGGGCGTCGGCGATGCCGATCGGCTCGCAGATGAACCCGTTGACGAGGGTGCCGTCCGCCAGCTCCACCTGGCCCATGCCCAGCGGCGCCGGGATACCGGCGACGAAGGAGCCGAACTGGTCCAGCGGCAACTCCCAAACCTCGCAGGCGATTGCAGCGCCCCCTGAAGCGACCCGGGCCAGTCCCGGCCGTTTCCCGTCCGGTAACGCGTAGAGGCGGTATCGCGGGGCCGTCCGGGTGGCGGTCACCAGACGCCCTCCGCGCCCCGTGAGTTGCGCATTCAGCGGCAGCCCGGAGAGGTGTGCGCCGACCACCGCCACACGCACCTGACCACTGGGCAACACCGACAGCGATTCCGCCGGCGGCAGCGGCTGCGCCGTGGCGCCGAGCGTGCCCCCGAGGGCCTGGTGCAGGCGGGACGCCAGGTGCAGCAACGGGGCATCCTGGTGCGCGGGCGCGATCAGCGTCACCCCAAACGGCAGCCCATCGGACTGAAAGCCGGCCGGCACCGCGGTGGCGGCCAGGTCGAGCAGGTTGACGAAATTGGTGTAGTGACCGAGATTCGCATTCAGGCGGATCGGGTCGGCCTCCATCTCGGCGATGCGGTAGATCGTGCCCACGGTGGGCGTCAGCAGCACATCGATGTCGTCCCACACCGCGTCACACACGCGTTTGAGCCCCCGCAGCCGGTAGAGGTGCGCAAACGTGTCGGCGGCACTGTACCGCCGTCCGCCGCCGATGATCTCCCGCACCGGCGCGAATACCGCGTCGGGATATGCCTCGAAGAAGTCGCGGATCGCGAGGTAACGCTCCGCGACCCACGGCCCGCCGTAGAGCAGGCGCGCCGTCTCGAGGAAGGGCGCCAGGTCGATGTCCACTGGCGTGCCCCCGAGCGCCTTCATGCGGTCGACCGCTGCGCCGAACAGCCGCTGCGCCTCGCCGTTGCCGAAGAACTCGAGATCCTTCGCCATCGGCACGCCGAATGTGAACGAGGCGGCGCGGCCGAAATCGAAACCGTGCGGCGCGAGCGGGCGCGAGTATTCGTCCTCCGCATCGAACCCGGCCGCGACCGCCAACACGCGTTCGGCGTCGTCCGCCGTGAGGGCGAAGATCGACACCTGGTCGAGCGAGCGACAGGCGGGAACGACGCCACGGGTGGACAACGCCCCACAGGTGGGCTTGTGACCGATCAGGTGGTTGAACGCCGCCGGCACCCGGCCGGAGCCAGCGGTGTCCGTGCCCAGGGCAAAGCTCACGAGCCCGAGCGCCACCGCGACCGCCGAGCCGGAGCTGGAGCCACCCGAAATGTAGTCCGGGTGGAAGGCGTTGCGGCAGGCGCCGTAGGGCGAGCGGGTGCCGTTCAGGCCGGTCGCAAACTGGTCGAGGTTGGTCTTTCCGACGGGAATCGCACCGGCGTCGAGCAGGCGTTGCACCACCGTGGCGTGTCGCGTGGGCGTATAGGCAAACGCCGGGCAGCCTGCGGTGGTCGGCACGCCCGCGAGATCGATGTTGTCCTTGATCGCAAAGGGCACACCATAGAGCGGCAGGCTGGCCGGGTCCTGGCCCTCCAGCGCCCGCGCGTAGCCCCGCAGCGCGTCGGCGTCGAGACGCTGAATCCAGACACGGTGCCGGTCCTCGCCGTCCAGGCGGGCGATCAGTTCCTCCACCAGTTGCGACGGTGTCAACGCCCCGGTCGTGTACAGGCGGCGCAGGGTGGCGATATCGAAGGAAAACGTCATGATCACCTCACGCGCTGACGAGCACCAGCAGGTCCTGCCCGGCGGCGACCTGCCCGCCCTCACGGCAATACACCCGGTACACGCGCCCGTCACAGGGCGCGAGCACGGCGAACTCCATCTTCATCGACTCGATGACGATGAGCGTATCGCCCCGCTTCACCTCGGCGCCCTCCTGCACGTGCACCTTCCAGACACTCCCGGCCACCTCGCTCGCGACGGCACGGCCGTTGTCCGGCAGGTCGAGCTCGCTGTCAGGGGCCGCCTCCGCCACCGTCAGGTCGGTCGCGTAATCCGCCTGACCGCTTTGCCGCCAACGCTCGCGCTCGGCCTCGAACGCCGCCTGCTGTTTCGCCTTGAACGCCGCGATCGATGCGGCGTTCTCCCGCAGGAAGGCGTTGTACTCCCGCAGGCGGAAGGTGGTCTCCTCGATTCGCAGCGGGTAACGGCCGAGGGGAAAATCCTCGCGGATTTTCAGGAGTTCGGATTCGCTCACCGGGTAGAAGCGGATCTGGTCGAAGAAGCGCAACAGCCACGGCTTGCCGCCCGTAAACGCGTCGGTCTGCCGCCAGCGGTTCCACATCTGCAGCGTACGGCCGACGAACTGGTAGCCGCCCGGGCCTTCCATCCCGTAGATGCACAGGTAGGCGCCGCCGATGCCGACGGCGTTTTCCGGTGTCCAGGTCCGCGCGGGGTTGTATTTCGTGGTGACGAGGCGGTGGCGCGGATCGATGGGGGTGGCCACCGGGGCGCCCAGGTAGACGTCGCCCAGCCCCAGCACCAGATAGCTCGCCTCGAAGACGATGCGCTTCACGTCTTCAATGCTGTCGAGCCCGTTGATGCGGCGGATGAACTCGATGTTCGACGGACACCAGGGCGCGTCCTTGCGCACCGACTGCATGTATTTCTCGATCGCAAGCCGGGTCGCGGCGTCGTCCCAGGACAGCGGCAGATGCACGATGCGGGCCGGCACCTCCATGTCCTCGATGGCCGGCAGCCGCTTCTCCGCGGCGAGCAGCAGGTCCATCAGCTTCGCCAGCGGCAGCACGCGCGAGTCGTAATGCACCTGCAGGGAACGGATACCCGGGGTGAGATCGAGAATGCCGGGAATCGCCTCGCGTTGCAGATGCGTCATCAGCGCGTGCACGCGGAAGCGCAGGTTCAGGTCGAGCACCAGCGGACCGTATTCGACGAGCAGGTACTTGTCGCCGGCGCGGCGGTAGACGACGGCGACCGGGTTCTCGGTTTCGGGGATGCGATGCAGAACGGCTTCCGCCGGCGGCTCGGCGGCCGCGCGCGCGGACGCCGTCACCGGGGGTGGCGCGAGCGCCGCGATCGCGGCGTCCTGCACCGCCTCCAGGCGCTCCGCCTCGCCCTGGGAAAGGCGCTGGAAGCGCACGGTGTCCCCGGGGCGCAACTGCCCCAGCTTCCACAGCTCCGCCTGCACGACGGTCGCCGGGCAGACGAAGCCCCCCAGGCTCGGCCCATCGGGCCCGAGGATCACCGGCATGTCGCCGGTGAAATCGACCGCGCCGATGGCGTACGCGTTGTCGTGGATGTTCGAGGGGTGCAGGCCCGCCTCGCCGCCGTCCTTGCGCGCCCATTGCGGCTTGGGGCCGATCAGCCGCACGCCGGTCCGGCTGGAGTTGTAATGCACCTCCCAGTCGGTGGCAAAGAACATCTCGATGTCGGCGTCGGTGAAAAAATCCGGCGCACCGTGCGGGCCGTAGAGCACGCCGATTTCCCACGCGTGGGTGTAAGTTGGGATCAGGTCCGCCGGCAGAGACGCGGCAGGAGCGTCCGATGCCCGGGTGATGTGCAGCACGTCCCCCACCCGCAGGGTGCGGCCGGCGTGGCCGCCAAACTGCCCCAGTGTGAAGGTGGACTTGCTGCCCAGGTAATCCGGCACGTCCAGGCCCCCGCGCACCGCGAGATAGGCGCGGCAACCCGCCCCCTGCACCGCCCCCAGTTTGAGGATGCTGCCGGCCTTGACCGCATGGGCCGCCCAGTTGGCGAGCGGTCGTCCGTCCAGCGTGGCCCCCATCTCGGCGCCGGCGAGCGCGATCACGGCGTCGCAGTGAAAGCGCAGCGTCGGGCCGGCGAGCGTGAGTTCGAGGCCGGCTGTGCCCTCGGCGTTGCCGACCAGCCGGTTGGCGACCCGGAACGCCAGCGGATCCATCGGCCCCGACGGCGGCACGCCCACGTCCCAGTAGCCCATCCGCCCCGGCCAATCCTGCACGCTCGACTGCACGCCCGGCTCGATCACCTCGATCGTCGCCGGGCGATAGCGAAACGCGTTCAGATAGCGCGTGGTCTGGCGGCCCTCGGCAAAGACCGCATCGGCGACGACCTGGCGCAGGTAGTCGAGGTTGGTCTCGATGCCGGCCACGCGCGTGCCGGCGAGCGCCTGCGTAAGTTTCGCCAGCGCCTCGGCGCGGTCGCGTCCCTTGACGATCAGCTTGGCCAGCATCGGGTCGTAGAACGGCGGCACTTCGGCGCCGCGCTCGACCCAGGTTTCCACGCGGGCGTCGGTGGGGAATACGACTTCGGTCAGTACACCGGACGAGGGCTGGAAATCCTTGGCCGGATCCTCGGCATAGAGCCGCACCTGGATGGACGAGCCCTGCGGCGATACCTCGAAGTTCGAAAGATCGAGCTCGCCGGCGGCCTCCCGCACCATCCACTCGACCAGATCCACCCCGGTGACTTCCTCGGTGACGCCATGCTCGACCTGCAGGCGCGTGTTCACCTCCAGGAAATAGAATTCGCCGCTCATGGCGTCACAGACGAACTCCACCGTGCCGGCCGAGCGGTAGCCGACCGCCTCGCCGAGCCGCACGGCCGTGGCGAGCAGGTTTTTCCGCTGCGCATCGGTCAGGCCCGGCGCCGGCGTCTCCTCGATCACCTTCTGGTTGCGCCGCTGCACCGAGCAATCGCGCTCGCCCAGCGCCACCACATAGCCCTTGCCGTCGCCGAAGATCTGCACCTCGATGTGGCGCGCATGCTCGACGTATTTCTCCAGGAAGAGGCCCGCTTCCTTGAAATTGGCGCGCGCGAGGCGATCGACCGATTCGAAGGCCTCCTTCAGCTCGTCCGCGCTCCAGACGAGGCGCATGCCGATGCCGCCACCGCCGGCGGTGCTCTTGAGCATCACCGGGTAGCCGATGCGTGCGGCCTCGGCCTGCGCGTGCCCCGCGTCGGTCAGCAGCCCAGAGCCCGGCAACAGCGGCACGCCGTTTTGCGCGGCCAGTGCGCGCGCCGTGTGCTTGAGACCGAAGGCGCGCATCTGCGCCGGTGTCGGGCCGATGAAGGCGATGCCCGCGGCCGCGCAGGCCTCGGCAAACCCCGGGTTTTCCGACAGGAAACCGTAGCCGGGGTGGATGGCCTCGGCCCCGGTGGCGATCGCGGCCTCCAGGATCTTGTCCACCCGCAGGTAGCTGTGGGCGGCAGGTGCCGGGCCGATCTCGACCGCTTCTTCTGCGAGCCGCACGTGCATGCTGTGGCGGTCGGCTTCCGAATACACGGCCACGGACTGCACCCCCATGCGTCGCAGCGTGCGGATGATGCGGCAGGCGATGGCACCGCGGTTACCGATGAGGACTCGTTGGAACATCTTCAGGGCTGGCGGGCCGTCCCGCATGCGAGGGGCGGCGGCGGGTCGTCCCGACGCCGGTCAAGGTCACGAATGGGGCGCGTCCCAGATCAACACCCGGATGGGCGTGGGGTTGTACGCGTTGCAGGGGTTGTTGAGCTGCGGGCAGTTGGAGATCAGGCACAGTACGTCCATCTCGGCGCGCATCTCGACGTACTTGCCGGGGGCCGATACGCCGTCCGCAAAGGTCAGCCCCCCTTGCGGGGTCACCGGCACGTTCATGAAGAAATTGATGTTGCTTGTAAGGTCGCGCTTGGTGAGCCCCCCGTCGTACTGGGCGAGCGCGTGGAGGAAACTGTCGCGGCAGGAGTGCATCGGCCGCTTGTCCAGTGCGTAGCGCACGACATTGCTCTCGCAGGAACAGGCGCCCCCGAGCGTATCGTGGCGGCCACACGTGTCGGCAGTGATGGTCAGCATCACGCGGCCTTCGGACGACATCAGCTGGGTGCCCGCGGTCAGGTACAGCGCGCCCTGCGCGCGCACCGTGTCCGCGGCGCTGTAACGCTCCTCGGGGTTGTGCAGGTTGTAGAACAGCGTGTCCACCGCCTGGTTGCCCTCCAGGTCGAGGATGCGCAACACTTGGCCCTTGCGGATTTCGTGCAGCCAGGGGTCGCCCGCTTTGACCACGGCGTCGTAGATGGCCGTGCCGGGATCGAGTGGACTTTCGACGAGACGGAAGGTCGTCATGGTGGCACCTCAGCAGAACAGGATTTCGGTCTGGTAGAAGCCGCGCTGGTTTTCCGGGCAGTGGTTGCGGCAGACGTCGTCCGGCCCCGGCACACCGGCGTGCCACGCGGTGAGCATCACGTCGCCCGGCGCGTAGTCGGGCCGCGGGTCGAGCGGGTGCGGCGCGGCGGAGAGCACGACCAGCACGTTCATCTCGAAGCGAAGGTCGACGCAGGCCCCGGGGCGCCCGTGTGCGACGTCGAAGTGCAGGCAACCATCCTCGTCGGCGACGACCTTGCTGAAGAAATTCACGTTCGGCACCAGGTCACGCTTGCCCAGCCCCCACTTGCCGAGCTCGATCAGCAAGCCGTCACGGCCGTTGCGGTACATCGCGTTGCGGTGCGTCTGATAGCTCGTTTCGCCGTATTTCGCGCGGATCAGCTCGGCGCTCGTGACGCCACAGACCGTGTCATGCCATCCGGCGGTGTCCGCGACGATCGAGCACAGCACGTGGCCCATGTCGGAGTAGAGTGCGTGGCCCCGCGTCAGGTAGGCGGTGTGCTGCGCCTTCAGCGTGTCGGCCATGTTGTAGCGCTCGAGTTTTTCCTCGGCGTTGTAGAAGAGCGCCGAGACGTTGGCGCGGCCGCTGAGATCGGTCAGCCGCAGCGCGTTGCCGCGCCGGATCACGCCGGACCAGTGGCAGCCGCCGGGCAGCCTTTCTTCCCACAGGAACCGGTCGGGAGGAATGGGGTTGAGGTTTTGCGCCATGGGGACTCCTTGCAGAGACGGGGTTCAGGCCGCGGCCTGCCCCCGATTGAGCTGGTCGAGCATGTCCTGGTCGGTCTTCATGCCCGAGGTCTCGCGGATGCGCGCGAGGATTGCCTTCTTGAGCCGGAGAAATTCCGGCGTGTGCTTCATGTCCTGCTCGCGCTCGGCCGGCAGGGGCACGTCGTAGATCGTGTCGATGCGCCCCGGCCGCGGCGCCATCAGCACGACGCGCCCGCCCAGGTAGATCGCCTCTTCAACGTCGTGGGTGACGAAGACGATCGTGGTTTTTTCCAGGCGGTGCACGTGCAGGATCAGGTCGTGCATCACCTCGCGCGTCTGCGCGTCGAGGGCGCCAAAGGGCTCGTCCATCAGCAACACCTGCGGCCGCCCCATCAGCGCACGGGCGATGGCGACGCGTTGTTGCATCCCGCCCGAGAGCTGATTGGGCCACGCATGGGCCGCGGCGGTCAGTCCCATCAGGGCCAGCAGCGCATCGGCGCGGCCGGACGCCGCCTCGACGTCGGCCTCGGTCAGGGACTCGCGCCCGTGGCGCAGACGACGGCTGAACTTGATGTTCTCCGTCACCGACAGCCAGGGGTAGAGGCTGTAGTGCTGGAACACCATGGCGCGGTCGGCGCCCGGCCCGCGGATCGGCCGCCCGTCCACCAGGACTTCCCCGGCGGTGTGGTGCTCCAGTCCGCCAATGATGCGCAGCAGCGTCGACTTGCCGCAGCCCGACGCCCCGACGAAGGTGACGAATTCGTTGTCGGCCACATCCAGGCTCACGTCCCGCAAGGCCTCCACCGCGTGGCGGCCGTCGCCGAACACCTTGCCGACGTGTTGGATCGAGATCTTGGACGGCATGGTGGTCACCGCAGGTAGAGCCACGGGAACGCCTTGCGATGGGCAAAGCGAAACAGTTGGTCCATCACCAGCCCGATGAGGCCGATGAGCAGAATGCCGACGAAGATCTTGTCGGTCTGCAAAAACCGCTGCGCTTTCAGGATCGCGTAGCCGAGGCCGGAGTTGGCCGCCACGAGTTCCGCCACGACCAGGTAGGTCCACGCCCATCCCATCGTCACCCGCAGCGTATCGAGCAGCGCCGGTTTGGCCGACGGCAGGATCACGAGCTCGACGATTTCGCGCGTCGAGGCGCCCATCGTTTGCGCGGCCTCGATCTGCGCCAACGGCACCCGCCGTACGTCCTCGGCCATCATCAGCACCATCTGGAAAAAGGTGCCGATCCAGATGATGGCGATCTTGGACGACTCCTCGATGCCGACCCACAGCATGACCAGCGGAATGAAGGCCACCGCCGGCATATAGCGGATGAAGTCGGTGAGCGGCTCCAGCAGCGCCTGCACCGATCGGAACGTGCCGATCAGCAGCGCCAGCGGCAGGGCGATCACCGCTGACAGCAGGAAGCCCATGGTCACGCGGTAGACGCTGATCCAGACGTCGGACAGCAGGCCCTCGTCGGTGAACCAGCTGATGAGCCGGTGATAGACATCCGCTGGCCCCGGCAGGAACACCTTGTCCACCCCCAGCACGCTCGACGCGCCCCACCACAGCGTGAAGGGCACCAGCAGCCCCAGCGCGGCGAACAACCAGTACTGCCGACGGGTCAGCGGGCCACGGATGGTCCAGATACCGGGCCGACGCTCGTGGGCCCTGGGTCGGGTGGTCATGGTGACGGCTCCCCCTACGGATCATTTGACGCCCGCGACTTCCCGGACCAGCGAGGCATCGATGCCTCGGGCGTAATCGACCTTGCCCTCCATCAGCTTGTTGTCGAGCAGGAACTTGCTGATCGTCGGCGCCACGCCGAGCAGCGAGGTGGGATCGGACGCCGGACCGAACGCCTTCAGGTTGGCCGGCTGGTCGAAGAATTTCGTGCCGGGCAGGAAAACCTTGTAGTCCTTCGGGTCCATGCCGACCACCTTGGCCATGATGCGGGTGGCCTCGTCCGGGTTATCCCGGATGAATCGCTCGACGTCGTACCAGGCGCGGATCATCCCGAGGAAATCCTTGCGCTTCGCCTTGAGCGACTTTTCCTGCGCGACCAGCAGGTCCGGAATCATGCCGGGCACATCCGCCGATGTGAACAACGGCTTGCCCTTGCCGCTGGTCTGGATGGTGTTGACCCACGGGTTCCACACGACCGCGGCATCGACGCGACCGGCCATGAAGGCGGCCGCGGCGTCCCCCGCCGACAGGTTGACCACCTGCACGTCCTTGAGGGTCATGCTGTTTTTGGCCAGCGCCAGCGTCAGCAGGAAATGCGAGACGCTGTACTCCTCCAGCGCGATCTTCTTGCCCTTCAGATCGGCGAACGACCGGATGCCCGGGCCCACCATCAGCGCGTCGTTGCCTGCCGAGTTGTCATTGACCAGGATGGCTTTCAGGGCAATACCCTTCGCCAGCGGCGCCATCGTGTCGCTCCAGGTCTGTGAGTTGGCGTCGAGCTGACCCGCGGACAACGCGCTGATCGAATCGGTGTAGTTGGCAAACCACACCAGTTTGACGTCCGCCCCGTGTTTCTTGAAAAACCCCTTTTTCTCGGCGATGTACCACGCCACCCAGCCCGGCCAGTCGGAGACACCGACCCGAACCTGCGCCGCAACGGGCAGCGACACGGCCAAGGTGCCGGCCATCACGGCGACGGCCATCAGACGGCGGGAGAAGCGGTTTAGCAGCGACATGTCTGGCTCCTGAGGGTTGAACGGTCCGAGAGGGCGATGCGTCATCGCGACCTCCCGGGCTTTTGTCCCTCCGTGGAGCCCCGCCAGCGGCGGAACCGGTCGCTCTCGGACCAGACATCCCAAGCGGGACCGGAACCCTAGCGACCTTGCGGGCCCGCATGACCGAGGCCCTCTCGCGCCCAAGACCAAGCAAACCCCGTGCCACACGGTCCGCGGACCGGGCATTGATCCGTTCCCCCACACCCGCGCATGCTTCGCGATCGCCACGTCGGGGTTCCGCTCGCATCCGCTGCGCGGGCGCGCGCACAGGCGCGGTGCAACCCGGCTCCCGCCGCACCCCGTCGGTGCACCGGATCGGGCGATGGCAGCGACGCCCGCTGCTTAACACGGTGTCGGTGGCGGTGGCGGTGCACCACGGCGCTCGCTGCCTGCCACCGATCGCCTCCTGTCGCGGATCGCCGCGAACCGTAAAACCCTCCTTACCCTCCGCCTCGCACAGAGATGGGGCATGATCACGGGATGACGCCATCGCACCGCGCCCGTGAATGCCTCGCCATCGCCGCCTGCTTCCTGCGCCTGGGGCTGACCAGTTTCGGCGGGCCGGTCGCGCATCTGGAGGTGTTCCGGCGCGAGTTCGTGCAGCGCCGTGCTTGGCTCGATGCGCGCGCCTATGGCGATCTGGTCGCGCTGTGCCAGATCTTGCCGGGTCCGGCCAGCAGCCAGGTGGGCATGGCGCTGGGGCTGCTGCGGCAGGGCTATCCCGGCGCGCTGGCGGCGTGGGCGGGGTTCACCCTGCCCTCGGCGATCGCGATGGCGGCGCTCGCCCTCTGGCTGGCGGCGCCCGGGGCGCGCGTGCCGCCCGGTGTGTTGCAGGGGCTGATGGTGGCCGCCGTGGCGGTGGTGGCGCATGCGGTGTGGGGCATGGCGGGCGCGTATGCACCGGACGCCCGGCGCCGGTTCTGGGCGGTGCTCGTCGCCGCCGTGGCGCTGGGATGGTCCCACGCGTGGATGCAGCCGGTGTTGATCGCCCTCAGCGCTGGGTTCGGCCACATCACCCTGCGCCACGGGGCGCCGCCGCCCGCCGTTCACCCGTTGCCCCTGCGGGTGGGACGCCGCGCCGGCTGGGTCGGGCTCGGCCTGTTCGCAGCGGGGCTTGGGGTGCTGCCGCTGTTGGCGCAGGGGGCGCCCGGCGGGTGGTGGCCCGTGGTCGACGCGTTCTACCGCATCGGCGCGCTCATTTTCGGCGGGGGGCACGTGGTGTTGCCGCTGATCCAGGCCGAGGTGGTCGGCCCGGGCTGGATCGACGCCGCCACCTTCCTGGCCGGCTACGGCGCGGTCCAGGCGATGCCCGGGCCGCTGTTGACGATCGCCAGCTACGTGGGCGCGGCGCTGGCGCCGCCGCTCGGGGGCTGGCCCGGTGCGGCGGTGGCGCTGGCCGCCATCTACGCGCCGGCGTTCCTGATTCTGGTCGGCACGCTGCCCGGCTGGACCCGCTGGCGCCAGTACCCTGCGCTGCGCCCGCTGCTGGACGGGGTGCACGCGGGGGTCGTCGGACTGCTCGCCGCGGCCCTCGTCCACGCGGGGCGCAGTGCGATCGATGGCCCCGCATCGGCGGTGGGCGCCGCGGCGGCGCTGATGCTGCTGCTCACCGGCCGCGTGCCCGCGTGGGCCCTGGCCGGTCTGTGCGCCGCCGCCGGTTGGGTTCTGGGGGCCGGATGACGCGCAAGCGCGGTTTCAGCGCCGCCAGAACGCGCGCGTGAACAGCACCAGCACCGTCAGCAGTTCCAGCCGCCCCAGCAGCATGGCAAAACTGAGCACCCAGAGCTGAAACGGCGTCAGCCCGCCGTAGTTGCCCGCCGGTCCCACCTCACCCAAGCCGGGGCCAATGTTGTTGACCGTGGCAACGACCGCGGACAGGGCCGTCACCAGATCCAACCCCGACAACAGCAGCAGGAAGGTCAACCCCATCGTCGCCGCGCCGTAGATCAACATGAAACCGAGCACGGCGTTCATCACCTGCGCAGGCACGGCCTGTCCGCCGAGGGTCACCGGATTGACCACGTGCGGGTGGATGATGCGCACCAGCTCCCGCCGCGCCTGCTTGATGAGCAGCACCATGCGCACCATCTTGATGCCGCCACCGGTGGAGCCGGCGCAGGAGACGAACGTCCCGAGGAACAGCAGCAACACCGGGATGAACGGGGGCCACTGCAGGTAATCCGTGCTGGCATAGCCCGTGGTGGTGGCCAGCGACAGCACGTGAAAGGCCGCCATGCGCAGCGCCGTGGGCGCGTCCGGATAGACGCGCTGCGCCAGCAGCACCAGCGTCACCAGCGCGATGGCGCCGAGCAGCACGACCGCGTAGGTGCGGATTTCGCGGTCGCTCCACAGCGGCCGCAAGGTCAGCCCCCGCAGCACCATGAAGTAGCGCAGGAAGCTGATGCCCGCCAGCGCCATGAACACCACCGCCACCCACTCCACCGCGGGGGACTGGAAGTGCCCGATGCTCGCGTCGTACGAGGAAAACCCCGCCAGCCCCATCGTCGAGCACATGTGCATGAACGCATCCGCCCAGCCCATCCCGGCCCAGCGGTACGCGAGCAGGCACAGCACCGAAAAGCCGAAGTACACCGCCCACAGGCCGCGCGCCGTCTCCGCGATACGCGGCGTGAGCTTCTGGTCCTTCATCGGGCCGGGCGTCTCGGCCTTGTAGAGCTGCATGCCGCCCAGCCCCAACATTGGCAGCACCGCCACCACCAGCAGCATCACGCCCAGCCCGCCGACGTACTGCAAGAAACAGCGCCACACGTTGACCGACACCGGCAGCCGCTCCAGCCCCGACAGCGCGGTCGCCCCGGTGGCGGTGAGTGCGCTCATCGCCTCGAAATACGCCTGGTGCCACGTGATGCCCGGCACCATCAACATCAGCGGCAACGCCGAATACGCCGGCAGCACCAGCCACACCAGGTTGACCAGCAAAAAGCCGTCGCGCGCCTGCAGCTCACACCGATACGCGCGCGTGAGCGCCCACAGGATGACACCGCTGACCAGCGTCACCCCAGCGCACACCGCCCACTGGTACTCGTGCGTCAGGTCGTCGTGAAACCACGCCCAGCCCATCGGCACCAGAAACACCAGCGCAAACGCGGTGAGCACGTGCGCAAACACGTGCAGCGCCGGGCCCAGGGTCTGCACCACCCGCATCGCCGCCCCCTATTTGCGCCAGTAGTCCGGCGTGAAGAGCACCAAAAAGCTCAGCATCTCCAGCCGCCCCATGAGCATTGCCAGCGCGCAGATCCACAGCTGCACCGAGGTCAGGCCCGCGTAATTCCCTACAGGGCCGACTTCCCCCAGACCGGGCCCGGTGTTGTTGACGCAGGTCACCACAGCCGAAAAAGCCGTATCGAACGGCAGCTCGGTCAACAGCATCGCCATCGTCAGCACCGCGATCGTGCCACCATACACCAGCATGAAGGCGAGCACCCCATACACCGTCGGCGCATCGACCACCCGCCCCCCGATCGTGACCGGATTGACCACCCGCGGATGGATGATGCGCGCCAGCTCGCGCCGCGCGAGTTTGAGCAGGATCAGCAGGCGCAGCATCTTCACGCCAGCCCCGGTGGAGCCGGCGCTCGTCGCCATGCCGGAGAGCATCAGCATCCACAGCGGCGCAAACACCGGCCACTGCAGATAGTCCGTGGTGGCGTAGCCGGTGGTGGACGCCACCGATACGACGTTGAACGCGGCCAGCCGCAGCGCCTCGCCCGGATCGGCCACCGTGCCGCGCACCACCAGCAACGCGGCAATGAAGACACTGGAGGCCAGCATCAGCCACCATGTACCGCGCCACTCGGCATCGCGCAGGATACGCAGCGGGCTGCGCTTGACCACTGCCGCGAAATACAGCGCAAAACTGCCGCTGGCCACGAGCATGAAAAAGGTCGCCAGCCACTCCAGCCGCGGCGATTGGAAATGGGCAAAGCTCGCGTCGTGCGACGACATGCCCCCCAGGCTCATCGTCGTGAACATGTGGATCCACGCATCCAGCCACGACATCCCCCCCCAGCGGTAGGCCAGCAGGCACGCCAGCGAAATCACCGCGTACACGCTCCACAAGCCCTTGGCGGTCTCGCGGATGCGCGGGGTAAGCCGCGCGTCCTTCATCGGCCCAGTGGATTCGGCACGGAACAGCTGCCCGCCCACGCCCAGCATCGGCAGAATCGCCACCGCCAGCACCAGGATGCCCATGCCCCCGATCCACTGCAACTGACCGCGCCACAGGTTGATCGAGGGCGGCAGGTCGTCCAACCCCACGAGCACGGTGGCCCCGGTGGTGGTCAGCGCCGACATCGTCTCGAAATACGCCTGCGTGACGGTGATCGGCTGCGCCGTGTCACGGAAATAGACCCACAGCGGCACGGCGGCCACCGCCGGCAGCACCGTCCACGCCAGGACCACCAGCAGCATCCCGTCGCGCGGCAGCAGGTCCGGCTCGTCCCCCACCCGCCGCCGCCCCCAGGCCCACACGCCCGCTCCCACGAGCAGCGTGCCGAGCATCGGGGCGGACCACACGCCGGCGGCCCCATCGTGCAGCGACGCGGCCACGGCCCACGGCACCGCCATGGTCAGCGCGAACACCATGACCACAACACCCAGCACGGGAGCGATGCGCACGAAAGGCATGGTGCGTCGTCAACCGAAGAAGGTGGCACCGACCTGGAAGAGTTTTTCGACCTCGCGCACCAGCCGCTTGTTGGGGATGAAGATGATGATGTGGTCGTCGGCCTGGATCAGCGTGTCGTGGTGCGGCATCAGCACCTCGGCGTCGCGTCCCTCGCCGCGCACGATGGCGCCGATGCGCGCACCCTTGGGCAGCTTGACCTCCTCCACCCGCCGGCCCACCAGTCGCGAGGTCTTCACGTCACCGCGCGCCACGCCTTCCAGCGCTTCGGCCGCGCCGCGGCGCAGGCTGTGCACGGCCACCACGTCGCCACGGCGCACGTGCGCCAGCAACTCGCCGATCACCGTCTGCGCCGGTGAGATCGCGATGTCGATCGTGCTGCCCTGCATCATTTCGGCATAGGCCCGGCGGTTGATCAGCGCCATCACCCGCCGCGCCCCCAGCCGCTTGGCCAGCATCGCCGACATGATGTTGTCCTCGTCGTCGTTGGTCAGCGCCAGAAACAGGTCCATGTCGGCGACGTTCTCTTCCTCCAGCAGCTCTTCGTCGACGCTGTCGCCGTGCAGCACCAACGTGCTGGAGGGGAGCTGGCTGGCCAGGTATTCGCAACGCTTGGCGTTGCTCTCGATGATCTTGACCTGACACTGCCCGATCAGCGAGCGCGCTAGCCGCAGCCCCACCTTGCCGCCCCCGGCGATCATCACGCGCTGCACCGGCTTGTCGATGTTGTGGATCGCCGCGAGCACCAGCCGGATCTTGTCGCTCGCGGCCAGCACGAACACCTCGTCCCCCGGCAGGATGCGCGTCTGGGCGGTGGCATCCATCTCGGTGTCGAGCCGGTACAGGGCCACGACGCGCATTTCCGCCTGCGGAAAGCGCTCGCGGAACTCCCCGATCGTGTGCCCCACCAGCGCGCCACCCGCCGTGGCGCGCACGACGATCAGGCACACCCGCCCCTCGGCAAACTCCACCACCTGCAGCGCCTCGGGGTAGTCGATGAGCTGGTGGATCGTGCGCATCACCGATTCCTCGGGACAGATCACGTGATCCACCGCGAAGCCGCTCTTGCCCAGCAGCTCGCTGCCCTCCTCGAACTCGGGCGAGCGCAGGCGCGCGATCGTCGTCGGCACCTGAAAAACGTCGTGCGCCACCTTGCACACGACCAGGTTGGACTCGTCCAGCGCCGCGCAGGCGATCAGCATGTCGGCGTCCTTCGCGCCCGCCTCGGCGAGCACCGACGGCTGGATGCCATTGCCGACCACGCCGCGCAGGTCGAGCCGTTCCTCCAGCGCGCGCACGCGCGCCGGGTCCTGGTCGATGACGGTGATGTCGTTTTGCTCCGAGACCAGGCTCTCGGCGACGCTCTCGCCGACCCGGCCCGCGCCAAAGATGATGATGTTCACGGCGCCGATGATACGCCGGCGGATACGGTCAGAGCTGCACCCGCGACGCCGCGGCCGTCATCGCCCTTTGGGCCGATCCGGCGGGGCAGAGACGCGTACGAGGGCCGATCGGTAAACCTGGTCGCGCTCCCGTCTGTCGATCGCCAGCACCAGGACGATGGGGCGGTCGTCCTCGACCGCGTACACCAACCGCACCCCTTGCTTGCGCAACTTGATTTTGTAGCAGCCCGCCAACGGACCCGTCAGGGCACCACCGGGTACATGAGGCTGTACGAGACGCTTTTTGAGCAGCTTTTTCAGGCTGGCCTTGACCGATCCATCCAGACGGTGCCACTCCTCCAGTGCCTCCGGCATGAAATGCAAGCGGTACGGCTGCGGTGGCTGCGCGCCAGGGGGGTCAGAGGTCCTCAAGGTTCACCTCGACGGCCCGCCCTTTCTCGGCCAGACGGCTGGCGGCCCGACGGTACAGATCCTGATCCGCCAACGCTTCCATGATGTCCTCGAACAGTCGGGGTTCGATCATGTAGAACGCGGGGCGGTTGTGACTCAAGACCGCCACCGGACGACGGTGTGCGTGCCGCAGCACCGCGGCAGGGTTCTTCTTGAATTCCGACATGCTGACGGCGACATCGGCCAGTATGGTTTCCATTTCTCAGCTCCAAATTTGGATCGAAATGTAGAGCTCGCCGATGGAGTCGTCAACCAGACTGGAGAACACCAGACTGGAGAGCACACACAAACGCGGCGTGCAAGCCCCGCCCCCCGCCCATCCAGGCAGGTCGGGGTGCCCCGATCACAACGCCCGCTGGATCAGGATCTTTTGCACGTCGCTCGTGCCCTCGTAGATCTGGCATACGCGCACGTCGCGCCAGATGCGCTCGACGGGAAAGTCGCTGACATAGCCGTAGCCGCCCAGCGTCTGGATCGCGACGGAGCACACCCCCTCCGCCGTCTCGCTGGCGATGAGCTTGGCCATCGCCGCCTCCTTCAGGCAGGGCCGCCCCGCATCGCGCAGCGCTGCCGCGTGCCAGGTGAGCTGTCGTGCCGCTTCCAGCTTGGCTGCCGCGTCCGCCAGCCGGAAGCCCACGGCCTGGTGCTCCCAGATCGGCTTGCCGAAGCTCTCGCGCTGCTTGGCGTAGTCGATGGCCACCTCGAGCGCGCTGCGCGCCATGCCGATGCTCTGCGCGGCGATGCCGATGCGCCCACCCTCCAGCGCAGACAAGGCGATTTTGTACCCCTCACCCTCCTCGCCGATGCGGTTCTCGACCGGGATGCGGCAGTTTTCCAGCCGGATCTGCGCGGTGTCGCTGGAGTGTTGGCCGACCTTGTCCTCCAGCCGCGCGACGATGTAGCCCGGTGTGTCGGTGGGGACGATGAAGGCGCTCATGCCGCGCTTGCCCGCCGCCTTGTCGGTCACGGCGATGACGATGGCGACCTGGCCGTTTTTGCCGCTGGTGATGAACTGCTTGACGCCGTCGAGGACGTAGGTGTCGCCCTCGCGCCGCGCGGTGGTGCGCAGCGCGGCCGCGTCCGACCCCACGTGCGGCTCGGTCAGGCAGAAAGCGCCGAGCATCTGCCCCTGCGCCAGCGGTACCAGCCAGCGCTGCTTTTGCGCCTCGCTGCCGTAGCGCAGCAGGATCGCGCACACCGGGCAGTTGTTGACGCTGATCGCAGTGCTGGTGCCGCCGTCGCCCGCGGCGATCTCCTCCAGTACGACGGCCAGGCTCAGGTAGTCCAGTCCCGCCCCGCCGTACTCGGTGGGCACACACACGCCGTAGCAGCCCAGCGCCGCCAGCCCCCGGTGCGCTTCGTGCGGAAAGGTGTGCTCGCGGTCCCAGCGCGCGGCATGGGGCCAGAGCTGTTCGCGGGCGAACGCGCGCACCGCATCACGAATCATCTCTTGATCGGGGCTGAGCAGCATCGAAACCTCCTGTCGGGCGGCAGGGTCAGCGAACAAGGCAAGCGGGGCCCCGGCGGGCCCCGCGAATCACGATCGCCGCGTCACAGCATCTCGATCGCCACGGCGGTACCCTCGCCGCCACCGATGCACAGCGTGGCGACACCGCGCTTCAGACCCCGCGCGCGCATCGCGTGCATCAGCGTGACCATGATGCGCGCCCCGCTGCAGCCGATCGGGTGCCCGAGCGCGCAGGCACCGCCGTTGACGTTGACGATGTCGTGCGACACGCCCAGCTCGGTCATCAGCGCCATCGGCACGACGGCGAACGCTTCGTTGACCTCCCACAGCTGTACGTCCGACACCTGCCAGCCGATCTTGGCCAGCAGCTTGCGCGTCGCGCCCACCGGCGCGGTGGTGAACCAGTTCGGCTCCTGCGCATGCACCGCGTGGCCGACGATGCGCGCCAGCGGCTGGCAGCCGAGCTTGGCGGCGGTGGAGGCGCGCATCAGCACCAGCGCGGCCGCGCCGTCGTTGATGGAAGAGCTCGACGCCGCGGTGATGGTGCCATCCTTCTTGAACGCGGGCTTGAGCTGCGGGATCTTGTCGAGCTTGATCTTGCCCGGGCCCTCGTCCTGGGCGACGACGCGCTCACCCGCGCGGTCCTTCACCGTCACCGGGGTGATCTCGGCGGCGAAGCTGCCGTCCGCGACCGCCCGCTGGGCGCGGCGCACGCTCTCGGTGGCAAAGGCGTCCTGCTGCTCGCGGGTGAACTGGTATTTGGCGGCGCAGTCCTCGCCGAACGTGCCCATGCTGCGGCCGGGCTCGTAGGCGTCCTCCAGCCCGTCGAGCATCATGTGGTCGAAGACGCGATCGTGCCCCATGCGGTAGCCGCCGCGCCCCTTGAGCAGCAGGTACGGGGCGTTGGTCATGCTCTCCATGCCACCGGCGACGACGACGTCGGCCGTGCCGGCGACCAGCATGTCGTGCGCGAACATCGCGGCGCGCATGCCCGAGCCGCACATCTTGGACAGCGTCACCGCGCCGGCGCTCTTGGGCAGACCGGCCTTGAGCGCCGCCTGGCGCGCCGGGGCCTGGCCCTGACCGGCCATCAGGCAGTTGCCCATCAGCACCTCGTCCACCGCGTCGGGGGCGATCCCGGCGCGCTCGACGGCGGCGCGGATCGCCGCCGCGCCCAGGTCATGCGCAGCCAGCGACGAAAAATCACCCTGGAAACTGCCCATCGGGGTGCGCGCGGCACCGACGATGACGATCGGATCGGCTTGGCTCATGGGGTCACTCCTATCGGTTGGGGGGAGGGGGAAGCGGCCGACGCACTGGCGTCCTCCGCCGTCGGGGACAGGGGCACGATGCGGTGCGCGCGAAAGCGCCGCTCGCGCTCGTAGGGGAAGACGTCGTGCACGTGGCCGGCGAGGATGCGCTCCTTGTGCGCCTGCCAGTAGGCGGGGTCGAGCAGGTCCGCGTGGTGGCGCATGAAGACCTCGCGCACCAGGGGGTTGGCCAGCAGGAACGGCCCGAACGTCTCCGGGAACACATCGTGCGGACCGACCGAGTACCACACCTCGCCCGACAACTCGTCGTCCTCGTCGCGCGGCGGCGGCACGCGGCGAAAGTTGCAGTCGGTGATGTACTCGATCTCGTCGTAGTCGTAGAAAACCACCTTGCCGTGGCGCGTGATGCCGAAGTTCTTCCACAGCATGTCGCCCGGGAAGATATTGGCCGCCACCAGGTCCTTGATCGCGTTGCCGTATTCGATGACGGCGTGTTCGAGCTGCTGGCGCGCGCGCGCGTCGTTCGGATCGCGCTGCAGTGTGTCGAAACACTCCTGCAGGTAGATGTTGAGCGGGATCATGCGCCGCTCGATGTAGACGTGCTTAATCAGCACCTCCTGCGTGCCGTCGCCGTCGCGGTCGCCGATCTCGACCTGGCTCGGCGCGTGCTCCAGCAGCTCGGCGATCAACTCGTCGCTGAAGCGCGCGCGCGGAAAGCCGACGTTGGAGAACTCGAGCGTGTCGGCCATGCGCCCCACCCGGTCGTGCTGCTTGACGAGCTGGTACTTGGCGCGGATCTGTTCGCGCGTCGTTTCCTTCTGCGGCGGGAAGCGGTCCTTGATGACCTTGAAGACGAACGGAAAACTCGGCAGGTCGAACACCAGCATCACCATGCCCTTGATGCCGGGGGCGATGCGGAACTGGTCCGTGCTGTGCCGCAGGTGGTAGAGGAAGTCGCGGTAGAAGAGTGTCTTGCCCTGCTTGGCCAAGCCCAGCGCGTTGTAGAACTCCGCGCGCGGCTTGCGCGGCATCAGGCTGCGCAGGAACTGCACGTACGCGCTGGGCACTTCCATGTCGACCATGAAGTACGCGCGCGCGAAGCTGAACACCATCAGCAGGTCGTCCTCGCCGTGCAGCAGCGCGTCGATGACGAGCCGCCCCTGCTCGTCGTGCAGGATGGGCAGCGCAAACGGCACCTCCTGAAAACCGTTGATGAGCTTGCCCACCGCGTACGCGCCTTTGTTGCGGTAGAACAGGCTGTCGAGCACCTGGATCTGGAAGTTGGCACGCAGCCGCCGGTGGTCGAACAGCGGCAACAGCCCCGCGACGACGTCACCGACGTCGCGCGCCAAATCCTCGAACGGCACGCGCAGGCCGAAATCCTCGATCAGGCGCGTGAACGTGGCCGGCAGCTCGTCGACGGACTTGGGGTAGTAGCAGCGGTAGGTGGTGTGGGCGTTCGGGTCCTCCGGCTCGATGTATTCGGTGCTGATCGCCGGGCGGACGAAGATGAAATCGTTCTGGAAGTAGCTGCGGTGCAGGATCTTGGTCGTGACCGAGTTGAAGAAGGTCTCGGCCAGCTCCGGCTGGCGGTGGTCCACCAGCATGCCGATGTAGAGCAGCTTGACTTGCTGCCAGACCTCCATGGGCTGCTGCGAGGCGCGAAACTCGCGTTCCAGGCGCGTGACGCACTCTTTCACGCGCAGGTCATAGAACTCGATGCGCTCGCGCTGCGCGCGCTGCTGGCCGGCCCAGTCCGCCGTCTCGAAACGGTGCTTGGCGCGGGCGGACTCGGTGCGAAACAGCCGGTAGTGGCGGTTGAAGCCGTCGATCATCGCGCGCGCGATGTCGTAGGCGAGCTGGGAGTCGAGTCGGGACAGCAGCATGGCGGGTGTCTCGGGTGCGGCAACAGCCCCGATCATGACAGATCGGCACCATGGCGGCACGCCGCCACCTCGCACGCCGCACGGTAGACGGCCTCGACCCGGTCGGGGCTGTCCATCGACAAGCGCAGATCCTGCAGCAGGCCGTCCTTGAGGCCATAGACCCAGCCGTGCAGCATCACCGGCTGGCCGCGTGCCCAGGCGTCCTGCAGCACCGTCGACTGCGCGACGTGCCGCACCTGCTCGATGACGTTGAGCTCGCACAGCAGGTCCAGCCGGCGCTCGGCTGGCACCGCCAGCAGCCACCGCTGATGGCGGTCCGCCACGTCGCGCACGTGCCGCAGCCAGTTGTCGGCCAGCCCGACGCGGATGCCCTCCAGCGCCGCCTGCACGCCGCCGCAGCCGTAGTGGCCGACGACCATCAGGTGCTCCACGCGCAGCATGTCCACCGCGTACTGGATGGTGCTCAGGCAATTGAGGTCGGTGGGCACCACGACGTTGGCCACGTTGCGGTGCACGAACACCTCGCCGGGCTCCAGCCCCGTGATCTGGTTCGCGGGCACGCGGCTGTCGGAGCAGCCAATCCACATATAGCGCGGCGACTGCTGCTGGGCCAGGCGCGCGAAGAACCCCGGCCGCTCGGCCTCCATCCGCGCGGCCCACTCCCGGTTGTGCGCCAGCAGGTGCCGCCAGGGCATTACATCGTCTCCGCGAACAGCTCGCGCCCGATCAGCATGCGGCGGATCTCGCTGGTGCCGGCGCCGATCTCATACAGCTTGGCGTCGCGCCACAGCCGGCCCAGCGGATACTCGTTGATGTAGCCGTTGCCGCCGAAGATCTGGATGCCGTCGCCGGCCATGCGCGTGGCCTGCTCCGCGCACCACAGGATGACGCTGGCGCAGTCCTTGCGCACCTGGCGCACATGGTCGCTGCCGAGCCGATCGAGGTTCTTGCCCACGGTGTAGAGGAAGGAGCGCGCCGCCTGCAGCGTGGTGTACATGTCGGCCACCTTGCCCTGGATGAGCTGGAACTCACCGATCGACTGGCCGAACTGCTTGCGGTCGTGGATGTAGGGGATGACGTTGTCCATCACCGCCTGCATGATGCCGACCGGCCCGGCGGCGAGCACCGCGCGCTCGTAGTCCAGGCCGCTCATCAACACCTTCACACCGTTGTTGAGGCCGCCCAGGATATTCTCCGCCGGCACCTCGACATTCTCGAACACCAGTTCGCCGGTGTGGCTGCCGCGCATGCCGAGCTTGTCGAGCTTTTGCGCCACCGAAAAGCCCTTCATCCCCTTTTCGATGAGGAAGGCGGTGATGCCGCGCGCGCCCAGCTCCGGCTCGGTCTTCGCATACACGACCAGCGTGTCGGCGTCCGGGCCGTTGGTGATCCACATCTTGCTGCCGTTGAGCAGGTAGTAGCCGCCCTTGTCCTCGGCGCGCAGCTTCATGCTCACGACGTCGGAACCGGCGCCGGGCTCGCTCATCGCCAGCGCACCGACGTGCTCACCGCTGATCAGCTTGGGCAGGTATTTGCGCTTTTGCGCCTCGGTCCCGTTGCGGCGGATCTGGTTGACGCACAGGTTGGAGTGCGCACCGTAGGACAAACCCACCGAGGCGCTGGCGCGGCTGATCTCCTCCATCGCGATCATGTGCGCCAGATACCCCATGCCCGCGCCGCCGTAGGTCTCCTCGACCGTGATGCCGAGCACGCCGAGCTCGCCCATCTTGGGCCACAGGTCCATCGGGAACTGGTCGGTGCGGTCGATCTCGGCCGCGCGGGGCGCGATCTCGGCGGCGGCGAAGGCGCGCACCGCGTCGCGCAGGGCGTCGATATCCTCGCCGAGCTGGAAGTCGAGGCCGGGCAGATGCGTCATGGGTCGTCTCCTGTGAGGGGTAGCGGGTGTCATTCGGTTTTGGGCACGGGCATCAGCGTCTGCTGCATGACGGCGCACGGGTGGCGCGTGCCGTCGGGCGCCACGTGGACGAGTTCGGCGGTGGTGGCGGTCATGGGCAGGGTCTTCGATGCAACGCGTTTTGCCAACGCCTATTGACGTTTACGTAAACGTCAATTATGCCGTGTCCGGCACGCGCGTCAGGCCGCTTTTCCGGGGCTGGCCGCCCCCTCGCCCAAGCGGGCGAGCAGCGCGCGCGCCTCCTTTTCGTGGGCCTTGATTTCGTCCAGCGTCGCCTGCAGGTCGGCCATCTGGTCCTCGATCTGCCGCCGGTGCACCGCGAGCACCTCCAGGAATTTGCGCAGCTGCGGCCCGGTGTCGCGCGGGCTGTCGTACATGTCGATCAGCTCCTTGGCCTCCGACAGGCTCAGCCCCAGCCGCTTGGCGCGCAGCACGAGCTTGAGCCGCGTGCGGTCCCGCGCGGAGTACACGCGGCTGCGCCCCCCGGGTCCGGTGCGTTTGGGCTGCAGCAGGCCCATGTCCTCGTAGAAGCGGATCGCGCGCGTGGTGAGGTCGAACTCCCGCGCGAGATCGCCGATGGTGTAAGTGGTCTGGCTGGCCATGGTGCTCCCATCACGGCCGGGCGGGGCTGGACGCCCCTACACCCCGCGCCGACAGCGGTTTACGCCTTGACGTTGACGTAAACGTCAACTTCGGCGGGCATTCTACGCCATCGGGCACGGTCGCGCCCTCGCCCGGTGCGCCCCGCGCCGCGCAAAGGCTATAGTCGGTAATATGTCCACCCCGCCCGCCCCTGCCGCCCCCCTGACACCGGCCGCCGCCTGGCGCCTCGCCCGCCCGGGTTTTCTGTGGGTGACGGTCGCGGCGGTGGCACTGGGGCTGGCGATGGCGGCGGCGTGCGGCTGCGGGTTCGACCCGCTGCGCGCCGGCGTCACCGTCGCGCTGGCCGTGCTCGCCCACGCGGCCGCGAATGCGTGGAACGATTACCACGATGCCCTCAACGGCGCGGATGCGGCCAACCCCGCGCCGCTGTCGCCTTTCACCGGTGGCTCGCGCGTCATCCCCTCTGGCGACGCCTCGCCGGCGCAGGCGCGTGCGCTCGCGCTGGGGCTGACCGGTCTGGTGGTGTTGGGCGGGATGTGGCTCGCACTGGGGGCGGGTGGCGGGCTGATCGCCATCGGCGCGGCGGGCGTGCTGCTCGGCTGGGCATATTCGGCCCCGCCGCTGCGCCTGATGGCGCGCGGTCTGGGCGAGCTGACGGTGGCAACGGCGTGGTGGCTGGTCGTGCTCAGGGCCTATCACAGCCAGCGCGGACAGTGGTCGGTGGTGGCGGCCGCGTCGGCGCTGCCGTTTGCGCTGCTGGTCGCGGCCATCCTGCTGATCAACGGCGTGCCGGACGCGCCGTGGGATGCCCGCGTCGGCAAGCGCACGCTCGCGGTGCGCGTGGGGCCGATCGGCGTCGCGGCGCTCTACACCGCGCTGGTGGTGCTCGCGCACGGCGGCCTGGTGGCGTCGGTGCTGGCCCAGGTGACGCCGCGTGTGGGCTGGTGGGGTCTGGCGTCGCTGCCGCTGTCGCTGGCGGCGGCGGCCCTGCTGTGGCGGCACGTCGCGCGGGCCGCGCCGGTCACGGCGCTGCGGCCGGCGATCGTGCTGACGATCACGGCCGCACTGGTGCACGCGCTCGCCCTGACCGCCGCGTTCGCGACCGTCGCCGCCACGCTGTGAGCCCCGCGCGCCGACCAGTGGGCGGGGCGCGCGGTCAGCGCAGCGGGTGGCGGTGCAGCGCCGCGCGCCGCTGCGCGTAGTCCGGCAGTACCGCCGCCACCAGCGCCCAGAACGCCGGGCCGTGGTTCATCTCGCGCAAGTGCGCCAGTTCGTGGACGACGACGTAGTCCAGCAGCGCCGGCGGCAGGCACACCAGCCGCCAGTTGAGCGCGATCGTGCCGCGGCTGCTCGCGCTGCCCCAGCGGGTGCGCGCATCCGACACGCGCAGCCGCGCCGGTGCCACCCCCAGCAGCGGGGCATAGTGCGCCACGCGCTCGGCAAAGCGCTGGCGCGCCTGTTCGATCAGCGCCGGCGTGCGCGGGGGCCACGCCGGGCGCGGCCGCTCGGCCAACCGTCGCCACTGGGTCAGCACCCAGTCGGCCTTGTGCTGAAGAAAGGCTTCGATATCGGCCCACGCCGCACCGCGCGGGGCCCGCACGCTCAACCCCTGCGGGCCGGCGAGCAGGCCGAGCGTGCGCCGCGCGCTGCGCCGGCACTCGTAGGCGACGCGCACCCCGCGCAGGACGATCTCGCGGTTGGCGTGCGGGTGCGCCCACAGCGCCTGCGACGGGGCGGCGGCCGCCGCATGCTCAGGCGGCGCGGCGCTCATCTCGGTTTGCCCCTGGCGGCGAGTTGCCGGCGACGGGCGTGTACGCTTCCGGATCGAGGCGGCGCATTTCGGCTTCGATCCACGCCTCCACCTCGCGCATCAGCTCGTCCGGATCGCGGCCCACGCTCGGGATCGGCCGCCCGATCGAGAACACCACCGTGCCGGGCCGTTTGACGATCGCGCGGCGCGGCCAGCAGCGCCCGGACGTGACCGCGATCGGGATCACGGGCGCGCCGGTCTGCACCGCCAGCCGCGTGCCGCCGCTCTTGTACTGCCCGCGCTGGCCGCGCTCGACCCGCGTTCCCTCGGGGAACATGATGACCCAGGTGCCTTTGGCCAGCAGCCGCCGCCCCTGCTCCACGACCTTCTGAAACGCCTGCGCCCGCTTGGCACGGTCGATGTGGATCATGTCCAACGACCCCAGCGCCCAGCCGAAAAACGGGATGTAGAGCAGCTCTTTCTTGAAGACGAACGCGAGCGGGTGCGGCATCAGCACCGGCAGGCAAAACGTCTCCCACGTGGACTGGTGTTTGGCCAGCAGAATCGCCGGCGCGTTTTTTCCAACCGGCAAGTGCTCCCAGCCGATCACCTCGTTGCGGATGCCCAGCATCCAGCGCGCCGCCCACACCTGCAGCCGCACCCAGCCAATGCAAAACGAATACAGACGCTGCGACGAGACGAACGGCGCCATCAGCACCGCCGCCGTCGCCCACGGCACGACGGTCACCCCCATGAACAGCAGGTGCAGCCACGAGCGTAGGGCGTTCATGCCGCGCCCTCCCGTCCCGCCGACGCGTCGCGCTCGACCAGCGCCTCGGCAAACGCGAGCAGGTCGTCGTGCAACGCCACGGCCTGCGGCACACCCGGGGGCCGACCGACGCCGCGCCACGCCGCGGACTGTCCGGTCAACACGAGATGGGTGTCACACCCGGCCGCCACCCCCGCCCCCGCGTCGCGCACCGAATCGCCGACGACGACGAGCTGGGATGGCGACGTACCGAAGCGCGCGGCGATCTGGCGGAACAGGCCCGGTGCGGGCTTGCGGCAGTCGCACGCGTCCTCCGGCGCATGGGGGCAGAAGAACACCGCCTCGATGCGCCCGCCCGCCTGCGCGACGGCCTTGTGCATGCGCGCGTGAATGGCGTTGAGCGTATCCAGATCGAAGAGCCCGCGCCCCAGCCCCGCCTGGTTGGACGCGACGACGACGCGCCAGCCGGCCTCGTTCAGGCGCGCGATCGCTTCCAGCGCCCCGGGCAGCGGCTGCCAGTCGTCGGGGCCGTGGAGGAAATCCTCCGGGTCCTGGTTGAGCGTGCCGTCCCGGTCGATGACGACGAGCCGCAGGTCGCGCGCGGGCATGGGGCGTCCTCAGGCAGCGAGTCGCGACAGATCCGCGACGCGGTTCATCGCCCCGTGCAGCAGTGCCAGCAACCCGAGCCGGTTGGCGCGCAGCGCCGGGTCGTCGGCGTTGACCATGACGCCGTCGAAGAACGCGTCCACCGGTGCCTTGAGCGCCGCGAGCCGCTGCAGGCTGGCGGTGTAGTCGCCCGCCGCGTATGCGGCGTCGGCCTGCGGCTGCACGTCCTGCAGCGCGCGGTACAGCGCCTGTTCGGCCGGCTCCACGAGCCGCGCGGCGTCCACCACCGGCTGCACGGGCGCGTCGGCCTTGCGCAGGATGTTGGTCACGCGCTTGTTGGCGGCGGCGAGCGCCGGCGCCTCCGGCAGCGCAGCAAACGCCCGCACCGCCGCGAGCCGCCGCGGGACTTCGCGCAGCTGCGCCGGGCGCAGCGCCAGCACCGCGTCGATTTCGTGTTTCGCGTACCCGGCTGCCGCCGAGGATCCGCCCGCCTCACGCCCCGCGGCCGGGCCGGCCGGGTGCACCCACTCGCTCTCGATCCAGTTGTGCAGCCGCTCGTAGATGAAGGCGGTGAGCGCCTCGCGCGGGTCGCGGATGCGATCGCCGAACACCGGCACGGCCGCGTCGAGCAGCGCCGGCAGCGCCAGCGGCAGGTCGCGCTCGATGAGCATGCGCACGACGCCCAACGCGTGGCGGCGCAGCGCGTACGGGTCCTTGTCGCCGGTGGGCAGGCTGCCGATCCCGAACAGGCCCACGAGCGTCTCCAGCTTGTCGGCCAGCGCCAGGCACACGCCGACCGGGTTGCGCGGCAGCGCGTCGCCGGCGAAGCGCGGCTTGTAGTGGTCCTCGATCGCCTCGGCCACCAGCGGGTCTTCGCCATCGTGCAGCGCGTAGTAGCGGCCCATCGTCCCCTGCAGTTCCGGGAACTCGCCCACCATATCGGTCAGCAGGTCCGCCTTGGCCAGCAGCGCCGCGCGATCGACGTGGCGCTCGAGCGTTGCGTCGCCCAGCTGTGCCGCGATGGCGCGGCCGATCGCCGCCACGCGCTCCACGCGCTCACCCTGGGTGCCGAGCTGGTTGTGATAGACCACCTTCGCCAGCCCCAGCACGCGCGACTCCAGCGGCCGCTTGCGGTCCTGGTCGAAAAAGAACTTCGCGTCCGCCAGCCGCGGGCGCACGACGCGCTCGTTGCCGGTGATGACCGCGGACGGATCGGCCGGCGTGATGTTGCTAACCACCAGGAAGCGGTGCGTCAGGCGCCCCTGCGCATCGAGCAGCGGGAAGTATTTCTGGTTGGCCTTCATCGTCAGAATCAGGCACTCGGCCGGCACGGCAAGGAACGCCTCGTCGAACTGGCACACCAGCACGTTGGGCCGCTCGACCAGCGCGGTCACTTCGTCGAGCAGCGCGTCGTCCTGAATGGGGCGACAGCCGCCGCCGACGCGCGCGGCCGCCGCGGCGAGCTGGCGTTCGATCTCGGCGCGACGCTCGCCGAAGTGCGCGATCACCGCGCCCTCGCGCGCCAATGTCTCGGCGTAAGCGTCGGCGTGCGGGATCTCGATCGGGTCGCGCGCCGCCTCGAAGCGGTGGCCGTGCGTGTGCCGACCGGCGCTCAGGCCCAGCGCCTGCACCGGCACCACCGCCGTCCCATGCAGCGCCACGAGCGCGTGCGCCGGACGCACGAAGTGCACGTTGCGCCAGCCGTCGGCGAGCTGGTAGGTCATCACCTTCGGGATCGGCAGGCGGCGCAGCGCCTCATCCAGCGCCTTTTGCAACCCGGCGGCGAGCGTCGCCCCGGCGACCACGCTGTCCCAGTAGAGCACCTCGGCCTTGCCGTCGGACTGGCGGCGTAGCCGCGCGACCAGCGCGGCCGGCTCGGCCGTGTCCACGCCCAGCGCGGCGAGTTTTTTCAGCAGCGCGGGCGTCGGTTGGCCCTGTGCGTCCAAGCCGACGGCCACCGGCATCAGCTTGAGCTGCACCGCGCGGTCCTCGGCCTGGGCGCGCACGGCACTCAGGTGCGCGGCCAGCCGCCGCGGGCTGGCATACGGCGTGACGACGGCGTCCGGCGCGAGCAGGCCCTGCTCGCGCAACCCGTCGGCCAGACCCTGCGCAAACGCCTCGCCCAGCGCGCGCAACGCCTTGGGCGGCAGCTCCTCGACGAACAATTCCACCAGCAGAGGGGCCACGGTCGTGCTCATGCGGCGGCCTCCTGCTTCTTTTGCCACTGAGCCAGCACCTCGTCGGCCCACGCGCGCGGGGCCATCGGGAAGCCCAGCCGCGCGCGGCTGTCCACGTAGCTCTGCGCCACCGACCGCGCCAGGTTGCGGATGCGGCCGATGTACGCGGCGCGCTCGGTCACGCTGATCGCCCCGCGCGCGTCCAGCAGGTTGAACGTGTGCGCGGCCTTGAGCACCTGCTCATAAGCGGGCAGCGCCAGCTGCTGCGCCATCAGGTGCTTGGCCTGCCGCTCGTGCGCGGCGAAGGCGGCAAACAAAAACTCCACGTCCGCGTGCTCGAAGTTGTAGGCCGACTGCTCCACCTCGTTCTGGTGGAACACGTCGCCGTAGGTCAGCCCCGGCGCGTAGACGAGGTCGTAGACGTTTTCCACCCCCTGCAGGTACATGGCCAGCCGCTCCAGCCCGTAGGTGATCTCGCCGGTGATGGGGCGGCAGTCGATGCCGCCCACCTGCTGGAAGTAGGTGAACTGCGTGACCTCCATCCCGTTGAGCCAGACCTCCCAGCCCAGGCCCCACGCGCCCAGCGTCGGGTTCTCCCAGTCGTCCTCGACGAAGCGGATGTCGTTTTGCTTCAGGTCGAACCCGAGCGCCTGCAGGCTGCCAAGGTAGAGATCCAGGATGTC
This sequence comes from Tepidimonas taiwanensis, assembly GCF_020162115.1. Taxonomy (NCBI): domain Bacteria; kingdom Pseudomonadati; phylum Pseudomonadota; class Betaproteobacteria; order Burkholderiales; genus Tepidimonas; species Tepidimonas taiwanensis. The sequence continues at coordinate 157,060 of NZ_CP083911.1, read as the reverse complement.
GGCCGGCGCGGGCTTGAGCACCACCTGGTACTGGTAGTAGTGCTGCAGCCGGTTGGGGTTTTCGCCATAGCGGCCGTCCTTGGGGCGGCGGCTGGGCTGCACGTACGCGGCCTTCCACGGCTCGGGGCCCAGCGCGCGCAGAAAGGTCGCGGTGTGGCTGGTGCCCGCGCCCACCTCCATGTCGTAAGGCTGCAGCAGGGCACACCCCTGCGCGTCCCAGTACGACTGGAGCTTGAGGATGATCTGTTGGAACGTCAGCATAAGGGCCCGATTCTACGGCGCGGGGCCCCTTGGCTCGGCGGCTCAGCGGCGGTCGCGGCGCGGCCGCGTCGCCAGCAGCACCGCGGCGCACACGCCCACCAGCGGCCACAGCCCGGCCCGGGACGCCCACCACGCGTAGGGCGTGAGGCCCTGCCGTGCGGCGACCGTCGCGTCCAGCACCCCACGCTCGCCCCGCGGCAGTTCGGCCTGCACGCGCCCGCGGTGGTCGATCACCGCCGTCGCCCCCGTGTTGGTCGCGCGCACCATCGGGCGGCCCAGCTCCAGCGCGCGCACGCGCGAGATGTGGCGGTGCTGGTCGATGGCCACCGTGTCGCCGAACCACGCGATGTTGCTCAGGTTCACCAGCACCGTCGGCGCGCGGCCCGCCTCGCCAAAGCCCGCCGCAAGCTCTTCACCGAACAGGTCCTCGTAACAGATGTTGGGTGCGATGCGTTGCCCGGCCCACGCCAGCGACGGCTGCGGCAACACCCCGCGGGCAAAATCCCCCAACGGGATATTCATCAACTCGGTAAACCAGCGAAACCCGGGCGGAATGAACTCGCCAAAGGGCACGAGGTGGTGCTTGTCGTAGCGGTAACGCGTCAGCGCCGCGAACGGGTCCGCCGCCGGATCGGCCGCCTCGCCCCCGGGGAACCACGCCACCGCCGAGTTGGTGTACCCCTCGCTGAAGCTGCCCAGCGGCACCCCCAGCAGCACGGCCGCGTCACCGGTGCGCACCACGGCGTGCAGCGCGCGCCAGTAGGCCGGATCCACGTCCTGCGGCAGCAGCGGGATCGCCGTCTCCGGCGCCACCACCAGCCCGCCGGCGAGTGCAGGGTCGCCGGTCGCGCGCACGATCTGCTCGCCGTACCAGCGCAGCGCCAGCGGCACGCCGGCGTCGACATCAAACTTTTGCTCCTGTGGAATGGCGCCTTGCAGCAGGCGTACCGGCAGCGCCCCGGCGGGCCGCGTGGTGTCGGGCAGGCGCTCCGCCAGCCACGCGCCGGCGCCCGGCACCCCCCACACCAGCGCCGCCAGCACGACCGTCACCACGCGCGCCACCCCCCGCAGCAGCACCGGCGCCGCCGCCAGCGCCGCCGCGACCGCGCCGATGCCGTACACGCCGACCCACGGCGCCAGCGCCCCGAGCGCCTCCACTTGCGCGTAACCGCCCGCGCCCCACGGAAAGCCTGTCCACAGCACACCGCGGGCCCATTCCGCCAAGGTCCACAGCGCCGCAAAGGCCAGCACCTGCGCTCCGGGCCCGGCCGTGCGCCAGCGCGACCACAACGCCGCCGCAAGCGCATAGTCCAGCGCCAGAAACGCCGCCAGCGCCAGCACCGCCAACACCGCCAGCGGCGCCACCAGCCCGCCGTAGGTGTGCATGGAAACGAACAGCCACCAGAAGGTGCCGGCCAGCCACGCCGTCGCGTACCCCCCGGCGCGCCACGCCGCGGCACTGGCCGTGGGCGCGTGCGCCAGCAGTGCCACCAGCGCCATCAGGCTCAGCGCGTGCAGCCACGCGGCCGGCTGTCCCGGCGCCAACCACCCGCCGATCGAGACATCCCACGGCCACGCCAGCGCCAGCGCGTGCGCCCCGCCGGCCAGCACCGCGGCAACGGCCACGGCCGCCCCCGCGAGCGCCGCGCCGTCACGCCGTGCCACCGCGCCGCGCGCCGCCATCCCCGTCATGTCGCGGGCTGGCGCGTCACCTTGAACCAGCGCACGGCGCCGCCGCGCGCGTGCTGCACGGTGAAGACCAGGCCCGCGGCCTCGAACACCTCGCCGCGGCGCGGCACGCGCCCCATCTCGTGCGCCACGTAGCCGCCGATGGTGTCGAAGTCCTCCTCCGGCAACGCCACCTGAAACCACTCGTTGACGCGCTCGATCGGCGTGTCACCGCTGACGCGCCACGTGCCGTCGGCCAGCGCGAAGATGTCGCCATGCTCCTCGTCGTCGTCGAACTCGTCCTCGATCTCGCCGACGATCTGCTCGAGCACGTCCTCGATCGTGATCAGCCCCGCCACGCGACCGAACTCGTCGATCACGATGGCCAGGTGATTGCGGTTGCTGCGGAACTCGCGCAGCAGGTCGTTGAGCGCCTTGCTTTCCGGCACGAACACCGCCGGGCGCAGCAACGCCCGGATGTTGAGCTCGGGCGCGCGCTGCAGCTTGAGCAAATCCTTGGCGAGCAGGATGCCGATGATGTTGTCGCGCTCGCCCTCGTACACCGGAAAGCGCGAGTGCCCCGTGTCGATGACGGTGTTGAGCAGCTCCGCGTACGGCGACGCGATGTCGAGCACGTCCATGCGCGGCGCGGCGACCATCACGTCGCCCGCGGTCAGGTCGGCGATACGGATCACGCCCTCGAGCATCGCCCGCGACTGCGCGTCGATGACGGCGTTGTCCTCGGCGTCGGCGAGCGCCGAAATGAGCTCGTCGCGGGAATCGGGCCCGGGGTGCAGGAACTCCACCAGGCGTTGCAGAAAATTGCGCTTGTCCCCGGCACGCGCCTCGGGGCGCGGCCGGGCAGAATGGGAGGGATCGGCCACAGGGGTGGTCAGGTGTTGCGACAGCCGTGAGAATACAACAGCCCGCACAACGACGCGCCCGTCGCAACGGCCCACCCCTTTGTGCGCCCCGCGGCGCGTCGCCCGCTGGCGGCACCTCACCCGTGCCCGGCGGGGCGGCGCACCACCCAGCGCACGAGCCGACGCCATGCGCGGCGCACGGCCTGCCAAAGCGCCTTGAGGCCGTAGTTGGCGCGCGCCGCCTCCTCCTGCAGCAACTCCCCCACCGTGGACTCGAAGTCGGCCGGCGGCAGCGCCAGGTGGCATTCGCTCTCGCCGGCCTGCTGCACCACGGTCGCCCCGGCCTTGCGTGCGATGCGCAGCATCGGCGCGTTTTCGCTCAGCGCGTGGATGTAGAGATAGCGCACCCCATGGTTGCGCGCATGCACCACGGCGCGGTCGAACAACTGCTGCCCGTAGCCGCGCCCGCGCGCGTGCGCGCTGACGCTGACGCCGAACTCCGCGCTGTCGCTGCCGCGCCCGGGCACCACCATGTATGCCAGGTGCGCCATCGCGATCAGCTCCAGTCGCCGGTTGAAAATGCCAAACACCTCGTCGATGCCGAAGCGCAGCCCCTGCACGTAGCGGCGAATGTGCTCGTCCTGCGCCGCGTAGCCGAAGCGCAGGTAGCGGTCGCGCTCGCCCAGCGCGAGCAGGTGGCGCAGGATCGCCTCCGCGTGGCTCGCGTCCAGGGTCCGGATCGGGGCGCGCCCGCGCACCGGCGCGGCCGCCACGGGCCAGGACGGGAACGTTGTCATCGCGCCCTCCAAGTCCGCCCGCCGTGCGCGACGCAGCAGCACCACACCACCCGCGACACGCGGGCGATCGGCGGACGGGGTGGCGGCAGGGGCATCACGCGTGGTTGCATCGGCGACAGATGCCCCGATTATGCGCGCCGGGGACGAAAAACGCTTGGACGGGCGGTGCCCCACCCGTGTACCACCGGCGACAGCTTCTAGGGACATCCCCTGAGTCGCGTCCCGGCCCGGCCCGCGACAATGAGGCCGTTCTTTCCAATTTCATCCGCCATGCAACGCATCTGGCTCTCCAGCTACCCCCCGGGCGTTCCCGCCGATATCGACCCGACGCAGTACTCGTCGCTCGCCGAGCTGTTGGAACAGGCGTTTCGCCGCCATCCGGGCGACCCGGTGTCGGTTTGCATGGACCGCTGGATGACCTACGGCCAGCTCGACCGCTACAGCGCCGCGCTCGGGGCGTATCTGCAGTCGCTCGGGCTGCCGCCGGGCGCGCGCGTGGCGATCATGCTGCCCAACCTGCCGCAGTTCCTGGTCACGATGGCCGCGGTCCTGCGTGCGGGCTACACCTGCGTCAACGTCAACCCGCTCTACACCGCGCGCGAGCTCGAGCACCAGCTCAAGGACTCCGGCGCCGAGGCAATCGTCATCCTGGAAAACTTCGCCCACACGCTGGAAGAGGTCATCGACCACAGCCCCGTGCGGCACGTGGTGGTGGCGAGCTTTGGCGACCTGCTGGGGCCGTGGTACGGGCGCTGGATGACGTTCCTCGTGCGGCACGTGGCCAAGCTCGTGCCGGCGTTCAAGCTACCCCTCAACGGCCCCGGCGGGCCGCGCACCATCGTGCCGTTTCGGCGCGCGCTCGAAGCCGGTCAGGCGCTGTCGCTCAAGCCCGCGCCGATGGACCGCGACAGCATCGCCTTCCTGCAATACACGGGCGGCACCACCGGGCTGTCCAAGGGCGCGATCCTGACGCACGGCAACGTCATCGCCGCCATCCTGCAGGCCGAGGCCTGGTTCACCCCGGCGCTCGAGAAGGTGGGCGACCCGCGGCGCACCAACCACATCATGGCGCTGCCGCTCTACCACATCTTCGCGCTGACGCTGATGCTGCTGGTGATGCGCCAGGGCGCCCACGCGACGCTGATCCCCAACCCTCGCGACATCCCCAAGTTCGTCGAGGTGCTCAAGAGCCGGCCGTTCCACGTGCTGCCCGCGGTCAACACGCTGTTCAACGGGCTGCTGGCCAACGCGCGCTTTCGCCAGCTCGACTTTTCGTCGCTGGTGCTGTCGCAGGCCGGGGGCATGGCGGCCTCCGAAGGCACCGCGCGCCAGTGGCAGAAGGTCACCGGCTGCGTGATGATCGAAGGCTGGGGCATGAGCGAGACCTGCGCCATCGGCACCAACAACCCGGTCACCAACACGGCCTTCACCGGCACCATCGGCCTGCCGCTGCCCAGCGTCGAGATCGCCATCAAGGACGACGACGGCCGCGACCTGCCGCCAGGCGGCACCGGCGAGATCTGCATCCGCGGCCCGAACGTGATGAAGGGCTACTACCGCAACCCCGAGGAGACCGCCAAGGTCTTCACCGCCGACGGCTACATGCGCACCGGCGACATCGGCATCATGGACGAGCGCGGCTACATCCGCATCGTCGACCGCAAGAAGGACATGATCATCGTCTCGGGGTTCAACGTCTATCCCAACGAGATCGACAACGTCGTCTCCACCTGCCCCGGCGTGCTGGAGTGCGCGGCGGTGGGCGTGCCCGACCCCCACTCGGGCGAGGCAGTCAAGCTCTACGTCGTGCGCAGCGACCCGACGCTCACCGAAGAGCAGGTGATGCGCTTCTGCCACGACAACCTGACCGGTTACAAGCGGCCCAAGTACATCGAATTCCGCGACGAACTGCCCAAGAGCAACGTCGGCAAGATCTTGCGGCGCGAACTGCGGGGCAAGGTGTAGGGTACGCGGCCGTGAGCGTGCGCCTGCCCGACGGGATGCGCGTGTGGGAGCGCGGCTGGCTCTCGGCCAACAACGTGCTGTTCGACGGGCCGGACGGCCCGGCGCTGGTCGACTCCGGCTACGTCACGCACGCGGCGCAGACGCTGGCGCTGGTGGAACACGCGCTGGGCGCGCGGCCGCTCGTGCGGCTGCTCAACACGCACCTGCACAGCGACCACTGCGGCGGTAACGCCGCGCTGCAGGCGCGCTATCCGGGCCTGTTGACGCTCATCCCCCCCGGACAGGCCGACGCGGTGCGTGCGTGGGACGAGCAGCGCCTGAGCTACCGCGTCACCGGCCAGCAGTGCGCCCGCTTTCGCTTCGATGGCCTGCTCGTGCCGGGCGCAACGATCCGCTTGGGCGGGCGCGACTGGCAGATCCACGCCGCGCCCGGGCACGACCCGGACGCCGTGCTGCTCTTCGAGCCGGTGGCGCGCATCCTCATCGCCGGCGACGCGCTGTGGCAGCACGGCTTCGGCGTGGTGTTCCCGGAACTGATCGGCGAACCCGGCTTCGACGCGGTCGCGGCGACGCTCGAGCGCATCGAGGCGCTGGCCCCGCGCGTCGTCATCCCCGGACACGGCGCGCCGTTTGGCGACCCGGCCCACACCGATCCCGCCACGCCCGCCGCCCCGGTCGCCGCGGCGCTGGCGGTGGCCCGAGAGCGGCTCGCGCATTTCCGCGCCGACCCGGCCCGGCACCGGTGCCACGCGCTCAAGGTCCTGCTCAAGTTCAAGCTACTCGAATGGCAGCGCCAGCGGCTCGACGCGGTCCACGCCTGGGCACGCGAGGTACCGTATCTCGTGCACCTGCACGCGCGCCACGGCGGCGGCACCGCGTTCGACCCCTGGCTCGACGCGCTGATCGACGACCTGTGCGCCGGCGGGGCCGCCCGGCGCGACGGCGCGTGGCTCGTGGATCGCGTATGACAGTCGGCTGTCAAGCGCGTCTACCGCCTAGACGACACGCCATCTCACACTTCGAGCAGCAGCCGCGCTCGCCGCGGAAAGGCGTTCGCCAGTTTCTTGTCTGCGGTCACGAAATCCACATCGAGGAAGTCAGCAAGCGCGACGTACTCGCAGTCGTAGGCCGAACACCGGCTGGCCTCACTCAGGCGCAAAACAGACGCCGTATCGACCTCGTATTCTTCGGTGTCGATGATTTCCGATGCGCGCTGGAAAAGCGCCAACGCGTCCTGCAGCGCCATCTTCTGGGTTCGCACATACGTCGCCAAGATGTTGCGCAATTCGCTGCGCCACAACCGAGGCACTGCCCATACGGGATCGCTCTCCAGCAGGGCCTCCGCACTCGCCGTGTATCGTCCGGGAATCAAGAGGTATGCAATGACGTTGACATCCACAACGATCATGCACGCCCCTCGCGTTTCATCCCGTCGATGAGCGTGTGGTCAAAGTCCGTCGCTTTCAATCGGGCCCGCACCGCCCGGATGGCGGCCAAGTGCTCCTGAGCAGACAGGCGGCGCGGAAAGACCTGGGACTGCAGCAGAGCGATGATTTCGCCGTTGAGGCTCCGATGATTCGCTGCCGCGGCCTGCTTCAATCGCTCGTACACATCGTCCGGAACACCTTTCAAGGTCAGCGTGACGGCCATCTCGCGCTCCTTTGCGTTATGTCGCGTCATGATGACACCTTGACGCGGTGTTTGACAACCGTGCCCGTAAAGCCATCCCGATCACGGTCTCCGGGGAAGCCCCCAACGCCCGCTCACACCCCCAGCATCAGCCGCAGGTTCTGCACCGCGGCGCCGCTGGCGCCTTTGCCGAGGTTATCCAGCCGCGCGACCAGCAGCGCGTGGCGGTGCGTCTCGTTGCCGTAGACGCGCAGCTCCAGCCGGTCGGTGCCCGCCAGCGCCACGGCGTCGAGCTTGCCGTCCGCCGTGGGCGGCTCGACGCTCACCCACGCGCTGCCGGCGTAGTGCGCCGCCAGCGCGTCGTGCAAATCGGCCGCGCGCACCTGCCCCGGCAACAGGTCCAGGTGCAGCGGCAGCTGCACCAGCATCCCCTGCGGGAAGTTGCCCACCGACGGCACGAACAGCGGCCGCCGCCGCAGCCCCGTGTAGGCCATGATTTCCGGCAGGTGCTTGTGCTGCAGTCCCAGCGCGTACAGCTCGAAGGCCGGGGCCTGGCCGGACTCGTAGGCCTCGATCATCGGGCGGCCGCCGCCCGTGTAGCCGCTGACGCTGGGCAGCGTCAGCGGATGGTCGGGCGGGATCAGGCCCGCGTCGACGAGCGGACGGATCAGCGCGATCGCGCCCGTCGCGTAACAGCCGGGGTTGGCCACGCGCTCGGCGCGGCGGATCGCCTCCGCCTGCCCCGGCGTCAGCTCGGCGAAACCGTACACCCAGCCGGGCGCCACCCGGTGCGCGGTGGAGGCGTCGATCACACGCGGGGCGCGCCCCGTCTCGGCGCGCAGCGCCTCGATCATCGCCACCGACTCGCGCGCTGCGTCGTCGTGCAGGCACAGGATCACCACGTCCGCCTGCGCCATGCACGCGCGCTTGGCGGCGGGGTCCTTGCGGCGCTCGGGGTCGATCGACAGCAGCGTCACGCCGGGGACATCCTGCAAACGTTGCCGGATCTGCAGGCCGGTGGTGCCCGCTTCGCCATCGATGAATACCTGGGCCATCGCGAGATACTCCGAGGGGTTGATTGTCAGCGTTGCACAAGGTTTGTGCGACGCACCATGATACAGTTCGCGCTGTCCCGCGCTGGCCCGCCAGCCCTGCCGCGCCGCCCCGTTTTGGGGCGTCCGCGCACTCGTGCGCGCGTCCGTGCGAGCGGCGATCCCGCTCAACGGCCGCTGGGCGGACCTCCCGTCAGACGCCACCACTTCAGACAGGAACCACATGAAGATACACGAGTACCAAGGCAAGGAAATCTTGCGTCAGTTCGGCGTGCCGGTGCCGCGCGGCATCCCGGCCTTCACGGTGCAAGAGGCGGTCGAGGCGGCCCAGAAGCTCGGCGGCCCGGTGTGGGTCGTCAAGGCCCAGATCCACGCCGGCGGCCGCGGCAAGGGCGGCGGCGTCAAGGTCGCCAAGTCCATCGACGAGGTGCGCGAGCTCGCCGGCCGCATGCTGGGCATGCAGCTCGTCACGCACCAGACCGGCCCGCAGGGGCAGAAGGTGCGCCGCCTCTACATCGAGGAAGGCGCCGACATCGGCAAGGAGTTCTACGTCTCGGTGCTGACCGACCGCGCGACGCAGAAAGTCGCCTTCATCGCCTCCAGCGAGGGCGGTATGGACATCGAGGAAGTCGCGGCCAAGACGCCCGAGAAGATCGTCAAGGTGTTCGTCGACCCGCTGGTGGGCCTGACCGAGGCGCAGGCGCGTGAGCTCGCCGCCGGCATCGGCATGGAAGGCCACACGGCCGACCAGGCGGTGACGCTGTTCCAGAACCTGTACCGCTGCTACATGGAGACGGACGCGTCGCTGGTCGAGATCAACCCGCTCAACCGCGACTCCAAAGGCAACCTGATCGCGCTGGACGCCAAGTTCAACTTCGACAGCAACGCGCTGTTCCGCCACCCGGAAATCGTCGCACTGCGCGACCTCGACGAAGAAGACCCGGCCGAAGTCGAGGCCAGCAAGTACGACCTCGCCTACATCAGCCTGGACGGCAACATCGGCTGCCTGGTCAACGGCGCGGGGCTGGCGATGGCGACGATGGACACCATCAAGCTCTTCGGCGGCGAGCCGGCCAACTTCCTCGACGTCGGCGGCGGTGCCACGGCCGAGAAGGTCACCGAGGCCTTCAAGATCATGCTGCGCAACCCGAACGTCAAGGCCATTCTGGTCAACATCTTCGGCGGCATCATGCGCTGCGACGTGATCGCCACCGGCGTCATCGCCGCGTGCAAGGCGGTCAACCTCAACGTCCCGCTGGTGGTGCGCATGAAGGGCACCAACGAGGAGCTGGGCAAGCAGATGCTGGCCGAGTCGGGGTTGCCGATCATCAGCGCCGACACCATGGCCGAGGCCGCGCAGAAAGTCGTGGCCGCCGTCGCGGGCCGCTGAACCGCCCTTGCCGAGAAGGAACGCACACCATGTCCATCCTGATCAACAAAGACACCAAGGTCATCACCCAGGGCATCACCGGCAAGACGGGCCAGTTCCACACCCGCATGTGCCGGGACTACGCCAACGGCAAGAACTGCTTCGTCGCGGGCGTCAACCCGAAGAAAGCCGGTGAAGACTTCGAGGGCATCCCCATCTATGCCAGCGTGCGCGACGCCAAGGAGGCCACGGGTGCCACGGTCAGCGTCATCTACGTGCCGCCGGCCGGCGCGGCCGACGCGATCTGGGAAGCGGTGGAGGCCGACCTGGATCTCGTCATCTGCATCACCGAAGGCATCCCCGTGCGCGACATGCTGATGGTGCGCAACAAGATGAAGGCCAAGGAGGCCGCCGGCGGCAAGAAGACCCTGCTGCTCGGCCCCAACTGCCCCGGCCTGATCACGCCCGATGAAATCAAGATCGGCATCATGCCCGGCCACATCCACCGCAAGGGCCGCATCGGCGTCGTCTCGCGCTCCGGCACGCTCACGTATGAGGCCGTGGCGCAACTGACCGAGCTGGGCCTGGGACAAAGCTCGGCCGTGGGCATCGGCGGCGACCCGATCAACGGGCTCAAGCACATCGACGTGATGAAGATGTTCAACGACGACCCGGACACCGACGCCGTGATCATGATCGGCGAGATCGGCGGGCCGGACGAGGCCGAAGCCGCCCGCTGGTGCAAGGACCACATGAAAAAACCCGTCGTCGGCTTCATCGCCGGTGTCACCGCGCCGCCGGGCAAGCGCATGGGCCATGCCGGCGCGCTGATCTCGGGCGGTGCCGACACCGCCGAGGCCAAGCTCGCCATCATGGAGGAGTGCGGCTTCAAGGTCACGCGCAACCCGTCCGAGATGGGCAAGCTGCTCAAGAGCCTGCTCTGACGGCGCGCCCCACCGCACACGGCCCCGATGCCCCGCCCCGTGCGGGGCATTTTTCTGGGCACAGCGGCTACACTGCAGGCTCCGGCGTCGCGCCATATCGCTTCTGCGCTGCCTGATGTTGTCGTACCGCTTTGCGTGCGCCACCGACCCCGGCCGTGTGCGCCCGAACAACGAAGACACCGTTCGCATCGAGCCCGACATCGGTCTTGTGGTGGTGGCCGACGGCTTGGGCGGCTACAACGCGGGGGAAGTGGCCAGCCGCCTGTGTTGCGACACCGTCGCGGAGATCGTGCGCACCGCGTCAACCCCACGCGCTGCCGACGAACGGCTGCGCAGCGCCATCGAGGCGGCCAATCAGCGCATCCACGCGCACGCCCAGCGCCACGCCGCTTATCATGGCATGGCCACCACCGTCGTGGCCGTGCTCGTCAGCGGCGAACAGCTCACGGTGGCCCACGTGGGCGACTCGCGCCTGTACCGACTGCGCCACGGGCGGCTCGTTGCCCTGACGCGTGACCACACGCTCGTGCAGGAGTACATCGACGCCGGCTGGCTGCACCCGGATGACATTCACCACGTGGATTACCGCAACATCGTCACGCGGGCGGTCGGGGCCTTGCCCGCGGTCACCGTCGACGTGGCAAAGCACACCGTGCAGGCGGGCGACACCTATTTGCTGTGTTCTGACGGATTGACCGAAATGCTCAGTGATGCCGAGATCGAGGCGATCCTGTGCAACGCACCCCTCGGGCCAGCCACCGCGCTGGCGCTCATCGACGCGGCCAACGCGGCAGGCGGCAGCGACAATATCGCCGTGGCCATGATTTACTGCACCAACACCGGAGGGAGCCCCCATGCCCACGCTGATCATCACGCTCGATGGACGTGAGCTGCAGCGCGTCCCGCTCACGCGCCCCCGCACCACCGTGGGGCGCCGGCCATATAACGATATCGTGATGGAACATCTTGCCGTCAGCGGCGAGCACGCGGTGTTCGTGCTCCAACCCGACGGTCGCGTACAGGTTCTGGACCTCAACAGCACCAACGGCACCTACGTCAACGGGCGCACCATCGTCTCGGCCGACATCGGCCCCAAGGACGTGATCGAAATCGCGCGCTATCAGCTGCGGCTCGCGGACGAATCGCCCCCCTTCCCACCCCCCGGCCCGCACCGCACACCCCGCCGGCGCACGGACCGCAGCCCCCGACGTTGACGGAGCGAACCGATCCGCCCAATCTCACGGCCACGCCGGCCACCCCCGCACCGGCCCCAGTAGCACCAGCCCCCGCAGCGCCGCCCACCCCCCCGACGCCTGCGGCACACATCGTCGTGCTCGACGGACCGGCGGCCGGGCGTACATTGCCGCTGACCAAACCCAGCACCACCATCGGCAAGCCCGGCACCGCGGTGGCAGTGGTCGAGCGCTGCTCAGCCGGCTACCGCCTCACCCAAGCGGCAGGTGAGGCACCGGCACGCCTCAACGGACAGCCCCTGCCGGCCTCGGGTGCGGTGCTGCACGATGGCGACATCATCGCGCTGGCCGGCATCCATGTGCAATTCCGCACCGCCTGAAGAACGACAGCGCGGCCTGCCGGTGCCGCGTGTCAGCCAGCGGCCGTTGGCGGCACAGCGCCACTCCAAACCTCAAAGCCACAACGCGGCGCGCGTTCGCTGTGCCTCGGCCCGTGCCGCGACTGCGAACCCATCGTCGCCGCTGGCGTACAAAATGGCGCGAGAAGAATTCACCACCACTGGCCCAGTCGTGCGCCCCTGCGCGTCACCGCGCCAGCCGGCGCGCACAGTGGTCGCGGCGTCCCCGCCCTGGGCGCCGACGCCGGGAATCAGCAGCGGCACCGTCGGCGCGATGGCGCGCACACGCTCGATCTCCTGCGGGTAGGTGGCCCCCACCACCAGCCCCATCTGGCCGTTGCGGTTCCACGGCCCCTGCGCCAGCGCCGCGATGTGCTCGTACAGGCGCGGCTCGCCCGGCACATCGGCCAGCCGGCGCGCCTGCAGGTCGTCCCCGCCGGGGTTGCTGGTGCGGCACAACAAAAACACCCCCTTGCCGTGATAGCGCAGGTACGGCTCCACCGAATCGAACCCCATGAACGGTGACAGCGTCACCGCGTCCGCCCCGTAGCGCTCGAACGCCTCCTTGGCGTATTGCTCCGCGGTGCTGCCGATGTCGCCGCGCTTGGCATCCAGGATGATCGGCACGTCCGGCGCGGTGACGCGGATGTGCGCCATCAGGCGCTCGAGCTGGCCCTCCGCCCCGTGCGCGGCGAAGTACGCGATCTGCGGCTTGTAGGCGATCACCAGGTCCGCCGTCGCGTCCACGATGGCGGCACAGAAATCGTACAGATGCGCGGGGTCGCCACGCCAGCGCCCTGGCAGCCGCGACGGCTCGGGGTCGAGGCCGACACACAAGCGCGAGCGATGGCGCTGTTCGGCCGCCAGCAACATCTCGATGAAGTCCATGGCCGCATTGTAGGCAGTCCCCCCGGCGGAACAGTCCTCAGCGCTATGATGCCGCCATGCCCGCTGACGACCCGCGCCGTCCCACAGGCAACGACACCCCCTCCAGCCCCAATCCTGCAGCCCTCGCGGACAGCTTGCAAGCGCTGCAAGCCCGCTATGGTGAGCGATATCGCTGGCGCTTGCTGATGTCGGTCATGGTCGGGGCCATCGCGGCGCTGATGTCGTCCACCGTCGTCAACGTCGCCATCCCCGAACTCAGCCACCACTTCACGCTTGGCCAGGATCAAGCCCAGTGGGTGACCTCGGGCTTCATGGCGGCCTCGGTGGTGGCCATGCTGACCACACCGTGGATGTTGGCGCGCTTCGGCTTTCGGCGCACTTACGAGCTGTGCATGCTGGTGCTGCTGCTGGGGGGCATCCTGGGCGGCGTGGCCACCCACTATCCGTGGGTGCTCGCAGCCCGCATCGCCGAGGGAGTCGCCGCCGGCATCGTGCAGCCCATCCCCGCCATCATCATCCTGCGCGCCTTTTCGCCCAGCGAACAAGGGCGTGCCAGCGGCCTCTTTGGCATGGGTGTGGTGCTGGCACCCGCGCTGGGCCCGAGCCTGGGCGGCGTGCTGGTGGAACTGGCAGGCTGGCGCTCGGTTTTTTTCATGGTCGTGCCCTTCGGCCTGCTGGCGATCGCCCTGGCCCGCCGCTACGTCCCCGTCACCGCACCGGGCGGTGTGGCACCACAGCCCGATCTGGCACTGGACCGCTGGGGCCTGCTGATGGCCAGCGCGGCAACGCTGACGCTGCTGACAGGCCTGGTGAGCCTGCACGCGGGCCCGCCGCTGCAGGCGGCTCTGCTGCTGGCCGCGTCGGCGGCAGCGCTGGCGGGCTTCGTGGCGTGGCAGCGCCGCCGCCAGCGCCACGGCAACCCCGCGGCCCTGCTGTCACTCGACGTTTTCGGCCAGCGGCACTTCGCCGCAGGCGGCCTGGTGGCGCTGATCTATGGTGCCGCCCTGTTTGGCTCGACCTACCTCATTCCGTTGTACCTGCAAATGGGCATGGGGCTGTCGGCGGCACACGTGGGCACCTTGCTGCTGCCCGCGGGGCTGGCGCTGGCGGGCACCATCGCCATGGTAGGCCGACTCGCCGACCGCCAGCCCCCCCATCGCCTGGTGCAATCGGGGCTGGCGCTGCTGGCACTGTCGTTCGCGGCGTTCGGGCTCGTCGACGGGCACACGCCGCTGGTGTGGCTCGTGGCGCTGGTCATACTGGGCCGCGTGGGCTTGGGCTTTGTGCTGCCCTCGCTCAACCTGGGGGCGCTGCGGGGTCTGCCCGCAGCCCACTTGCCGGCGGGCTCCAGCGCCATCAACGTGCTGCGCATGCTGGGTGGCTCGGTCGGTGTGAGCCTGAGCGGCGTCGTGCTGCAGTGGCGGCTGGCCGTCCACGGTGCAACCATCGCCGCCGGCACACCCGGCCCACGCCTGGCCGCCTTTGCCGAGACCTTTGGCCTGCTTGCCGCCTTGTGCGCGCTCGCCTGCTGGCGCGCACGGGCGCTGGGTCCCACCGGGCCCCAGCGGTAACGGCTGTCCGCGCGGCACCGCCATGGTGCCGCCTCGCCCGCGCCCCGCACACGGGCGCTGTCGCCAGTCCACGCACTGCACGACACCCCCGACTGCCCCGCCCCGTGCGCGGGCACAGTCGCCGTCGGGCTCACGCAACGCGGCTGGCCACTGCCGGCGTGGCGCGCCAGCCCTGTGCCGGACATTTGCCTCACGCACGCTTCACCAACATCGCAATTACCGCTACAGTGACAACCATGGCGATGGCCACGGACTGCCTCGCTCGCACCGGGGGGCAGCGGCAACCGGCTCGTTGCCGCGCGATCCCTCTACCACTCAACGACAGACACAATCGACCGGTATGCGCGTGAGCTGGCAAGAATGGTTCGTGTGGGGTGATACCGTCGGGCCTCTGGCGCCTGCCGTATGGGACGCCTGGCTCGTGGCCCTGTCGATCGTGATCGCCTGCGCGGGGGGCGTCGCCGCCATGCAGCTGTGCGCCATCGCCCGGCGGCCCGATGCCTTTGGCCCCACCGTCTCACGCGCCGCCTACGCGCTGGCTGCGTTGGGTATGGGCAGCAGTGTGTGGGGCATGCACTTTATCGGCATGCTGGCGGTGGACATTTGCCAACCGGTGCGCTACGACCCGTGGATCACGGGGCTGTCCATGCTGCCCGCGCTGATCGCGTCGTGGGTGGGTCTGCGCATGTACGCCCGCCCGGCCCCCGCTGTGGCCGGTTCGGCGGGCCCGCCAACTCGGCTGCGCTGGCCCCCGATTCTGTGGGGTGGCCTGTGGGTGGGGGCGGGCATCGGAACCATGCACTACAGCGGCATGGCCGCGATGCGCATGGAGAGCACCCTGCGCTACGACCCGATGGGCTTTGCGTTGTCCATCGTGGTCGCCGTGGTCTTGGCCATCATCGGCCTGGGCGCGCGGGAGTGGCTGCGCCACCGGGGACGGATGCGGGGTTTCCAGGCAAACCTGCTGGCGGGTTTGATCCTCGGCTTGGCCACGGTTGGCATGCACTACACGGCCATGCGCGCGTCGCTCTTCATCGGGCCGGTGGACCTGGCCTACCCGCGCTGGTCCAACCGGCAAGTCGAATTGGCGCTGGCGGTGGCGGGCGCGCTGGTGGTGGGGTTTGGCTTTTCTTGGGGAGCGCTGGGGCTGCTCAGCTACCGCACGCTGCTGCAGCGGCTACGCGAGCGCGAGGCGCTGCTGTCGACCATCCTCGACGACATGCCGCTGGCGGTGCTGCGCCTGACCGTGCACGATGACGGCACGACGCTGCCCGCACTGGTCTCGCGCGCCGTGCAAAATCTCGTCGGCCTTCCAGCAGAGGGCTACCTAAACCGTCAGTGGACGCTGCTGCAGCGCATACACCCAGACGACGTCACCGCTGCGCACCAAGCCTTCAACCACGCCTTGGAGACGCAGCAACCGCAGCGCTTCGAGGCCCGGGTCCGCCACGAAAGCGCGGGCTGGCGGCACGCGCTGGTGTTGGCCACGTGCTACCGCAACGAGCGGCAGCGGCACTTGCACATTTACGCGCTGGACATCACCAACGAGGCGCGCATCAGTCGCGAGCGTCGTACGCTGCTGGAGGCCATCGACCACATCGCTTGTCGCGCCATCTTGTCCACCGACCGGCGCTTCGTCGAGGTCAACGACACGCTGGCGCACGCCTTGGGTTACTCCGCAGCAGAATTGGTGGGCCAACCCCACGCCGCCGTGTGGCCCGAGGATGAACAAGCCGCTCAACAATACGAGCAGCTGTGGAGCGCGCTGCTTGATGGCTACGAGGAGCAAGGGTTTTTTCCGCGCAAGCGGCGCGACGGCAGCATCGTATACCTGCAAGGGGCGTACCGCCCGCTGCTCGACGACGACGGGCGCGTGCGGGCGGTGCTCAAAATCGCGCTGGATGTTACCGACCGCGAACGCACCGTGCAGACACTGGAGAAGACGCGCGCGCAGCTGCAAGCCGCGCTGGCCAGCCGAACGGTATTTTTTGCCAGCTTCAGCCACGAAATCCGCACGCCGATGAACGCCATCCTCGGCTACGCGGAGCTGCTGCGCGAGGCGCTGCCCATCAACAGCGCGGAGCGCGAACAAGTCGACATCATCGTCAACGCGGGACGGTCGCTGCTGCGCATCCTCAACGACTTGCTCGACGCCGCCAAGCTCGAGCGCGGCGAATTCAAACTCGCCCCTACACCGGTGGTGCTGCCGCGGCTGTTGCATGGGTTGATCTCGCGTTTTGGCGTGCTGGCGCAGCCCAAGGGGTTGCGGCTGCAACTGGACGTGGACGATGCGCTGCCCGCGTGCATCGAAGCCGACGGCGACCGGCTGGAGCAGATCCTGAGCAACCTCATCGGCAACGCGCTGAAGTTCACCGAGCGCGGCCACGTCACCGTGGGCGCGCGGCGCGCCGACGCGCAAACCCTGCACCTGTGGGTGGAGGACTCCGGCATCGGCATCCCCAAAGAGCGGCAACAAGCCATTTTCGAGCCGTTCGTCCAGGCCGACGCCGTCACCACCCGCCGCTATGGCGGCACGGGCCTGGGCATGACCATCGTCAAGCGCCTGGTCGAGCTCATGCAAGGGGAGCTGAGTTTGCAGAGCGAGCCCGGCGTGGGCACACGCATCGACATTCGCCTGCCACTGCACGTGCTGCCGACCCACGACTGTGCGGAGGCGGCACCGCCGCACAGTCCCGCCGCCGCAGCGCCCGATGCCGCACTGCCCCCGCTGCGCGTGCTGGCGGCCGACGACGTCGAGCAAAACCGCACGCTGCTGCACACGCTGCTGACCCGCTGGGGACACGCGGCGTGTGTGGTCGACGGTGGCGAAGCACTGCTTGCCCGCTATGCGCAAGACCCCGCCGCGTGGGACGTGGTGCTGCTCGACTTGCATATGCCCGAGCTTGACGGGCTGCAGACATGTCAGCGGCTGCGTGCGCTCGAGCACGAGCGCGGCCTGCGGCCCATCCCCGTCTACGCGTTGACCGCCGCGGTGATGGAAGAAGATCGCCGCGCGGCGGCGCAAGCGGGCATGGACGGCTTTTTGGAAAAACCCATCCATCCCGCGGCGCTGCGGCACGTGCTGCAAGCGGCGGCCGAGCGAGCGGGCGCGGTCATGGCTGCGGGATCGGCGGGCGAAGGTACCCACACCGCCCCAGCGCCCACAGCGGCCGACAAAACGGCTGCCGGCCCGGTCGTGGACGCTGAACAGGGCCGCGCCCTGTGGCATGACGATTGGCTGCCGCGCGTCCGCCAGTGGTGGGCGGAGATGGCCCCCCAGTGGGCAGCGATGCCCACGTGGGATCGCACGGCGTGGCACCGCTGTGCGGGTGTTGCCGCCAATTTGGGATTGGCGGCACTGGCCGCGGCCGCGCGTGCGTGCGAACAGGCCCTCGTGCGTGGCGAACCTGCCCCCGTGGACGCGGCGCAGCGGGCGGTGCACGCCACGGCCGCTTGGCTGCAAGAGAGCGACAGCAGCCGCGCGTCGGCAGCGGCTCCCCCTGCGGCGCCCGCGGCTGACGCGTTGTCCGCGCCCCCCGCCCCCGCCATCGTGCAGCGGCTGCGCCGCGCCTGCCAGCGCGGCGAGGTGGACGAGCCTGCGCTGCAGGCCTTGCGGCAAACCCACCCCACCGTCGCCCAAGTGCTGCAGCAGGCGCTGGACAACTTCGACTTTGACGGCGCGCTGCGCTGCCTACAAAATTTGGGCCAGGAGACCACGGATGCAGCCCAACCATGACACCTCGGGACCGTTCGAAGCGTGGGCCGAATGGCTTGGCCCGCCTCGGCTATTGCTGGTGGACGACGAGCCGATCAACCTCCAACTGTTGCGGCGGGTGTTGGCGGACGACTACCAGCTCTCCTTTGCCCGCAGCGGCGCCGAAGCCCTGCAGCGCGTGCGCGAGGTACCCCCCCGGCTGATCGTGCTCGACATCATGATGCCGGGGATGAGCGGTCACGACGTCATCCGAGCCCTCAAAGCCGACCCCGCCACGGCCCACATCCCGGTGCTGTTTTGTACCGCGCTGGGGGCGGAGGAAGACGAGACACTCGGCTTGGAACTCGGGGCGGTGGACTACATCACCAAGCCCATCTCGCCCCCGGTGTTGCGCGCCCGCATCCGCACCCACTTGGCCCTGGTGCAAAGCAGCGAGCTCGAACGCACGCGGCTGGAGATCATCCGGCGCCTGGGCCGTGCGGCGGAGTTCAAGGACAACGAAACCGGGCACCACGTCATCCGCATGAGCCACTACTCGCGGCTGATCGCGGAGCAGCTGGGTGCGCCGCCAGGGTTTTGTGACACGCTGCTGCACGCGGCACCGATGCACGACATCGGCAAGATCGGTACCCCCGACGCCATCCTCCTCAAGCCCGGCAAGCTGGACGCCGCGGAATGGGCCGTCATGCGCCAGCACCCCCAGATCGGCGCGGACATCATCGGCGACGACCCGAGCCCGCTGCTGCGCATGGCGCGCACCATCGCGCTGCAACACCACGAAAAATGGGACGGCAGCGGCTACCCGCACGGGCTGGCGGGCGAAGCGATCAGCGTCGAGGCGCGCATCGTCGCCGTGGCCGACGTGTTCGACGCGCTGACCAGCCAGCGCCCCTACAAACCCGCGTGGCCGCTCGAGCGGGCGCTGGACCTGTTGCGTGCGGAAAGCGGGCGGCATTTCTGGCCGGACGCGGTGCAGGCGCTGCTGGCGCGCATCGACGACGCGTGGGCCGTCCGCCAGCAGTGGCTGGACGACGGGCCGGAGAAGGGCACGCAAGGCGCGCCAGCGACGACGGATGCGACGGTCAGCCCCCCCTGACCGCACCGCCTGACACCCGCACGCCCCGCAAGGGGCGTCTCCCCGCGTCCGATCACGGAAGCACGCGGTGGCCCGCGACCCCGCCGTCGCGGGGTTAACATGGCGCCTCCTGCATCCCCGGGCGACCCATGCGCCCGTACGAACCGATTCGAGCGCTCGACATGAACCCCTGGCTATTGCTCGGTCTGGCCATCGTCGCGGAGGTCATTGGCACCTCCGCGCTCAAGGCCAGCGACGGCTTCACGCGCCTGCAGCCATCGGTGGTCGTCGTCGTGGGCTATGGCGTGGCGTTCTATTGCCTGTCGCTGGCGCTGCGGCATATCCCCGTTGGCGTGGCGTACGCGGTTTGGTCGGGGCTGGGCATCGTGCTCATCACGCTGGTGGCGTGGGTGGTCTATGGCCAGCGCATCGACGGGCCCGGCCTGCTGGGCATGGGCCTGATCATCGCGGGCGTGCTGGTGCTCAACCTGTGGTCCGACAGCGCCGGGCATTGATGCGCCGCGCCCTCACACCCCCACGCCCGCACGGTCCGGGCCGGAGGTCGTTGGCTGTACGCTCACGCCCGCACCGTCCGAATCCGTCGCATCGCACGCGCGATGAGCAGCCCCAACGCGACGCCCACGCCGTCGGCCACCCAGTCGGCCAGATCACCGTGGCGCCAGCCGGTGGCGGCCTGCGCCCACTCGATGGCCGCGCCGTGCGCCAGCAGCCCGGCCACCAGCGCCGCCTCCCGCCACAGCGGGTAGGCCAGAGACCCCAGCAGCGCCAGCGCCGCGAAGCCCAGCGCGTGCTGCGCCTTGTCCCAGAGGTCGAACACCAGCGGTGGCAGGTGCTCCACCGGTGTCAGCGACGCCACAGTGAGCGCCACCGCCAGACCCCAGAATGCGAGGCGCGTCAGCCCGCCGCCCTGCACCGTCACGTCGCGGCCCCTGTTCGGCCATCCGCCGACGCGGCCGCGCCCGCCCGCACGGCAGCCTCCAGCGCATCGACGAAGCGCGCCGCGACATCGTAGCCCGTCTGCTGCGTGATCTCCTGAAAGCACGTGGGACTGGTGACGTTGATCTCGGTCACCCACTCGCCGATCACGTCCAGCCCCACCAGCAGCAGCCCGCGCGCGGCGAGCACCGGCCCCAGCGCGCGCGCAATGGCCCAGTCCCGTTCGGAGAGCGGCCGCGCCTCGCCCCGGCCGCCGGCCGCCAGGTTACCGCGCACCTCGCCGCCCTGCGGGATGCGCGCGAGCGCATACGGCACCGGCTCGCCGCCGATGACGAGGATGCGCTTGTCCCCATCGGCGATCTGCGGCAGGTAGCGCTGCACCATGATCGTCGTGTGGCCGTGCTGGGTCAGCGTCTCGATCACCGCGCCGAGGTTGAGGCCGTCCGCGCCGACGCGGAAGATCCCCCGTCCGCCCATGCCGTCCAGCGGCTTGAGGATGATGTCGCGGTGCTCGGCGTGAAACGCCCGGATCGCCTCCGCGCTGCGTGTGACCAGCGTCGGTGGCGCCCACTCGGCGAACGCCATCACCGCCAGCTTTTCCGGATGGTCGCGCAACGCAGCGGGGTCGTTGAAGACGCGCGCCCCCTCGCGCTGCGCCTGCTGCAGCAGGTGCGTCGCATAGAAATACTCCGCATCGAACGGCGGATCCTTGCGCATCAGCACGGCGTCGAACGCGTGCAGCGGCTCGCGCCCCTGCCGCCGCACGTGGAACCAGTCGTGTGCGTCGTCGGTCAGCGTCACCTCGCGCACCAGCGCCGTCACCGGCTCGCCGCTGCGCCACTGCAGGTGCGCCGGCTCGCACGCGGCCAGCGCCACGCCGCGACGCGCCAGCTCGCGCATCATCGCGTAGGTGCTGTCCTTGTAGGTGACGAAGGTGTGCAGCGGGTCGGCCACCACCAGCACCCGCCGCAGGGGGGGCACCGCCTCAGTCATAGCGCTCCGCCTCGGGGTCGGTGGCCTCCAGCTCGTACGCCGCGGCCAGCATCGCCAGCCGCGCGACCACGCCGTACATGTAGAAGCGGTTGGGCACGCTCGCCCCCGGCGGCGAGCCGGGCTGCGGCTGCAGCGCGCTTTTCTCGAACGCCAGCGGCACGAAGCTCGCCCCCGGGGCGTTGAGGTTTTCGTCGACGCCACGCTCGGCGTGCACGCGGTAAAAGCCCCCCACGACGTAGCGGTCCATCATGTACACCACCGGCTCGGCCACGGCGTCGTGGATGCGCTCGTGCGTCATCACGCCTTCCTGGATGATGACGTCGCTGACCTGCTGGCCGTCCTTGATGACGTTCATCTTGTTTTTGGTGCGGCGGTTAAGGTTGGCCAGCTCCGCCGCGTCGCGCACCATCATCACGCCCATGCCGTAGGTGCCGTTGTCGGCCTTGACGACGACGAAGGGGCGCTCCTGGATGCCGTATTCCTTGTATTTGCGGCGGATTTTGGCGAGCAGCGCGTCGACGTTGGTCTGCAGGCACTCCAGCCCCGCACCTTCGGCGAAGTTGACCTGCCCGCACTGCGCGAACATCGGGTTGATCAGCCACGGGTCGATGCCCACCAGCTTGCCAAAGCGCTTGGCCACCTCCTCGTACGCGCGGAAGTGGTTGCTCTTGCGCCGCACGTGCCAACCGGCGTGCAGCGGCGGCAGCAGGTACTGCTCGTGCAGGTCCTCCAGGATGCCGGGCACACCGGCACTCAGGTCGTTGTTGAGCAGGATGGTGCAGGGGTCGAAATGCTTCAGGCCCAGCCGGCGACCCTCGCGGATGATGGGCTCGAGCACGACGCGGTCACCGTTGGGCAGGTCGATCGTCGTCGGCTCCTTGATGTCGGGGTTGAGCGAGCCGACGCGCACGTTCAGCCCCGCGGAGTAGAAAATGCGCTGCAGCTGCGCCACGTTCATCAGGTAGAACGTGTTGCGTGTGTGGTTCTCCGGCACCAGCAGCAGGTTTTTCGCCTCCGGGCAGATTTTTTCGATCGCCGCCATCGCCGCCTGCACGGCCAGCGGCAGCATTTCATTGGTCAGGTTGTTCCACCCGCCGGGAAAGAGGTTGGTGTCCACCGGCGCAAGCTTGAAGCCCGCGTTGCGAATATCCACCGAGGTGTAAAACGGCGGGGTGTGCTCCATCCACTCCAGCCGGAACCAGCGCTCGATGACAGGGGTGGATTCGAGGATGCGCTGCTCCAGCTCGTTGATGGGGCCGGTGAGCGCGGTGACGAGATGCGGAACCATACGTGCCCTCGACGGGGTGGGGGAAGGGCCACGGCCGCGCCCGGTATACGGTTGGCGCGGGGCGGTGGCGGTCAGTCGAGCCCCGATTGTAGGAAGTCGCGCACGCGGCCCACAACCCGGGCGGGTATCGGGTATAACCATCGCCCATGAACCGCAACCTCTGGCTGCTCGCCATCGCCCAAGGGCTGTTTCTGACGAACAACGTCGTCTTCATCGCGATCAACGGGCTGGTGGGCCTGCGGCTGGCGCCGGCGGGTTGGATGGCGACGCTGCCGGTGATGGGTTATGTGGTCGGGGGTGCGCTGTCCACCGGGCTGGTCGCACGCTCCCAGGCGCGCTGGGGCCGACAGGTGGCGTTCCAGATCGGCCTCGCGGTCGCCTTCGGCTCGGCGCTGCTCGCGGCGCTGGCACTGGCCATCGGGCAGTTCTGGTTGCTCGTGGCCGCCACCGTCATCGCCGGCTACTACAGCGCCAACGGGCAGCTCTACCGCTTCGCCGCCGGCGAGCTGGCGGCCCCCGCGTTCCGCGAAAAAGCCGTCTCGCTGGTGCTGGCGGGCGGCCTGATCGGCGCGGTGGCGGGGCCGAACCTGGCCAACCACACGCGCGATCTGCTCGACGTCCCCTTCCTCGGCGCGTACCTGGCGCTGGCGGGCGTGGCGCTGGTTTCGATGGGGGTGATGGCGGGCATCCGCTTCCCGGCCGAGCCGCCGCGGCCCGCGGGCCGGGTGACGGAGGGCCGCTCGGTGGTGGAATTGCTGCGCGAACCGGCGTTTGCGGTCGCGGTGCTGGGCGCGGCGCTCGGCTACGGGGTCATGAACCTGCTGATGGCCGCGACGCCGCTGGCAATGCAGACCTGCGGGCTGCCGTTCGCCGACGCGGCGCTGGTGCTGGAGTGGCACGTGATCGGCATGTTCGCACCGGGTTTTTTCACCGGGCACCTGATCCGGCGCTTTGGCGCCGTGCCCATCATGGGGGTGGGCGTGCTGCTCAACGCCGCGTGCATCGCGGTGGCGCTGTCCGGACAGGACCTGCACCAGTTCCTGGTGGCGCTCTTTTTGCTCGGGGTCGGGTGGAACTTCCTGTTCACCGGCAGCACGACGCTGGCGATGCAGGCGTACCGGCCGGAGGAGAAGGACCGCGCGCAAGCGACGATCAACTTCGCGGTCTTCGCGACGATGGCGGTCACGGCGTTTGCCTCCGGCGCGCTGGTGACGACGCAGGGCTGGTGGTGGCTCAACGTCGGCTCCACCGTGCCGGTGGCGATCACCGGGCTGGGACTGCTGGCGCTGGCGCTGCGGCAACGGGCCCACGCCGCGGAACGCGCACAGGGGGTGTGATCACGTTCTCTATCGATCCAACATGAAGAAGCTTGGTATTCCCGCACAGCGTCCAACACGTGCGAAGCATGCGGGAGACGCAAGACAGAATCGTGCTGGAGTGATATTGATCCAGTACGAAAAAGTTTTGACTCTCCCGCAGCGTTCTGTGCTAACACGGAAAGCGGGGGGCTCAAGACAAAACCGTGCCGGAGCAATAGTGGGGAGGCCGAGTCGGGGAGGCCGCCCTGCCCTCATCAGTCCGCTGCGCGGCCTGGAAATCGGGCCGGACGGCCTCCCCGGCTCGACCTCAAGGGGTGTCGGGTGCGCGCTGCCGGCGCCCGGTAGCGGCGGCAGGTGGGATCGGGGCCGATTTCCGGGCCGCACAGCGGACCGATGAGGCCACGGCCCCATCCGCCACCGCTCCCACCCACGCGAAAACGCAATCCGGTCCTTCAAGGCATGCGCGCGATGACCTCAGCCACGGCGGCCGTGAGCCGCCGCGCATAAGGCACGTGCAGGAACTCGTTGGGACCGTGCGCGTTGCTCTGCGGGCCCAGCACCCCACACACCATCATCTGCGCACGTGGGAAACCCGCGCTCAGCATGTTCATCAGCGGAATCGTGCCGCCCTGCCCGATGGTGCCGCACGCGGCGCCGAAGTGGGCGTGGCTCGCCACCTGCAGCGCCTGCGCGAACCACGGCGCGGTGTCCGGCGCGTTCCAGCCGTTGGCGGCCCCTTCCGGCTCGAAGGTCACGCGCGCCTGGTACGGCGCGTTGTCCTCCAGCAGCGCCTTGAGGCGCTGCGCCGCCTGCGCCGCGTCCACCAGCGGCGGCAGGCGCAGGCTGAGCTTGAACGCGGTGTACGGGCGCAGCACGTTGCCCGCATCGCGCAGCGGCGGCAGCCCCTCGGCACCGGTCACCGACAGCGTCGGGCGCCACGTGCGGTTCAGCAGCGCCTCCACTGGGTCGGTCGTCGTCGGCAGCGCAAACACGGTGCTGCCGCCACAGTCGTGGTGCGCCCACGGGAAGCGCCGCCACACCGCGTCGCCCAGGATCGCCGCGGTCTCGCGCGCCTGCGCGACGCGCTCGGGCGGAATCTCGCAGTGGAACACCTCGGGCAGCAGGCGGCCGGTGGCGCTGTCCTCCAGCCGGTCGAGCACGTGGCGCAGGATGCGAAAGCTCGACGGCACCACGCCCGAGGCATCACCGGAGTGCACCCCTTCGGTGAGGATGTCCACCCGCAGCACGCCGCTGACCATGCCGCGCAGGCTGGTGGTCAGCCACAGCTGGTCGTAGTTGCCCGCCCCGCTGTCGAGGCAAATCACCAGCCCCACGTCGCCCAGCCGCGCGCGCAGCGCGTCGATCGTGGGCAGCAGGTCGGGCGAGCCGCTTTCCTCGCCGGTTTCGATCAGGCCGACGATGCGTGGGTGGGGGCGACCGCTGGCCTGCAGCGCTTCTATCGCGGCCACCGCGGCGTAGACCGCGTAGCCGTCGTCGGCGCCGCCGCGGCCGTAGAGCCGCTCGTCGATCAGGCGCGGCGTCCACGGCCCCAGATCCGCGCGCCAGCCCGCAAACTCCGGCTGCTTGTCCAAGTGGCCGTACATCAACACGGTCTGGCCGCTGGCCGGTGCCGGGGTGCCGTCGGCGCCGGCGCGCGCCGGCACCTCGAACCACAGCACCGGCGTGCGCGGCGTGCCGTCCGGGCGCGTCAGCCGCACGACCTCCAGCGTCAGCCCCTCGACGGGCTGGCGCGCCACCCAGTCGGCCGCGTCGCGCAGCACGCGCTCCAGGTGGCCGTGCGCGACCCAGTCGGCGTCGAACATCGGCGATTTGGCCGGCACCTCGATATAACGGTGCAGCGCCGGCAGGATGTCACGCTGCCAGCGCTCGTCCACGCGCTGGCGCACGGCGGCGGGGTCGAGCAGCGGTTGGGCGGTATCGGGCAGACGGGCGTTCATGGCAACCTCGTGGGGTACTGGTATACGACGCTGCGGGGGCTGGCCACCGGCGCCTGGACACGCGAACCGGGGCATGACCACGCGGCGCCCCCGCGCGAAGACGTCGTGCAGCGGCACTCACAACGCCGCGGGCCGGCCGAAATGGTAGCCCTGAAACAGGTGGCAGCCCATCTCGCGCAGCGCCTCGAACTGCGCCGCCGTCTCCACGCCCTCGGCGACCACCTCCATCTCCAGGCTCTTGGCGAGCTGCAGGATGGTGCGGGCAATCGCCGCGTCGTTGGGGTCCTCCAGCAGGTCGCGCACGAAAGAGCGGTCGATCTTGAGCTGCGCGAGCGGCAGGCGCTTGAGGTACGCCAGCGACGAGTAGCCGGTGCCGAAGTCGTCCAGCGCGAACTGGATGCCCTGCGCGGCCAACGCCTCCATCTTCGTGATCGTGTCCTCGATGTCGTGCAGCAGCAGGCTCTCGGTGAGTTCCAGCTTGAGCCGGCGCGGGTCGGCGCCGGCCTCGCGCCACGCCGCCTGCACGGTATCGACGAAATCCGGCTGGCGCAGCTGCCGCGGGCTCAGGTTCACCGCCAGCGACCACTGCGCGCGCTCGCCCCCCGCGCGCGCCCACGCGGCCAGCTGCGCGCACGCCTGGCGCAGCACCCACTGCCCCATCGGCAGGATCAGCCCGCTTTGCTCCGCCACCGGAATGAAATCCGCCGGCGACACCATGCCGCGCAGCGGGTGCTGCCAGCGCAGCAGCGCCTCTTGTCCCACAACCTGCGCGCGTGCATCGACCACCGGTTGGCCAAAGAGGCGCAGCTCGCCGTCGCGCAACGCGTGGCGCAGATCGCGCTGCAGGGTGGCCCGCGCCACCACCGCCGCCTGCATCGCCGGGTCGAAGAAGCGCACCGCGTTGCGCCCGGCCGATTTGGAGTGGTACATCGCGAGGTCGGCGCGGCGCAGGATGTCCTCCACCGCCTCGTCCCGGCCGCGAAAGAGCGTGATGCCGATGCTGGGCGTGGCCTGCACCTCGTGCCCCTCGATGGTGAGCGCCGTCTCCACCGCGGCGCGCACCTTCTCGGCCACGTGCTGCGCGCGCCAGGCCGCCTGCTCCTCGTCCGCGTGCAAATCTTCCAGCAGCACGACGAACTCGTCGCCGCCCAGGCGGCCGATCGTGTCCTCGATACGCACCACGTCGCGCAGCCGCTGCGCCACCGTCTGCAGCAGGCGGTCGCCCGCGGCGTGGCCGTAGGCGTCGTTGATGTCCTTGAAATTGTCCAGGTCGATGAAGCACAGCGCCGCCCACTCGCCGCTGCGCGCACTCGCCGCCTGCGCCTGCTGCAGCCGGTCCACGAACGCGCGCCGGTTGAACAGGCCCGTGAGGCTGTCGTAGAACGCCAGGCGCTGGATCGTGGCCTCGTCCTCCTTGCGCCGCGTGATGTCGCGGCCGACCCCGCGGTAGCCGGTGAAGCGCCCGTCGGCGTCGTACACGGGCATTCCGCTGATCGAAAACCACACGACGCGGCCGTCGCGCAACCGACGCTGCAGCTCCACGCGACGGAAAACGCGCCGTTCGGCAAACGCCTCGCGCAGCGGCGCCCAGTCCTCGGGCCGCGGGCGGTTCAGCGCCGGCACGTCCCACGCGCACTTGCCGAGGAACATTTCCGCCGTCTCGTACTCGCGGATCAGCCGCCCCTCCAGCCGCGTGTAGCGGCCCTCGGCGTCCCACTCCCAGTACCAGTCGGCCGACAGCTCCGTCAGGCTGCGGAAGCGCTCCTCGCTGTCGCGCAGGTAGCGCACCATCTGGGCGTGGCGCGTGACGTCGACGTAGGCGCGCACCCAGCCGCCGCCGGGGATGGCGATCGTCGTGCCCTGCAGCGTGCGGCCGCCGGCGGTGGTGTAGGTGTAGACGTGCGGCTGGCCGCGGCGCGCCGTCTCGCGCAGGTGGTGCCACACGCGCTGCAGGATGTGCGACACGTCGCCGCGCAGATCGCCGCGCTCCACCTGCCAGCGCACCACGTCGTCGATAGGGGGTTGCGACTGCAGCAGCGTCAGCGGCAGCTCCAGCATCTCGCGCGCCTGGTGGTTGACGCCGACCACGTGCCCGGCCTCGTCCAGCACCACGAGGCCGACCTGCAGGTGGTCCAGCAAGACGCCCACCGGCAGGCGGCCGCTGCGGACCGGATCGTCCGGCGATTCGGCCACGAGGCCGGGCAACGTGCTGGAAAAATCGATCATGCGGGCTCAGGCCATGGACGGGCGGGGCATCAGAAACTCTCCCACTCGCCCTCTTCCGTCGCGGGGGAGGGGCGCGGTGGCAGCGCCTTGGGGGCGGTGGGCTTGGCCGGTGCGGCCGTCGGGCCGGACGCCGGCTTGGCGGCGCCAGCCGGAGCCGCGCCGGGGGTCTTGCTCGCGGGTTTGCCCGCGGATGAGGAAGATGCGGCGGCCGCGCCCAGCGCCGGCCGCGCCGGCGTGTGGCCCACGGCCTTGAGCGTGGTGGACTTGGCCGCCGCCGGGGGCAGCGACGGCTCGCGCCGCGCGGCGGGTGCCGAGGCGCTCGCACGCATGGGCGCCACGGTGCGCACCGCCCCGTCGCCGTCGCCGGTGCGGAATTGCGCCACCACCTGCAGCAGCGCCTGCGCCTGGGTGTTGAGGCTGGCAGCCGCCGCCGCGGCCTGCTCCACGAGGGCCGCATTCTGCTGCGTCGTGCTGTCGAGCTGCCCCACCGCCGCGTTGACCTGCGCAATGTTTTCGCTTTGCTCCTGCGCCGCCGCCGTCACCTCGCCGATCATGTCCGCCACGCGCTGAATGGCCTGCACGATCTCTTCCATCGTGCGCCCGGCCGCGTCGACCTGCGCGCTGCCGGCCTGCACACGCTGCACACTCTCTTCGATCAGCGCCTTGATCTGCTTGGCGGCCTCGGCGCTGCGCTGCGCGAGCGAGCGCACTTCGCCCGCCACCACCGCAAAGCCGCGTCCCGCCTCCCCGGCGCGCGCCGCCTCCACCGCGGCGTTGAGCGCGAGGATATTCGTCTGAAACGCAATGCCGTCGATCACGTTGGTGATGTCGGCGATTTTCTGGCTGCTGGCCTCGATGCCCTTCATCGACTCCACGGCTTGTGCCACTGTCTGGCCGCCGCTGCGTGCGGCATCGGCCGCCTGGGCGGCGAGCTGGTTGGCCACCGCCGCGGCCTGAGAGCTGCTGCGCACGGCTTCGGTGAGCTGCTGCAGGCTCGCTGAGGTCTCCTCAACGCTGGCGGCGGCATTCTCCGTGCGGGCGGAGAGATCCTGGTTGCCCTGCGCGATTTCGGCGCTGGCCAGCGCCACCTGGTCGGCGCTGGCGCGGATGCGCTGGAACGCCTGCTGAAGCGCGGCTTGCATCTGCTGCAGCGCGCGCATCAGCTCACCGACCTCGTCACCGCGGTCGACGTGGATCGTTTGCGTCAGGTCACCGTGCGCGACGGCCTGCGCTATCCCGACAGCCTCGCGCAACGGGCGCACGATGCCGCGGGTGAGCGAGACGGCAACGGTCACGCCGATCAGCAGCGCCAGCGCTGCCGCCGCGCCCATCGCCAAAGAGAGATTGCCCACGAACCGCTTGGCCTCCTCGATCGTACGTTCCGCGTCCGTCACGAGGTACTGCGCGAGGTCTTCCTGGGCCTGGACATAGCGGTCACCTGCACGCCGATACTCCCCGTCCGCCAGCGCCCTCGCACCGGTATGGTCGCCGGCCCGCACGCGTTCCAAAACTTGGTCGCGCAAGCGCATTTGCGCCCCCCGCGCCTCCCGCGTCAATTGCAGCAGGCGCGACGCCTCGGCATCAGCCAGCTGGTCTACCGCAGCCCCGGTGCGCTGCTGCAGCTCGTCCACGAGCGCGCGCGTTTGCGCAATTTGCGTCTGAAAATACTCCAGCGCTTGCGGATTCTCGCCCAGGCGGGCGACGGCCACCGTGCGGTCGACTTGTTGGCGTGTAAACGCCGACCACTTTTCGGCCAACATGGCCGCCTTATTGTAGGTTTTGACGGTTTCCTCGACCGCCTGCATGCGCAGCCCACCCACGATTCCGCCGATCGCCACGGCCAATAGCAGCGCGAGCAAGAGGCCAAATCCCAGGCCCAGCCGCACACCGATTTTGAGATCCCTTATCGCCATCGTCGACTCCTCGTGCTGGAACACCACCCGACTGGTTCGAAATGACTGTACCCGATGTCACGCGGACGATCGGGTCTCTTGCCGCCGCCGCTCCGGCCCCTGATAGGACGCCGGGTCACCGTGCCCCCGCACCGCTGCGGGCTTGAGCGGCGGGTGCTCGCCCGCATCCGTCGGCAGACGGAACATCGCCACCGTCTCGCCCAGGCGCTGCGCCTGGGCGCGCAGCTGCTGGGCGGTGGCCGCGCTCGAGCCGACGAGCTCCGCGTTTTGCGTCGTCATCTGGTCCACCTCCGCCACGGCGGCGTTGACCTGCGCCAGCGCCTGTGCCTGTTCCTGCGTCGCGTGGCTGATGTCGCGGATGAAGCCCGAGACCTGCTGCGCGTTGTCGACGATGTCGCGGATGGTGGACCCGGCGCGGTGCACGACCTCGGTGCCCGCGGCCACCTGGGCCACGCTCTGCTCGATCAGCGCCTTGATCTGCTTGGCCGCCTCGGCGCTGCGCTGCGCGAGCGACCGCACTTCGCCCGCCACCACCGCAAAGCCGCGCCCCGCCTCCCCGGCGCGCGCCGCCTCCACCGCGGCGTTGAGCGCCAGGATATTCGTCTGGAACGCGATCCCGTCGATCACGTTGGTGATGTCGGCGATTTTCTGGCTCGCGGCCTGCAGGCCGTCCATCGTGGCCACGACCTGCTGCACCTGCGCGCCGCCCCGGTCGGCCACCTCGGCGTTGCGCTGCGCCAGCGCGATCGCGGACTGCGCCGCGTCGCTGGAGGCGCGCACGGTCTGGGTGATCTCCTCCAGGCTCGCCGCGGTCTGCTGCAGGTGCGCGGCGGTGTCGTCGGTGCGCTGGCGCAGGTCGGCGCTGCCGCTGGCGACCTCCTCACTGGTGCGGTGGATGCGCTCGGCGGCGTCGCGCACGGCGCCCACGGTGCGCGCGAGCGCCCCCTGCATGTCGTGCAGGCTGCGCAGCAACTGCGCCAACTCGTCGGCCCCCTGGGTGTCGACCCGAGTCCCGAGATCGCCGCGCGCGATCGCCACGGCCAGCGCCTCGGCCTCGCGCACGGGTCGCACGATGCTGCGCAGGTTGGCCAGCGTGGTCGGTGCCACGATGGCCATCGCCACCGCGAGGGCCGCCGCCAGCCCCCACAACGCCTGCTGGCGGATCTGCTCCCCATGGTCGGTGAGCGCGATCATCTCCTGCGCGAACGCCTCGTTGGCGCTGGTGGCGTTTTGCGACGCCACCGTCCATGCGAGCGTCAGCGCCTCGTGCTGCGCGATCTGCATGTGGTGCACGGCCCACACGCCGACACCGGCGAGCATCACCATCAGCGCCAGCACGACGCCGATCGCCCCCCACATGCGCGTGCGCACCGACCAGGCCCGCATCGCATCGCTCATCCATCGGATCATCGGCATCCTCCCGTGGCAGTGGTGGGTCGGCCGACGCCGCTCAGGCGTCCATCAGGCCCATGTCGGGGCTGCTGACCAGCGCCTCGATGTCCATCAGGATCAGCATGCGCTCGCCGACGCTGGCGATACCGGTGATGAAGGCGGTGTCGACGGCCGCGGACGTCATCTCGGGCGCGGCGCGGATGGCGTCGCGGGCGAGTTCGAGCACGTCGGAGACCGAGTCGACGACCACGCCCACGACGCGGCCCTTGACGTTGAGCACGATGACGACCGTGAGGTTGTTGTACTCGACGCGCTCACAGCCGAGCTTGATGCGCAGATCGACCACCGGCACGATCACCCCGCGCAGGTTGACCACGCCGAGGATGTGCGACGGCGCGTTGGCGATGCGGGTGGGCTGCTCGAAGGAGCGGATCTCCTGCACGCGCAGGATGTCGATGCCATACTCCTCGGCCCCGAGGCGGAACGTCAGGTACTCGGCGCTGGCGCGTTGGGTGGCGATCTCGTTGGAATGGGCGACGACGGCGGTCATGGCGACTCCTGGATGGCGGCCGCGCACCCAGTGTTCGACGGGGCCGCGGCGGCGGGGAACTCGACGATGATGCGAAGCCCCGAGTATCGACCAAAAAGGAGCCTATGCCAACGCGGTTAGTCCGCGTTTTGTCGGCCGGGTGTCGGTACCGCCGCCGACCCCGTCAATGCCCCTCGAAGCTCACCAGCGTGAACAGCGGCAGCCCCGCCGCCTCCAGGCGCTGCACGCCGCCCAGCTCCGGCAGCGCGACGATCGCGGCGCCCTCGGTCACGGTGGCGCCGAGCTTTTCCAAGAGTTTTTTGCCCGCCATCATCGTGCCGCCGGTGGCGATCAGGTCGTCGATCAGCAGCACGCGGTCGCCGGGCTTGACGGCGTCGGTGTGCAGCTCGACGGTGGCGCTGCCGTACTCCAGCTCGTAGGTCTCCGCCACCGTCGTGAAGGGCAGCTTGCCCTTCTTGCGGATCGGCACGAAGCCCACGCCCAGCTCGTACGCCACGACGGAGCCGATGATGAAGCCGCGTGCGTCCAGCCCCGCGACCACGTCCGGCCGCTTGTCGCGGTCCATGTAGCGGT
Organism: Tepidimonas taiwanensis; assembly: GCF_020162115.1. NCBI lineage: Bacteria > Pseudomonadati > Pseudomonadota > Betaproteobacteria > Burkholderiales > Tepidimonas > Tepidimonas taiwanensis. Next base: position 124,503 of record NZ_CP083911.1, on the reverse strand, counting down.
GCACGAAGGTGTCGATGAGCACGCGAAAGACTTTCGGGTCCTGCAGCAGCGGCGTGATGTCGCGGAACTGCACGCCCGGCGCGGGCCAGTCGGGGACGGTGCGGATGTGCGAACGGAGGTAGGCGGCGGTGTCCATGGGGCCGGATTATCCCGCCAGCAGCTTGGCCTCGGCCAGCGCCAGCGCTTCCGGCGTGCCGTAGAGCACCACCGCATCGCCCCCCTGCAGGCGCAGATCGTCGTCCGGCACCTCGCGCCGCCCGTTGGCATGGCGCACGTCCATCACCTGCACGCCGACGGCGTGCAGCGCGAGGTCCGCGAGCCGCTGGCCCACGGTCGGCCCGCCGGGCGGCAGCACGACGGTGGCCAGCCGCGCGTGGCCGGCCTCGTCGTCGGCGTCGTCGTCCGCGCCGTGGAAGTAGCCGCGCAACAGCTGGTAGCGCGCGTCGCGCTGCTCCTGCACCAGCCGCACCACCCGGCGCAGCGGCACCCCGACCAGCGCCAGCGCGTGGCTGGCGAGCATGAGGCTCGCCTCCAGCGCCTCCGGCACGACCTCGGTGGCACCAGCCGCCTGCAGCCGCGCCCAGTCGGTGTCGTCGATCGTGCGCACCACCACCGGCACGGCCGGCGCGTGTTCGCGCACGTGGTGCAGCACCTTGAGCGCACTGGGGGTGTCGATATACGTGATGACGACCGCGCTGGCGCGCGCGAGCCCCGCTGCGATCAGCGACGGCAGCCGCGCCGCGTCGCCGAAGACGACCGAGTGCCCCGCCGCCGCGGCCTGGCGCACGCGGTCGGGGTCGAGGTCGAGCGCCATGTACGGAATGCCCTCGCCGTCGAGCAGCCGCGCGAGGTTTTGCCCGCAGCGGCCGTAGCCGCAGATGATGACATGCCGGTCCGCGGCGATGGACTTGCGCGCGATCTGCGTCATCTGCACCGACTGCTGCAGCCAGTCGCTGCTGACCAGCCGCGTGACGATGGCGTTGCTGCGCTCGATGATGAAGGGGGTCAGCAGCATCGAAATCACCATCGACGCCAGCGTCGGGTTGAACAGCGCCGGCGGCACCAGCCCGTGCTGGTTGGCCAGCCGCAGCAGCACGAGCCCGAACTCGCCCGCCTGCATCAGGTACAGCCCCACGCGCAGCGACGTGCCCATGCTGGCGCCGAAGGCACGCACCAGCGCCGTGATCAGGACCACCTTGAACGTGAGCGACAGCACCAACAGCAGCAGCACCAGCGGCCAGCGCTCCAGCACGATGCGCCAGTCCAGCATCATGCCGATGGTGATGAAAAACAGCCCCAGCAGCACGTCGTGGAACGGCCGGATGTCGGACTCCACCTGGTGCTTGTACTCGGTCTCGGCGATGAGCATCCCTGCGACGAACGCGCCCAGCGCCAGCGACAGCCCCGCGTGCTCGGTCAGCCACGCCAGCCCCAGCGTCACGAGCAGCAGGTTGAGCACGAAGAGTTCCTGGCTCTTGCGCCGCGCCACCAGCGTCAGCCACCAGCGCATCACGCGCTGCCCGCCCGTGAGCAGCAGCGCCAGCAGCACCGCCGCCTTGCCCACCGCCAGCAGCAGCGCGCGCCCCAGGTCCTCGCCCGGCGCGGCCAGCGCCGGGATCAGCACCAGCAGCGGCACCACGGCCAGGTCCTGAAACAGCAGGATGCCCACGACGCGCTGCCCGTGCTCGGACTCCAGCTCCAGCCGGTCGGCCATCAGCTTGACGACGATCGCGGTACTGCTCATCGCCATCACGCCGCCCATCGCCGCCGCCATCGGCCACTCGAGCTTCCACCACTGCGGCAGCAGCCACCCGAGCGCCAGCGACGCCGCCGTCGTCAGCAGCACGGTCAGCACCACCTGCGCCGTGCCCAGGCCGAAGACGAAGCGCTTCATCGCGCGCAGCTTGGGCAGGCTGAACTCCAGCCCAATGGCAAACATCAGGAACACCACGCCGAACTCGGCGAGGTAGCGCAGCCCCGCCGAGTTTTGCGCCAGCGCCAGCGCGTGCGGGCCGATGAGCACACCCACGCCCAGGTAACCGATCATCGCCGGCAGCCGCAGCAAACGGCACACCACGACCCCCAGCACGGCCGCCAGCAGGTACAACAGCGCGAGGTCGAGGGCGTTCATACCGCCGATCATACGGGGCAGAGACGGGAAGCAGTGCCCCACCACGCGCGCGTCGGCATGTGCAGCGGGGCGCCACGCTCGACGGTGCGGCCACCGGCGCCGCGCGGGTGTGACGCGGCGGTGGCTTGCCGGATAATCCCGCCATGACGCTCCTCCCCTCCCAGGCATCCGACGACGAACGTCTGCTCGCCCTCGCGCGCGAGGCGCTGCAAACCGAAATCCAGGGCCTGCAGGCGATGCAGCAGCGCCTGGACGGCCGCTTCGCGCAGGCGGTGCGCGTGGTGCTGGCCTGCCGCGGGCGCGTGGTCGTGATGGGCATGGGCAAGAGCGGCCACGTCGGGCGCAAGATCGCCGCCACACTCGCCTCCACCGGCACGCCGGCGCTCTTCGTGCACCCGGCCGAGGCCAGCCACGGCGACCTCGGCATGATCACGGCAACCGACGTCGTGCTGGCGATCAGCAACTCGGGCGAGAGCGACGAACTCTCGGCCATCCTGCCCCTGATCAAGCGCATGGGCGTGCCCCTGCTGGCGATGACGGGACGGGCGGACTCGACGCTGGCGCGCCACGCGGACGTGGTGCTGGACACGGGCGTGGCGCGTGAGGCCTGCCCGCACAACCTGGCCCCCACCGCCAGCACCACGGCGCAGATGGCGATGGGCGACGCGCTCGCGGTGGCGCTGCTGAGCGCCCGGGGCTTTCAGCCGGACGACTTTGCCCGCTCGCACCCGGGCGGCGCGCTGGGTCGGCGGCTGCTGACGCTGGTGCGCGACGTCATGCGCCCGCTAGAGGCGACGCCACGCGTGGCACCCGGCGCGACGCTGATGGAGACCATGCGCGCGATGAGCGCCGGGGGGCTGGGTGCCACCGCGGTGGTGGACGAGGCGGGCCGCCCGATCGGCATCTTCACCGACGGCGACCTGCGTCGCCTGATTGAAGCGCGCGACGGCATGGGCCTGCGCGAACTCACCGCCGGCGAGATCATGCACCCGCGGCCGCGCACGGTGCGGCCGCAGATGCTGGCGGTGGAGGCGGCGCAGCTGATGGAGGCGCACCGCATCACCAGCGTGCTGGTGGTGGACGACGACGGGCGCCTGGCCGGGGCGCTGAACCACCACGACCTGATGCGCGCCAAGGTGATCTGATGCATGCGCCCACGCTGACCTTTCCGCCCGAGACGCTGCTGCGCGCGCAGGACGTGCGCGTGGCCTTTTTCGACGTCGACGGCGTGCTCACCGACGGCGGCCTCTACTACGGCCCCGAGGGCGAGATGCTCAAGCGCTTCGCCAGCCTGGACGGCCACGGCCTCAAGCTGCTGCGGCACGCGGGCATCGAGCCGGCAGTCGTCACCGGACGCGACTCGGCCGCGCTGCGCCAGCGCCTGCAGGCGCTCGGCATCCGCCACGTCCACTACGGCACCGAGGACAAACGCCCGGCCGCCGAAGCGATCCTCGCGGCGCTGGGCCTGACCTGGGCGCAGGCGGCGGCCATCGGCGACGACTGGCCCGATCTGCCGGTGCTGACGCGCTGTGCGTTCGCGGCCGCGCCGCCGTCGGCCCACGCCGAGGTGCTGGCCCGCGTGCACCACGTGACGCGCGCGCCCGCCGGGGCGGGCGCGGCGCGCGAGTTCTGCGACGTGCTGCTCGTGGCCTCGGGCCGCTACGCGACGCTGCTGGCGGAGGCGCTGGCATGACGGTCGGCGCCTCCCCCGCGGCGGCTGGCCCCGCCTCCGCAGCACGCCCCACCACCCCGCGCCGGCGCTGGCACGGGCTGTGGGACCGCGTGTCGCTGTACCTGCCGGTGCTGCTGATGGGGGCGCTGGCCGCGATCTCGTACGGCATCGTGCGGCAGCTGCCGCCGCTGCCGGCCGCGCCGGACGCCCCTGTGACCCCCGGGGTCCCCGACTATCGGCTGGAGGACTTCGTCCTGCGCCGCTACGACGCGGCGGGGCAACTGGAATCCACCCTGCGCGGCAAAGCGCTGGCGCACTACCCGGACCGTGCCGTGCTGCTCGTGCAGGAGGCCGACCTCGAGCGCTGGGCGCGGGCCGACGGCCACCGCCTGTGGGCACGCGCGCGCGTGCTGCAGACCGACGATGCGCGCACGGTCGTGCACCTGCGCGGGGACGTGCGCGTGGTACGCGAAGCGCTCGCGGGCACCCCACAAACGAAAACCACGCCGCGCCTGACCTTCGAGGGTCAAGCGCTGACGTGGCACGAAACCCAGCGGCTGCTGGAATCGGATCAGCCGGTGCGCGTCACGCGCGGGGCCGATGTGCTGACCGGCGACCGCCTGCGCTACGACGAGGCGCGCGGGGTCGCCGATGTCACGGGCCGGGTGCGCGCCACGCTGGCGGCGCGCCCCTGACCTGCCTGGACCGCGGGATCAGTATCCGCCGCGGTCGTCGCGCCGGCGCGGGCTGCCGTAGGGGCTGCGGAACTGGCCGTCGCCACCACCGTAGCCGCCCTCACGACGGCCACCGCCGAAGCCACCGCTGCGCGGCGGACGCGGCTCCATCGGACGGGCCTCGTTCACGACGAGGCTGCGCCCGCCCATCGACTGGCCGTGCATGCCGGCGATGGCGGCCTGCGCCTCGCCGTCGCTGCCCATTTCCACGAAACCAAAACCCTTGGAGCGACCGGTGTCGCGCTCCATCATGACCTTGGCGCTGGCCACCTGGCCGTAGGCACTGAAAGCCTGTTCGAGATCGCCGTCGCGCACCGAATACGGAAGATTGCCGACGTACAACTTGTTGCCCATTGCGGGACTCCTGAAAACACACAAAACACAAACACGAAGCGATGGAGCCCCGACGGCACACCAGAAACCTGTCGCGCGCGAAACCAACCGATCACTCGAAACCACGGATGTCGCGAACATCCGCGAAGCGCATTATGCGCCCATTCCGTCATCAGGGGGAATTTTTTTGCGCGACCCCGCGGCGGCACGGCGCCGGCGGCGGCGCCTGACGCGCCAAAACAACAGCCGGGTGAACAGACGGGGCCCGCTTCGGCCGCCCCGATAGGGCGAACACTGGCCACCACGGGGCTAGCTCCCTGCGGCGCGGAGCGGCTGTCGAGCGGCCCCATAAAGCCGCATGCCGCGTCGGCCCGTCCGTGGGCGTGTGACCCGGCCGCCCAATGCCCCCAAGGCCGACCTCGTCACGGCTGCCGGGGCCAGCGCCGTTGGTGCCCCTAGCGCCGTGGCCTTATACTGCGGCCCAGCGCCGATTTGGGTCCCGCTTGCGGGCGCTTCAACAAATACCGCTAAAGAGGAAGCCCCGGCACCGTGCCGGGTGTGCCAGTCCTCGGTCACGGCGCTTTTTGAGGATGACCCCGTGATCGTCACCCCCCAACGCCATACCTTCACCGAGCCGCTGCCGCTGCAAAGCGGCGCGGTGCTGCCGTCGTTCGAACTCGTCTACGAAACCTACGGGACGCTGTCGCCCGCGCGCGACAACGCGGTGCTGATCTGCCACGCGCTCAACGCCAGCCACCACGTCGCAGGCTTTTATGCCGACGCGCAGGGCCAGCCGATCCCCAAGAGCGAGGGCTGGTGGCACAACATGGTGGGGCCGGGTAAGCCGGTGGACACCCAGCGTTTTTTCGTCATCGGTGTCAACAACATCGGCTCGTGCTTCGGCTCCACCGGCCCCACGCACGTCAACCCCGCCACCGGGCAGCCGTGGGGCGCAGACTTTCCGGTGGTGACGGTGGAGGACTGGGTCAACGCGCAGGCGCGGCTGCTGGATGCGCTGGGCATCGAGCGGCTGGCGGCGGTCATGGGCGGCAGCCTCGGCGGCATGCAGGCGCTGTCGTGGACGCTGCAGTACCCCGAGCGCGTGCGGCACGCGGTGGTGGTGGCCAGCGCCCCCAACCTCACCGCCGAGAACATTGCCTTCAACGAGGTCGCGCGCCGCGCCATCGTGACCGATCCGGACTTCCACGACGGCCACTACCTGCGGCACGGCACCAAGCCGCGGCGGGGCCTGCGCATCGCGCGCATGATCGGGCATATCACGTATCTGAGCGACGACGTGATGAACGAAAAATTCGGCCGTCGCCTGCGCCCGCTGGCCGAGGCGCTGCGCGCGGGCGACGTGGAGACCGCCGAGCGGCTCGCGTACCGCTACACGACGCAGGAGGTCGAGTTCGAAATCGAGAGCTACCTGCGCTACCAGGGCGACAAATTCAGCGAGTATTTCGACGCCAACACGTATCTGCTCATCACCCGCGCGCTCGATTACTTTGACCCCGCGCGGGCCTACGATGGCGATTTGAGCGCTGCGCTGGCACGCGCCCGCGCGGATTTTTTGCTCGTATCGTTCAGCACGGACTGGCGTTTTTCGCCGGCGCGCAGCCGCGAGATCGTCAAGGCGCTGCTCGACAACGGCCGCGCCGTCAGTTATGCGGAAATCGACGCCCCGCACGGGCACGACGCGTTTTTGCTGGACGACGCGCGCTACCACGCGGCGGTGCGGGCGTACTTCGAGCACCGCGTGGCGGCGGGATTGACCGCGCAGGGGGATCGCCATGAGTGACCGCGCCATTCAAACGATGATCGCGCGGCTCGTGCCCACCGGGGCGCGGGTGCTGGACCTGGGCTGTGGCGACGGGGCGCTGCTGGCGCACCTGCGCGAGGCGCGCGGCTGCAGCGGCTACGGCATCGAAATCGACGACGCGCAAGTGCTCGTGTGCCTCAAGCGGGGACTCGACGTGCTGCAGTTCAACCTCGAGGAAGGGCTGTCGATGTTTGCCGACGACAGCTTCGACGTCGTGCTGCAGATCGACACGCTGCAGCACCTGCGCAACGCCGAGACGATGCTGCGCGAGACCGCGCGCGTCGGGCGCAGCGCGATCGTGGCCTTCCCGAACTTTGCGCACTGGCCCAACCGGCTGCGCGTGCTGGCCGGCCGCATGCCGGTGACCAAGCGGCTGCCGTACGAGTGGTACGACACGCCCAACATCCGTGTGGGCACGTTTGCGGACTTCGAGGTGCTCGCACGGCGCCTGGGCCTGCAAGTCGAGGACGCCTTCGGCCTCGACGACGAGGGGCGCGAGGTGCGCACGCTGCCAAACCTGCTGGCCAGCACCGCGGTGTTCAAGCTGGCCAAGCGGTGAGTGGCACCCGGCCGCAGCCGCCGCGCACGCGGTGGCTGCACGGCCGCGCTCGGCTCGTGGCGCGGTTGTGTACTTGTCGCTCGATCAGGCCAGCTCGCGAATCGTCTCGCCAAGCGCGTCGACCAGCCGGAGAATCTCGGCCTCGGTGCTGATGAACGGGGGGGCGAGCTGGATGGTGTCGCCGCCGTAGCGCACGTAAAACCCCTTGGCCCACATGCGCATCGCAATCTCGAACGGGCGCTTGAGCGGCTCGCCCGGCACGGCCGCGAACGTCAGGCCCGCGGCCAGCCCGTAGTTGCGGATATCGGTCAGGTGCGGGCTCGCGCCGCGCAACTCATGCACCGCCGCCTCCAACACCGGTGCGAGCGCGCGCACACGCGCCAGTGCGTCGTCATCCGTCAACAGCCGCAGCGACGCCAGCCCCGCCGCGCACGCCACGGGGTGCGCGGAGTAGGTGTAGCCGTGCGGGAACTCCAGCGCGTAGTCCGGCCCGCCGGCGGCCATGAAGGTGTCATAAATCTCCTGCCGCACCACCACGCCGCCCAGCGGCTGCACGCCGTTGGTCACCTGCTTGGCAAAGTTCAGGATGTCGGGCGTGACGCCGAAAGCCTCTGCACCGGTCCACGCGCCGCAGCGACCAAAACCGGTGATGACTTCGTCGAAGATGAGCAGGATGTCGTGCGCGGAGCAAATCTCGCGCAGCCGCTGCAGGTACCCCACCGGCGGCACGACGACGCCCGCCGAGCCGGAAAACGGCTCGACGATCACCGCGGCAATGGTCGAGGCATCGTGCAGCTCGATGAGGCGCAGCAGCTCATCGGCCAGCGCCGCGCCCGCGTAGCGCCCACCGCCGTCCGCGGGCGGCTGGCCACGGAAGAAGCTGCCAGCCGGCGGCTGCGTGTGCGGCAGGTGATCGGCCTCGACCCCCTGACCGAACAGCTTGCGGTTGCCGACGATGCCACCGACCGAGATGCCGCCAAAGTTGACGCCGTGGTAGCCCTTGGCGCGGCCGATCAGGCGCGTCTTGCTGGCCTGCCCGCGGGCGCGCCAGTAGGCGCGCGCGATCTTGAGCGCGGTGTCGGCCGACTCGGAGCCGGAGCCGGTGAAAAAGACGCGGTTGAGCCCCGCGGGCATGCGCTCGACGATGCGGTTGGCCAGCTCGAACGACAGCGGGTGGCCGAACTGGAACGCGGGCGAATAGTCGAGCGTGGCCACCTGGCGGCTGACGGCCTCGACGATCTCGCGCCGGCCGTGCCCGAGCCCCGTGCACCACAGACCCGACAGGCCGTCGAACACCCGGCGACCGTCGGCGTCGATCAGGTAGGCCCCCTCGGCCGCGACGACGAGGCGCGGATCGGCCTTGAACTGCCGGTTACCGGTGAAGGGCATCCAGTGCGCGGCCATCCAGTCGGCGCCGCCGGGCGTCACCTCGGCGCTGGTGGGCGTGTAGGCCCCGGCCAGCGGGGCGGCGATGTGCGAGCGGTCCGACAGATCCATGGCGGCAATCCCCTTCTGTGCAAACCGTGCCATTATGCGCGTCATGCACGACGCCCCCCAAGCACCACCTGCGCCCGTCGGTCGCGGACCGCTCGCGGACGACCCACACGGCCTGATCCTGCTGGCGCACGGCGCGCGCGACCCGGCGTGGGCCGCCCCTTTCGAACGGGTGGCCGCCGCCGTGCGCGCGGCGCGCCCCCAAACGCCCGTCGCGCTGGCCTTCCTCGAATTCATGACGCCCGACCTGCCGACCGCGGGCGCGGCGCTCGCCGCCGCGGGTTGCCGCGCGGTGACGGTGCTGCCACTCTTTCTCGGTGTGGGCGGGCACGTGCGCAAAGACCTGCCGCGGCTGCTGGACGGGCTGCGCGCGCGTTTTCCCGCGGTCACGTGGCACCTGGCCCCGGCGATCGGCGAGGACGCGCGGCTGCTGGCGGCGATGACGGCGATCGCACTCGATGCGCTGTCCCCGCCACCCGGTGCCGGCGACGCCACCGGCGGCTGACCGCGCCCGCCCCCAAAAACGCGGCACCGCTGGCGCGGCGGGTTGGACTCCGGCTAGTTTCCCTGGGCCACGACGCAGGCGACATCGGCCTCGCGCAGCATGGCATCGAACGGCGGCGGTGGCGGGCGGTCCGTGTACACGCGCGTCAGCTCCGCGATGTGGCCGACCTCCACCATCGCCGGTCGCCCGAACTTGCTGTGGTCGGCGCACAGCCACACCTGGCGCGCGTGCTCGATGATCGTGCGCGCCGCGCGCACCTCGCGCACGTCGTAGTCGCGCAGTGTCCCGTCCGTCTCGATGCCCGAGATACCGATGAGGGCGATATCAACGCGGAACTGGCGCAGAAAGTCGATCGTCACCTCGCCGACGATCCCGCGGTCGCGCCCGCGCACCACCCCGCCGGTGATGACCACCTCGCAATCCGGGTTGTCCGACAGGATCGCGGCGACGTTGAGGTTGTTGGTGATGACGCGCAGACCGCGGTGTTGCAGCAGCGCGCGCGCCACCGCCTCGGTGGTCGTGCCGATGTTGAGGATCAGCGAGCAACCGGCGGGGACGTCGCGCGCCACCGCACGCGCGATCGCGGCCTTGGCCTCGGCGTTGAGCGTCTGCCGCTGGGTGTAGGCGAGGTTCTCCACCGTGGACACCGGTGTGCGCACCCCGCCGTGAAAGCGCGCGAGCAACCCCATCTGCTCGAGCTGCCGCACGTCGCGCCGCACCGTCTGCAGCGTGACCCCGAAGCGCTGCGCGAGTGCCTCGATGCTGAGCGTGCCGGCCTCGCGCACCAGCGCCAGCAGCTCACTCTGGCGCGGGTTGAGGGCGCGGCGACGCTGCGGCAACGGGTGGGACGACATGGCCACGCATTGTGCCGCAAGGCGGCGGCCGCGTGGTGGACCGGCGGTTCTGGCCATTCCGCGCTGTCCCCCTGATGCCCCCGTGCCATCCCCTATCCCTGTGCCATCCCGGTACTACCCCGACCACACCACGCCCGACCCATTTCGATCATAATCGCACTTATCCGAACATCTACGAACATTCGCAAACCGCGCCTGCCCCATGGCCCCTTCTTCCACGTCCCCTTTTGAGACGCCCATCCCGCCGTCGACCACGGACGTGCTCGTCGTCGGCGGCGGTATCAACGGCTGCGGCATCGCGCGCGACCTCTCCGGGCGCGGCGTGCGCGTGCTGCTGTGTGAACAGGACGATCTGGCCGCCCACACGTCGTCGGCCTCGACCAAGCTGATCCACGGCGGCCTGCGCTACCTGGAGTACGGGGAGTTCGGGTTGGTGCGCAAGGCGCTGGCCGAGCGCGAGGTGCTGCTGCGCGTCGCGCCGCACCTGATCGCACCGATGCGCTTCGTCATGCCGCACGACCCCGGCATGCGCCCGGCGTGGATGATCCGCCTGGGCCTGTGGCTATACGACCACCTGGCGCGGCGCGAGGTGTTGCCGGCGTCGCAGGCAATCGACCTCGCGCACGACCCGGCCGGGGCCGCCCTGCAGCCCGGCTGGCGGCGCGGCTTCGCCTACGCCGACGGGTGGGTGGACGACGCGCGGCTGGTCGTGCTCAACGCGCGCGACGCCGCCGACCGCGGTGCGACGGTGCTGACGCGCACGCGCTGCACGGCGCTGCGGCGCACGCCCGACGGCTGGCTGGCAACCCTGCAGCCGCGCGACGGGGGACCGGCGTGGTCGGTGCACGCGCGCGTCGTCGTCAACGCCGCCGGACCGTGGGCCGAGTCGCTGCTGCGCGAGCAGGCGGGGATCGCCCCTGCGCGGCACCTGCGCCTCGTGCGCGGCAGCCACATCGTCGTGCCCCGGCTGTTCGACCACGACAGCGCCTACCTGCTGCAGGCCAGCGACCGGCGCGTCGTCTTCGCCATCCCCTACGAGCGCGACTACACCCTGATCGGTACGACGGACGTCGAGCACCGCGACGACCCGGCGGCCGCGTGCATCGACGCGGACGAAACCGCCTACCTGTGCCGCGAGGCGGGGCGCTACTTCCGCCGCCCCGTGTCCCCTGCGGACGTGGTGTGGCACTACAGCGGCGTGCGACCGCTGCTGGAGGACGCGAGCGACGACCCGTCGGCCGTGACGCGCGACTACCGGCTGGAACTGGACACGCGCGACGGGGCGGCACTGCTGACCGTGTGGGGCGGCAAGATCACGACCTACCGGACGTTGGCGACGGAGGCGGCGCGGCGGCTGGCGCCGCTGCTCGGGGCGACGACCGATGACTGGACCCGCTGCGCCCCGCTGCCCGGCGGTGACGCGACGCGCCTGTTCGGCACCGATGGCGGCCCGATGGCGGCGATGCGGCGGTTGCTCGACCACATCGGGACGCGCTGGCCGTGGCTGCCTGCGCCGGTGCGGGAACGCTGGGTGCGGGCGTACGGGACGTCGTGTCTGGATTGGCTGCAGGGGGCGCAGCGCCCCGCGGACCTCGGCGACGAGGTCGCCCCCGGGCTGTACGAGGTGGAGCTGCGGCATTGGGTCACGCGCGAATGGGCACGCAGCGCGGACGATATGCTGTGGCGCCGCAGCAAGCTGGGCCTGCACCTGTCGCCGGCACAGCGCGAAGCGGTGCACGACTGGATCGCGCGACACGTGCCCGCCGCACCACTGCCCGATGCGGCCCACCAAGTGCCCCCCAATGCGGCTCACCACGTGCCGCCCAATGCGGAAAAACCCTAGGCCATCGTCCGGATGGTCCCCTTTGTCACTAAACTGTCACGGTTTACTCCAATCATTTCGGGTGTGATCGCCTGTTTTCCCACCACCCCATGCCCCTGCAAGGAGCCGTGATGACCAAACCCATCCAACGCCTCGTCACCGCCACCGTGCTGGCCGCCAGCGCCTTCGGTGCCCACGCCCAGACCGAGATCGTCTGGTGGCACTCGATGGGAGGCGCGCTCGGCGAATGGGTCAACGACCTGGCCAACGAGTTCAACGCCAGCCAGAAGGACTACAAGGTCGTGCCGGTCTTCAAGGGCAGCTACGACGAGTCGATGACGGCGGCGATCGCGGCCTTCCGTGCCGGCAACGCGCCGCACATCCTGCAGGTGTTCGAGGTCGGCACCGCCACGATGATGGCCAGCCGCAACGCCATCGTCCCCGTGGCCGAGGTGATGAAAAAGGCCGGCGTCACCTTCGACCCCAACGCCTACGTGGACGCCGTCAAGGGCTACTACACCGCGCCCAACGGGCAGATGCTGAGCTTCCCGTTCAACAGCTCCACGACGGTGCTGCACTACAACAAGGACGCCTTCAAGGCCGCGGGGCTGGACCCCAACAAGCCGCCCAAGAGCTGGCCCGAAGTGGCGCTGGCCGCCGCCAAACTCAAGACCGCGGGCCACAAATGCCCGTTCACGACGAGCTGGCAGAGCTGGACGCAGCTGGAGAGCTTCTCGGCCTGGCACAACGTGGAGTTCGCGTCGAAGAACAACGGCTTCGGCGGGCTGGACGCGCGCCTGACCTTCAACTCACCGCTGCACGTGCGCCACATCGAAAACCTGGCCAACATGGCCAAGCAGGGGCTTTTCGTCTACAAAGGGCGCGGCAACGCGGCGGACGCGACCTATGTGTCGGGCGAGTGCGCGATGATGACGGGCTCCTCGGCGCTGTACGGCAACGTCAAGCGCAACGCGAAGTTCGACTTCGGCATCTCGACGCTGCCCTACTACCCGGACGTGCCCGGTGCGCCGCAAAACACCATCATCGGCGGCGCCAGCCTGTGGGTCATGGCCGGCAAAAAGGACGCCGATTACAAGGGGGTGGCGCAGTTCTTCGCCCACCTGTCCAAACCCGACGTGGCCGCGCGCAGCCACCAGCGCACGGGCTACCTACCGGTCACCAAGGCCGCCTATGAGCTGACGGAGAAATCGGGCTTCTACAAACAGAACCCCGGCACCGACGTCTCGGTCGAGCAGATGATCCGCAAGACCACCGACAAGTCGCGCGGCATCCGACTCGGCAATTTCGTGCAGATCCGCACCATCATCGACGAGGAGATGGAGCAGGTCTGGGCCGGCAAGAAGAGCGCCAAGCAAGGGCTGGACGACGCCGTGCGCCGCGGCAACGAGCAGCTCGAGCGCTTCCAGCGCGCCAACCAGGGGCGGATGTGACGCCGACCTGACCCCGCGTGCGGTGCGCGGCCGCGCGGCCCGCACCGGCTGACGCCGCCCGGCGACCCCGACCGGGCGGTTTTTTCGTTCATCCCCGCCCATCATGGAAAAACGCGTTCGATTCGCCTCGCGCTGGCTGCCGTGGCTGCTGGTGATGCCGCAACTGGCCATCGTGCTGGTGTTCTTTTTCTGGCCCGCGGCGCAGGCGCTGCTGCAAAGCGTCATGGAGCAGGACGCCTTCGGCGGCAGCGTCGAGTTCGTCGGGCTGGCCAACTTCGAGCGGCTGTTCGCCGACGCGACCTACCTGCAGTCGTTCCGGGTCACGGCGGTGTTCTCGGTGCTGGTGGCGGTGGTGGGCCTGTCGGTGTCGCTGCTGCTCGCGGTGATGGCCGACCGCGTCGTGCGCGGCGCGCGCTGGTACAAGACGCTGCTGATTTGGCCCTACGCCGTCGCACCGGCCGTCGCCGGCGTGTTGTGGATGTTCATGTTCGCCTCGCCGATGGGGGTGGTGGCATGGGCGCTGCAGCAGGTGGGAGTCGAGTGGAACCACCGACTCAACAGCGACCATGCGCTGGCGCTGGTGGTGCTGGCCGCGGTGTGGAAGCAGATTTCGTACAATTTTCTGTTTTTCCTCGCCGGTTTGCAGTCGATCCCGCGCTCGCTGATCGAGGCTGCGACGATCGACGGTGCCAGCCCCTGGCGGCGCTTCTGGACCATCGTCTTTCCGCTGCTGTCGCCGACGACGTTTTTTCTGCTCGTGATCAACGTCGTGTACGCGTTCTTCGACACCTTCGCGATCATCGATGCCACCACGCAGGGCGGCCCCGGCAAGGACACGGCGATCCTCGTCTACAAGGTGTACTACGACGGCTTCAAGGCGCTGGACATGGGGGGATCGGCCGCGCAGTCGGTCATCCTGATGGCGATCGTCATTGCGCTGACGGTGGTGCAGTTCCGCTACATCGAGCGAAAAGTCCAGTACTGAAAGCGAGCCCCGCAATGGTCGAACGACGTCCCTGGCTGGACCTGCTGTCCCACGCCATTTTGATCGTCGGGGTGGCGATCGTCGCCTTCCCCGTGTATCTCACGTTCATCGCCTCGACGCAGAGCGCCGAGCAGATCGCCACCAGCGCGCCGCTGTCGCTGCTGCCGGGTCCGCACCTCGTCGAGAACTACCGGCTGGCGCTGCTGGGCGGTGAGACGTCGGCCGGCAGCCGCTTCGCTCCGGGCCTGCCGATGATGGGTGTGAGCCTGGTGATGGCGCTGACCATCGCGCTGGGCAAGATCGCGATTTCGCTGCTGTCGGCGTTTGCGATCGTGTACTTCCGCTTTCCGCTGCGCCATCTGGTGTTCTGGGCGATCTTCGTGACCCTGATGCTGCCGGTGGAGGTGCGCATCGGCCCCACCTACGAGGTCATCGCCAACCTCGGCATGCTCAACACCTACGCGGGCCTGACGGTGCCGCTGATCGCGTCGGCCACCGCGACGTTTTTGTTCCGGCAGTTTTTCCTCACCGTGCCGGATGAATTGGTGGAGGCCGCCCGCGTCGATGGTGCCGGGCCGATGCGCTTCTTCTGGGACGTGCTGCTGCCGATGTCGCGCACCAGCATTGCCGCGCTGTTCGTCATCCAGTTCATCTACGGCTGGAACCAGTACCTCTGGCCGCTGCTGGTGACGACGGACGAGTCGATGTACCCGATCGTGCTGGGCATCAAACGGCTCATCACCGGCGAGGCCTACACCGAGTGGAACATCGTGATGGCCACCGCGATGCTCGCGATGCTGCCGCCGGCGCTGGTCGTGCTGGCGATGCAGAAGTGGTTCGTCAAAGGCCTCGTCGACAGCGAAAAATAACCCCGACCGCAGGACATCCGATACATGGCTTCTTTGCATTTCGATCAGGTCGTCAAGCGCTACGAGGGCGCACGCGAGCCGGTCACCGCGATACACGGCCTGAGCGCCGAGATCCGCGACGGCGAGTTTGTCGTCATCGTCGGCCCCTCCGGCTGCGGCAAATCGACGCTGCTGCGCATGGTGGCAGGGCTGGAGACGATCAGCGGTGGCACCATCCGCATCGGCCAGCGCATCGTCAACGACCTGGAACCCGCGCAGCGCGATATCGCGATGGTGTTTCAGAACTACGCGCTGTACCCGCACATGACCGTGTTCGACAACATGGCCTACGGACTGAAGCTGCGCGGAGTGCCGAAGGACGAGATCCGCCGCCGCGTCGAGCAGGCGGCGCAGATCCTGGAGCTGGGCCACCTGCTGCAGCGCAAGCCGCGGCAGCTCTCCGGCGGCCAGCGCCAGCGCGTCGCGATGGGGCGCGCCATCGTGCGCCAGCCGCAGGTGTTCCTGTTCGACGAGCCGCTGTCCAACCTGGACGCCAAGCTGCGCGTGCAAACGCGGCTGGAAATCCAGAAGCTGCACCGGGAGCTGGGCATCACCAGCCTGTTCGTCACGCACGACCAGGTGGAAGCGATGACGCTGGCGCAGCGCGTGATGGTGATGAACGCCGGCCGCATGGAGCAGTTCGGCACGCCGGAGGAGGTGTACCACCGCCCCGCCACCACCTTCGTCGCCACGTTCATCGGCTCGCCCGCGATGAACCTGCTGCGCGATGTGCCCGGTGCGCGCCCCGGCACGCTGCTGGGCGTCCGGCCGGAGCACCTGCGCGTCGTGTCGCCCGGTGAGGGGTGGGCCGTGGCGGTCGAGGCGGTAGAGCTGCTCGGTGCCGAGCGGTTGATCTATGGCCAGACCCACGGGCAGCCGGTCACGATTCGCGTCGCCGAGTCTGACCCCTGCCATCCGCGCCCCGGGGACACCGTGCACGTGCAGCCGATGGCGGATCGCCTGCACGCGTTCGATCCCCAAAGCGGACAGCGCATCGCATGAGCTGGGTGCATGGCCCCACGGGTTCGGCGTCAGGGCCTGTCAATCACCGTTCGCGGTGTCACTGCGGAGGACAGCCCAACGACACGCCGCCCCCTGCTCGGCCGCCCCGCCATGACCGCTCTGGCCACCTGTCCACACGGAGATGGTCGCCCCCCGATGTTGGAGAGGCTGGCGATCACCCTCGCCCCACACACGGAGATGGTGTATGTCAACTTTCCCCTCAGCCCCCTTGTCGATCCCCCGCTGGATTGCCCACCGCGGTGCCGGCAAGCGCGCTCCCGAAAATACCTTGGCGGCTTTCGAGCTGGGGTGGCAGCACGGTTGGCGCGCGTTCGAATGCGACGTCAAGCTCTCGGCCGACGGGGTCCCCTTCCTGCTGCACGATGCGACGCTGGAACGCACGACCGACGGGCAGGGGGTGGCCGGGGAGCGGCCATGGGCGGAACTGGCCACGCTGGATGCGGGCAGCTGGCACAGCCCAGCCTACGCGGGGGAGCCGCTGCTGCGCCTCGACACCCTCGTCGACTGGGCGCTGCCGCGCGGTGCGTGGCTCAACCTCGAAATCAAACCCACGCCCGGCACCGAAGCGCACACTGGCCGCGCCGTGGCCGAGGCGGTCGACCGCCTGTGGCGCCGCCACGGCCACGGCGCGCCCGGCGGTCCGGCGTGGCCGCTGCTGACGTCCTTCCGCCCCGAAGCGCTGCTGACGGCGCGTGACGCCCGCGCCCACCTGCCGCGCGGCCTGCTGCTCGACAGCCTGTGGCCCGGCTGCTGGGCGGTCGCGCGGCAACTGCAGTGCGTGGCGGTGGTGCTGAACCACCGGCTGTGGACCCCGGCGCTGGTGCAGCAATGCCGCGATGAGGGTTGGCGGCTGCTGACCTACACCGTCAACGACGCGGAGCGCGCCGCCACCCTGCTGCAATGGGGGCTCGATGGCATCATCACCGACGCGATCGACACGCTTGGGCCGGGGGCCTAGCCCCGCTCATCGCCGTAGGACAGCGCCCCCGCCGTCCGGACAGATGATCTGCCCACGTCGGGGTGGAAAGCGTACGCCCTTTACCCCTTATGCCCGGCCGTTATAGATATAAAACAATCTTTTCGTTTGTTTTTTCATAACTCGAACTGACAATCGCGGGCATCGACGGATCGCTGTTTCCCGATGTACCGCTATACCGATTTCGACCGCCACTTCATCCGTCGGCGCGCGGCGCAGTTCCGTGACCAGCTCGAGCGACACTTGCGCGGCGAGCTCAGTGCAGACGATTTCAAGCCGCTGCGCCTGCAAAACGGCTGGTATATCCAGCGGCACGCGCCCATGTTGCGCGTGGCCATCCCCTACGGAGAAATTTCCAGCCACCAGCTGCGCACGCTGGCGCGCGTGGCGCGCGAGTTCGACCGCGTCACCGACGGGCCGTTCGCTGGCCAAGGCGGTTTTGGCCACTTCACCACCCGACAAAATATCCAGTTCAACTGGATCCCGCTGGCGCGCGCCGCCGACGTGATGGATGTGCTGGCCGAAGCCGACCTGCACGGCATTCAAACCAGCGGCAACTGCATCCGCAACATCACGACGGACGCACTGGCCGGCATCGCACCGGACGAGGAGGTCGACCCGCGCCCGTACTGCGAGCTGCTGCGGCAGTGGAGCACGCTGCACCCGGAGTTCGCCTTTTTGCCGCGCAAGTTCAAGATTGCCGTGACGGGCGCCGCGGATGACCGCGCCGCGATCGCGTGGCACGACATCGGCCTGCAGCTGCGGCGCGACACGATTGGCGCGGTGGGCTTTCGCGTGCTGGCGGGCGGCGGCATGGGCCGCACGCCGCTGATCGCGCCGGAGCTGCGCGCGTTCGTGCCGTGGCAGGACATCCTGCTGTACCTGGAGGCGATTTTGCGCGTCTACAACCAGTACGGTCGGCGCGACAACCTCTACAAGGCACGCATCAAGATTCTGGTCAAAGCCGAAGGGCAACGCTTCATCGACGCCGTCGAAGCCGAGTACGAAGCGCTGCGAGCGGACGACGCGCTCAGTGACGCACTGCGGCTGAGCGAGGCAGCCCTGAAGCGGATCGAGGAGCGTTTTACCGTACCCACCGCGTGGATTGCGAGCGCGGCACAGCCAGCGGCCGGCAGCGCCGCCGCGGCCAGTGACGCCGCGTATGCGCGCTGGTGCCAGCGTCAGGTGCACGCCCACCGGTTGCCCGGCATGCGCGCCGTGACCCTTTCGCTCAAACGCCCCGGTCAAGGCCCCGGTGACGTCAGCGCGGAGCAGCTGGAGGCAGCGGCCGACTTGGCCGATCGGTTTAGCGCCGGCGAAGCCCGCATCACGCACGAACAAAACCTGCTGTTGCCCTGGGTGCGCGAGGCCGATTTGCCCGCGTTGTGGCAAGCCGCACGCACCGTTGGTCTGGCCACCCCCAACCACGGGCTGCTGACGGACCTCATCGCCTGCCCGGGTGGCGATCTGTGCGCGCTGGCCAACGCACGCACGCTGCCCGTCGCGGCGCAAGTGCTGCAGCGCTACCAGGACCCAGAGGAGCTGGAAGCGATCGGCGAGTTGGCCCTGCACATCAGCGGTTGCATGAACTCTTGCGGACACCACCACAGCGGGCACATCGGCATCCTCGGGGTGGACAAGGACGGCACCGAGTGGTACCAAATCACGCTCGGCGGCTCTGACGGTCAGTCCCGCTACGGTGCTGCCCGGCCTGGTCGGGTTGTCGGCCCGGCTTTCGCGGCCGAAGAAATTGCCGACGCCATCGATGCGGTGCTCACCACATACCTGGACGAGCGCGCCGATGGGGAACGCTTCCTTGACACCCTCGCTCGCATCGGGCTGGATCCCTTCCGCGCAGCCACCGATGCCGTGCGCCAGCGCACCGCTGTTGCCGCTTGACCCCCTCCGGAGTTGCCCGATGACGATTGCGCTGCACTTCATCGACCCTCACACCGACCCGTGGCGAATCGCCCCGGAGGCGCCTGCGCCACAGCCCGCGGCGGGTTTGCTGTTGCGTCCCGAACAATGGCGCGCGGTGCGCACGACATGGCCCGCCGAAGTACCCGTCGGTGTGCTGTGGCCCAACGACACCGATATCACCGGCATCGCGCCGGACTTGCCGCGGCTGGATCTGATCGCGCTGCACTTCCCCAAATGGACGGATGGTCGCGCTTACAGCCAGGCGCGGCTGCTGCGCGGGCGCTGGCGCTTCCGTGGTCAAATCCGCGCCACGGGTGACGTCATCGCCGACATGGCACCGCTGCTGTGGCGCTGCGGCTTCGATGCCGTGGTGCTACGCGCGGGAGAGTCCGTCGCCGTGGCGCAGCGCGCCCTGCACGCGTTTGACGCACACTACCAACCGGACGTGCGCCACCCCGTCGATATCGCCGAGCTGCACCATGCCTGAAACGACCACGCCCACCATCGACATCCCGGAGCCCGTCGCGGGACGCGCTTTCTCGCTGTACGCCCGCGAAACCCCCGGCCACGCCGAGCGCGTCGCTGCCACCCTCGAGCGACTGCGTGCCGCGGCGCAGGCCCACCCCGGGCGGATCGTGCTCTCCAGCAGCCTGGGGGCCGAGGATGTGGTGTTGACGGATTTGATCGCCCGCCACGCGCTGCCCATCCCCATCGCGACGCTGGACACCGGGCGGCTGCACCCGGAGACGCTCGCACTGCTGCAGCGCACACAACAACACTACGGCATCACCATCGAGGTCTGGAGCCCCGTGGAGGAGGCGGTGGTTGCCTTCGTGCGCGAGCACGGCGATGACGCGATGTACCGCAGCCGCGAGCTGCGCCACGCATGCTGTGGACTGCGCAAACTCGAACCATTGCAGCGCATGCTGGCCGGCCGCGATGCGTGGATCACCGGTCTGCGGCGCGAGCAGTCCGCCGCACGCGCCGACGTGCCGCTGCAGACGCGCGACGCCGACGGGCGCACCAAGTACAACCCACTGGCGGACTGGTCGTGGGCCGACGTGTGGCACTACATCGCCTGCCACGAGGTGCCCTACAACCCGCTGCACGACGCGTTCATGCCCAGCATCGGCTGTGCGCCGTGCACGCGCCCGATCGCGGTGGGCGAGGATTTCCGCGCCGGCCGCTGGTGGTGGGAACAAGACGACCTGCGCGAGTGCGGCCTGCATGTCCCACGTTCCCACACCCCGCTTGCATCACCTGCCGAGAGTGCATCCGCATGAACGCCCCTGTTTTCCAACACCGACTGCTGCCCGATATCGATTGGCGTCACCTCGACGCGCTGGAAGAAGAAGGCATCTATTTGCTGCGCGAGGCCATCGGTGCCTTCGAGCGACCGGCACTGCTGTTCTCTGGCGGCAAGGACTCCTGCGTCGTGCTGCACCTGGCGCGCAAAGCGTTTCAGCGGCGACGCCCCGACGGCAGCTGGGAAGGGCAGCTGCCGCTGCCGCTGCTGCACGTCGACACCGGGCACAATTTTCCCGAGGTCATTGCGTTTCGTGACGCCCTCGTGCAACAACACGGCGACACCCTGATCGTCGGATCCGTCGAGGACTCCATCGCGCGCGGCACGGTGCGGCTACCCGACCCCATGGCCTCGCGCAACGCGGCACAGTCGGTCACGCTGCTCGAGACGATCGAAGCGAACCGCTTCGACGTGCTGATCGGCGGCGCGCGCCGCGACGAGGAAAAAGCCCGCGCCAAGGAGCGCATCTTCTCGCACCGCGACGCGTTTGGTCAATGGCAACCCAAGGCACAGCGGCCCGAGCTGTGGATGCTGTTCAACACCCGGCTGCAACCGGGCGAGCACATGCGGGCGTTTCCGATCAGCAACTGGACCGAGCTGGACGTCTGGGCCTATATCGCCCGCGAGCAGATCGCCCTGCCCACCCTGTACTATGCGCACGAGCGCGCCGTGGTGCGGCGGCAAGGCCTGCTGGTGCCGGTCACGCCGCTCACACCGCCCCGTGCCGGCGAAACCGTCGAAACCGTGCGGGTGCGCTTTCGCACCGTCGGTGACATGACCTGTACTTGCCCCGTGGAGAGCCATGCCGACAGTGTCGAGGCGATCGTGGCCGAGACACTGCGCACCGAGGTCAGCGAGCGCGGGGCCACCCGCATGGACGACCGCACCAACGACGCCGCCATGGAGCGGCGCAAACGCGAAGGGTATTTCTGACGATGGACACGACCGCATTCCGCCACGATGACTCGGCGGGCGACACACACGCCGCGCTGCGTTTTCTGACCGCGGGCAGCGTCGACGACGGCAAAAGCACGCTGATCGGTCGGCTGCTGTACGACAGCCGCGCGCTGCTGACCGACCAGGTCGACGCGCTGCGCCGCCACAGCCGCGGCGAGGCGTTGGATTTGTCGCTGCTCACCGACGGACTCGAAGCCGAGCGCGAGCAAGGCATCACCATCGACGTCGCGTACCGCTACTTCGCCACGCCACGGCGCAAATTCATCATTGCCGACGCGCCCGGGCACGAACAATACACGCGCAACATGGTCACGGCAGCCGCTGGCAGCCACGCCGCGGTCGTACTGGTGGACGTGACCAAACTCGATCTCACCCAGCGTCCGGTCACCTTGTTGCCACAGACGCGCCGACACGCGCTGCTGGTACAGCGCTTGGGCGTGCCACACATCATTTTTGCCGTCAACAAAATCGATGCCGTGCCCGACGCCGCGGCCGCGTTTGCGGCCACGCGGGAGGCGTTGTTGACCTTCGCAGATCGTGCGGGACTGCACCCGGCGGGCATCGTCCCTGTGTCGGCGCTGCGCGGCGACAACGTGACCACCCCGGCCGCCATCGGCGACTATCGCGGACCGACGCTGCTGGCGCTGCTGGAGTCGTTGCCCGTGTTGCAGCCTGACGCCGACGCCCCGTGGCGGCTGAGCGTGCAGTGGGTGGCGCGGCAGGGCGACGGCACGGGACACCAGCCGCGCATTTTCTGGGGCCGTCTGGGCGCGGGAACCGTACGTGTGGGCGACGAGGTGGTCGTGCATCCCAGCGGTGAGCGGGCACGCGTAGCCGCCGTGCTGCACCACGGCGCGCAACCGATCGAAGCGGGCCATGCGGGACAATCGATCGGCCTCGTGCTCGATCGGCAGCTCGACATCTCCCGCGGCGACTGGCTGGGGGCACCTGGCTCACTGTCGGCTCGCTCGAGCTTTGGTGCAACGCTGGCATGGCTCGACACCGAAGCGGCCGTCGTGGGTCGCCGCTACTGGTTGCGTCACGGCCACCGTTGGGTGCAGGGCCGCATCAGCGCCATCGAACATCGGCTCGATATCGACACGCTCGCGCCGACGCCAGCGCAACAGCTCGGTGTCAACGACATCGGGCGTGTACAAATTCAATGTGCCGAAGCACTGCCGGTAAGCCGCTTCCACGGCGAGCCGATGAGCGGTGCGCTCATCCTCGTCGATCCTGGCACCCACCGCACCAGCGGTGCACTGCTGGTCGACTGATCCATGGGCACGGTCGTGTTCATTGGTGCCGGCGCGGGGGCGGCCGACCTGATCACGGTGCGCGGCTTGCGGTGGCTGCAGCGCGCCGACGTCGTACTGGCCGACGCACTGGCCGACCCCGCGCTGCGCGAGCATGCGCCCCAAGCGCGCTGGATCGACGTGGGCAAACGGGGCTTTTGTCACGCCACCGCGCAGGCCGACATCGATGCCATGCTGCTCCAACTGGCCAGCCAACATGCGGTGGTGGTGCGCCTCAAGGGGGGTGACCCCAGTGTGTTCGGTCGACTCGAGGAAGAACTGGCGGTGGTGCGCGGCGCAGGGCACACCACGGAGGTCGTTCCCGGCATCACAGCGGCGCTGGCCGCTGCGGCCGATCTTCAGCGCCCGCTGACGCGGCGTGGCCGCGGCCGCAGCGTGGCGCTGACCACGGCCATGACGCGCGAAGGCGATCTCAGCGGTGGCTGTCACGCCGATACGGAAGTGTTTTACATGGCGGGCAAACAACTGCCGGCTCTGGCGGAGCGTTTGCTGGAGGCGGGCTGGCACCCGGACACCCCGGTGCTGGCCGTCTCTCGCGCGGGCTGGCCCGACGTACGCTACAGCCAGCATACCGTCCGTATGCTGGCAAGCGCCAGCGACCAACACAGCGGCCGACCAACCGTCGTGATCGTGGGGGCCGGTGCCACCCCGGTGGCTTGACCCACCGCAGCTCGCGGCCTGGGCAGGGTGGTCGCGTCAAACCACCCCCAACAATTTGATCCCCACCCAGCCCAGCATCGCGGACAGCGCTGTGCGCAACCACGCCACCGGTGCGTGCTGCACGAGGCGGCTGCCCAGCCAGATCCCGGGCCATGACCCCAGCAACAGCCAGCCCAGCAGCGCCCAGTCCACCGTCCCGAGCAGCGCCGCGTGCCCAAGACCCGCGATCAGCGTCACCGGCACGGCGTAGGTGACGTCGGCGGCGACGACGCGGGCCATCGGCAGGCGCGGATAGATCGCCATCAGCGCGACCACGCCCACTGCACCGGCCCCCACCGAGGTCAGCACGACCAGCGCACCGATCGCCGCACCGAACCCCCACGGCGCCCAGCGCCAGCGGGGCCGCTGGGCCGTCTCGTCGTCCGCAGGAGGCAACACCGGTGCAGGGGTCGCGCGCCAGCGCCAGCCGGCCTGCATGACTTTGATGGCGGTGGCCATCGCAGTCAATAGCAGCATCACCCCGAGAGCGACGCGAATCGCCTGCTCCACCTCCTTGCTCGCTGCACCGACCGTGTGCAGCACCAGCAGCATCGCCGCCACCCCTGCGACGCTGGCACCGCCCAGGTCGCGCACCACGCGCCACGGCACCAGGCCCCGGCGGGCGAACGACCACACCCCCACGCCCTTGGTCAGCCCCGCGAACAGCAGGTCGGTCCCCACCGCCACCGACGGTGACACACCAAATCCGTACAGCAAAAGCGGCGTCATCAGCGACCCGCCGCCGACGCCCGTCAGCCCGACGATGAACCCCACGACCGCGCCGCCCGCTACATATGCCCATTCGATCATGGGCCGTAACTCTAGGCACCGGCCGTCAAAACACCAACGACTTTTTTTCTCTTTTCTTATACATTCAGACGCATATCAGGCCGGCGATGCCACGGCCGCCAAGGCCAGACACGACGCGGCCCCAAACGTCAGGTGCCGGCGCAACCGGGGGTACCAGGGCGCCACCGGACCGGGCGGGCAGGCCGCCACCTCTAGCACCCGCCACAACAGCAGGCCCGCGACGAGCGCCGCATAGCCCACACGCGGCCCGGTGAGCAGCCCCAAGGTCATGGCAAACGCCGCCCACAGCGACGGGACCACCGACCAGACCAGACGTGCCCCGACCCGGTCGGCACCGGCCTGCGCCCCCCAACCCCAGTGGATGCCCCCGAGAAAACTCAGGATGGCGCCGCCGTAGCACAACAGCGCCGCACCGATCGCGGACTGCGCGAATCCGGCGGTCAGCCAAACCCCCGCGGCTCCGCCCGCAAACGGCAGCAACCCACCGTAGCCAAGCCACGCAGCGGCGGTCGGCATCGGTGCCTCGTGGTGGGTGTCGTCGCGTTCGCTCATCGTCATGCGTGGGTTCCCTGGCCCGTGTCGTTCAGCAGATCCGACGCGGCTCGGTTCAGCCCGTCCGCATCCAGCGCCGCCACCGGCACGGTGCGCCACGGCGGCACTCCCGAGCGATCTTGCGAGCGCCGGTAGAGCGGATCGTAGTGGTGCGTCATGAGCTCCGCGAACAGCTCGGTCAGCCGCCCCGCCAGCGCCCAGGTCTGCCAGCGCGCCAGCGTGTCGTTGGGCTGCAGGCCGCGCAAGGCGGTCAGTCGCTGGGCCAGCGCCTGCCGGTCACGACCCAGCCAGGCGTAGTCTTCCAGCACCAGCGCCAGCCGGGCGGCGAACGGCGCCTCGACCTGCACGCGCGGTGCCCGCTGCAGCGCGTCCACCAGCGCCTGCGGCAGCTGTACCGCGCCGATCTTGCGGCTCTCCGCCTCCACCCAGACGGGTCGGGCGGGGTCGAAGCGGCGCAGCGCGTCCACCAGCGCCGTGTCGAACGCCTTCTGGCTCGGCTGCGGCTGTCCGTCGGGCCACGCGCCCAGGATCGACCCCCGGTGACGCGCCAGCGCCTCCAGGTCCAGCACCTGGGCCCCGCGCGCCGCCAGCGCCCGCAGCAGGCGCGTCTTGCCGCTGCCCGTGGGTCCACCGACGACCCGCCAGCGCAGCGTCGGGGGCAGGGCCTGCAACTGCTCCACGACCCAGCGCCGGTAACCCTTGTACCCCCCCTGCAACTGTGCTGCCGCCCAGCCGATCTGGCGCAGCCACAGCACGAACGAACCGCTGCGCTGCCCGCCGCGCCAGCAGTACACCAGCGGCCGCCAATGCGCGGGCTTGTCCTGCATCGTGCGCTCCACATGGCGGGCGATATTGCGCGCCACCCACGCACCGCCGATGCGCCGCGCCTCGAACGCGCCGGCCTGCTTGTAGATCGTGCCGACGAGGCGACGCTGCTCGTCGTCGAGCACCGGCAGGTTGACCGCCCCCGGCAGGTGGTCGAGCGCAAACTCCGCCGGCGTGCGCGCGTCGATCAGCGTATCGAACTCGCCGATGCGATCCAGCGTGACAATATCGGGCTTGACGGCCATGATGCATGCGGCGCGGGGCGTCCGCGCCGAACGAGAGAAAACGATGAACACCGAAACACGCGACCCCAACCGCCTGACCGCGTGGGCGCACGGCGGCGGCTGCGGCTGCAAGATCGCCCCGGCGGTGCTGCAGCGGCTGCTGGCGCAGGTGCCGGCCCACTTGGCACCGCCCGAACTGCTGGTGGGCACCGCCACCAGCGACGATGCGGCAGTCTACCGCCTGCGCGACGATCTGGCGCTGGTGGCGACGACGGACTTTTTCACCCCGGTGGTGGACGACGCGTTCGACTTTGGCGCCATCGCCGCGACCAACGCGCTGTCCGACGTGTATGCGATGGGGGGCGAGCCACTGCTGGCGTTGGCGCTGGTCGGCATGCCGATCAACCAGTTGCCGGAATTGGTCATCGGCCGCGTGCTCGAAGGCGGCGCGCACGCCTGCCGCGCGGCGGGGGTCGTGCTGGCCGGGGGGCATTCGATCGACACCGTGGAGCCGATCTACGGCCTGGCCGCGATCGGCACCGTGCACCCGGCCCACGTCAAGACGAACGCCGGCGCACGGCCCGGCGACGTGCTGGTCCTGGGCAAGCCGCTGGGCGTCGGGATCCTGTCCGCCGCGCTGAAAAAGGGGCTACTCGACGCCGACGGCTACCGCGAGATGCGGCGCTGGACCACGCTGCTCAACCGCGCCGGTGCGGCGCTGGCGCGGCTGCCCGGGGTGCACGCGATGACGGACGTCACGGGCTTCGGCCTCGCCGGCCACCTGCTGGAGATGTGCCGCCCGGCGGGCCTCGTCGCCACGGTGGACGCAGGCGCCGTGCCGGTGCTGGACGTCAGTCGCGCGCTGCTCGCTGATGGCATCGCCACTGGTGCCTCTGGCCGCAATTGGGCCAGCTACGGCGACGCCGTGGACCTGACGGCGCTACCCGCCGACGACCACAGCGCATGGCAGACGATCATCACCGATCCGCAGACCAGCGGCGGGCTGCTGGTGGCCTGCGCGCCGGACGCGCTCGACGCGGTGCAGGCCGCCTTCACCGCCGCGCAGGGGCAACCGGGGTGGGTCATCGGCACCCTCGCTCCCGCCGCCAAGGCTGCCTTGCCCGGTGTGCGATTGCGCTGATGACCAATCGAGGCACCGCCGTCAGGGTGTGGCGCCGCGCACGGCAGTGACCATCGCCTGCGTGTTGTGGCGCATCAGGCGAACGTAGTCTGGGGCGGCGCCGTCGGCGCGCGACAGCGCGTCGGAATACAACGGCTCGCTGGCGGGTTGGACCCCTGACTCGCGCGCGATGCGCTGCACGAGTCGTGGGTCGGTCAGGCGCTCCACGAACACCGCCCGTACACCCTCCGCCCGAATCTGCCGGATGAGCCGCGCGACACCCGCAGCGGACGGCTCACTGGCCGTGCTCACCCCCTGCGCCGGCAAAAACGTCACGCCATACGCGTTGCCGTAGTAGCGAAAAGCATCGTGAGAGGTGACGATTTTGCGCTGCTCGGCCGGTATGGCGGCCCATGCCGAGCGAATATCGGCGTCGAGCGCGCGCAACGTCTGCTGGTAGGCCTGCGCACGCTGGCGATACCCATCGCAAGAAGGGGCATCCACCCGGCACAGCGCGTCGGCGATGCGTTGCGCATAAACCATGACGTTGCGCACATCCTGCCACGCGTGCGGATCGAAGGCGCCATGGTCGTGGTCATGGTCGTGGTCATGGCCGTGCGCATGACCGCGGCGCGGTGCTGCCGCGTGCGCTTTGGAGGGCTGCGGCGCAACTGCCGGCAGCGGCTCGATCCCATCGGTCACGCGCACCAGCTCGCCGCGGTACCCGGCGCTGCGCAGCAGCCGCTCCAACCACCCCTCATACCCCAGGCCGTTGACCACCAACAGCTTGGCTGCCGCCACGGCGCGCGCGTCGGCGGGTTTGGGCTGGTAGACGTGGGCATCCATCTCAGGCCCCACCAGCGCGCGCACACTCACCCGATCGCCGCCGACTTGCTGCACGATATCGCCCAGGATGCTGAAACTCGTCACCACGGGCACTGGGCCAGCCGCCTCGGTGGGTGCGGCATTGGCCGCACCCACCAACACCTGCCAACCACCCAGACACAAGGCGACGGCCAGCCGCCAATGCGCCCGCTGTCGCCTGGGTCCGCGAACCCAGCGGCTCATCCAGCGGCCACCAACCATCTCCCATGCGGTCATGATGCACTCCTTTCTCACACATCCACGGCGCAACGGGCGGCGCAGCCCGATCGACGACAAAGCCTCGCCGCCCAGCGCTCAGCTGGGCAATAATAGCGCAACATTGTTGCATTAAGCCATGGATCTACCGGCGGGTATCCAGCAACGATTGCGGCAGCGCGGTCTGCGTCTGAGTCCAGGCATGCGCGCCGCCATCGACGTGTTGCGCGCCCATCCGTCCCGCGTGTGGCGGCACTCCACGTTGCTGGCGGCGTTATCGGCGCAGGGTGTGGGCCTGGATCGCGTCACCCTCTATCGGTTGCTACAACGCTTGGAGCAGGCGGGGTTGGTGCGCGACGTCACCCCGGCGGTGGAGGGCAAGCGCCGATCGGGCGCGTTCGTATGGGTGGGTGCCGTCGAGCCAAGCTTGACCATCAGCCGCAGCTGTCCCCACTGCGGTCGCTCTGATCCCACCCCTTTGCCGTCACCGGCGCTGGAGCGCGCCCTGCAACAGTTGGCGCAGACATTGGCCGCGATGGACGCGGCGACGACGCGCGCTCATCTGACGCTGCACACCCCGTGCGCCCGCTGTCAGCGGGACTGAGACACAGGGGATGCGTGGCGCGCGCCACAAGAGGCCTCGCACAGGTCGTGTGCCAACGCATCGAGAACACGGCAGCGTCCTGTCGGCTCCTGTTGCGGCCCGTGTTGGCAGCGCGCCAGCAAGGCCTGCAGCTGACGCTCCAACGCGCGCAAGGCACGCAGGCGTTCGCGCACGCGCTGCTGCTGCGCGCGTATGAGCGCGTGCACATCCCGGTGGCGCGACGGCGTACCTTCCCATACCTGCAGCAAAGCCTGTATCTCCTCCAGCGGCATCTCCAAGGCGCGGCAGTGCCGAATGAAGTGCAGCCGCTGCACGTCGGCATCGTCATAGTCCCGATAGCCATTGGGCAGGCGCCGCGGCTGCGGCAGCAAGCCCCGCGCCTCGTAGAACCGAACGGTGTCGGGATCGATGCCGACCCGCTTGGCCAGGGTGTGGATGCGCATCGCGTTTTTCTCCCCAGGGACATGGTCCTCTTGACTTTCGAGCGACTCCAGGGTTTCCAATGGGTGACCCGATTGTCATACCAAGGAGTTCACCATGTCGATTCACCTCGGGCACACCCACGCACACGACCACGCCTGCCCTTCGTTGCTGTCGGCAGCGCAAGCACAACGCTACGGACGCGTTCTGTGGTGGGCGCTCGCACTCAACGCGGCGATGTTTGTGCTGGAGGCTGCGGCGGGCATCGCCGCGGGATCACAGGCGCTGTTGGCCGACGCCATCGACTTCGCGGGCGACGCCTTCAACTACGCCGTCTCCTTGGCGGTACTGGGTGCCACCGCCGTCTGGCGTGCGCGCGCAGCCCTGTTCAAAGCGGCCAGTATGCTGTTGTTTGGCGTATACGTGCTGGTGCGCACCGCCTGGGCGGCTTACAGCGGCACCCTGCCACACGCCGCGACGATGGGTGTGGTGGGGATGTTGGCGCTGGCGACCAACTTGGCCGTGGCGTGGATGCTGTACCGCTATCGCGAGGGGGATGCCAACATGCGCAGCGTGTGGTTGTGCTCGCGCAACGACGCCATTGGCAACGTCGCGGTGATGCTGGCGGCTGCAGGGGTATTTGGAACCCGGCACGGGTGGCCTGACTGGATCGTCGCCGGCGGTATGGCGCTGCTGGCACTGCAAGCAGGCTGGGCCGTGTGGCGGCAAGCCCGGCGTGAACTGCGCGCCCATGCCGCGGCGGCACCGTGTACCGGTCACTGAGGGCACTGCGCGCCCCTCCCGCCTAAACCCTGCCCGTGCGGCCGACCGCACGGGGTCGGCCCGCCGCCCCCGGTACCCCCGCCCAATGCCAGACCAGCAGAGTCGGCGCGCATCAGGGCGGCCATCGATCACATCGTGTCAGCCAAACGGCACGGGGCTCTGCAGGAGCACGCTCACTCCACCGTCACGCTCTTGGCCAGGTTGCGCGGCTTGTCCACGTCGGTGCCGCGCAAGCAGGCGGTGTGGTAGGCCAGCAGCTGCAGCGGCACCACGTGCAGGATGGGGCTGAGCGCCCCGTAGTGCTCGGGCATGCGGATGACGTGCAGGCCGTCGCCGCCGGTGATGTGCGTGTCCGCGTCGGCGAGCACATAGAGCACGCCGCCGCGCGCGCGCACCTCCTGCATGTTGCTCTTGAGCTTTTCCAGCAGCGCGTCGTTCGGGGCCACGGTCACCACCGGCATCGCGCTGGTGACCAGCGCCAGCGGGCCGTGCTTGAGCTCGCCAGCCGGATAAGCCTCGGCGTGGATGTAGCTGATTTCCTTGAGCTTGAGCGCGCCCTCGAGCGCGATGGGATAGTGCAGCCCGCGGCCGAGAAACAGCGCGTGCTCCTTGGCGGCGAAGTCCTCCGCCCAGCGGATGACCTGCGGCTCCAGCGCCAGCACGGCCTGCAACGCGACGGGCAGGTGGCGCATCGCGCGCAGGTGGCGCGCCTCGTCCTCGGCGCTCAGACGCCCCTTGGACTGCGCCAGCGCCAACGTCAGCAAAAACAACCCGGCAAGCTGCGTCGTGAAGGCCTTCGTGCTGGCCACGCCGATCTCAACCCCCGCGCGCGTGACGTAGGCGAGTTCACACTCGCGCACCATCGCACTGGTGGCGACGTTGCAGATGGTCAGCGTATTCGTCATCCCCAACGACTGCGCGTGGCGCAGCGCCGCGAGCGTGTCGGCGGTCTCGCCGCTTTGGCTGATGGTGACGACGAGCGTGCGCGGATCGGGCACGCTATCGCGGTAGCGGTACTCGCTGGCAATCTCCACCGTGGTCGGGATGCGCGCGATGGCCTCCAGCCAGTAGCGCGCCACGCAGCCCGCGTAGTAGCTCGTGCCGCAAGCGAGGATGAGCACGCGGTCGATCTCGCCAAACACCCGCCACGCCGCGCGGCTGCGGATGCCGTGGTCGTCGAACAGCTCCGGCACGATGCCCTCGACCCCCTCGAGCGTGTCGGCCAGCGCCCGCGGCTGCTCGAAGATTTCTTTTTGCATGTAGTGCTGGTACGGGCCGAGGGCCACGTCCTGGCTGCCGACCTGCACGGTCTTGACCGGCCGCGCCGCCGCGTCCAGCGCGCGCCCATCCGCGCCGACGATGCGGTAGCGGCCCAGCGACACGTCCACCAGATCGCCCTCGGCCAGAAAGACGATGCGGTTCGTCACGTCAGCCAGCGCCAGCGCGTCGCTGGCGAGGTAGTGCGCCGCGGGGCCGTCCGCTTCGGCACCGATGCCGAGCACCAGCGGCGAGCCGGCGCGCGCGCCCACCACGCGCTGCGGCTCGTCGTGGTGCAGCACCGCGATCGCATACGCCCCATGCAGCCGGGCGGTGGCCGCGCGCACCGCCTCCAGCAGGTCGCCGTCGTAGAGGCTGTCGATCAGGTGCGCGATGACCTCGGTGTCGGTCTGGCTTTCGAAAACGTAGCCGCGCGCTTGCAGCTCGGCGCGCAGCGCCTCGTGGTTTTCGATGATGCCGTTGTGCACCAGGGCCACGCGCGGCGCCCGCCCGGCCGCGTCCGCCCCCGGCCCGTGGCTGAAGTGCGGGTGCGCGTTGTGCACCGCCGGCGCGCCGTGCGTGGCCCAGCGCGTGTGGGCGATGCCCGTGGCGGCGCGCAAACCCTCCGCGCGCACCTGGCCCATCAGTTCGGCCACGCGCGCGGTGCTGCGCGCGCGGACCAGCCCCCGCGGCGCCGCTGCGCCCAGCGGCTCCCCTGAGAGCGGCGCCCCGCGATGCACGGCCAGTCCGCACGAGTCATAGCCACGATACTCCAGGCGCTGCAAACCCTGCACCAGCACGCCCACCACATCCGTGCTCGCCACGGCCGCGACGATTCCACACATCGATACGTCCTCCAACGGGGTGTTGTTCCGTCAGCACCGAGCCTACGACGATCCAGAAGAACGATGTTTTCTTTTTCGGCATATTTTTGCAATACTCTTACAGATTCGCCCAAAGCTACATTTTTATTTCACAAACATCAATGACATGAACGTTTTTTCCATAGACCCGCTGGACTTAGACCCGCTGGACTGGCAGCTGCTCGACGCCCTCCAGACCGACGCCAGCCAGCCGCTGCAGGCGCTGGCGGCACGCCACGGGGTTTCCGCGGCGACCGTGCTGCGGCGCGTGCGCCGGCTGGAGGCGGCGGGGCTGATCGAGCGGCGGGTCGCGATCCTGCAGCCGGAACGCGTCGCGGCGTTCGCGGGTGAGGGGCTGACTGCGATCGTCGAAATCGGGCTGGAACGCCAGGGCGAGGAGCACGCGGCGGCGTTCGAGGCACGCGCCGTCGCCGAACCGTGCGTGCAGCAGTGCTACCGCGTCAGCGCCGGCCCGGATTTCGTGCTCGTCGTGGCCGCCCGCGACATGCGCGACTACCACGCGCTGGCACAGCGCCTGTTCACCGCCGACGCCAACGTGCGCCAGGTCAAGGCCTATTTCAGCGTGCGCC
Source organism: Tepidimonas taiwanensis (assembly GCF_020162115.1). NCBI lineage: Bacteria > Pseudomonadati > Pseudomonadota > Betaproteobacteria > Burkholderiales > Tepidimonas > Tepidimonas taiwanensis. The sequence continues at coordinate 91,911 of NZ_CP083911.1, read as the reverse complement.
GCGCCAAGTTCGACCCGCGCCTGCCCCTGCCCAGCACGGCTGCCCACCAACCAACCTCATCAGCCGACGCATGAGACCAGCCCCCCGAGACGGGGACGACCTTCATGACACGACGGCATGGGGATATGCGCGCACCCGCCGCTGCAACGGGGCCTGGCGGGCCAGGACGGCCAACGCACGCGGTCGGTTTCAAGCGGCGTCCGGGCGCTTCTTCGTGGGACGCTGCCAGCCCATGACCGTCACCGGCTTGGCCCGCGCCACCGTCAGTGCCCCCGCGGGCGTGTCCTTGGTGATGGTGCTACCGGCGCCGACCGTGCCCCCCGCGCCGAGCGTGACCGGCGCGACCAGCACGCAGTTGCTGCCGACGTGCACGTCGGCTTCGATCACGGTGCGGTGCTTGTTGGCGCCGTCGTAGTTGGCGGTGATGCTGCCCGCGCCGTAGTTGACGCGCTCGCCCACCGTGGCGTCGCCCAGGTACGCCAGGTGGTTGGCCTTGGCGCCGGTGCCGAGCGTGCTGTTCTTCACTTCGACGAAATTGCCGATGTGCACGTCCGCCCCGAGCCGCGTGCCCGGGCGCAGGCGGGCGAATGGCCCCACCCGCGCGCCGGGGCCGACGACGACACCCGCGGCCTCCCCGTCGATGTGCGTGAACGGGTGGATCACGGCGCCGGCCTCGACCGTGGCATTCGCGATCACGCAGTTCGCGCCGACGCGCACACCGTCACCGAGCACCACGCGCCCTTCGAAGACGCAGTTGACGTCGATCTCCACGTCCTGCCCGCAAACGAGCTCCCCTCGCACGTCCAATCGCGCCGGGTCGGCGAGCCGCACCCCCTGCGCCATCAGCGCGTCGGCCACGCGGCGCTGATGGGCGCGCTCCAAGGCTGCCAGCTGCGCCGGGCTGTTGACGCCCGCGACCTCGACCGCGTCGGTGATGCGGTGGGCGACCACCGGCGCGCCGTCGGCCACCGCGTGGCCCACCACGTCGGTCAGGTAGTACTCCCCCTGGGCGTTGCGGTTGTCCAGCCGCGCGAGCCACTGGCGCAGCCGCGCCGTGGGTGCGGCCAGGATCCCGCTGTAGACCTCGGTGAGTCGGCGCTGCGCGTCCGTCGCGTCCTTTTCCTCGACGATCGCGCGCACCGCACCCTGGTCGTCGCGCACGATGCGCCCGTAGCCGTGCGGGTCGTCCAGCGTCACCGTCAGCAGCGCCAGCGCGTCGAGCCCCGCGGCCGTCTGCGCCGCGATGAGCGCAGCCAGCGTCTCGGGCCGCGTCAGCGGAACATCGCCAGACAACACCAGCGTCACCCCGTCGTCGTCGAGCAGCGGCAGCGCCTGCTGCACCGCGTGGCCGGTGCCCAGCTGCGGCATCTGCCGCACGGCCTGCACCGCCAGCCCCGGGGCCAGCCCCGGCAGCGCCGCCTCCACCGCATCGGCCCCGTGGCCCGTCACCACCACCGTGCGGCGCGCCCCCAGCGCGCCCGCCACCGCGAGGACATGACCGAGCAGCGGCCGCCCGCCCAGCCGCTGCAACACCTTGGGCAACGCGCTTTTCATGCGCGTGCCTTTGCCAGCGGCCAAAATCACGACATCGACGGGGCGGGCCATGCGGTTCCTCCTGCGGTGGCATCGTTGCGTTGTGGCCAGGATTATCCCCGCACGCCAGTCCTGACCGCCGTCGACCGTTACCATCCTCTTTTGCCATCCCCTGTCCCGACCGCCCCGAGGAGACACCGACCATGCCGGATCCCACCCCCGTTGCGCCCTGGCCCCGTTTCGCCGTCTTCGGCGCCGGCGCCGTCGGTGGCTACTACGGCGCGTTGCTGGCGCGCGCCGGCGTGCCGGTCGTCCTGATCGGGCGCCCGGCGCACGTGCAGGCGATGCGCGAGCGCGGCCTGCGGCTGCAGACGGCCACCTTCGACGAAACGATCGCCGTGCAGGCGGACACCGACCCCGCGGCGGTGACCGGCGCCGACGTGGTGCTGGTGTGCGTCAAATCCGGCGACACCGAAGCCGCTGCCGCTGCGCTGCGCCCCCACCTGGGGCCGGACACAGCGGTGCTGAGCCTGCAAAACGGCGTCGACAATGCCGAGCGGCTCGGCCGGGTGCTGGGTCGCCCGGTGGTGCCGGTCGTCGTGTACGTCGCGGCGGGGCTGGAAGGCCCGGGCCACGTGCGGCACCACGGCCGTGGCGAGCTGGTGCTCGCGCCGTTCGCGCAGGCGGACCGCGTGCAGGCGGCGCTGGCCCACGCGGGCGTGCCCACCACCGTCTCCGACGCGGTCCCGCACGCGCTGTGGACCAAGCTGGTGGTCAACTGCGCGTACAACGCGCTGTCGGCCATCACCGCCCGGCCTTACGGCTGGCTGTGGGCGCAGGCGGGCGTGCCGGAAATGCTGCGCCACGTGGTGCGCGAGTGCGTCGCGGTCGCGGCGGCCGATGGTATCGCGCTGGGTGCCGACGCGCTGGACGCGGACGTCGCGCGCATCGCCACCGGCATGGCCACGCAGATCTCGTCCACGGCGCGCGACCTGCTGCGCGGCCATCCGACGGAAATCGACCACCTCAACGGCTACGTCGTGTCGCGCGCCCGCGCGCACGGCCTGTCGGCGCCGGTCAACCACGCGCTGCTGACGCTGGTGCACCTGTTGGAACAGGGACGCGGGGCCTGAGAGGCGGAAGCAAGGACACAGAACCGGAGAAACGCACGACGAACTGCGACAATTCCGCCCCATGCAAGACACCTACGTCCTCACCCTGTCCTGTCAGGACAAACCGGGCATCGTGCATGCCGTGTCGGGTTTTCTGCTGGAGCACGGCGGCAACATCGAGGAAGCCGCGCAGTTCAACGACCGCGACAGCGGGCGCTTTTTCATGCGCGTGCAGTTCACGTGCCCAGGCCGCGACACCGATGGCCTGCGCGCGCTGGTGCGCGAGTTCGGCCAGGCGCACGGCATGACCTGCAGCCTGCACCCGTGGCACGAGCCGATGCGCACCGTCATCTTCGTCAGCCAGCAGGGGCACTGCCTCAACGACCTGCTGTTCCGCTGGAAAAGCGGCCTGCTGCGGCTCGACATCCGCGCCATCGTCAGCAACCACCGCGACTTCTACCAGCTCGCCGCCAGCTACAACGTGCCGTTCCACCACATCCCGGTCACCGCGGCCACCAAGGCGCAGGCCGAGGCGCGCCAGCTCGAAATCATCGAGCAAGAAGGCGCCGAACTCGTGGTACTGGCGCGGTACATGCAGATCCTGTCGGACGGCATGTGCGAGCGGCTGGCCGGTCGCGCGATCAACATCCACCACAGCTTCCTGCCCAGTTTCAAGGGCGCGAAGCCCTACTACCAGGCGCACGAGCGCGGCGTCAAGCTGATCGGCGCGACCGCGCACTACGTCACCGCCGATCTGGACGAAGGCCCGATCATCGAGCAGGACGTGGCGCGGGTGGACCACAGTATGACGGTGGAGGACCTCACCGCGATCGGCCGCGACACCGAAAGCCAGGTGCTGGCGCGCGCGGTCAAGTGGCACAGCGAACACCGCGTGCTGCTCAACGGCCAGCGCACCGTCGTCTTCCGCTGAGACACCGTGGCGCGATACGGATCCAGCACGAAGCAGCTTTGTGTTCCCGCACCGCGCCCTTCGCATGTGAGAAGCAGGGGACTCAAGACAAAATCGTGCCGGAGCGATAAAAAAACCGCGGTGTGTGGGCAATCTGGACTGCCCGCGTTTCCCAACTGACGTCACCCCATGGCCGCCCCCCGCATCCCGCCGATCCAGTGTCTGCTGACGTTTGAAGCGCTGGCGCGCCTGCGCAGCGTCACGCAGGCGGCCGACGAGCTGTGCGTCACGCCCAGTGCGGTGAGCCACCGCATCCGGCAACTGGAAGAACAGCTCGGCGTCAAGCTGTTCGGACGGGCGGACTTTTCGCTGACGACCGAGGGCAGCGAGTACCTGGCACAGGTGCGCGAGGGGCTGGCGGCGCTGCAGCGCTTCCCAAGCCGCAACGCGACCCCGGGCCGGCGCAAGCTGCGGCTGGCGGTGACGCCGACCTTCGCGCGCTCGATCCTGATGCCGCGGCTGAAGCATTTCGCCGAGGCCTATCCCGAGATCGACCTGACGCTGCAGGTCAGCATCCCGCTGCTCGACGTCGTGGCGGAAGACGCGGACCTGACCATCCGCTACGGCACCGGGCGGTACCAGGACGTGGAGTTCACCTGCATCCTGAAGGACGAGGTCACGCCGCTGGCGTCCCCGGCGTTCGCGCGCGCACACGGGCCGTTCGAGCGCCCGGAGGATCTGGAGGGGCTGCCGCTGCTGCGCAGCCCGCTCGAGCCGTGGCGCACGTGGTTCGCGGCGCACGGGCTGGACTGGCCCGAGCCGACCGACGGCTCGCAGTTCAACGACATTGGCCTGATGTGCGACGGCGCCGCCGCCGGCATGGGCGTGGCGCTGGTGCGCCTCAAGCTCGGCGCGCCGTGGCTGGAAAACGGCACGCTGGTGCGCCTGTACCCGCGCACCGTGCCCAGCCCGCACGCGCACTACCTGTACTGGCGTGCCGGAGCCATGGAGCGCTGGGAATGCGCGACGTTTGCCGCCTGGCTCAAGCAGGCCGTGGGTTGATGAACACCCCAACCCGCTCGACGCTCCCCCACAGGGAAGCGCCCTATTGATCCGGCACAAAGAAGTTTTGCCTCCCCCGCGGCGTTCCGTGCTTGTGAGGAAAGCGGGGAACTCAAGACAAAACCGTGCCGTAGCAATAAAAGGGGCCAAAGTACAGGAACGGCTCCCGTGCAGGAGGGCGGCGAAGCCGCCCGTCACCGGCTGCCCGTGGGCGTGCGCCTCACTCGATGCGGATGCGCTTGCCCGCCACCGCCACCTTCTTCGGCAGCGTCAGCGTGAGCACGCCGTTTTCGAACTTCGCGCTCGCCTGCGCTTCGTCCACGTCGCCCGGCAACGCCAGCGTGCGCGAGACAGCACCGAAATAGCGCTCGCTGTGCAACACCTTGTCGCCGTCGCGCTTGGTGTCTTCCTGCTTGACCTCGGCGCTGATCGTCACGACGTTGTTCTCCACGGTGACGTGGATCGCGTCCTTGTTCACGCCCGGCAGCTCGGCGGCGATGGTGTAGGCGTTGTCGGACTCGCTGACGTCGAGCTTGATCTGCTGCGGCAGCGGCTCGCCATGCAACGGGCGGATGTAGAAGCCCGGTGCGAGGTCGCGGAAGAACTCATCGAACAGGCTCATGCGACGCGGGATCAGGTTGCTCATCGTGTGCTCCTTTCGTCGTGGAGAATCTTGGGCTTCGGGGCGCGCCCCGCGTCTCCACGTCGCCGGCGCGTCCCGTTGCGGTTACCACGGAAATTAGGGTCAAGGCGCGCCGGATTCAAGGGCCCCGGCGCAACCTCGTGACTGGCTTTTGATCGTGGTCAAACGCCCGCGGCGCGAGCGCCTGCGCTGCCCTGTGCCGGCCCTGTCGCGCCACCGCGGATCGGCCCTCGCCGTGCCGATCGCCGCCGCGTTGGATGCGGCTTCACGCAGCGATCCAGGTTTTTTCAGCCAGAGCACCGGGCGCTGGCCTACACTGCACGTCACAACATTGCCTGCCGCGCCACCCGACCCTTGACGCTCCCGCCATGACCGCCATCGAAACCCCCGAAACCGACGCCGTCCAGCGCGCCGCGCGCCAGGCCGAAGTGGTGCGCGCGCTCTCGCTGGTGCTGCCGCCCGAGGCCCTGCTGTGGACCCCGGAGGACACGACGCCCTACGAGTGTGACGGCCTGACGGCGTATCGCCAGCGGCCGCTGGCCGTGGCGCTGCCGGAAACCGAGGAGCAGGTGCAGGCGGTGCTGCGCACCTGCCACCTGCTGAAGGTCCCGGTGGTCGCGCGCGGCGCGGGCACGGGCCTGTCCGGCGGCGCGATGCCGCACCCGCTGGGCGTGACGCTGTCGCTGGCGCGCTTCAACCGCATCCTGCGCATCGACCCGCTGTCGCAGACCGCGGTCGTACAGGCCGGCGTGCGCAACCTCGCGATCAGCGAGGCGGCCGCGCCCCATGGGCTGTACTACGCACCGGACCCGAGCAGCCAGATCGCCTGCACGATCGGGGGCAACGTCGCGGAAAACTCCGGCGGCGTGCACTGCCTGAAGTACGGGCTGACGCTGCACAACGTGCTGCAGGTGCGCGGCTACACCGTGGAGGGGGAACCGATCACCTTCGGCAGCGAAGCCCCGGACGCGCCGGGGCTGGACCTGCTGCCGCTCGTCGTGGGGTCGGAAGGGATGCTCGCCGTGGTGCTGGAGGTCACGGTGCGCCTGACCCCGACACCGCGGCTGGCGCGCTGCATCATGGCCAGCTTCGACGACGTGCGCCGCGCCGGCGAGGCGGTGGCGGCGGTGATCGCGGCCGGCATCATCCCGGCAGGGCTGGAGATGATGGACAAGCCGATGACGGCAGCGGTGGAGGACTTCGTCCACGCGGGCTACGACCTCGACGCGGCGGCGATCCTGCTGTGCGAATCCGACGGCACGCCCGAGGAAGTGGCCGAGGAGATCGAGCGCATGAGCGCCGTGCTGCGCGCCGCGGGCGCGACGCGCATCGCCGTCAGCCGCGACGAGGCGGAGCGGCTGCGCTTCTGGAGCGGACGCAAGAACGCCTTCCCGGCGAGTGGCCGCATCAGCCCGGACTACATGTGCATGGACTCGACCATCCCACGCAAGCGGCTGGCCGACATCCTGCTCGCCATCCAGGCGATGGAGGCCAAATACGGCCTGCGCTGTGTCAACGTCTTCCACGCCGGCGACGGCAACCTGCACCCGCTGATCCTCTTCGACGCCAACGACCCGGATCAATTCCGGCGCGCCGAGGCGTTCGGCGCCGACATCCTGGAGACCAGCGTCGCGATGGGTGGCACGATCACCGGTGAGCACGGCGTCGGCGTGGAAAAGCTCAACAGCATGTGCGTGCAGTTCAGCCCCGAGGAACGCGAGCAGATGTTCGCGATCAAGCGCGCCTTCGACCCGCACGGGCTGCTCAACCCGGGCAAAGTCATCCCGACCCTGCAACGCTGCGCGGAATACGGCAAACTGCTGGTGCGCGGCGGGCGGCTGCCGCACCCGGAGTTGCCGCGCTATTGATGTCACGCCACAACAAGGTCAGGAGGAGCGCCTGTGGCGTGGCTGCGCGGCTTCACCGCAAATCTGGCTCGGCGCTCCGGTAGCCCCCGACGCCACAGCCGGGGAGCCAGACGCTGCCACCGGATACCCGCAACGGGCTTCAGTGTCGCAGTTGCTTGCGCTACAGTAAATTCATGCAGCCAATGCCCCGCCACCCCTGGCCCCCTCAGTTGCCGCCCTCGTTTTTCGAGGCATTGGCCATCCATACGCAAAATTGCGCGGGCAGCAGCGACGCGACAGCCCCGTCCGGTACCACACCCGATTCGGTTGGCGACGTGGCGGTTCGTGTCCTGCACCGGCTCACCGATGGCTGTCTCATCCTGGACGCGTCACTGCGTTGTCGCTTTGCCAATGCGGCCGTACAACCCCTGCTGCGCCCTGGGATACGGCCCAACCAAGTGGAAGATCGAGCGTGGCACGAGGTGCTCAGCCCGGATTGGCTGGACGTGCTACTGCCTTGGGTCGCACAAGCCCTGCGCAACGAGCCCGGTCAATTTCAAACGGCCTGCCCTGGATGCGATAACGCAGCGCATTGGTCGCTGACGGTGTTGCCAGACACGGTGGACGGTGCCGTCAGAGGCGTATGCATTTTGCTGCGCGACGACAGTGCGTGGGAGCGGCACGCAGCGGAGCTGCGTGCGCAGCAAGCCGACTTGCAGCAGCAACTGCAACACCAAAGCGCATGGTTGACGCTGCAACACGCGCGCTGGCAGGCCCTGTCGGATGGACTGCGCGACGCGGCGTTATTCTTTCTGGACAGCAACGGGGCCATCATCGACTGGCCGGCCAGCGCACAGCGCCTGCTCGGCTACCCAGCATCAGCGGTGCTGGGTACCGCGGGACCGGATCGTCCCGACGCCCCCCACCCGCTACCCCCCGATGCGGCGCAGGCGCTGGAGCGTGCGGCGCTACTGGGTCAGAGTGAAGCCACGCTCTGGCTGCGTTGCGCCGACGGTCAGCGGCTGTGGGCACACGTCGTTTACGCGGCGCTGCGGGGGGCCGAGGGCGAACCGTTGGGCACGGCGTGCTTGGTGCGCGACATGACCGAGATGCGCCGACTGGAGGAGCTGTTGCGCGACCTCAACCACGCGCTGGAGCGCAAAGTCGAAGAGCGCACACGGCAGCTGCACAGTCTCAACCAGGATCTGGAGGCATTTTCCTACTCGGTCTCCCACGACCTGCGCGCCCCCCTGCGCCACATTTCGGCTTATGTGCAGGTGCTGCGCGAAGACCTGCGGGGACATATCGCGCAAGACGTCGAGCGCGACTTGCGCACCATCGAAAATGCCGCGGCGCACATGCACCGCCTCATCGAAGGGTTGCTGGCCTTTGCCCGCTTGGGACGCGCCGCGCTGCAGCCCCAACCGCTGAACATGCTCAGTTTGGTACACAGCAGTTTGCACCGCGTCCAACACGACCCCGCCCTGCAACGTCCGCCGGGCTATGGCGTCGAGGTCGACATTCCGCATGAGTTGCCCAACGTCGAAGGCGATGCCCTGCTGCTGTCGCAAGTATGGGACAACTTGTTGGCCAACGCCTTCAAATACACCCGCAAACAACCCCACGCGCGCATCGCCGTGGGCGGCCGCGTCCAGCCCGGCCCCCAGGGGGAGGAGGCGGTGTTTTGGGTTGAAGACAACGGCGTGGGCTTCGACCCGGCCCGTGCCGAGCGGCTGTTCGGTGTCTTCCAGCGCCTGCACCGCGCGCAGGACTTCGAAGGCACCGGCATCGGACTGGCGCTGTGCCGCCGCATCATCGAGCGCCACGGCGGCCGCATCTGGGCGGACGCCCGCCCGGGCGAGGGTGCGACGTTCCACTTCGCGCTGCCGCTGCGGGCCGCCCCGGCCACCGATCCAGACGCGCACGAAACAGCCGCCGGCCCCGACACCGACGGGGCCGCCACCGACACTGCGGGCCCGCACACTGGATGACGATCACCGCCCCCGCGACCCAAACGCCGGTGCCGCCACCGCCCGTTGCCGGTACGTTCGTGCTCGATGCCGCGGCGACGGCCGCCGCGCTGCCCTACCCCGCGCTGGCCGACGCCATCGAGGCGCTGATGCGCGACGACACCGTCGTGGTCCCGCCGCGCCTCGTGCAACCGCTGCCCGGTGGCGGCAGCCTGTTCGTGATGCCGACCGCCGACGCGACGCTCGCGATCACCAAGCTCATCACCTTCGTCGCCGACAACCCGGCGCGCGGGCTGCCCGCGATCCAGGGGGATATCGTCGTTTTCGACGCGCGCGACGGGCGCCGGCTTGGCTTGCTGGACGGTCCCACCGTCACGGCACGGCGCACCGCGGCGGTGTCGCTACTGGCGGCGCGGCGGCTCGCGCACCGGCGCGACGGCCCGCTGCTGATCGTCGGCGCCGGCGTACAGGGGCGCGCGCACCTGGAGGCGTTCGCCGCTGGGCTGGGCGTGCGGGCGGTGCGCGTCGCCTCGCGCAGCCGGGCGAGCGCCGATGCGCTGGTGCGCCACGCGCAGGCGCTGGGCCTGGACGCGCAACGCGTGGACGACGCGGACGCGGCGCTGGCCGACTGCCCGCTGGTGGTGAGCTGCACGTCCGCCCAGGCGGTGGCGCTGCGCGCGCGACCGCGCGCGGACGCCTTCGTCGCGGCGGTGGGCGCCTTCACCCCGCGCATGGTCGAATGGGCGCCGGACGTGTGCCGGCACCTGGCCGCGACCGGCACGCTGGTGGTGGACACGCGCGACGCCGACCACGAAGCCGGCGACCTGCTGCAGGCGGGGCTCGACGTCACCGCGCTGCCGACACTGGCCGACGTCGTGCGCGACACCCCCGCGTGGCGGCGGGCACGGCGCGACGACGGCCCCGTTCTGTTCAAGAGCTGCGGCTGGGCCGGCTGGGATCTGGCCGCCGCGCGCTGCGTGCTGGGCGGCCCGACCGCCTGACCGCCGCCTTCCGCAGTTTCGTATCAATCAGGAGTTTTTCATCATGGTGCAACGCTTCGACGTCGGCCCGCGCCTGTCCGAGATGGCCATCCACAACGGCACGGTCTATCTGGCCGGACAGGTCCCGGACGACACCACCCAGGACATCGAGGGCCAGACGCGCCAGGTACTGGCGGCGATCGACGCGCTGCTGGCGCGCGCCGGGACCGACAAGACGCGGCTGCTGATGGTGCAGATTTTTCTTGCCGACCTGGCCGATTATGACGGCATGAACCGCGTCTGGGACGCGTGGGTGCCCGCGGGTCATACCCCGCCGCGCGCCACCGTGCAGGCGCGCTTGGCCAACCCGGCCTGGAAAATCGAAATCGTCGCCACGGCAGCCCTCTGATCGAGGAGACCGCGCCGCGCGGCAGTGCCGCAGCGAGGCGCACCACCACAGGAGCGCCAACGCCCTCGGGGGACGGCCGCGGCTACCCGCCCGTCGCGCTGACATTGACTCGTCTGGGTGCCCCGACTGCGGTCTCCACACGCCCCTTGGGCAAGCGTGCCGCTGCGGTGCCGCAGCCCATCTGGTTGGCCGCCCCGCCGCCCCAGCGACCGGGAGGTGCCTCAGTCGCCAGGGCGCACCAGCCGCACCTCGACCCAGCCGCGCACGCTGTTCATCAGCGCCCAGCGGGTGACGCGCGGTATGTCATCGAGGGTCAGCCGGGCCTCGCGCAACACCCCCTGGCGCAACAGGTGTGATCGCATCACCCCCGGCAGCAGCCCGCACGACAGCGGCGGCGTGACCCACTGGCCGTCCACACATGCTGCGATGTTGCCGATCGTGCACTCGGTAATCTCCCCGGCAGCGTTGTAGAGCAGCACGTCCACACAACCCGGGGGAGCAACGAAGCGCGCATAGGCATCGCGTCGCGTGGTCTTGTGCCGCACGAAGTCGTCCGCGGCAGCCATCGGCTCGTGTGCCAGCGCGATCGACACGGGTAACGTCCATGGCTGCACCGGCGTGACCTGCGCTTGGACTTGGCCCGAACGTTCCACCACCACGCGCAGCTTCCAAATGCCCTGCGGATGCGCACGCGCGGCCGCACGCAGCGCGTCCCACCATCGCCGCCGCACGGCCTGCGGCGCACCCGCCCACCACCACCCGAAATGCAGGGCCGCTCGGTGCAGGCGACGCCAGTGTGATCGCGCCCGCGCGACGCGGCCCCGCTCCAGTCGCAACGACTCCAGCAGCGCGAATGGCGCATCCGCCCGCGCCACGAACGCGAGCTTGGCGCGCCACTCCGCGGCTTCCCCCTGCGCCGAAGAACCCCAGGTCACCCCACTGCCAACGCCCACCACGACAGTGGACCGCTGGGGCTCCCCCGTCAGCACCAGCGTGCGAATCGGCACGTTGAGTGTGACGCGCCCGCCCGGCTGCACGATGCCGGCCGCGCCGCAATAAACCCCGCGGGGGTCACGCTCCAGCGCGCGGATGCACGCCATCGCCTGGTGTTTGGGCGCCCCCGTCACCGAGCCGCAGGGAAATAACGCTCGCCACAGATCCGACAAGCGCAAGCCGGCCCGCGCCTGCGCCTGCACGGTCGACGTCATCTGCCACACGGTGGGCAGCGCTTGCACCTGCCACAGGTCGCGCACCCGCACGCTGCCCAGCTGCGCCACCCGGCCCAGGTCGTTGCGCAGCAGGTCCACGATCATGACGTTTTCCGCCCGCTCTTTGGGGTCGGCCTGCAACGTGCGCGCACGCGCTGCGTCCTGCTCGGGGTCGCTCACTCGCGCGGCCGTGCCCTTCATCGGGCGGGTGGTCAAGGTCGAGCCGCACCAATCAACAAACAGCTCCGGCGACACGCTGGCCACCGCCCACGGTTGCACCCCTGCGGCGCGAGCGTCCAACAGCAGGGCATAGCCGCCGGGCTGCGCGTCGAGCAAGCGCTCAAACCACGCCAACAACGCCGCTTGCACAGGGGTGTCGCCCGCGGGCCGCCACTGAGCGCGCACCCGCTGCGTCAGGTTGACTTGGTAAAACTCCCCGCACTCGATGCGGTCGCGCACTTGCTGGACCGCTTGTGCAATCGCAGCCTCGTCCCACGCAGGGGTCCAGCCCTGCACCTGCCACGCGGGGCAAGGTCCATCGGCGGCCGTCGGCTCGATCGGCCACGGCTCGGCCCGATCGAAGGCCGCCCACACCGCCAGCGCCTGACCGGCAGCAGGTGCGGAGACAGGCAACCCGGCGGCGGCCGCAGCCTCATACGCCACCCATCCCACGCACCACGCGCCAGCGCACGACGCAGCGTGCACCGCATCGAGCACAGCAGGAACCTCGTCCGCCCGCCACGCGACCCACCAGCGGCGCGGCGCGCCAAAGCGCCAGCGCCACCGCGGCGCTTCGGGCGCGAGCGGATCGCCAAAATCGATCCAGGCGGTATGGGCAGACGGCGGCGGGGACGACGACATGGCAGCACAGGAGCATACACGCCGACGTGGGCCGGGGCTCACGGCCCACGGATGCCGGGTGTCAATGTGACCGCAGCAGCGACCCAGCCACCGCGGCACGAGCGCGCGAGTGGCACCTTGTGCATACACACCGAACCGTGTTGGCCGCCCCTCAGCGGTAGGTGCGCAAGTGTATGCTGGTCTCGGTGCTGTGGATGCCTTTGATGAGCCGGATGCGCTCGAGGATGTCGGAGAGTTCGTGCATCGATGTGGCCTCCAGCTCCGCGAGCAAATCCCATCGGCCGTTGGTGTCGTGCAGCTTGACGACCCCGGGCTCGCCAAGCAGGCTGGCGATCACCGCGCGGGTCTGGTTGCCCTCGACCAACACACTCATCCAGGCACGGATGCGCTCGGGCTCCGCCTCCGGGCGCAGGCGCACCGTGTAGCCCAGGATCACGCCCGCGTCCTCCAGCTTGCGCAGCCGGTTGGTCACCGTGCCGCGCGAGACCCGCAGCTTGTGCGCCAGATCGGCGACGCTCAGCCGCGCGTTGCGGCGCAGCAGCGAAATCAGGGCCTGGTCCAGTTCATCCATGGTCGTCGGGTGCGGGTTGGTCGATTTGCTCAGGGCACTCTGCCATTTCGACAGTTTTCGCCCATTTCGACAACATTTTGCCGTTTTACATTGACAGCGGCCTGCGGGAGACTCTCGGCACACCCATTTTTTGATGCTTTTTCCATTCCAAACATCCCCGGAGACTCCCCATGCGCCATCCTGCCACCGCCCGCGTTGCCACCCGCTACCTCAGCGCCCCAGCGCTGGTGCAGCTCGTGCAGACGCTCGGTGTCGAGGCCTGCCTGCGCGGCATCGCCGACCACATCCGCGAGGACTTTTGCCGCTGGGCGGACTTTGACAAGTGCGCCCGCGTGGCCAACCACTCGCGCGACGGCGTCATCGAGCTGATGCCGATCGCGGACGAGCGGCTCTACAGCTTCAAATACGTCAACGGCCACCCGAAAAATACGCGCGAGGGACTGCCCACCGTGATGGCGTTTGGCGTGCTCGCCGACGTGGCCACCGGTGCACCGCTGCTGCTGAGCGAGCTGACGCTGACCACTGCGCTGCGCACTGCGGCGATGTCGGCGCTGGCCGCGCAGGCGCTGGCGCGCCCCGACAGCCGCGTGATGGCGCTGATCGGCAACGGTGCGCAGGCCGAGTTCCAGGCGCTGGCGTTCCAGCACCTGCTGGGCGTGCGCGAGCTGCGGCTGTTCGACGTCGACCCGGCCGCCACCGACAAGCTCGTCGCCAACCTGCAGGGCAGTGGCCTGACGCTCACCCGCTGCGCCAGCACCGCCGAGGCCGTGCGCGGGGCCGACATCGTCACCACCGTCACCGCGGACAAGACCAACGCCACCATCCTGACGCCCGAGATGATCGCGCCCGGCATGCACATCAACGCCGTCGGCGGCGACTGCCCGGGCAAGACCGAGCTGCACCCGGACGTGCTGCGGGGCGCGCGCGTCTTCGTCGAGTACGCGCCGCAGACGCGCATCGAGGGTGACATTCAGCAGCTGCCGGCCGACTTTCCGGTCACCGAGCTGTGGGAGGTGCTCACCGGGCGGGCAGCGGGCCGACACGACGCGGCCGAGGTGACGGTGTTCGATTCGGTCGGCTTCGCGCTCGAGGATTACGCGGCGCTGCGCTTCGTCCACGCGGCGGCCGAAAGGCTGGGCCTCGGCGAGACGCTGGACCTGATCCCGGACCTGGACGACCCGAAGAACCTCTTCGGCCTGCTGCGCCCGCGGGCGGCGGCGCTGCGCCGCGCGGCCTAGTCGCCACGGATCCCCTGCCGAGCAACCGGTCACCGTGTCACCCGTCTCGGCACCGTTGGCCACCCCAGAGTGGTCAATGGCGCGGGCGCGTACACTGCCACATCCACCCGTGCGCGCCGCAGAAGGCAACGGTTCCCCCGAAGAACTTACCCGTTGCCCCTGTGCGCCCCCGGTTGGCATTCCCCACCCCTCGTGATACGCTGCCACCCACGCGGTCAGAACAGCGGCAGGTGGTGGGTGTTCTTGACCTCCTCCATCACGGCATACGTGCGTGTCTCGCGCACCCCCGGTAGTTGCCACAGCACGTCGCCGGCGAAGCGCCGGTAGTCCGCCATGTCCGCCACGCGCGTCTTGACGAGATAGTCGAAGCCGCCGGCCACCATGTGGCACTCCAGCACCTGCGGCGACGCCTGTACCGCCGCCTTGAACTGCTCGAACACGTTCGGCGTCGTGCGGTCGAGCAGCACCTCCACGAACACCAGCAGCCCGCCGCCCAGCTTGGCGGGATTGAGTCGCGCCTCGTAACCCAGGATGTAACCCTCCCGCGTGAGGCGCTGCACGCGCGCCAGCACCGCCGTGGGTGACAGCGCCACGGCCTCGGCCAGCTTCAGGTTGGTGATGCGCCCGTCGCGCTGCAGCACGTCGAGGATGCGCAGGTCGATGCGGTCAAGATCAGGCATGGGACGTCCGTTCGTGCAAAGGGTGGTGGGCCGCACAGGCCCCTCCCGCGGGCTGACAACGGCGCGCCCAGCGGTCTGGCCGGCCGCGGGCTGCCCGGGCAGCGGCACCAGCTGAATCCGTGACGGCATCGGCCGATGATATCGTGATTTTTATCTAATTTATACGCAAAAAACCGACTTTCATTTCGTCAAAACCAGCGCAGACTGTCGCCATCGCAATCCCGCAAGGCTCCCCCATGAACGCCACCGTCCCGCCCCGCTGGCTGCGCCCCGACAACACCACGTGCGCCACCCCGCCCTTTGCCGACGGCCCGATCGAGCGCGCCGCCACGTCGAGCGCCCTGCCGCCGCTGCACCGCGCGCCGGAAACGGCGCTCGTGCCCCGTCTGCTGGAACAGGCCCGCCTGAGCGACGCGCAGCGCGCGCGCGTCGCGGCCCTCGCCCAACGGCTGGCCGCTACGCTGCGGCAGCGCGCGCCGCAACGCGGCCGCGAGGGGCTGGTGCAGGCGCTGTTGCAGGAATATTCGCTGTCGTCGCAGGAGGGCGTGGCACTGATGTGTCTGGCGGAAGCACTGCTGCGCATCCCGGACGCCGCCACGCGTGACGCGCTGATCCGCGACAAGATCGGGCGCGGCGACTGGCGCGCACATGTCGGCAAGAGTCCGTCGCTGTTCGTCAACGCCGCCACCTGGGGGCTGCTGCTGACCGGCAAACTCACCGCCACGCACAGCGAAGACGGCCTGGGCGGCGCGCTGACCCGGCTGCTGCGCCGTGGGGGCGAACCGCTCGTGCGCCAAGGGGTGGACCTGGCGATGCGCCTGCTGGGCGAGCAGTTCGTCACCGGCCAGACCATCGCCGAGGCGCTGCAGCGCGCGCAGCGGCGCGAGGCGCAGGGCTTTCGCTACTCGTATGACATGCTGGGCGAAGCGGCGCTGACCGCCGAAGACGCGCAGCGCTACTTCGACGCCTACCGTGCGGCGATCGACGCCATCGGCGCGGCCAACGCCGGTCGCGGCGTCATCGACGGCCCCGGGGTCTCGATCAAGCTGTCGGCACTGCACCCGCGATACAGCCGCGCCCAGTATGCGCGGGTCATGGACGAGCTCTACCCGCGGCTGCTGGCGCTGGCGCAGGCGGCGCGCGCGGTCGACATCGGATTGCACATCGACGCGGAGGAGTGTGACCGGCTGGAAATTTCGCTGGATCTGCTCGAGCGCCTGTGCTTCGAGCCGTCGCTCTCCGGCTGGCAGGGCATCGGCTTCGTGATCCAGGCGTACCAGAAGCGCGCCACCGCGGTGGTGGAGCACGTCATCGCGCTGGCGCGACGCAGCGGCCGCCGGCTGTTGGTGCGGCTCGTCAAAGGCGCGTACTGGGACAGCGAGATCAAGCGCGCCCAGCTCGACGGGCTGGACTATCCCGTCTACACGCGCAAGGCGTACACGGACGTGTCGTACCTGGCCTGCGCGCGCGCGCTGCTGGCCGCGCCAGATGCGGTGTTCCCGCAGTTCGCCACGCACAACGCCCACACGCTGGCGGCCATCCACGAAATGGCCGACCCCGCGACGTGGCACCCGCACCAGTACGAGTTCCAGTGCCTGCACGGCATGGGCGAGCCGCTGTACGAGCAGGTGGTCGCCCCGGTCAGTGCCGGGGGCCTCGGGCGCCCGTGCCGCATCTACGCGCCGGTGGGCACGCACGAAACGCTGCTGGCCTACCTCGTGCGGCGGTTGCTGGAAAACGGGGCCAACACGTCTTTCGTGCACCGCATCGCCGACCCGCACATTTCGCTCGAGGCGCTGACCGAAGACCCCGTGACCACCGTCGAGCGCTGGGCCGCTGCCGAGGGCGCGCCGGGCCTGCCCCACCCGCGCATCGCCGCGCCCGCGGCCCTGTACGGCGAGCCGCGCGCCAACAGCGCCGGGCTCGACTTGGCCGACGAAGATACGCTGGCGCGTGTGGACGCGGCACTGGCCGCCAGCCGCGCGGCACCGCTCGACGCGGCACCGCTGCTGGCCCCGACCGTTCCGGCGTCCGACGACGGCCCGACGCGCGTCATCGTCAACCCCGCCGACGTGCGCGAGCGCATCGGCACGGTACGCGAGGCGACCGTCTCCCAGGTCACGGCTGCGGTCGATGCCGCCTGCGCCGCCGCCACAGCGTGGACCTGCACCCCGGCGGCCGAGCGCGCCACGGCGCTGGCGCGCGCCGCCGACGCGCTGCAGGCCGACCTGCCCGCCTTTGTCGCGCTGCTCACGCGCGAGGCGGGCAAGACCGCCGCCAACGCCGTGGCCGAGGTACGCGAGGCGATCGACTTTCTGCGTTACTACGGCGCGCAGGTGCGCGATGCGCACTGGCCCGGGGACGCCGCGCCGCTCGGGCCGGTGGTGTGCATCAGCCCGTGGAACTTCCCGCTGGCGATCTTCACGGGCCAGATCGCCGCGGCGCTGGCCGTGGGCAACCCGGTGCTGGCCAAGCCGGCCGAGCAGACGCCGTTGGTCGCGGCGCGCATGACGGCGCTGCTGCACACCGCGGGTGTGCCGCGCGATGTGCTGCAGCTGCTGCCGGGTGCGGGCGAGACGGTGGGTGCCGCGTTGGTGGCCGCCCCCCGCATCGCCGGTGTGGTCTTCACCGGCTCCACCGAGGTCGCGCGGCTGCTGCAGCGCGCGCTGGCCCACCGTGTGCGGCTCGACGCCGACGGCCGCGCCCACCCTGTGCCGCTGATCGCCGAAACGGGCGGACAAAACGCGATGATCGTCGATACCTCCGCGCTGCCGGAGCAGGTCGTGCAGGACGTCATCACTTCGGCGTTCGACAGCGCAGGGCAGCGCTGCTCGGCGCTGCGCGTGCTGTGCGTGCAGGAAGAGGCAGCGGACCGGCTGCTCGCGATGCTGCGCGGCGCGGTCGAAGCATTGCGCGTGGGCAACCCGGCCCGGCTGGCCACCGACGTCGGCCCGGTGATCGACGCCGAGGCGCGCGGGCGTATCCTCGCCCACATCGAGGCGATGCGCGCGCGCGGCTGCCGCGTCTGGCAAGCGGCGCTGCCGCCCGAGGACGCCAGCGCCGGCACCTTCGTGCCGCCCACCGTGATCGAACTCGACGGCCTCGCGCTGCCCGAGCGCGAGGTGTTCGGCCCCGTGCTGCACGTGCTGCGCTGGCGGCGCGAGCAGCGCGACGCGCTCATCGACGCGATCCACGCCACCGGCTACGGCCTGACCTTCGGCGTGCACAGCCGCATCGACGAAACCATCCATGCGCTCACCGGCCGTGTGCACGCCGGCAACCACTATGTCAACCGCAACATGGTCGGCGCGGTGGTGGGCGTGCAGCCCTTCGGTGGCGAGGGCTTGTCGGGTACCGGCCCCAAGGCCGGCGGGCCGCTGTACCTGTACCGGCTGCTGGCGCAGACACCGGCGGACGCGCTGCGGCGCGCGCTGGCCTTTGCCGGTGCGGCCGACCCCGACGACTGGCGCGCCCCGGTGGTGCTGCGCGGCCCCACGGGCCAGCGCGACGAGTACCGGCTGCTGCCGCGCGGCCGCGTGGGGTGCGTGACCACCGACGGTGCGGTACGGGAACGGATGGCCGCGGCGGTGCGGGCGGCGGGTGCCGATGCCATCCCCGCCGCCGATGCCGCGGGCCTGGGCGAGGTGGAGACCGTGCTGTTCGACGGCGATGCCGCCGCGCTGGTAGCGCTGCAGCAGGCCCTGGCCGCCCAAGCAGGCCCGGTGGTCACCGTGCACCGCTGGGACGACCGTATGACCGTGCCCCTGGCGGCGCTGACCGAGCGCAGCGTCAGCACCAACACCGCGGCCGCGGGGGGCAACGCCACCCTGATGGCGCTGGATTGAAGTCGACCGAACGACCAAGCGCGCGCGGGTTGCGCCGCCGGATCAACCGCCCGGAGCGTAGACCCGCCGCCCGAAGATCGCGCTGCCGACCCGCACCATCGTGCTGCCGGCCGCGATCGCGGGCTCCAGGTCGTCGCTCATGCCCATCGACAGCGTGTCGAAATCCACGGGGTTTCCCAGCGCGGCGCGCACCTCGGCGAACAACGCCGCCACGCGCGCAAACACCGCGCGGGCAGTGTCGGGATCGGGCGCCGGGTCGGGGATCGCCATCAGCCCGCGCAGGCGCAGCCGCGGCAGTGCCGCCACCGCGCGTGCCAGCGCCAGCGCTTCCTCCGGGGGCACCCCCGCCTTGGTCGGGGCACCGTCGATATTGACCTGCAAGCACACGTTCAGCGGCGCGAGGTGCGCCGGGCGCTGGTCGCTCAAACGCTGCGCGATCTGAAGCCTATCCACTGACTGCACCCAGTCGAACGCCTCGGCCACCGCGCGCGTCTTGTTGCGCTGCAGCGGTCCGATGCAGTGCCACGCCAGCCCCGTCACGCCCGCCTCGCGCAGCGCGGCGATCTTGGCCAGACCTTCCTGAACATAGTTTTCGCCAAACGCCGTCTGCCCCGCGGCCGCAGCCTCGGCCACCGCTTCCGGGCCAAAAGTTTTGGACACCGCCAAGAGCCGCACCGCCGACGGCTCGCGCCCGTGGCGTGCGCACGCTGTTGCAATGCGCTCACGGACAGCTTGGAGATTGCGCGCAATCGTTGCCATAATCTGCGGAATATGGACGTAACACAGCTGCTGGCCTTCGCGGTCAAAAACAAAGCTTCTGACCTCCACCTCTCTGCGGGCTTGCCCCCGATGATACGGGTACACGGTGACGTGCGGCGCATCAATGTCGAGCCGTTGGATCACAAAAAGGTGCACGCCATGGTGTACGACATCATGACGGATGCGCAGCGCAAGGCGTACGAGGAGTTTCTGGAGTGCGACTTTTCGTTTGAAATTCCGGGGTTGTCGCGTTTTCGTGTCAACGCGTTCAACCAGCACCGCGGTGCGGCGGCGGTGTTCCGCACCATCCCGTCGAAGGTGCTGACGCTGGAGGATTTGAACTGCCCGCGCATCTTCGCCGATCTGGCGATGAAACCGCGCGGACTCGTCCTGGTGACCGGCCCCACCGGCTCCGGTAAATCGACGACGCTGGCCGCGATGGTCAACCACCGCAACGAGCACGATCCGGGACACATCCTGACGATCGAGGACCCGATCGAGTTCGTGCACGAATCGAAAAAAAGCCTCGTCAACCAGCGCGAGGTCGGCCCGATGACGCACTCGTTCGCGGCGGCGCTTCGATCGGCGTTGCGCGAAGACCCGGACGTGATCCTGGTCGGTGAGATGCGCGACCTGGAAACCATCCGCCTCGCGATGACCGCGGCCGAAACCGGCCACCTGGTCTTCGGCACCCTCCACACGTCGAGTGCGGCCAAAACCATCGACCGTATCGTCGACGTCTTCCCCGCGGAAGAAAAGGAGATGATCCGCGCCATGCTGTCGGAGTCGCTGGTCGCCGTGATCTCGCAGACGCTGCTCAAGACCGCCGACGGCAAGGGGCGCGTGGCCGCGCACGAAATCATGATCGGCACCCCCGCCATCCGCAACCTCATCCGCGAAAACAAGGTGGCGCAGATGTACTCGGCCATTCAGACCGGACAGCAGTACGGCATGCAAACGCTCGACCAGGCGCTCATCGATCTGGTGCGGCGCAACGTGGTCACCGCCGCCGAAGCACGCACCAAGGCCAAAAACCCTGAAAATTTCCCGCTCTAACGCAACGGAAGGCCGCAGCATGCAGCGCGACCAGGCCACCCAGTTCATCCACGAGCTGTTGCGGTTGCTCATCAGCCGTAACGGCAGTGACTTGTTTCTGACAGCCGACTTCCCGCCAGCCATCAAGGTCGATGGCGTCATCACCAAGGTCTCGCCGCAACCACTGACGGGTCAGCACACCCAGGCGCTGGCGCGGGCGATCATGAACGACCGCCAGGCCGCCGAGTTCGAACGCTCGAAGGAGTGCAATTTCGCGATCGCACCGGCCGGCATCGGACGCTTTCGCGTCAACGCCTTCGTGCAGATGGGGCAGGTCGGCCTCGTGCTGCGCAAGATCCCAGCCAAGATCCCGACGATCGACGAGCTGGGGCTGCCGCCGATCCTCAAGCAGCTCGCGCTGGCCAAGCGCGGCATCTGCATCGTCGTCGGCGGCACCGGCACCGGCAAATCCACCACACTGGCGGCGATGCTGGACTGGCGCAACGAGCAAACGCACGACCACATCGTCACGGTCGAGGACCCGGTGGAGTTCGTGCACACGCACAAAAACTGTATCGTGACGCAGCGCGAAATCGGCATCGACACCGAGAACTGGGACATCGCACTCAAAAATGCCCTGCGCCAAGCCCCCAACGTCATCCTGATGGGCGAGATCCGCGACCGCGAAACGATGGAGCACGCGATCTCGTTCGCGGAAACCGGGCACCTGTGTCTGGCCACGCTGCACGCCAACAGCGCCAACCAGGCGATGGAGCGCATCATCAACTTCTTTCCGCACGAGCGCCACGCCCAGCTGCTCAAGGACGTCTCGCTCAACCTGCGCGGCATGGTCGCGCAGCGGCTGCTGCCGCGCGAGGACGGCAAGGGGCGTGTGGCCATCGTCGAGGTGCTGCTCAACACTGCGTTCATCGCCGACCTCATCGCCAAAGGCGAGGTGCAGGAGATCAAGGAAGTGATGAAGCGCAGCACCGAGGTGGGCATGCAAACATTCGACCAAGCCCTGTTCAACGCCTTTGAGTCCTATCTGATCTCGTACGAAGACGCCGTTCGCTACGCGGATTCGCAAAACGACGTCAAAGTCCGCATCAAACTCGAGAGCCGGCGCGCGCGCAACATGGATCTGGCCGCCGGTACCGAGCACTTGCAAATCCTTTGAACCCCTTTCGCTTGACGGGATATTGCCGCGTCATGTCGACCGCTCACCGTAAGCCCTCGTATGAGCCCTGCGAGCCGCGCCGTGTCGCTTTTATCGGGTTGGGCGTGATGGGGGCTCCCATGGCCGCTCACCTGGCCTATGCGGGGCACGCCGTCACCGTCTACAACCGAACGGACACCAAAGCCCGGGCCTTCGTGGCGCAATACGCCGATCATGGCGTGCGCATGGCCGCAAGCCCCCGCGAGGCCGCCGCCGGGGCCGACATCGTCTGCGCCTGCGTGGGCAACGACGACGACCTGCGCGCCGTCACGCTCGGCGACGACGGTGCCTTTGCGGGCATGCGCGACGGCGCGATCTTCGTCGACCACACGACGGCGTCGGCTGCGGTCGCGCGCGAACTCCACGCCATCGCCCGCGAGCGGGGGCTGCATTTCGTCGATGCCCCCGTCTCCGGGGGGCAGGCCGGCGCCGAAAACGGCGTGCTCACCGTGATGTGCGGCGGCGACGTCGAGCCGTTCGAGCGCGCGCGCCCGGTGATCCTCGCCTATGCCCGCGCCGTGACGCGCATCGGTGGCAGCGGCGCCGGACAGCTGGCCAAGATGGTCAACCAGATCTGCATCGCCGGGCTGCTGCAGGGGCTGTCCGAAGCGATCGCCTTCGGTCAGCGCGCGGGGCTCGACATGCCGCTGGTGCTGGACGTCATCGGCAAGGGTGCCGCGCAGAGCTGGCAGATGGACAACCGCGGCAAGACCATGGTCGAAGACCGCTTCGACTTCGGCTTTGCGGTGGACTGGATGCGCAAGGACCTCGGCCTGGTGCTGGACGAAGCCCGCCGCAACGGCGCGACGCTGCCGGTCACGGCGCTGGTGGACCAGTTCTACGCCGACGTGCAGCGCATGGGCGGCGGGCGCTGGGACACCTCCAGCCTGATCCGTCGTCTTCGTTGAGCCCGCCGCCCCTAACGGGCGCAACCCACCGTCCCCCGCCTGTCATACCGCCCCGACCGGGGCGGCTCGGCGTCTGATCCGGCACCCTGTCCCGCCCTTGGTCCGCGGGCAGGTGGCACTTGGTCAGCGGCTGGGCGCGGCGCTTTCGCCCGTGGGTTTGGCGGGCTGCAACCGCGCCAGATCGGCTTCGCTCAGGTACTCGAACACGCGCACCACGCGCTGCACGCCCGGCACGGCGCGCGCGATCTCGCTCGCACGGTCGGCCTCGCGTTTCGTCACCAGCCCCATCAGGTACACCGTGCCGCGCTCGGTGACGACCTTGAACGCGTTGGCCTGCAGATCAGCGGCGTCGACGAACGCGGCCTTGACGCGCGCCGTCACCAGCGCGTCGGCCGAGCGCGCGGTCAGCGACGGCGAGCCCATCACGGCCAGCTCGTCCACCAGGCCGGCGACGTTGTCCACACCCTGCACGATGCGCAGCGCCGTCTGCCGGTCGGCTTCCGACGCCACCTCGCCGGTCAGCAGCACGCGGCGGTTGAAGCTGGTGACGCTGATGCGCGCGCGCTCGCCCAGCTGTTCGCGCAGGCGGTTCGCGGCCTTGAGCTCGATGGCCTGATCCTCGACCTGCGCACCGGTGGTGCGGCGGTCGGTCGCCACCAGTACCGTGCCGCCCACCGCGGCACCGGCGACCAGCGGGGCGCACCCGCTCAGCGGCACCAGCAGCGCCGCGGCGGACAGGGTCACGATCAGCGCGCGCCACGGGGTCGCGTGCGGGCGGAATGCAGGGGTTTTCATGGTTCGACGGTCTCCGTTTCGGCGTCGTCGCCGAGCAGTTGGACATCCAGGGCATCGCAGACGGCGTGCAGCGCGACCAGGTGCGCCTCGACGACGCGCGCCGGCCGCTCGGTCGGCACCGCCACCAGCACGTCCGTGTCCTTCAGCGCATCCAGCACGTCCCCGGGCCGCGCGCCCGTGAACGCCACCACCGCCATCTCGCGCTCGTGCGCCGTGGCGATCGCGGCCAGCGTGTCCGGCCCGGGCGCCCCGGCGGCCAGCACCACCAGCACATCCCCAGGCAGCCCGAGCGCGCGCAGCTGCCGCAGCCAAGGCCAGGACGCGGCCTCGCCCCCTGCCGCGACTGCGGTAGAGATAGCGGGGTTCGTGCCCAGCGCCAGCGCCGCCAGCTCCGGCCGTTCACGCTCGAAGCGGCCCACCAGCTGGGCGACGAACGCCTGCGCCAGCGCGGCCGACACGCCGCTGCCCCACACCAGCACCTTGCCTCCGGCGGTCAGCCCCGACAGCAGCACGCCGACCGCGGCATCCAGCGCCGCCCCGACGGCCTGGGCGCATTGGTACTGCAGGTCCGCGCCATCGACGAAGTGTTGCTGGATACGGTGCACGAGCATGGGCGCGATCTTAGCGGGTCAGCCGTCGGCCGCCGTGGCGTCGAACGCGCCGCGCAGCCACTCGATCCGAGGCGGGGCCGCGCCGTCGAGTTCCCCGTCGATCAGCACCGCGTCGAACCGGCACGGGGGCACGCGCGGCAGCCGCGCGAGGTAGTGGCGCGCCGCCCAGACGATGCGGCGCTGCTTGTGCCAGCCGATCGACGCGGCGGCGCCGCCGTGGTCGGTGCGGGTGCGCTGGCGCACCTCGACGAACACCAGGGTCCCGTCGGGCTCGGCCATAATGAGGTCGATCTCGCCCCCACCGCGCCCGGGGCTGCGCACGTTGCGGCGCACGAGACGCAACCCCGCGTCGAGCAAATAGCGCAGCGCCGCCGCTTCCGCCGCGTCGCCCCGGGTTTTGGTGGCCGGGCGGCCCGCCCGCGCCGTCTGCTGCCGATCCGTTGCCATCGTGAACGACCTCCCCCTGTCCGCCGGTCTGCCCGCCTCGCCCGACCACGCCGGTCCCCTGGCGCGGCTGGCGCGCGACCAGCATTATCCGGCCGGGGCGCTGTACGTCGTGGCCACCCCGATCGGCAATCTGGCCGACATCACGCTGCGCGCGCTGTACGTGCTCACCCTTGCCGACGCCATCGCCTGCGAGGACACGCGCCACACGCGCCACCTGCTGCAGGCCTATGGCGTGCAGGCGACGCTGCTGGCCGTGCACGAGCACAACGAGCGGCAGGCGACCGAGGGAATCCTCGCGCGGCTGCGCGCCGGGGAGCGCATCGCACTGGTCAGCGACGCGGGCACGCCCGGCGTCAGCGACCCCGGCGCGCGCCTGTGCGCAGCGGTGCGCGCGGCGGGGCTGCGCGTCGTGCCGGTGCCAGGGCCGAGCAGCGTCACCGCGCTGCTGTCCGTCGCCGGCATCGCGGAGGGCGCGGTCACGTTCGTCGGCTTTCTGCCCCCGCGGGGCGCGGCGCGGGAGCGCGCGTGGCAGCGCTGGCGCGCGCTGGACACGGGGCTGGTGTTGCTGGAGTCACCGCACCGCATCGACGCCCTCGCGCGCGAGCTGGCCGCGCTCGGCGAGCGGCCCGTGACCGTCGGGCGCGAGCTGACCAAGCAGTTCGAGGAGATCGCCACCCTGCCCTGCGCGGCGCTCGAGGCGTGGCTCGCCGCCGACGCACAGCGCCACCGTGGCGAGTTCACGCTCGTCGTGCACCCGCCAGCCGCGCCCCCGGCCGACGACGACGCGCTGCCCGCCGAGGCGCAGCGCGTGCTGGCGCTGCTGCTGGCCGAGCTGCCGGTCAAAACCGCCGCCCGGCTCGCCAGCGCCATCACCGGCGTGCCCAAGGGGGCGCTGTACCAGGCGGCGCTGGCGCAGCGCGCCGTGTCGCCGGACTGACATCGATCCCTGCTATACCGCGGTTCGCGATGAAACGCCTGTCCCAATACTTCCTGCGCGGGCTGCTGGCGGTGCTGCCGATCGGCATCACGCTGTACTTGCTATACGCCCTGGTCGTGTGGTCGGAGCGCTTCGCGCTGACCCTGCTGCGGCCGCTGATCGGCGACTTCTACGTGCCGGGCCTGGGCCTGGTGCTGGCTGCAGCGCTCGTGCTGCTGGCCGGTTTTCTCGTCTCCACCCACGCCACGGCGCGCCTGTTGAACTGGGTGGAGCTGCCGTTCACCAACCTGCCGGTCGTCAAGAGCATCTACTCGTCGCTCAAGAGCTTTGCCGACTACTTCGCGCCGCATCGGCGCGACGCCACGCCGCAACAGGTGGTCATCCTGCGCCCGCCCGGTGCCGAGTGGGAGGTCGTGGGGCTCGTCACGCGCCACCACCTGCACGGTCTGCCGGCCGGCTTTTTGCCGGGCGACCGCGTCGCGGTCTACCTGCCGATGGGGTACATGATCGGCGGCTACACGGTGTTCGTGCCGCGCGCCTGGATCACCCCGATCGACATGTCCGTGGAGGAGGCGATGCGCTCGTCCTTGATCGCGTGGATGGCCGCCTCCCCGCCACGCGGCGCGGCGCCCCCGTCGACGCCGCCCTCTCCCGCCCCTGCCCAACCGGAGACGCGCCCGCATGAGCATCCGTAACCTCGAATTCCTCTTCGCGCCCCGCCACGTCGCGGTGTTGGGCGCGTCGGACCGGCCGCACAGCGTCGGTGCCACCGTCTGGCGCAACCTCGCGCGCGGCTTCCGGGGTGAGCTGTTCGCCGTCAACCCCCGCCAGCCGGATCTGGGCGTGCCGGTCGCGCGTGATCTGGACGACCTGCCGCACGCGCCGGATCTGGCCGTGATCTGCACGCCGCCGGCCACCATGCCGCGTCTCATCGCCGCGCTAGGGGCGCGCGGCACGCGGGCGGCGGTCGTCGTCACCGCCGGGCTCGATGCCCAGCAAAAGCAGGCGATGTTGGACGCCGCGCGCCGCCACACGCTGCGCATCCTTGGGCCCAACTGCATCGGCATGCTGGTGCCGCACCTCGGTCTCAACGCGAGCTTTGCGCACGCCGACGCGCAGCCAGGACAGATCGCGTTCGTTTCCCAGTCCGGCGCGCTGGTGACGGCCGTGCTCGACTGGGCCAACGACCGCGGCATCGGGTTTTCGCATTTCGTCTCGCTCGGCGAGCACGCCGATGTCGATTTCGGCGACATGCTCGACTACCTCGGCAGTGACGCGCGCACGCGCGCGATCCTCATGTACGTCGAGTCGGTCACGGCGCCGCGCAAGTTCATGTCGGCAGCGCGCGCCGCGGCGCGCAACAAGCCGGTGATCCTCGTCAAAGCGGGCCGCTCCGCCCAGGGCAGCCGCGCGGCGGCGTCACACACCGGGGCGCTGGCGGGCTCGGACGAGGTGTTCGACGCCGCCATCTCGCGGGCGGGGATGCTGCGCGTCAACACGCTGCACCAGCTGTTCCTCGCCGTGGAGCTGCTGGCGCGCTTCCGCGACAACCGCAGCGAGCGGCTGCTGGTGCTGACCAACGGCGGCGGCGCGGGCGTGATGGCGGCGGATGCCGCGGCCCACATGGGGGTCGAGCTGGCAACGCTCTCCCCGGACATGATCGCGCGCCTGGACGCGGTACTGCCGGGCAACTGGTCGCGCGCCAACCCAGTCGACATCATTGGCGACGCGCCGGCGCAGCGCTACGTCGATGCGCTGCGCATCCTGCGCGAGGACCGCGACAGCGCGATCCTCTTCATTCAGGCGCCGACGGCGATCGTGCCCAGCGAGACGATCGCCGAGGCGCTGCTGCCACTGGCGAGCGAACGCCCGCCGCGCGTGCTGGGCTGCTGGCTGGGGCACGGCGCGGTCGCCGAGGCCCGGGCGCGTTTTCGCGCCGCGGGCATCCCGGACTACCCGACGCCCGAGGAAGCCGTGCGGGCGTTTTCCTTCCTGCGGCAGTACCACCGGCACCAGGCGGAACTGATGGAGACGCCCCCGGCGCTGCCGGCGGGCCTGGCGCCGGACCTCGACGGCATCCGCCGCCTGGTGCACGAGGCGCTGGCAGCGGGGCGCGAGTGGCTGACCGAACCGCAGGCCAAGGAGCTGCTGCGGCTCGCCGGGGTGCCGGTGACACCCGTGCGCACGGTTCCCCCTGATCCGATGGCCGCCGCCACCGCCGCGGAGGCGCTGGGCTACCCGGTCGTGCTCAAGATCCTCTCGGAAGACATCACGCACAAGTCCGACGTCGGCGGGGTGCGCCTCAACCTGCACAGCGCGCAGGAGGTGGTGGAGGCGGCGCGCGCGATGCTCGCGCGCGTGGCCGAGCGGCGGCCCGACGCGCGGCTGGCGGGCTTCACGGTGCAGCCGATGGTGCAGCGCCGGCACGCACACGAGCTCATCATCGGCGCCAGCATCGATCCGCTCTTCGGTCCGGTCATCCTCTTTGGACAGGGCGGCATCGCGGTGGAGGTGGTCGCGGACCGGGCACTCGCCCTGCCGCCGCTCAACGTCGCACTGGCCGAGTCGCTGATCGAGCGCACGCGCATCGCGCGGCTGCTGCGCGGCTACCGGGACGTGCCGCCGGCGCACCGGCCCTCGATTCACACCGCGCTGCTGGCGGTGTCGCAGCTGCTCGCGGACGTGCCGGAAATCGCCGAAATCGACATCAACCCGCTGGTGGTCGATGCCGAAGGGGCCGTCGCGCTGGACGCGCGCGTGCGCGTGAGCGCCGACCGACCCGGCGGGGCGGCGCGCTTCGCGATCCGCCCCTACCCGCAGGAGCTCGTGGAAACCGTCGCGTGGCAGGGCGGGACGATCACCGTGCGCCCGATCCGTCCCGAGGACGAGGCCCAGCACCTCGCCTTCCTCGAGAAGATGGACCCGGAAGACATCCGGCTGCGCATCTTCTACAGCCGCCGCAGCATCGAACACTCGGAGCTCGCGCGCCTGACGCAAATCGATTACGACCGCGAGATGGCCTTCATCGCCACCCGCACCGGGCCCGATGGTCGGCCGGAGACGATCGGCGTCGTGCGCGGCATCTGCGACCCGGACAACGACACCGCCGAATACGGCATCCTGGTGCGCTCGGACCTCAAGGGCCGTGGGCTGGGGCGGCTGTTGATGGAGCGGCTGATCCGCTACCTGCGCGGTCATGGCACGCGCCGCATCGTCGGCACCGTGCTGCGCGAGAACAAGGGCATGCTCGCGCTGGTGGAGCGGCTCGGCTTTGCCATCCGCCCACACCCGGAGGATCCGGATCTGCGCTGCGTCGAGTTGCCGCTGCAGCCCGGTGGTTGATGTCCTGACCGTTCGTCGCTTTTTTGCTGCAATGCAACAAAAAGGGCTTGCATTCCGGCGGCGAGTCCCTATACTTGGACTCATGTTGCAGCGCAGCATAAATCGATCGGTGTCACTTCCGGCAAGGACGGCTCTGACCTGAGGTTGCGCCCAACGGCCTGTTGCCCTTCCACCCACTCGACCAAGGAGTCCCGCCATGATGACCATCGACCACATCGTCACCGCCCACAAGAAGAACGTGGCCACCGCGTTCGACCTCAGCGAAAAGGCGCTCGCCGGCGTCGAAAAGCTCGTCGAACTCAACCTGCAAACCGCCAAGACGCTGCTGGCCGAAACCGCCGAGCAGACCCAGGCGGCCCTGAGCGTCAAGGACATGCAGGACCTGGTCGCGCTGCACAACGCGATGCTGCAACCGATGGGCGAAAAGATCGCCAGCTACAGCCGCCACGTCTATGACATCGCCTCCGCGCTGAGCGCCGAGTTCGCGAAGGTCGCCGAAGCCCAGGCAGCCGAAGCGCAAAAGCAGTTCGTCAGCGCGCTCGACAGCGCCGTCAAGAACGCCCCGCAGGGCACCGAGCCGGCCGTGGCCGCGATGAAGACCGCCGTCTCCACGGCAGCCGCCGCGATGGAATCGGTGCAAAAGGCCGTCAAGCAGGCCACCGAACTGGCCGAGGCCAACCTGAAGGCCGTTGCGACCACCGCCGCCAACGCCACCAAGCCCCCGCGCGCGGCCAAGGCCTGACGCCCGTTTGAGGAAATCACGGTTGCCGCGCCGCGACTGGCGCGGTCCGCGGGACCTCGGCGGCGCACCCGTCCCGTGCACACGCCGCGCATACACGACACCCCGCCGCCCCCGGGCCGCGGGGTGTATCGTTTGCGGCACCGCATAATCGGTGGCTGTTCTTCCCTCAATCGCATCAGAGGAGTTCGACACATGGCCATCGACACCGTCGGCATCATCGGCGCCGGCACCATGGGCAACGGCATCGCACAGGTGTGTGCGACCAGCGGCCTCAACGTCGTGATGATCGACATCCACGACGCCGCGTTGCAAAAGGGTCTCGCCACCATTCGGGGCAGCCTGGAGCGCCTGCTCAAGAAGGAAAAAATCTCCGCCGCCGAGCGCGACGCGGCGCTGGCGCGCATACGCACCTCGACGTCCTACGACGACGTCAAGGGTGCGCAGCTCGTCATCGAAGCCGCCACCGAAAACCTCGAGCTCAAGCTCAAGATCCTGCGCCAGCTCGACGCGCTGCTCCCGCCCGAGACGATCGTCGCCACCAACACCAGCTCGATCAGCATCACGCAGCTCGCTGCCGTCACCGGCCGCGCGGACCGCTTCATCGGCATGCACTTCTTCAACCCGGTGCCGGTGATGGCGCTGGTGGAGATCATCCGCGGCCTGCAAACCAGCGACGCTACGCACGACGCGGTGCGCGACCTCGCGCTGCGCCTGGGCAAGACCCCGATCACGGTCAAGAACTCGCCCGGCTTCGTCGTCAACCGCATCCTCGTGCCGATGATCAACGAGGCTTTCTTCGTCCTCGCCGAAGGGCTGGCGAGCCCCGAGGACATCGACGCCGGCATGAAGCTGGGCTGCAACCACCCGATCGGGCCGCTGGCGCTCGCCGACATGATCGGGCTGGACGTGTGCCTGGCGGTGATGAACGTGTACTTCGCCGAGTTCAACGACAGCAAGTACCGCCCCTGCCCGCTGCTCAAGGAAATGGTGGCGGCCGGCTACCTGGGCCGCAAGACCGGGCGCGGCGTCTACACCTACGCCTGACTCACGCCCGCTCGTCAGCGCCGGGGGCGATGAAGTGCCCCGACTTGCCCCCGCGCTTTTCGAGCAGCCGCACGTCCGTGATGACCATCGCGCGGTCGGCGGCCTTGCACATGTCGTAGATCGTCAACAGCGCGACCTGCGCGGCGGTCAGTGCCTCCATCTCCACCCCGGTGGGTCCGACGGTTTCGGCCGTCGCCCGCACGCGCACGGCCGGCCCGTCGGGCTCGATGGCAAAGTCCAGTGCCACGCGCGTCAGGGCGATCGGGTGGCACAGCGGGATCAGCTCGCTGGTGCGCTTGGCGGCCATGATGCCCGCGATGCGCGCCACGCCGAGCACGTCGCCCTTCTTCGCCGTGCCCTGCTCGATCAGGGCCAGCGTCGCCGGCTGCATGCGGATGCGCCCCTGCGCCACCGCAACGCGGTGGGTGTCGGCCTTGGCCCCCACATCGACCATGTGAGCTTGACCGTGGGCATCGAAGTGGGTCAGGGGTGACGTCATCGCACAGCGCCTCGGAAAAAATCGACCAACTGGAACCACCGCGGCGGGAATGTTCGCCGCACAGGCGGCATCATACGGGCATGCGTTCCCGCCCACCCCTGACACCCGACCCTACGTCCGACGACGGCGCGCCCCTACGCGGGGCGGCGCTGCGCTGCAGCCGGCGCCACTGGCTCGCCGGTGCGCTGCGCGGCGCCTTCGCCGGGGCCACCGCCACGGCGCTGTTGCCGTGGCTGGCGGCGCAGCCGTCGCCCGCCCGGGCGGCGACCGACCTGCCCGCGCTCGGCGACGGGGGGGAGCTTACGCTGTCGGAAGAGCGACGCCTGGGCGACCAGATCGCGCGCGCCATCTACCGCGACCCGGCGTATCTGGACGACGCGCCGCTGGCCGACCACCTGAACGCGATCTGGCAGCCGCTGTTTGCGGCCGCGCGCCGGCGCGGCGAGCTCGCCGACGAGCTGGCCGAGCGCTACGCGTGGCGGCTGCTGCTCGCGCGCGACCGCACCGTCAATGCGTTTGCCCTGCCCGGGGGCTACCTCGGCGTGCACCTGGGCCTGATCGGTGTCACCGGCAGCGCCGACGAACTGGCCTCGGTGCTCGCCCACGAACTCAGTCACGTGACGCAGCGCCACATCGCGCGCCTCATCAGCCGGCAGAACCAGCAGGCCCCGCTCGTGCTGGCGGCGATGATCCTGGGCGCGCTGGCCGCCAGCGCCGCGCGCAACGCCGACATCGCCAGCGCCGCCATCGCCGGGGGGCAGGCGCTCGCCGTGCAAAGCCAGCTCAACTTCTCGCGCGACATGGAGCGCGAGGCCGACCGCATCGGACTGGCCGTGCTGCAGGCCGCCGGCTTCGATGGCCAGGGGTTCCTCGGCATGTTCGACCGGCTGCAGCAGTCGGCCCGCCTCAACGACGACGGGGGCTTCCCGTACCTGCGCAGCCACCCGCTGACCACCGAGCGCATCGCGGACATGCGCGCGCGCCTGCCGCTGGCCGGTGCGCCCGCGGACCGGACGACGCCCGCGGTGCCGGTGTCCGCCACCGCACACGCGTTCATGGCGGCGCGTGCGCGCGTGCTGGCCGAGCCCGCCCCGGATCGCCTGCAGGCGCACGTGCGCGCGGGCCGCGGCGGTGCCGACGCGGGCCGGCGCTACGCGCGGGCGCTGGCCGCCGCGTGGCTGCGGGACGTGGACGAGGCGCTGGCAGCGCTGGAGACGGTGCGTGACGCGGCGGATGACGCGGCCGCCGGGCGCGCCGCGGACGCGCTGCGGCTGGAGGTGCTGTGGATGCTGCACGGCGAGGCACGATTGCCTCGTGAGCAGCGTGAGGCGTTGGCGCCGCTGGCGCAGCGCGCCGCGCACGACGGCGGTCGCGCCGGCCTGCTGCTCGCGGCGCAGGCGGCCGGGGGCCTGCCGCCACCGGTGCGCGACGGCATCGGCCAGCGGCTGCTGGCCTGGTGCGTCGCCCATCCGGACGACCCCGGTGCCTGGGGGACGCTGGCGCGCGTGCAGCACGCGCAGGGCCAACCGGTGCGCGCCACGCGCGCGGAGGGCGAGGCACGGCTCGCCCAGCTCGATTACGCCGGCGCGCTGGACCGCTTCCGCGCCGCGCAGCGGCTCGCGCGCGAGCAGGGGCTCAACGACCTGCAGGAGCTGTCGGTGCTCGACGCGCGCGCGCGCCACGCCGAGACGCTGTTGCGCGAGCAGCTCGCCGAGGCGCAGCGGCGCTGATGCCCCTGCGGCACGCACAACCCGGGGCGGGCGGCTAAGATCACGCCCCCGTCCCGATCCACGGTTTGCTCTTGTCCGATTGACCCCCCGCTTCTTCGCATGGCCGGCATCCACATCACCGACATCGAAGCCGCGATCAACTTCTGGCGCGCGCGCCAGCCCTCGCCCGACGGCGTCACGCTGAGTGCGCCGGTGCGCGCGCTCGCCGAGGTGTACGCGCTGATGGTGTACTTCCGCACCGACGAGGCGGACGAACACACGATGCCGCGCGCCGCCTGGGAGGCTTGGCGCGCGTGGTACGACACCACGCCCGACACGCCCTGCATCGCGATCTGCTCCACCAACCAGGGCGACGCGGTGTGCAAGGGCTGCGGCCGCACGCACGACGAGGTCACGCGCTGGCCCGCGATGACCCCGGGCGAGAAGCGCGCCGTCTGGCGCCGCATCACGCTGGAGGGCAACGCCTGGCGCTTCCACCAGTACGCCGAGCGCGCGGTGGAGCGACAGACCGCGGCTGAAGGGGGCTAGATCCGGCGCGCCAGTGCCTCGGCCAGCCCGGTGTACTGTGCCGGCGTCAGCGCCAGCAGCCGCGCCTTGTCCGCCGCGGGAATGTCCAGCGACGCAATCAGCGCGTGCAGCGCCTCGGGCGTGACGGTCTGCCCGCGGGTGGCGGCCTTGAGCTTTTCGTACGCGCCGGGCACGCCGTGCAGCCGCATCACGGTCTGGATCGGCTCGGCCAGCACTTCCCACGCCGCGTTCAAGTCCGCCGCCAGCGCCTCCGGGTTGAGCTCCAGCTTGGCCAGCCCGGTCAGCAGCGACTGATGCGCCAGCACCGCGTAGCCCAGCGCCACGCCCATGTTGCGCAGCACCGTGGAGTCGGTCAGGTCGCGCTGCCAGCGGCTGATCGGCAGCTTCTCCGACAGGTGACGCAGCAGCGCGTTGGCCAGCCCCAGGTTGCCCTCGGCGTTCTCGAAGTCGATCGGGTTGACCTTGTGCGGCATCGTGCTGGAGCCGATCTCGCCGGCCTTGAGCTTCTGCTTGAAGTAGCCCAGGCTGATATAGCCCCAGACGTCGCGCGCGAGGTCGACGAGGATGGTGTTGCTGCGCGCCACCGCGTCGAACAGCTCGGCCATGTAGTCGTGCGGTTCGATCTGGATGCTGTACGGCTGGAACGTCAGCCCGAGACCGATGGGCACGTCGGGTGGTGTATCCGGCCCGGGCGCCGGCGTTTCGACGACGCCGCGGCTGAACGCCTCCCAGTCCACATCCGGACACGCGGCCACGTGCGCGTTGTAGTTGCCCACCGCGCCGTTCATCTTGGCCAGCAGCCGCACGGCCGCGATGCGCTCGCGCGCCGCCTGCAGCCGCGCCACGACGTTGGCCAGCTCCTTGCCCACCGTCGTGGGGCTGGCGGTCTGGCCATGCGTGCGGCTCAGCATCGGCTGCGCGGCCCACGCGTGCGCCGCCTCGCGCAGCCGCGCGATGATCGCGTCCAGGCCCTGCAGCAGCACGGCCCGGCCGGCCTGCAGCTGCAGCGCATGGCTGGTGTTGTTGATGTCCTCGCTGGTGCAGGCAAAGTGCACGAACTCCCCGGCGCGCTGCAGCTCGGGCCAGCCGGCGAACACCCCGGGCACGCCCAGCTCGGCGTTGCCGCGGATCCAGTATTCCACCGCCTTGACGTCGTGGTTGGTGGTCTTCTCGATCGCCTTGATCGCGGCCGCATCGGCCGGTGAAAATTCGCGCACCACGCGCCGCAGGTGCGCGCGCGCGGCGCCGGAGAGCGGTGGAAACTGCGGCAGCCCCAGGTCACTCAGCCGCTCGAACCACGTCAGCTCCACCTGCACGCGCCGGTGCATGAAGCCGTATTCGCTGAAGATCGGGCGCAGCGCCGCGAGCTTGGGCGCGTAGCGACCGTCCAGCGGCGACAGGGCCGTGATGGCGGCATCGACGGCATCGGCGGCGTGTGCAAGAGAGGCGTCAGCGTGGGCTTGCATAGTGGCCCGATTGTAGGTGCGCCGGCATGCCCGCCGCCATGGCCCCGGCCGGCAGAATGCCCGCGGAATCCATACAATCGGCTCCCCGCCGCGCGAGCGGCGACCCGTAAAACCCCCATGAAACTCAAACTCATCGGCAGCCTCACCAGCCCTTACGTGCGCAAGGTCCGCATCGTCATGGCCGAAAAGAAGCTCGACTGCCAGTTCGAGCTGGCCGATCCGTGGGCGGCCGACACCCCCGTCACCGACGCCAACCCGCTGGGCAAGGTACCCTGCCTGGTCATGGAGGGGGGCGAGGCGGTCTACGACTCGCGCGTCATCGTCGAGTACCTGGACACACTCTCGCCGGTGGGCAAGCTGATCCCGCCCGCGGGACGCGAGCGTGCCGAGGTCAAGACGTGGGAGGCGCTGGCCGACGGGGTGCTCGACGCCGCCGTGACGGCGCGCATGGAACAGGTCTGGCCGCAGCGGGCCGACCACGAGCGCTGCCAGGCGTGGATCGACCGCCAGCTCGAGAAGGTGCAGCGCGGCCTCAAGGCGATGAGCCTGGGGCTCGGCGACCGGCCGCACTGCCACGGCATCCACCTGACGCTGGCCGACATCGCCGTGGGCGTGGCGCTGGGCTATCTGGACTTCCGCTTTCCCGCGATCGACTGGCGCGGCGCGTACCCCAACCTCGCGCGCCTGTACGAGCGGCTGGCGCAGCGGCCGAGCTTTGCCGAGACGGTGCCTCCTACCACGTGAGGCCCCACCACGTGAGGCACGCGCGTCGGCTTCGCCACGTTTCGCCCACCTCGTTGGGCAGCATGCCGCCCGAAGGAAGAAAAAGGTACCGCGAAGCACCCCCGAGACAACAGGAGGAGGGAGGGAGGAGGAGAACCGCCCCGGCGGGTTCACCGACCGACCCTTGCAACCACCGAGCCGGCCGGGCTTCGCGGTACACGTAAACCCGTTTGCTCCGTTGGAGGGGCCACGGCGGATAAAGTTCCCGCGCCCTGCACCACCGGACGACCGTTCGTCAGCGCACGCTCACCCCAGCGGCAGCGACAGACGGGTACACAACCCGCCCCACGCGCCCCGCTCCAGCCGCAGGTCCGCGCCATACAGCGCCGCCACCTCCCGCACGATATCCAGGCCGAGTCCGGCACCGGGCACCCGCTCGTCCGCGCGCACGCCGCGCTGGAGTACCTGCTGACACTGCTCAGCGCTCAACCCGGGGCCGTCATCCTCGACCTGGATGCACAGCCGCCCATCGGCCACGGCGATGTCGACCCGGACCCGCGTCGCCGCCCATTTGCAGGCGTTGTCGAGCAGGTTGCCCACCATCTCGCGCAAATCCTCGGCCTCGCCGGCGAAGGACGGCGTGTCCCCCGGCGGCACCTGCAGCGACAACGCCACCGACGGGCGCCCCTCGCGCGCCGCATGCACCTTTTCCATCAAGCGCAGCAGGCCCTGCACCACCGGCACCACCGGCGTGCGGCGCGCCGCCCCCGCCGCGGCAGCGGCACGCGCCCGACGCAATTGCCAGTCGACCTGCTGACGCATCGCACCAATCTGCTCCAGCAGTTGCTGCCGCAGCGCCGCGGGCGGCAGTTGCGCGTCCTCGGCCAGCGCGGTCATCACGGCCAGCGGGGTCTTGACCGCGTGCGCCAGGTTGCCCGCCATGCGGCGCGCGCGCTCGACCACCTGCGCATCGTGCGCGAGCAGCCGGTTGAAATCCTCCACCAGTGGCACCACCTCGCGCGGAAACGTGCCCTGCAGGTGGTCCTGCTCGCCCCGGCGCACCCGTTCCACCGCCGCGCGCAACGCCCGCAGCGGCCGCAACCCCAACTCGACCTGCACCGCCACCGCCAGCAGCAGCACGCCCCCCAGCCCCGCCAGCCCCCAGCCCAGCGCGCCGCGAAAAGCCGCCACCGCCGCGTCCAGCTCGCCCCGGTCGGCCGCTACCGCCACCCGCCAGCGCTGCGCGTGGCCCTCGAAGTGCACCGTGCGCTCCAACACGTGCAGTGTCTGGCCCGCCGGCCCCGGCAACACATGGCGGTGCACCGTGCGTTCGTCCAGCGCGTCCGCCGGCAGGATCAGCCGCTCGTCCCACAGCGAGCGCGACCGCAGCACCGGCTCCGCGCTCCCCTCCAGCGCCTGCACCTGCCAGTACAGGCCGCTGTAGGGGCGCTCCCAGCGCGGATCGGGCAAACGCCGCTCGAGCACCGGCCGACCGGCCGGGTCCAGCGTCAACAACGCCAGCACCTGCGTGAGTTGGTCGCCGAGCCGCTGGTCGAACTGCTGCATGACGTGCTGCTCGAACTGGCGCGCGATCCACCACCCCGCGATCGCCAGCGCGGCCGTGACGGCCAGCAGCGCCGCGCCCAACAGGCGCCAGCGCAGCGACGTGTGCCAGCGGCTCATCCCCGCGCGCTCCCGTCGGTCAGGCGATAGCCCAGGCCCCTCACCGTCTCGATGGCCCCCGGCGGCAGCTTGCGCCGCAGCCGCGCGATGAACACCTCGATCGTGTTGGAGTCGGGCTCCGCGTCGCCCGCGTAGAGGTGCTCGGCCAGCTCGGTGCGGGCCACCACCTGCCCCGCATGGTGCAGCAGGTAGCTCAGCAGGCGCAGCTCCTGCGCGGTCAGGGTGAGCGGCCGCCCCGCGACACTGGCGCGTTGTGTGCGCGTGTCCAGCGTCACGTCGCCGCACGACAACACCGGCGCCGCCAGCCCGTGGGCGCGCCGGATCAGCGCGCGCAGCCGCGCGAGCAGCTCCTCGCCGTGGAACGGTTTGGTCAGGTAATCGTCGGCGCCGGCGTCGATGCCGGCCACCTTGTCGTGCCACGCATCGCGCGCGGTCAGGATCAGCACCGGCGTGCGCACCCCTTCGGCGCGCCAACGCTGCAGCACGCTCAGGCCGTCGAGCTGCGGCAGGCCGAGATCGAGCACGATCACGTCGTAGGGCTCGACACCGCCCTGGAACCACGCCCGCCGCCCGTCGGCGACCACGTCCACGACGTAGCCAGCGCGCTGCAGCGTCTGCTGCAGCGCGTGCGCCAGCGCCGGTTCGTCCTCCACCAGCAGCACCCTCATCGCACCCCCCGACGCTCCCGCGACGGCTTGACCTTGCGCTGTAGCACCGTCGCGTCGCGCGCGTCCACGTACCACTCGACGATCCGCCCGTCGGGCTGCAACAGCTTGAACTCATAGGTCCAGCGGCCGTGCTCGCGCTCCAGTTCCACGGCGATCATCTCACCCTCGAGTTGCGGCTGCACCCGCTGCAGGATCTCCGCCAGCGGCCGGATCTCGCCGGCCAGCAGCGCGGCGCGCGCGCGCTCGTGATCCTGCGGTCCGTCGGCCACCGCGGACACCGCCGCCACGAGCGCCAGCCCGGCAGCGATGGCGACCGATCGGCACGACCCGTGAAAGCCGTTGCGCATGGCCATCGTCCGTTTGAATGCCGTTGCAGAGGGCGCCATCATGCCCCAACCCGGCTGAACGCAGGCTGAACGCGCGCTGCGCGCGGCGTTCATGCCGCGTTCACGCACCCGGCGCCACACTGCGCCCCGTGAGCCCTCCGGCTCGCGTTTCCCCACCCATTTGTCTGGAGATGATCATGCGACTGACCCCCTTCATGTTGATGACCGCGTTGATGACGACCGCCGGCGTCGCGCTCGCCGGCCCCAAGTGCGACGCCCCCAAGGAGAAGTGGATGAAGGAAGCCGACTTTCGCGCAATGGTCGAAAAGCAGGGCTACCGCATCAAGACCTTCAAGGTGAGCTCCGGCCAGTGCTACGAGATCTACGGCCACGACGCCAAGGGCAAGAAGGTCGAGATCTATTTCGACCCCGCCACCGGCAGCGAAGTCCAGCGCAAGGATTGACCCCCGCAGGAGCCGGCCATGCAGCGCCCCACCGCCGTGTATGTCTGGGATCCGTTCGTGCGGATCTTCCACTGGTCGCTCGTGACCTGTGTGCTGCTCAACCAGTTCGTGCTGGAGGAAGGCGAAACCGCCCACGAGTGGACCGGCTACGTCGCGGCCGCTTTGGTGGTGGCTCGGCTGCTGTGGGGGCTGGTGGGCACGCGCCACGCGCGTTTTGCCGACTGGTGGCCCACCCCGACGCGCGTGCGCCGGCACGTGCACGCGCTGCTGCGCGGGCAGCCCGACGACCACCCTGGCCACAACCCGCTGGGCGCCATCGCGATGCTGGTGCTGATGGGTCTCGTCCTCGCGCTGGCCTTTACCGGCTGGCTGCAGGGAACGGACGCCTTCTTCGGCGAGGAGTGGGTGGAGGAACTCCACGAGGGCCTGGCAAACACGCTGCTGGTCGTGGCGGGGCTGCACGCCGCCGCGGCGCTGGTCATGGGCCGGCTGCAGCGCGTCGGCCTGATCCGCGCGATGATCACCGGTGTCAAGGTCTACCGATGACGCGAGACGCGCTGAGACAGCCCGAGCGACTCAGCGCGCCTCGTACCACCCCTTGGTACGGTTGACGATCGCCACCACCGCCAGCATCACCGGCACCTCGATCAACACCCCGACGACCGTCGCCAGCGCCGCGCCGGAATCGAAGCCAAAGAGGCTGATCGCCGCGGCCACCGCCAGCTCGAAGAAGTTGGACGCCCCGATCAGGGCCGACGGACACGCCACCGCGTGCGACTCGCCCACCCAGCGGTTGAGTCCGTACGCCAGCCCCGCGTTGAACGCCACCTGGATCAGGATCGGCACCGCGAGCAACGCGATCACGAGCGGCTGGCGC
Source organism: Tepidimonas taiwanensis (assembly GCF_020162115.1). Lineage (NCBI taxonomy): Bacteria > Pseudomonadati > Pseudomonadota > Betaproteobacteria > Burkholderiales > Tepidimonas > Tepidimonas taiwanensis. Next base: position 52,242 of record NZ_CP083911.1, on the reverse strand, counting down.
AGGATCTGCTCGCCCTGAAACGCGAACAGCAGCACGAGCGTGGCCAGCAGCGCCGCGATCGACCACGGGCCGATGCGCTGCATCGCCGCGTCGAACGCCTCAGGCCCGCGCGCCAGCAGGCGCCGCCGCCACACCTGCGCCAGGATCACCGGCACGACGATGTACAAGCCCACCGACACCAGCAGCGTGTCCCACGGCACGGTGATCGCGGACAAGCCCAGCAAAAAACCGACGATGGGTGCGAACGCAAACACCATGATCGTGTCGTTGAGCGCCACTTGGGACAGAGTGAAGAGCGGATCGCCACCGCTCAAGCGGCTCCAGACGAACACCATCGCCGTGCACGGCGCGGCAGCCAGCAGTATCAGCCCCGCGACGTAACTGTCGAGCTGCTCCGCCGGCAGCCACGGGGCAAAGAGCTGCCGCACGAAGAGCCACGCCAGCAGCGCCATCGAAAACGGCTTGACCAGCCAGTTGACGAACAGCGTCACGCCCATGCCGCGCAGGTGCTGGCGCACCTGGCCCAGCGCGCCGAAGTCCACCTTGACCAGCATCGGGATGATCATCACCCAGATCAACAGCCCGACCGGCAGGTTGACCTGCGCGACCTCGAGCCGCGCCACGGCTTGAAATACGCCGGGCAGCCACTGCCCCAGCGCAATCCCCACCACGATGCAGATCGCCACCCACAGCGTCAGGTAACGCTCGAAGACGCTCATCGGCGCCCCCGCGGCCTGTTTGGCCGTCACCTCGCACTGCGCGCTCATACGCCTTCCTCCGCCAAAGTCCGCGCCAGCCGTTGCAGGCTCGCCATGTCCGCCGGGTCCGGGCAGCGCTGCACCAGCGCCTGCAGGCGGCGCGTGAGCGCGTCGCGCACGGCGCGGAACGCCTCGCGCTTGACCGCGTCAGGGGCATCCCCCGCGGACGGATCCGGATAGCCCCAGTGCGCCGTCGCGGGGTGCCCGGGCCAGACCGGACACACCTCGCCGGCGGCGTTGTCGCACACGGTGATGATCAGGTCCATCACCGGCGCGCCGGGCGCGGCAAAGACGTCCCACGATTTGCTGCGCAACCCCTCGGTGGGAATGCCCACCTCCCGCAACACCTCGAGCCCGAGCGGGTTGGGCTGCTGGTTCGGGCGCGGCTGGCTGCCGGCCGAGTGGGCGACGAAGCGCCCGCGCCCCAAGTGGTTCAACAGCGCCTCGGCCAGAATGCTGCGCGCCGAGTTGTGGGTGCACAAGAAGAGCACGTGGATCGGTGTGGCCATCCTCGAATCCCCCGCGCGCATTCAGCCGCAGCAGCGCGTGGCCGTCGCCGCCACCGCGGTCGCGCAACACCCGGCTGCCCGCGGCTCGGCCGCTGCGGGGCCGCCCGACGCGCTCGCCACCCCGGGCGCGCAGCATGACGCCTCGGTCGCCGGCGCAGGCGCACAGCTCGCGGATTCCGCCGTCCCCACCCGTGTCGTGCTCACCGCAGCCCCGGACGCCGGGGCGCAGCACGCCCCCGCGTCCGCGCCACCCTCGCGAAAGACCGGGATATCGGCGAGCGTGTGGAAATGCTCCCACGCGATGCCCTGCGGGTCCGTCACCCAGTGTTTCTCGCTGCGCGCGTAACAGCACGTCGTCGCGCCCTCGTCGAGCAGCGCCATGTCCGCCGCCTGCGCGCGGCGTTTGAGTTCGCCCAGCTCGGCCGCGTCGTCCACCTGAAAACCCAGGTGATCGACGCCCGGTGCGGCGCCGCGGGTCGAGATGGCAAAGTTCAGCCGCGGATCCTCGAGCATCCATTTCGCGTAGTCGGCTTCGACGCGCGTCGGCTCGGCACCGAACAGGCGGGAATAAAAGGCGATGCTCTGCGCGAGGTCGCGCACATGGACGTGAACGTGGAATCGTTTCATGGACAGGCTCCTGCGTCGGGGGACAACATCGTCAACGGCCGCCGCACCCCGCAGCGGCCACCGCGGCGGGTTGACACGATGTCCCCGCGCAACAGTTCTCGGTCAGATAGGCGAGCAGCGCCTCCATCGTGTGGAACGCCGCCCGGTAAATCAGATGCCGCCCCTGCCGCTGCTGCGTCACCAGCTGCGCGTGCAGCAGCTCCTTCAGATGGAAGGAAAGCGCACTGGGCGCGACCGCCAGCGCCTCTGCGAGCGCCCCAGCCGTCAGGCCGTCCGCGCCGGCCACCACCAGCGCGCGAAACGCCCGCAGCCGCACCGGCTGCGCGAGCGCGGCCAGGGCTCGAACGGCTGTCGTTTCTTCCATTCTTTCATGATACTATATTTCTTGATATGTTGAAATAACACGAATTGAACGCGCGGACCGGGAACTGGCGGGACACCTGCCGCCGACAGCAGCGTCAGACTTGATATTTCTGCCCGTAAGCCTCGGCCACTTTGGCACCGCGCACGTTCAGAATGATCGTGATTGCCAAGGCAACGAGCGGCTTGAACTGCTGGGGTTCAACCGCTTTCTCCATCCTCAGAGCCAACGACTCCCCCATCGGGCCGACGAGCTCGATCAACTCACGCACCGCCTGCGCACGCAGCGCAGCGAAGGTATTCGTCGCAGGCTCGCTGGAGGCAACCGGTCGCTCGGACGATGCTCGATCACCCTGCGGGGACGATATAGGGATGCCAGGGGACTCTGCTCCAGCGAGGGGCTCGATGTATCCGTCAGCGAGCAACTGTTCAAGTATGGTATCCGTGTCTGGCCCCAGCGCGCGCAGCGCTTCGATGTCGCGCTTTCCGTCGACCAGAATCAACACGCGCCGCTGCTTGGGCGTCAACTGCCGTGTCGTCCCCACCATTTCGGCGGTACCTTTGGATGTCTTTCGATAGATTTCAACCATCCGCCTGCCCCCATCGCTGTGCCTCGATTCAGTATAGACGACTGGCGTCGACCGCGAACTCCTTGATTACCCTTGCTACCCGTGACCGTTCAAATGCATGACAAAAAAACGGCATGACGAAAAAGACGGCCCCACCTGGTTCGATGTGAAGAGCCGCCTCGCCGACATGGACCGCGCGGCCCTCATCAAGCTGGTGCAGGACCTTTATCTGGCCAACAAGGATAACCAGGCCTTCCTGCACGCTCGCTTCCGTATGGGGGCCGACGTGTTGGAGCCGTACAAGGCCACGATCGATCGCTGGCTCTGGCCCGATGTCGTCAAGCACCAGGACACCTCGATCGCCAAGGCCAAGAAAGCGATCGCCGACTACAAAAAGGCCATTGGTCAACCCGAGGGCATGGCAGAGCTGATGGTGTTTTTTCTGCGAGCGGGCGGTCGGCTTTGGCAACGCGGTCGGGCTGCAGGATGAGCGGTATTTCGACGCCCTGGTGCGCATGTTCGATCAGGCCTGCCGGGCCATCGCCATCTTGCCCGAAGAACGCAAGCGCGAGCTATGGATGCGCCTGGATACCGTCCGACGCCTCGGCCACCACCTGGGCTATGGGGTGGGTGACGACATGGATGATCTGCTGAGGGAGCATGGGTTTGGCAGGCCGGGATGATTTCTCAACGACTCGCCTTTGAGGGCGATCTTGTGCGCGCCATGCACGATGCGATCGAGAATGGCATCGGCCAGCGTGGGCTCATCCAGCCAGGCGTGCCAGGCCGTCACCGGCAGCTGACTGGTGATGAGGGTGGAGCGTGCTCCCACGCGGTCGTCGAGCAACTCCAGCAAGTCGTTGCGCTCGTGCGCGGCAATCGGGGCGATGCCAAAGTCGTCCACAATGGGCAGATTCAGCCGCGCCAGCTATGCCAGCCGCTGGGCCATGACGTCGTCGAGCGCAAACTTGTCGTCAACAAGCGCGAGGCGGCCTTGGTGCGCGACATCGTCCGGCGCAACGCCAAACAGCGCCGGCTGCTGGGCTTCCCGGCGCTGGATCGTTGACGTTCAGCCGGCACGACGACCCGCCTCGCCACAGGATGAGATGCGAGCGCGTCAGCGCACGCGCCCGATGTCGCGATCGGCCTCGCTGCCTTCGAGCATCAAGGTGAGCTCCTCCACCCGTTCGAATCGGCCCTGATCGTCCAGGTGGGCGAACAGGTAGACCTCTTGTGTCACCACCGAGCCGCTGTGCTTGGTGACACGCACACGGTGGCGGCAAGCGTATCGATGGTCTTGGTGCAGTTCGTCCAGGACCTCGATCTGCGCGCTGCGCACCAGCTCGCGCAGCTTGCGCGCATGGGCTTCGAAACCCGCACGGTCGTCCCAGTGCCCATTGGTGCGTTGGCGGTAGCCGGGGCTGAAGTGGCGATCGAGCCAGGTGTGCAGCGGCACGTCGGGCCGATTGAGCAAGGTGTCGAGCACGGTGTGGATGGTGGCGATCATGAGCGGAACTCTGAAAAGTACGCGAAGCCCTCACTCTATGATCCGCTCGAGGATGAGGATGCTTCTTCGATGCCATTGGATGACGGTTTGACGCCAATCGTGGACGCGCCGCTGATCGAACCCGCGCAGGCCGATGCGGCCCAGGGACCGGACGTGCTGGCGGTGTGTCAACGCCAGTCCGCCCCCCGGCGGACGACATGGCATGCGCATGCGCGCGGCCAACTCGTCAGTGCGGACCGCGGCCTGCTGAGCGTGGACACCGGAGCGTTCCGGTCCCTCGTGCCGGCCGCCTACACCGTGTGGTTGCCGCCCGGCCTGGCCCATGCGGTGCAATCGCATGGGCCCTTCGAGGGCTGGAGTGCGTACATCGACCCCGCCGTTTGCGGGTCGCTGCCGGCCCAACCCGGCGTTTTTCATGCATCGGCACTGCTGCGCGCAGCCATCCATCGCCTGGCGGCCTGGACGTCAGGGCCGTGGACACCGCGTCAGACGCGGCTGGCAGCCGTGGTGCTCGATGAACTCGCGGCCATGACTCCCGCCCCATTGACGCTGCCGCTGCCGCGCGATGCGCGCTTGCGGCGGATCGCGCAGGCGCTGTCCGACGACCCTGGCTGCGAACGACGCTCGGATCAATGGGCCCGATGGGCCGGGCTGTCGCCGCGCACACTCAGCCGCCGTTTCGCACAGGAGACCGGCATGAGTTTCACCGCCTGGCGCACCTGCTTGCGGGTGTTGTGCGCTTTGCCTTGGCTGGCCGAGGGTGCGCCCGTCAAGCGCGTGGCCTGGGATCTGGGGTACAGCAGCGTCAGCGCCTTCATTGCCGCGTTCCGTCAGGTCATGGGCACGACGCCTGCGGCCTATCGCGCCACCGTGCAGCAGCGCTGAGGCGCTGCGCTCAGCGCCGCCAGGCGTAAGTCCAGAAGGGATCCTCGGGGCTCGGGGCGGACTGCCGCGTCCAACCCAGCGCATCGAAGAAAGCCTGTGCACCGGGGTTGTCCTCGGCCACATAGGCGCGCCAGTGGCGGCGCGCGTGCATCGCGGGCTGCGCGAGCAAGGCCTGCCAGGCGCGCCGGCCCCATCCCCGGCCGCGCTGCGACGGATCGACGGCGAAATCGCTGATCAGCCACGCCCCATGCTCGGGTTCGGGCACCAGGCCGATGACGGCCACCAGCGCCTGCGCTTTGCCAAGGGCCCATTGCTCACCCACCGGGTCGGCCATCACGTGGGCAAGCCAGTCGTCGTCCATCGGCCCCAGGTGCTGGTCCAGCAGCGGGTCGGCATACCACTGGCGATAAACCGGGAAATCCTGTGCCTCGAAGCGGCGCACCCACAACGAGGTGTGTTCGCTGTTCATTCGACGATCCCGATCTGGATCTCGATGCGGTTGTTGGGCGCATCGGGCCCATGCCAGACGTGGTAGACCTCGCGGCTGTCACCGCTGGCGCGCAGGCCGGCCTCGGCCATGGCGTGCAGCAGCGGCTGATAGCCGTGGCGGAAGAGATCACACAGCGGCCCCTCGTACACCCGCCGCGCACAGCGCAGCGCCGGCAGCATGGAAAGATCTGTGCCCGACACCGGCAGGCAGAAATCCAGATCGAAGGGCGTGTGCGCCTCCTGCGGCAGGCCGCGGGTGGCGAAGATCGGCGGGCCGTTGACCGTCAAGCCGCGCGCCTGCGCTTCGGCGTGCAAGTCGGCATAGGCCTGCGCGGCCTGGGTGCCGACGGCATCCAGGCTCAGGCGGTGCGAGCGGCGCAGCACAGTGACGGGGGCGGTGGTGTGAAGTTCCATCGGTCCTCCGGGTTCTGAAGTTCTGGAGGTCATCCGCCCAGCCCGGCCTGCAGCGCAGCCAGGGCCAGGTGGGTGGCGGCATGGGCGGCCATGGCGGCTTCCAGGTGGTGGCGGCAGAACAGCCACCCATAGACCACCCCGCCCAGCCCGTTGAGCAGCAGCGTGCGCGCCACCAGCATGGTATCCAGCTCGACCTGAGCCGCCAGGACCGGCAGATGCGCGGCCCCAAAGACCAGGGCCGACAGCGCCACGGCCAACCCGAGGGCCAGACGCGCATGCGCCGGACCAAAGACCCGCAGCAGCGTCCAGGCCAGCAGGCTCATCGCGCCCCAGCGGGCGATGACCTCCTCGGCCAGGCCACCGTAGAGCAGACCGACCACGAGGCGTGATCCGGCCATGTCGGGCGGGGCCTGCACGAGCGCTCGCCAGCCCTCGCTCCATGCAGGGCTCAACAGCCTGTCCACGACTTGTACGGCGATGCCAACGAAAAGTCCCCATCCCACACTGGCCGTCCACACCCTGGGCGGCTGGCGCGCCGGGGCGGTGCCGGCAAGCAGGCTGCGCAGACCCACCCGATGCGCCAGGGCCGCCCCGACCGCACTCGCGGCCATCACCAGCAGCAGCGGGTTCAGGGCCAGCACGGCGCGTTGCGCCCACGGCGGCAAGGCCGCCAGCTCGGGCGCGGTAGCCAGCAGCGCCGCCGGCGGGGCCTGCCCCATCAGGGCGATGATGCCCAAGAGCCCGACCGCCAGCACCGGCAAGGCGCGGCGCGACCAGGACGAGGGTGCAGGATCAGGGCGGCTCACAGACGGGCTCCGAAACAGCAAAACGACGGGGCCAGACGTTACCCCAGTTAGGTAGGGTTCTGGCCCGACACTCACGCGGTCTGTTGCCGCTGTGATTCCCGCCAGCGCTGCTCGTACTGCATCGGGCTGAGATAGCCCAGCGACGAGTGCAACCGGCGGTGATTGTAGAAAGCCAGCCAGTCCATCACGGCCTGCCGGACATGCTCGTGGGTCGCAAATCGCTGCCCATGCACGCTCGCTGTTTTCAAGCGGCCCCAGAAGCTCTCTGTCGGCGCATTGTGGCGAAACTCGCTTCGCTCGTTTTCCCAACAATTGCCTTTGCGACTCATCGAGGAGCGCATCCCCCACTCCTGCAAGGCCTGCTGAAACGCATGGCTGCAATACTGGCTGCCGCGGTCGCTGTGAAAGATCAGACCCGCTGCAGGCCGCCGACGCCACCACGCCATGGCCAGCGCGTCCTTCACCAGGCCCGCGTGCGTCTGCGGCTGCAGGCTCCAGCCCACCACCTGACGGCTGAAGAGGTCGATGACCACCGCCAGGTACAGCCAGCCCTCGTCGGTGTGGATGTCGGTGATGTCACCACACCAGAGCCGATCGGGCGCTGCGGGCTCGAAGCGCCGCTGCACCAGGTCAGGCGCCACCGGCAGGCCGTGGCCGCTGTCGGTGGTCACCACGAACTTGCGCTGGGTTTTGGCGCGAATGCCGTACTGCTGCATGCGCTTGCGCACCCGCTCTTTTCCCACCCGAATGCCGCGTGCGAGCAGCTCCTTGTGCATCCGCGGCCAGCCGTACTCCCCCTCGACCTCGGCGCGCAAGCGGGCAATCTCCATCTGATCGGGCGTGACCTTGTCCTCGCCGCCCTCGGCGCTCAACGCCCCTTTGGTCGCCAGCCGCACCCAGTTGCCCAGACTCGCCTTCGGTGTCCTAAGACCCGCGCCACCACGGCCGTGGGCTGGCCAGACCGCACCTGCCGCACCGCCTCCAGCTTGAATTCCCGCGTGTACTGCGCACGCACTCGCTTGTCTTTCATCTTCCAGAACTCCTTCCTCGTCGACATTTTCAACAAGGCTAAGAGCTCCGGTTTTCGGGGGCAGCATCAAGTAAAGCGCCGAACGAAGGAGCCGACGAACGACATCGGTCTAACCCAGATCTTGACCAGGGCCGCTTCCACAGCATCAGCGAGGTAATCCGCGCTGGACTGCGTCCGCTCGAAGAACCCCACTCAACAGGGGCAAGGTCAATCCAGAGGAGGCGACGCGATGGCCCAACGGGGACGCCCAGCCAAGCGCAAGGCGCAGGATCGGGTTGTCTTGCAGCGCTTGACGCTGTCGCACCCGAGCGCGACGTGGGCAGCGTTGCGAGACGAGCTGCACGCCCACACCGGGGTGTGGGTGCACGAGCAGACGCTGCGCACGGTACTGACAGACATGGGCATCGAGCGCAGGCGCGGCGCTGAGGACGCGCGCGTAGTGGCCCGCGAGTCCGATAAGCGACGCTACGGCTACACAGCGGCACATCCGCGTCACACACCCGAGCAGACCTACCCGAGCTGTCGGACCGACGTCGAATGGGAGCTGGTCAACGATTTGTTTGACAACGAAGGCGCCCGTGGTGCGCCACCGCGCTATGCGCGTCGGCTACTGATATCGAGCGTCTTCTTTGTCCATCCCGGCTGGATGCCAGACAGGTCAAAAAGCTCAATCTTCACAGCGCCGAATCAATAAAACCCCATGGACCGTCTTGTCCAACCCTCATCACTCAGCGGATGGATGCATGAAAGGCACAAAGCCAGCCATGAAAGTCCGGACGATAGAGCGCGGCGTTAGAACCTGCACAACGGTTGCGCTGCTCATGGGTTGCGGGGCACCGTAGCCGTCGAAGGACCACGGCAGACAACCTCGAGGCGACAGCAGATAGGCAGATCCATCGACCGCGAACATCGTCCCAACCGGCAGAGCTGCAATGGGCGCGGCAAAAGTCATTTTTTCTCTGTCACGAGTCACACGCTCCGCGTGTAAAATTTTGTCTATTTGGGCCATCCGGCAGACGACAAAATCCCCCAATTCAGCAGCATTTGCTCGTAGCCACACATCCCGGAAAGAGTTGCTACGCTCCCTCTGGCAATACGAGCATGGCCGATGCCCCGCAGAAAAGGCGGTTGCCTCATCCAAAAAAAAGAGCTCGGAGTAATTTCCTGGCGAAAATGGCCTGGGACGCCTAATACCCTTAAAAGCCAACAGACAGGTGACCCAACGTTTGTGCGCCCATTGACGAACGATTTGGTTATTGCCATCATGCAATATACCACGGTTTCCCATCCTGGTCGACGCCTTCGAGGAATGGGCATGAAGTTTCCCCCATGGGTCGACACGGTTCTGAAGCGGCATTGAAACCTCCCAAAATAAAGGCAGCACACCCAATCAAGGGACGCCTTCGGTTAGCCCCCACAGGGATAATCGTGACGTCACCGGGAACGCCGGGGAGTGAAATGTCTCTTATCGACCCTCAACTCCCCGCCAAATTTCGCCACCAGCGCCGCGAACGCGAACCGAAAGACATGGCTTCGGCCAGGCTCTGGCGGCCATTCAACACGTTGAAAACCCCTCTCACGCAGAGTTCATCAGACCGCCCCTTTGCATCTATTCATGAAAAGCCAAAGCTTCGTGAATCCGCTCGAAAGATGCTTTCAATATCGACCGCCAGCATGAAGACAAAATAGCAATACGAAAGAGAAAGCCCAAAAGCGTTGGGGCTGTCAGGTATCTTTTTCGATACGGGTAGCCTCCCCCATCAGCGCACGATACCATCTTGTTGCGAATTTTGCCTTATCTTCTTTTTGACGGCACCATACAAAATGACAGCAAAGATCCAGAATGCGACATTCGCACCATAGAATAAAGCTTCTGCCAGACCCATCTTCTTCAAACCCGTTTTGTTTGCTCAGCGCGACGATCGACGGGGCATCAGGTTGATCGGCAGCGGTCTTCTCGCAGCACCATCCAGATCACGGCACAAAAAATCCAAAAGAGAATATGCGCACCGATGACGTACCACATGACAAGCCCCCTACAACAGCCGCTATTGCCGCTACGAGTTCTTTTTGACAGGATATTTTTTGTGCGCGTAAATCAATAGCATAGAAAAAACGATCGCCAGCGAGGAGATAATCAAGCCAATCATGCGGGAAATGCTATCCCGCTCGGCACGGCACGTCAAGACACGCAGGGGGTGACACGCAGGGGGTGACACGCAGGGGGTGACGCGCCGGGGGGAGTGCGGCGGGGCCTCACCGGAGCTGGCAAGGCTCGGTGGCCGTCGTGACGGGTGCCGTCGACGACCGCGGGCGGCTGCGTGAGGGCTTGGCTGGGCGGCGTCGGCGGGAGAGCGCTGACCGCTTCAGGCAATTTGGGTCGAGAGCGCCGTGCCGATCGCCCCCGGCGTGCGTCCTTTACCCGCTCTTGCCGGCGGCTTGCACAGGCCGCAGACGTAGTGGCGCGCGTTGATGTAGGGGTCGGCCACGAAGTGGCCACCGCAGTGCGTGCAGCGCGTGCGCACGAGCATGCCCGCATCCATGAAGCGCGCCAGCCGCCACGCGCGCGTGAAGCTCAGCAGCGGCTCGATGCCGCACACGCGCATCTGCTCGGCGTAGAGGCGATACGCCTTCATGATCGCGTCGATGTCGTCCAGCGCCACGGTCTTGACGAGCGACTGGCGGATGTTCTCGAAGAGCGAGGCGTGGATGTTGGGCTGCCACTGCAGGAAGTAGTCCGTGGAAAACGGCAGCTGCCCCTTGCTGGGCGAGCGGCCCGTGACCTCCTTGGTCGCCCCTGAAATATTCATAACAGCATGATTTTTCTTGTGTTATTGTCTGTTTGCGAGTACAATTTCCCCCAGATTTGATGGTCTGATGCGCCGTTTTCTGGGAGTTTTGCGATGTTTGCCTGCCCCGCCACCGAGGACTTCTTCCGCGCCCGGCTCGATCAGATGATCGACCTGCGCCATCCGCTGGCGGTGTTGTCCTCACGCATGCCGTGGCAGGAGTTGGAAGCAAGGCTGTCGCACCTGTTCATGCGCAAAGCGCGCGCAGGTGTCGCGATGCCCGATCTGGACCTCTTTGGCGAATCTCCGGTGCGCGCAGCTCGGGCGTCCAACGCAGGCCGACCCCGCGTGCCGCTGCGCGTGATGATCGCGCTGCTGTATCTGAAGCACGCCTTCAACGAGTCGGACGAAGGGGTGGTCGAGCGCTGGGGCGAAACCCCCACATGGCAGTTCTTCTCGGGGCGGGCGTACTTTGAACATCGCCGGCCGTGCGACGCCACGACGCTGGTGAAGTTTCGCCGGCTGCTGGGCGAAGAAGGCGTGGAAGAACTCTTGGCGCAGACCATCAACGTGGCGGTGGAAACCGGACTCATCAAGCCGCAGGAACTCAAGCGCGTGGTGGTGGACACCACCGTACAACCCAAGGCGGTGGCGCACCCCACCGACAGCCGGCTGCTGGAGACGGCACGCACCAAGCTGGTGGAGGCGGCCAAGGCCGCCGGCATCGCCTTGAAGCAGACCTTTGCCAAGGAAGGCAAGGAGCTGGCCCGCAAGGCAGGACGCTATGCGCACGCGCGGCAGTTTGCGCGCATGCGCCGGGTCATCAAGCGCCAGCGCACGATCGTGGCCAGGCTGCAGCGCGAGATCGAGCGCAAGGCCAGCCGCCTGGGGCAGGCCATCCAGAGTGCTCTTGGCCACACCCTCAACAAGGCGGCGCGTCTGGTGGCGCAGACTGCCAACCGAAAGACCGCCGACGGGACTCGAAAGCTCTACGCCTGGCACGCGCCGGAGGTGGAGTGCATCAACAAGGGCAAGGCCCGCTGCCCTTACGAGTTCGGCGTCAAGGTCGGCATTGCCAGCACCCTGAAGCACAGCCTCATCGTCGGAGCCCGGGCCTTCCATGGCAACCCCTACGACGGGCACACGCTGCAAGCGCAGCTGGAGCAGGCCACGATCCTGATGCAGGACACTGGCATCAAGCCCAGCACAGCGTTTGCCGATCTGGGCTACCGCGGGGTGGAAGCCGACATTGCGGATGTGCGCCTGGTGCACCGCGGCAAGATCAAGCGCCTCACGCAGCAGGAGCGCAAGCTGCTCAAGCGCCGCCAGGCCATCGAGCCGGTCATCGGGCACTTGAAGCAGGATCACCGCATGGACAGGTGCCACCTCAAGGGCGAGCAGGGTGACCGGCTGCACGCGGTGCTGTGCGCGGCGGGCTACAACATCCGCTGGCTGCTGCGCATGATCGTCAAGAAGGGCATCACCTTCTTGGCTCAGCTTTTGTTGCGCCTGCGCATGGCGTGGGCTTTGCGTGCCGTTGGGGCTGGATGGTCGCCAAGATCCCGGCCGATGGGAACGCAACTCGCTTCAATCCGGCTGGGCGTGGCTTGAAATGAATTTTTCAGGGGCGACTTTTTAGCCGCACAGATGGCAACTGTGATAGAGGCGATCACCTTTTACATGAAACTTTAAAGCCTGTGTCCCATTGAAAACCCGTCGGCAGTTTTGCGATCGACGCCGATCATAATCATTCCGTCGCTCCTCTGCGTACCGTCAACTGGCAAACAAACCAGGCTCCACCTCCGCGACCCGCAGCACCTCCGCCACGATCTTCGCATCCGCCGCGTGCATCAACTCCTGGCGATCGACAGCCGGGAGAAAGCTGCGTGCAAACGACTGGTACATCAATGTCAACGCCTCCCACAGCGTCAACCCTCCTGGAGTCAGCCGGGAAGCAACCACGTATTCGTTGGCAAGTGTCGTGCGAGAGATGCCGGGGTTATCCGTGCACAGCGTCAAGGGCAAGCCGGCGTCCAGAAACTCGCGCAGGGGGTATACGTTGCTGCCTACCACCTGCCGGGCCATGTGCGCGGGTAGACTGGAATCATTCAACTGGGGATCATCAAATCCCACCACCTCCATATTGGAGGTCGGGCAAAGCTCCAGGCAGATCCCCCGCTCACGGAAACGAGACATCAACCGCCGATTGTCAGCCAGCGTCAATCCATGGCCGATCCGATCCGCATGCAAATGGTACGCCGCCTGCCAAATATTGTCAGCGGGCTCGTCTTCACCCGCGTGAACGGTAACGAACAAACATTCCCGGAAGGCCGGCTCGAACCACTGCGCCCATTTTTCCGGTTCACTGGTGCGCTCGTCCCCCGCCAAGTCAACACCCAACATAAATCCCGGAAACTCCCGCTGAGCCTGCACAGCCGCCTCAATCACCCCTTTGGCACGCCCGGGTTGTCGCCGGTCCAATATCCAGACGAAACCCACACGCAGAGCCGGCGCTGCCGTTGCGTTACCGACAACGCGCGGTGGACTGCCACAGCCGACGTCAGCCCCGGCCGCCGTCAACGCTGCATGCAGATCGCGAACGAATGCCACCGGATCGTGCGGCGCGTATTTGTGCGGGCTCCCGCGCAGTTCAACCGCCGCCAATCCTTCTGCGGCCGCTGCAGCGACCACCTCCTGCGCGTACGGCCGCAGCGCCGCCGCGCACCCCAGGACAGCGCTGCCGCTGAGCTCACCCGGGCGCTCGTATGCGGCAAATCCCGCCGGGTGGCGCCGCTTGAGCGCCCAGCGCGGTCGTGTCGCGCCATAAAGCGCGGCCTCGAGCAGCGCGTCTTCGGCGTGGACCAAAATCGCCGCGGACAAGGCCGCACGGCGGTCCCCACGTAACAAGTCGGGCCAGTTCCAGGGCCAATCACCACCCCGCTTGAGCAGCGGGGTCACTTCGTGCAACGCCTGCGCCCGGGCGTCAGCATCCAAGCTCTCCCAGATCGCCCGTCCCACGCGTCGCTGCGCGGCGATATCCAAACAGCCGCCCAAGTGACGATGCAAATCCACCTTGGGTAGAGCCCGCAAGAGCCGTTCGTGCTGTGGCCCGACACGCGTCGCGCGCAGCGCATCGATCACGCCTGGCGGCAGGCGCAGAAGCCCCGGCCAATTTGCCAGCTTGTCCCCGCTCGTTACCGTCGACAGGTAGTTGCGAACGAGCTGAGCACCCTGGCGCTGCCGGTGCTCCAGTTCATCCGCCAGCCAGGAGGCGTTTGCTGGTGGCGACCAACGCAGCACGCCTTGCGCAAGCGGCAATGGAAAATGTTCTGTGTCGACACGCACCCCGTCGATGGGCACATCCAGCGTCTCATCGCGCTGCCCGCGTCCCACCACCACCGGCATCACCGCCACCGCAAGGTCCTCTGGCAACGGCTGGGCAAACAACGCTGGCTCCGGCCGTTGCGCGAGCGCTTGGGGTAACGGCTCTGGTCCCACCACGTGCAGCCACGCGTGTGCGCCGAGTACCGTGCCTGCCATCTGCATATCGGCGCTCATCGTCTTGCGCCCGCCCGCCAGCGAAAGCAGCACCTGCCCTCCTTGCGCCCAATCGTGGGCCGCCAGGGTTGCGCGCAAGATCAACTCCCGCAGCAGCTTGCACTCGTGGGCGGTGGCCAGCTGATCCGTCCCGTCCGCGATCCACACGCGCAGCGCCATATCGGCACCCAACAGAGTCCACCAGGCCTGCAACTGCTCGAGTGATTGAGCCGTCTTGGCGCCGCCGGTGGTCAACACCCACAGCTCATCGGGCGGCATCAGCCCGTTGTCGCGCAACTGGGCCTCCATCTCGGCGCGCCTTGGACTTCGGGCGTAGAGGGGCAACACGTCGGGTGCAACGAACCCCAACACCTCGGGGATCACTCCCCAGCTGGCACCCAACGTGCACAAGAGAATATGACGCCCTCGTTCAGCGCGCTGCATCTTCGAGCTCCACACACATCGGCGCCAACGTCAACCCGCAGCGGGTGTACGGCCGCTTTCCGGTCGAGCGAATGCAATACGGCTGCGCGGCCGCCACGCCCAAGTGCCGTTCCAGCAACCGGTTCACCTTGGCATTCTTCTCCCGGAAAAACGCCTCGCCGATCCCACCATCGCGCACCAACAAGCGGTTCAGCCGCTCGGGCGCGTCGCTGCCGGGACCGCTCACACGCCGGTACGCCCCCAGGAGCGCCGACACATCCAACTCGTCAGGCCGCACCATGCCGTCCACTCCCGATCGCAGTACACACGCTCTCGCCAGCGTCCAATACCACGCCCACAGCAGCGGCGGCAAGCGAACCGCAACCCCTGCCGCAATCACCGTTCGTTGTGCCGGCACAAAACACAAACGCGCCGGTGCCATGTGCGCTGCGGCCCGCTGCACCGCCTCCCGAAACGAGATCTCCCCGCTTGGCCATCCCCCCGGCACCCCATAGCGCAGACGGACGAACGGAATCTCCGCCAGCTCGATACGCGCGTCAGCCGTGGTCGCCGGCCGCGCGCTCGCCCCCACGAACAACACGCGTGGCTTGGCCGGCGGATAGAAAAAGTCTGGCAGCGCCTCGAACGGCTCGTTCACCAACACATGCGACAGCCGATCCTGCTCGCGGCCGAACAACGACAGCGCGTAGCCCATGTAGTACCCCATCGTCTTGCGCCCGCCAGCTATCGACACGTGCACCGCGGCCTGCTCATCGGCGCACAGATTCCGCACAAACCCCGTGATCGCATCCGCCGCCAGTGCGTTCTCGCTTGGCGTGCGGATATCCTGCACCGCACGCCCCTCCCCATCGGTGATCACGGTATTGTCGTCTTCACTGAAGCGGATGCGCCCCTGCAATCCGTACTCCTCGCACATCCGCCGAAACTGCCCACTCTCGGCGTCCAGCAGTGTCAGCCGGGCACGCAGGGCGCCTTCGGCGGTCGTCAGCAGCTTGATGTGCGTCGGCACCCATGCCGGCTTACGCGCCAGCGCGAGGGCATAGACCGTTTCCGTCACCACCTGGGGCGTCAGCCCCACCGCCATCGCCAAAATCCGCCGTGGATACTCGTGGGGCTGCATGGCGCTCACCGCGTTCCAATCCAGCGCAACAGCTCATTGCGCAGATTGGCGATTGCACCCCCCACCACCGTGCGGATTTTCAGATCCGCCGCACGCTGACGGTCACCATCGGACAAGCGCCGGTAACTCACCAACATCCCGCGCGTGTTCAACCCACCCAAGGCGGTGAGCGAATCCAGCTTGTAAACCGCTTCAGCGGCGCTATGCCGCTCGCGGAAACTGCGCGTCTTGCATTCCACGATGTGCAGCCGATGCCGTGCCAAAAACGCCACATCCAACTCGTTGCTGCCCGCGTCGCCCCGCAAGTGATTGTCCAGCGTGCGCACCTTCAGGTTGACGGCCAGATCCTGTATCCGCGCAGCCGCCCGCACCTCTTCTGCCACCGCAGCGACGTGCTCCTCCAGCCACCCGCCGTTACAAAAAAACCGTGCCTCCTCGTCCGCGAAGCGCACCCGCCGGCCATCGAACGTCAAAGCCCCGGCCGTGGCGAACTTGTCCAACAAGGCGGCAAAACCGGGATGCGCCAAGTCGCGACCGTCCACCTCCACCACCAGATCCTGCGCCGCCTCGCACTGATGGGCGTACCAATTGAGCCGCCCCAACCCCTGCTCCAGCGCCGACGCCTGCGCCACCAGCTCCTGCGTCAACGCGCGCAGCGCGGCGGGCAGCCGCCTCGGACTCGGCCGCTCCAGTACCGCCCAGCCATGGGCGTGGAGGAACCCCTCCAGCCGCATCCGCCCGTTCAGCGGCGTCGGCGGCTGCCGCGGCGTCAGCCAGAGCAACTCATCACGCTCGTGATGCACATAAAACACCGGCAGTTCGGCCAGCGCAAACGCCTGCTGCGCGGCCATCGCCATCGGCTTGGTTCCCCCTGTCACGTTCAATGCCACCCCACGCCCACCGTCGGGCTGCTTGTCCAACCACCCCAACAACAGGTCGGAGATGCCATGCATATCCCACGCATCGGGGATCGACAGCGTTTCGACCGCGATACCGCGCGGCCGGATCACATCGGCCAGCCACTGCGCGCGCTGCTGCATGTCCTCGCTGACCAACATGACCACGCGCTTGGGGGCTGTTGCCGTGTCCAGCAGCGGCAGCAGGTTCGGCGTGGCCTGTGCCGACACCAGGCACACATGCGTATGGGCCCTCGGCTCCCCCAGTGTCTGCTGTGCCATCGTTACGCCTCCACCCGCCTGACCTCATAACGGACGAAGCGGGCACCGGCGGCTTCCAGCTCATCGGCCGACAACTCCACACCACGGTGCTGCGGCGATGCCGTCCACTCCAAACACCAGAACTCCGCACCAACCGCGCACACCTGCGCCGCCAACCAGTACGGCAAAGTGCCATACACCTTGTCACCTGGCGCAACCGGCAACACCTGCGCGTGCGGCAGCTCGTGATGCCAGCGCACCCCCTGCCGACGCGCGAACTCGCGCGCCCCCGCGTGGCGCGTCACCAGCCACACCGCGGGTGTCCTCGCCATCGATACCTCCTCTGCCCTGGTCTCAGCGATCAGCCCATCCCCGCGCCGACGCGGCCCCTACCGCCTCGTGCGCCAGCCCGTCCCACAAAAATGCGGCGGGCAGGGCCGACCACTGAATCCCCTGCGGCAACACCGGCGCACCCAAACGCAACCGCAGCCCCCGTGCCGGAATCGCGTACACCCGCAAATCGTCCTCCCCCTTCTTCAGCAGCACCCCGACATCCGCCAGACACTCGACCCGCTGCGCCGGCGTGCCGTGCATCCAGAAAACGCTGTACTCAATCGGCGTCGCGTAACGCAACATACGCCGGTGCACCCGCACCAGCCGGCGCGGGTCGCGGATATCGTACGCAATCAGCCACGCCCGCGGTTGCATCACGAACCCGCCACCGGTTGCTCTGGCGGCTCAACATCCGCCACGATCGCCTTGACCAGCGCCGCACACGACACCTGCAACGCCTGGCGCAACCCCTCAACCGCCGACTCCCAGGCGCGGTAAAAGCGCTCGCGCCCCGCCTTGCCCAACAAACACGCCCCCTGCACCGTGCTGAAGTGGGCTGGCTCCAACGTACGCTCACGAAACAGGCGCACCACCAACCGATCCACCCCCACGCGGTGCGGCTCCACCAGATCACACGCCAGCGACTCGCGCCCGAAATCCAGTTCGTGGAAAAAACCCACGTACGGATCCAGCCCTGACGCGTACGTCTGCAGCACCGCCTCGGCATGCAACAAAGTGTAGCCCAGCGACAGCACCGCATTGACCGGGTCACGCGGCGGCCGTCGGTTACGCCCCGAGAAATGCAGCGACGGGGCGAACAGCACCTGCAAACCGTTGAAATACGCCTGCGCCGCGGCCCCCTCCAACCCCCGCAATGAACCCACCGTCGGCGCCGACGCCACCCCCTCCACCGCCGCAGCCACCCGCTTGGCCGCCGTGCGCAACTCATATCGGTGCATCAAATCGCGCTCTGCCCACTCCAGCAAAAAGCGCTGCTGCGCCGCCGCCTTACGCGCCACCAGCTCCCGCGCCACCGTCAAGCGAAACCCCGCATCCTGCGCGCGCTGCCACTGGGCCAAGCGCCGACGCGCATCATTATGTGGCCGCCCCATCAACAGCGACGGCTCCGCCTTGCGCCCGCTGAGCACCACCACGCCGACGCCCGACTCCCCCAGCTTGCCCAGCACGCTGGCCTGCAGCGTGACGTCCCCGCGGAGGATCACCCGCTCCAGCGGCCCGAGCGGCACGCATGCAACACGCGCCCCTCCCTCTTGAAAAACCAGAGTCCCACCGTCCACACGCAGATGCACGCCCTTGCGGTCCACATACAGCGTCGTCATCGCACACCTCCACTACGCCACCACGTGGGGCCCACCCTGCCACGGCTGCCCGCGACCCAACCCCTCGCGCGGCAGGCGCGGATCGAGCGCAATCACATGCACCCGATCCGTCTGCGGATCAATCAACCGACGCAACTGCTCAACGGCGTCGGCCACCTCGGCCAACGTCATCAGACACTCAAACACCGACTTCTGCCCCTCGACCCGATACGTCGCCAACAAGCGCTGCACCCGCCGCCGCCGACGCGAGCACGAAACGTCGTAACAGAACAGATAGAGAGACCGCTGCGTCATGGTGAACTCACCGCAGAACATCGACTGACGCAACCAATATACCGCCACCCGGACCGCGACACCCAAACGACAACGTTGCCACTTCGGCCAACAGAACTCGTACCCGTACAGCCTGCGCGACCCGGCAACGTCGCCGCCAAACCCATCGCCGCCGACCCCATATCAGCACCGACCAATCCTTTTGATGTCAGGACATCGACCAAACCAGAACAACGCGGCATCGCGTCACATTGTTCCATTGTCTCAATCTCTTCGATTTCAGGGCATCGGCCTAACCGTGGACATTGTGACACGATGTCACAATGTCCATCGCCTCAACCCCTTTGATTTCAGGACTTCGGTCTAAAGGGGACATTGTGACATTGTGTCACATTGTCCCCTCGCCTCAACCCCTTTGATTTCAAGGCTTCGGTCTAACCTATGAATCCGACGGGACGGGCGCGACGAAGTGGACCAGTCTCAATCCCTTTAATTTCAGGGCTTCGGTCTAACTGGCCGAGCCGCGTCGTCTAAGCGGCTTCGGCGATGTCTCAATCCCTTTGATTTCAGGGCTTCGGTCTAACGTGCAATGGATCGTGGTGGGAGATCGTGTGTACTGGGTCTCAATCCCTTTGATTTCAGGGCTTCGGTCTAACACTCCATGAATTTGCAATCGGCAACATCGACCGGTCTCAATCCCTTTGATTTCAGGGCTTCGGTCTAACAATTACGAGGGCGAATGGCGGTTCGCCCGGACGGTCTCAATCCCTTTGATTTCAGGGCTTCGGTCTAACTTCTGACGACGTCGAGGACGAGCAATGACGGCGAGTCTCAATCCCTTTGATTTCAGGGCTTCGGTCTAACAGTTAACAACGGTTCAATAGGAGCAAAGACATGGGTCTCAATCCCTTTGATTTCAGGGCTTCGGTCTAACAAATGTCCGCTGCCAACGTCATGCCGCTCAACGCGTCTCAATCCCTTTGATTTCAGGGCTTCGGTCTAACAATATACTCTTAGAAAACAAAGAACAGATCTTCCTGTCTCAATCCCTTTGATTTCAGGGCTTCGGTCTAACAAATTTGGTATCATTAAAAGATATTAACGATATAGGTCTCAATCCCTTTGATTTCAGGGCTTCGGTCTAACCGTATTTTAAAGAGATAACAGTAGCCGGGGAAAAGTCTCAATCCCTTTGATTTCAGGGCTTCGGTCTAACTGACTGGTATAAAGCGCTGGCCTATATCCAGGACGTCTCAATCCCTTTGATTTCAGGGCTTCGGTCTAACGATCTGAAAGAGGTGGATGTTCCGGTGATTGGGGTCTCAATCCCTTTGATTTCAGGGCTTCGGTCTAACATCATCAATAGACCAAGTATACTTTGGAGCATGAGTCTCAATCCCTTTGATTTCAGGGCTTCGGTCTAACGGTCCGCTCGCGGTATATCGCGCATACTCTCAGGGTCTCAATCCCTTTGATTTCAGGGCTTCGGTCTAACCACGTCTTTATAAACAAACGATACCTTTGCTCGTGTCTCAATCCCTTTGATTTCAGGGCTTCGGTCTAACCGACAGGTCTGTATGTGGTAGCTGCCGACATAGGCGTCTCAATCCCTTTGATTTCAGGGCTTCGGTCTAACTGCAGACCGTCGAATATACGTTAACATTCAACGTCTTGGCAACACGCTTGCGAATTTTTCTGTGGCGCGCCAGGGCTTTCTGAAAAGTGATCATAATGATATCAACCGGTACCCCCCCATTCCCATCGTGGCGTTCTTGCCGATGTGTAGCCACTGGCACAGCCACAACCACGGCCACATGACGGCAACGTTGCCACTCAAGCGCCACCGGCCAACGACGCCGCCGAGTGTCATTTCTTGCTTCTGGCGCGAGGAGTAACGGGTCCAGTCGCGCCACTGCAGCTGACTGCGGTCGTCCGTAATTGCCGGAATGGCTTGCAGTAGTTGGCCAACAGGCGGAAGTCCCTCGATTTTGCTGCCAAGGTAGAGATCCTGCAACAAGGTGATACGGCGCGCGGCAGTCAGCAGCAACGCACGCGGGCTGAGCGCCGCTGCGGGCAGGGGTTTGCCGTTGTGCTGCAGGCGCATCGGTGTTTCGATGTCCAGGCATACCTCACCCGTTTCCGCGGGTGGATAAGCCGGAACATACAGCCCGGCGTCGTGTTCCGTGACCCGCGCTTGACCGGCCGACCAGACGCTGACGGACTCGCGTTCCCCGGACCAGTGGACGGTCTGTAGCGCCGCGGGGATCCGGCGCGGGCCCAAGCCATGTGCGAGCGCGCGCTGCCAAGCATGGATGATAAGGGGAAGGTTGCGCAGGGTGTCGGCCCCGACGAGCACCATGTGAAACGCCAGGGTTTCACCACGCTGTAGTCGCCGTCTGCCGGGGGCCGGAGGCTCGATCACGTAGGGGTTGGCCACCTGGTTGAAATGCTGCGGCAGTGACGTGGCCCGCGGAGGCGCCTCGAAGATCGCGGGATAGGGGCAGGTTTGGTACAGCGGACACGGCGGGCACTGCGGCATACCGGTCATGCAGCACAAGCGGCGCAGCGCCGCACCGAAGATGCCCCGCAGGAGGCTGCCAGCGTATTCCGGCAAGAGCAGGTCGTCGCTGACGGTTACCGTGAATCGGTAGCGGGCGATCGGCACGGGGACCGTGCTGGAAGGCGGCGATGCGTCGGTCATGTGGATGCGCCGAGTCGTTGTGCGGCCTGGCGGATTTCCTTGGCTTTGCCGGCGAGGTCGATTTTCTCTGGCACCAGGGTAGTGAGCAGCTGGGCCAGCGCGGCTTTATCCTCGGCGGACCAGGCGCTGTCCTGCTCCGCACGCTGGATGAGGGCGCGGGTGATTTGGTAGAGCTGCCCGCTCACGGGTTGCTTGCGCGCCGCGGTGTGGCCGAGCAACTGCTTGCGCAATGCTTCAACCTCCCGACCCTGGGGGGTGAGGGCGGCAAGCCGCGCGGCCTCCTGCTCCGCGGCCTCTTGCGCGCGCTGCGCAGCGGTGCGCCGTTCGGCCTCGGCCTGTTCGGCTGCGACACGTTGCGCTTGGAGCGCTTCGCGCAACTGGCGCAGCTGCTGCCGGGCGACCGTGACGTCCGGTTTGGGCTGGTTGTCGCACCACTGTCGCAGTGCTGGCAGCGGCTGGCCTTGACGGTGCAGCAGCACCCATCCAAAGGGCAGCATCTCGCTGCGGGCGTTTTCTTCGCGGGCGGCGAGCCATAGGGTGGTGGAGGTCTTACCGCCGGTCTTGAGCTGCCGCACACCATCGAGCGTGACGTTCTCAAATCCGCTGTGGCGTCCGATGCGCAGCAACACGGCATCCCCCGCGGCAAGAGGCGCTTCGAGTTGGCGCAGGAGCTGGCGCACACGCTGTATCCACTGCGGTGCCGCCAGGCACCGTTCTTCCAACAGATCCAGTTCCGCCTTCAGCCGCGGCAGGTAGTAAGCGTTGCAGGCCCCGGCCACCGAGCGCCATCCCGTCAAGCGACTCTCGGGCACGGGGAGTTCGCCAGGGGCGTGCTTCATTTGCGGCTGTTGGATCGTGACGTCGGTCACCAGGGCCGCATACTGCGCCGCAACGATGGCCTCTCGCCGCGTCGTGGGACCTTTGGCGGCCCGGGGTTCGCCGCTTTTGGATAGGACCAGACGCTTTTTGTGATTGGTGCTGAAGACGATTTCCGATAAAACGTCCTCGCCCATGGCGTCCGAGACGGCCAGGAAGCGGAAGGGATCGGTGTGGAATGCTCCTTGGAGCAAGCGCGTTTCCAGTTGCTTGGCATTTCCATCGCCACCCGCGGCCGCTCCCGCGTTGAGTTGGTTGAGCCACGCGGTGCGGATGGCCCCTTTGATGCTGGAGCCAGGCAGGTAGGGCACCCCGGTGTGGGGGTGATGGGCCGTTCGCTCGATGGAGAGCTGGTTGACGATGGTCTTTCCGCCGCCTTGTACGGCCGCGGTGCGGCCCACACGGTCTTCATACTCCCGCTGGACAGCCGGCGCAACCGGTATCGCCAACCTCGCGGTGGCCATACACAGCCGGGCGCGTTCGGCAAAGAACCGCTGAACGGCCAGGATGGCGTCGGCCCCCGGGCGATTGGCGCGCGCGAGCAGGTCTTGGCGGTCGTCATCCGTCAGCGGGATAGCCGCCGGATCGAAGGCGTAGAGCCAGCCGTCTTGCATGACGTAGCCAGTGGGGACGAAATCTTCGCCACAGCCCACGTGCACGGGGCTCAGTGGCGTGACCGCCAGCGCGATGCGTTCGGTTCGAAGGGCGCTGTTCATATCGTGGATTCAGCGTACAAGGGTTGCACGGGCGCGTAGCCTTGATGGACGGTGGCAGGCAGTGCACCCGAGATCCGCTGTTGATCGCCCCCCAGCCCGCGACCGAAAAAGGGCAAGGTCCAATCCCCGTGCGCGGCCCACACTGCACCCGTTGCAGCCAAGAGAATCGGCCGCTTGAAGGGTCCACCACCGCCGCCGAGTGCCGCACTGCCGCCATGGCGGCCAAAGCGGGTGACGGGCAGCCAGCGACACAGTTCGGTTTGCAGCACTGCGGGGTCGGGCGCACACGGTGCCACGGTCATGAAGTAGCGGGAGGCGGGCGGCGCTGTTTTTTCCGTGACGGAGACGACGTCGAATTTGCCGAGCCCGGTGGAGGCGTCACGCCCAAACCCGGTGGCACCGACATCGGCCAGCAGCCGCTGGACGTCCTCGGCACGGATGCGCTGCGGGTCGTAAACGAGGTGAACGTCGACGCACGCGCCCGGGGCGTACCCCCGCAGTGCAAGCTGTCGCGGCGCAAAGAGTCCGCTCCCTGTGGTGCCGGTGAGGCGGTTGATGGTGTTTTGCGTGCGGGCCGTATCGCGGCTGATGGAGACATCCGCGGCCAACCCCAGCCACTGCCGCAACGGCTGTTGGACACCCGACAGCGGCAACCAGCGTTTGCGCCGTTCTTCCTTGCGAATTCTGGGATCCAGCGCCGGCTGCACCGAGGCCGTGGTGGGCAGCGTGGGACGCGGCAAATAGCCGGACGGAAACCCGTCCGACACGACGAGGAACGGCCGGTCGGCGGTGTAGCCCTCCAGCGCCGCGCGCAAGGCGGCTTCACCGTGCCGCAATCGCAACGCCCAGCAGAGATGCCCGAACATCGTGTCGCCCGCCATCGGGGTGCCGAAGGGCGTGAGGGGCCGCAGCGTGACGAGCAGCGTTTTCATGCGGCGAAGGGGTCGATTTGGTCAAACTCGGCCTGGATGTCGCGCCCATCGAGCTGCAGGTCGCGGAACTTGACCTTGCCGTAGCCGCGCGAACCGGAGCCCCCCAGGCTGTCGAGCTCCAGCAGCCGCATGCCCTGCAGCACAACCCGCCGCAGGTCTGCCCCGTCGTTGCGGTCGATGTTGAGGACTTTGATGGAGAGGCGAAACTCGAACAGCGCGCCAGCCGGCACACGCTCGGTTTGGCGCGGGTGTTCTGCCACCCCTCTGATGCGGTCGATGCGGTTCTCGGTTTTGACCTCTGTGAGCAGAAGGTTGTCGTCTTTGATACGCCTCACCCACTCGGGCTTGAGTGGCGCATCCCAGAAGGACAGGCGCGTCGGGCCCAGCTCGGCCGCTTGTGCTTCGCTCAACTGATCGCCACCCCCGACGCCGAAGAGCTGCAGGATGTCGCGCACGAGCGGACGGTTGGGGTGCTGTTTCATGTCGGCCACGCCGAGTGGCTCGGGACGCACGGCACCGCTGCGCCACTCGAGCAGGCTGCGGATCTTGCCTTTGAGGCTGGAGCCGGGGATGTAGGGCTTACCTTCGTCGTGTGCGTTACGGATGACTTGGTTGTCGACACCGCCGATGCGGATTTCCCCTTCGCTGGCACCGATGCGCATGCCAGACAGGAGTTCGATGGTGCCGCTCAGGCGCTCGATGCGCAGCAGTTGGAGTTGGCTCATGATGGGGCCCCTTATTTGTTGTTGTACACCTTGTAAAACGCCATGAAGGCCTCGAAGAACAGCTTGCCCAGGCGCAAGCGCTCGGCGCTGGTGCATTGGTCGAGCAGATGCCGCAGGAAGGCCTCAAAGTTTTGATCGACGTGATCGCGCCCTTTGGCATAGGCGACCTTGGCTTTGAGCATCATCACGAACGGCAGGTAGTGCTGGAACCGCTCTTCGGAGTTGCCGACCTTTTCCTGCCACATGACGAACTCGTCGTAGAAGCGGCGTAGCTGCGAGGACTTGTTCTTGGTCGTGCTCGCCCCTGCGGCGACTGCTTGCGCAATCCGTTCCGCAACATCGGAAAAGAGCTGGGGATTGAGCTTGTCGTCGAACCGCAGGTCTTTGAGGTCAACGGTCGGCGCCCGATCCCTTTGCCCATCCGGAGCCCCCCTACGGTCTTGTGAAGGTCGTCCCGCATAGTGCGTTGCGCCGCGGTACTGCATGTTCATGTGGCCTCCTTTCAATGCTCGCGGTGACGGTACAAATGGGTGAAGAGCGGAATGCGGTATGCCCCCCGCAGCCGGGCAATGCCGTCTTCCGCAATCTGTTGCATCAGGGTGTTCTGCCAAGCCCGGCGTGCGGCTTCGTCTTTGACCTCGCGCTGTAGCAGGCGGCGTGTGCGGTAGGCCAGCCGCGCCCGCCAGATCGCGGCCTTGACGTCGCCTTTGTCTTGGGCTTCGGCCATGTCCACAAAGGACAGCAGTCCGTACACGTAGGCGGTGGGCAGTCCCAGTTCGGCCCGCAGTTCGTCGAGCTTGGCAGCCATGTCCTGCAAAAGGGGCCAATCGCGGTTGCCAACCGTCTCGCCAAAGCAGGTGATGGCGTCCTTGCCGTCACGGCGTTTGGACTGGGCCAGGGCTTCCTCGGCGGACTCGGCCAATGTCTGTATGGGTGCGCCGGGTTTGATGTTGACGATGCCCACCGAAAAGTGAATGCCCGGATTGTGGGCGACATATTGCGTAAAGGTCTCGCGCATGCGCTGCACCAAGCGCTGGATGGTCTGCCACGGCCCGAGTAAGAAAAAGTCGTCCCCTCCGGCAAAGACGGTGTAGACGTGGGGAAACTCCCGCGCCAGCATCCACGGCAGGTAAATAGCAAAGTAGGCGTTGACCTGGCGGGACAACGAGGCCCACTTGGCAAAGCTGGGCTGCGCCAGGCCGACACGGAAGATCTCCCCGAGGTCGTCGATATCGCCCTTGAGGGCAGCCAGCGCCACCACGCCCTTCCACTGCCCATCGGCGTCGAGGGCAAGGTCCTCGCATGCCAGCATGTCCAGGGTGCGCAGTTCACCGGGCTTCGGAAAGGCGTCGTCATCCCGACGGTCGTCCCCATCACCTCGGCCGCCACCGTCAAAGCGGTATTTCCCCGCGGGCCATTGCTCATCTGGCCCCACCCGCGGAACGTAGCCGCTGACAAAGCGCCGCGCATATCCCCCAAACAGCGGTTGTGTGCCGCCTTTATCGTCCGCCGCCGGCAGCGAGTAGTCCCAGCAGCGGCGCAGCGCCCCCTGCCCCACCAAGTTGCCGAATTGGCCGGTGACATCCTGCGCCCGCGTGAACGCAAGGCGGTAGCCAAACAGCTCGGTTTCCAGCAAACGTACGTCTGCCGACGCCTGCAAAGCGTCTTGCATCCCGTCGGCCAGCACGAGGAGACGGTCATACCCCTTGACGATGGCCTCGCCAATGGCAATTTGGTCACGCGACAGCGCGCAAGAGGCGATCTCTACCCCGCCGGGCAACGTGTCAGTCCGGTCAGCCGGCAAACGCCCGTTCCAGCCGCAAGGACCATGGGAGTAGTCGGCATCGGAGAAGACCTGGGCACCCTGCTGCGCAAGGTCGAAGCGGCGGTACTTCTCGCGCTCGAGACTGGCGTGCAGCCGTTCCAACATCCGCGTGAAAGGGGTCGGTTCATCTGGGGATTGCGCCTTGCGCAGCAGGTCGCGACAGGCCGCAGGTTCCCACGCCAAGCCAATTCCGGCCAGACCATAGGCTTGTTGCTCGAACCACCGATTGAGTTCGACGCGGATGCGGTTCAGAGCCTCACGTGTGTCGGCCGTGTTGGGGGCCACAATCAAAAACTTGCCCGCTGCGTTGATCACCATGCTGGTGGACGGCAGGCCCAGGGCTTCCAACACGTGCAGCGCCGCCACCTCGGTAAAGAGCGAAACCTGCAGCGACCGCCCCCGAAGGAGCTTGGCGATTTGACGCCGGGTCTGCCCGCCCGCCGCAAAGATGAAATCCTGTATGCCGAAAAAGTCCCCTTGCACGAGCAGCAGCTTGGGCTCGTCGAAATCGCTGCGGTCGCGCAGCCGTTGTGCGGCGCGTTCGTCGGTTTGTTGGTGGGCTTCGTGCCAACGCCACAGGGCGGCCGCAAGGGCGGCCGTGGTGCGCGAATGGTCGTACAGCGACACCTCTGGCCGCACGTTGAACGCCGTGGCGGAAGGGATGGCGTGCGCGGCGGCCAGCCAAAGGCTGTCAAAGTGGTCAAACCACAGCGCCAGTTGGGCACGGTGGCTGCGCGGAATCGTTTCGATGGCCTGCGTAAACCAACGCCAAACGCGGGCGTATTGTTCCCGCGCAACTCCGTCGGCCGACGGCTCGCAATCTTTTGCCAGCTTGGGAAAAATCGCCTCGGGCGTCAGCGGCTCCAGCGGGTATCGCCACTGCAGCGCCCGCGCACCAGGCGCCCCGCCCTGCGCCTCGGGACGAATTTGTTCGAAGAGCGTCAGCAACCGGGCTTGATAATGGTTTTTACCGGTCTCGGTCTCGTCGCGGGATGCGTTGTACTGGTCAAACTCCTCGCGCTCAAAACCAGACGCCACCCGATCGGCGGTGGCGATGATCCATTGCAGGAAGGTGGTGGGCCTGTGGTGTGCGGCCGCGGCGTTGACCAGGGAGTCGGTGGGCTCAACTTCAGACAGTGCCGCATCGCCGCGTTTCTGCCGCCCGACAAACGGGTAGCTGTCCGCCAACAGCATGTCGGGCAAATGCCGCTCCAGCAGATCGATGGCCAGCGCGGTGTGAGCGGCGTGTCGATGGCTGAACCATTTCCCGGCAGCGTGATAAGGGGAATAGAGCTGCAAGTTCACTTCCAGCCGCGGATCATCCGCAAACACGCCGGCCCGCTCGGCAAACTTGCCGATGTCATGCAAGTAAGCCGCCAATGCGACACGGGTTGTCGGATCGAGAAGGGGGTGTGCAGCCATGGGTTTGTTCAACTCGCCTGAATATGCTGTCGTCCGTCAAAGTATGCCGCATCGATAGGGTCAACCGCCGCATTGGCAACGTTGCCATTTGGAGTTACCGCCATGATGCGATCGAGCTGCACGACGTGGGCCCCCACGTCCATCCAGTTTTCCGGGTGGCAGCTCAGTAGGATGACCTGGTGGCGCTGGGCGGCGTCGTAGAGGATGCGCTTCATCTGCGCCAGGCGCTGGCGGTCGCTGTGCACGAGCGCGTCGTCCAGGATGATGAGCGTGGGGTGTCCCGCGGCCTGTAGCAAGTCGGCGTAGGCCAGCCGGCTGATGAGGCCGAGCTGCTCCTGCGCGCCAAAGCTCAGATCGAGCAGCGCGGTGTACTCGCCAGCGCGCTCCACGCCTTGCGGCAGCAGCGCGTCGTCCAGCGTCGCGCGCGCGCCCGGAAACAGCAGCCGCAGGTAGTGGTGGATACGCTCGAGCAGCGGTTGCTGCAGGCGGCGCTTGCGCTCGTCGCGCTTGGCGATGAGTGTCTTGTGCAGCAGGTCGAGCGCCCGCGCGCGGGTGTCGAGCTCCTGGTGGCGGCGCTCGGCGGCTTCGAGCTGGGCGCGGCATTGTTGCCATTGCTCTTCCAGCCCCTGCGCGCCCAGGGTGTCGAGCCTGGTTTGCAAGCGCACGATGGCGTCGCGCCGCTGCGCGGCCTGTGTGCGCAGGGTCTCGAGGCTGCGGCTCAAACGCTCGATATCCTGCCGCAGCGCCTGCGGCTGCAGCGCAGCGATTTGCGCCCCGAGGTCGGCCAAGCGTTGCGTGAGTGCCGCGCGCTCGGCGGCGATGGTGTGCAGCCGCTGGCGCACCTGCTGGTCTTCGCCGCTGTCGCGCGCCAGGGTCAGGGCCGCCTGCAGCCGTTGCCGCTCTTGGGCGAGTTGTTCGAGCCGCACATCCGCGGCCACGAGTTGTTGGGCCAGCAGCCGTTCGGCCGCTTCGAGCTGCGCGACGGTCTGGTTGGCTTGTTCGACCTGCGCTTCGATCGGGGTGCCGTCGGCGTCGGCGGATTCGTCGTGCGCCGGCATGGGCAGCGTGTCCAGGCGCTGGCGCAGCTGGGCCACGGCGGTTTGCGCGCGTGCCACGTCTTGCGCCAGGGCGTCGAGCCCGCCGGGGGCGAGCCACTGCAGCGTCTGCCGGGTGTGGGCAAGCTGGGTCTCGAGCTGCTGGCACTGGGCCGCGCGCTGCTGGGCGTGGGCGACGTCGGCCAGGCCGTGCTGTTGCAGCAGCTGGGCGAGTTCGGTCGCGGCGGCTTCACGCTCGCGCGTCAAGGCGGCGATATCGCTGCCACCGGGTTCGATGTGCAGCCGCCCCACACCGGGGATGTCCAAGGTTTGCCCGGCGGTGATGAGGCATTCGCCCTCGCCTTCCAGACGGGTGTCCGCAAGCGTAACGGTCACACCGGGGGCGAGGGTGTAGCGCAGCCGCGTGGCGGCGGCTTGCAGCCGGATGTCGAACTCGCGCAGGCGGGTTTGCCGCGCGACGATGGCGTCGAGCACGCCGGCGGGCAACGCCAGGCGCTGCAGCTGCGCCTGCAGGGCGAGCAGCGTCTCGTGGGTCTGCACGGCCCGTTGGTGGGCGGCTTGCAGCCGCTCGAGTTCGGCTTGTGCCTGCTGGTGTTGTTGTTCGAGGGTCAGGCGCTGCTGCCGCTGCTGCCAGCGCGCTTGACGGCCACGCAGGGCCTCAAGCGCTTGGCGCGCGTCGTGTAGGCGCTGGGTCAGCGTTTGGCGCTGGGCGCCCAGCGCCTCTCGCAGGCTTTGCTCACGGGCCAGCTCGGTCTGGCTGCGCTGGACATCGCGCTCGAGTTGCTCGAGCTGGCCAAGCCGCTGTTCGAGCAGGGGCTGCTCGCGCGCCAGGGCGTCGAGGTTGCGTTGCAACGCGTCACGCTCGGTGGTCAACGCCTCGACCTGGGCGAGCTGCTGTTGCGCCGCCTGCAGCGCTTGCTGCAGGGCGAGATCGGGGCGCTCGGCCTGCGCCGCCGCCTCTTCCTGGCGCAGGCGGCTGAGCTGGTCGACGTCCGCCTGGTATTGGGCGACTTGGCGCTGCAGTTTGGCCGCTTCTTCGCGCAGGGTGTCGCGCGCTTGGGCGGCGGCCTTGAGTTCGCCGCGCGCCGCGCCGGTGCCGGTGAGCAGCTCGGCGCGCAGCTGCTCGATGCGGCGCAGCACGGCGTCGCCGACGCTGCTGGTCATGGCGCTGAGTTCGGCCCCGAGGGCGGCTTGGATGCGGTCGCTCGCGTGCGCCACCGGCTCCATGAGCTCCTGCAAGCGCCCCTGCTCCACCCACAGCAGGCCGGGCACGCCCCAGTGCTCGGGCTTGCTCGCGCCGCGGCCGGGGTAGTGGTAGCCAAGCAACGCGGCGAGGCGGTTTTCGGCGTCGTCGTTGCTGTGGTGCTGGGTGCCGACGCGCAGGTCGCAGCGGCGCTTGCCCAGAAACCGCTTGGTGAGTCGCCACGTTTGCCCGGCCCACTCGAAGACGAGCTCGACCTCGGGCGAGGCGGCGCTGTCGCCCCAGGGGCGCAAGTGTTCAACGGTGGTCGTGGTGTAGCGCTCGAAGAAGGCGGTGCGGATGGCGCCGGCGAGCGTGCTCTTGCCGGCTTCGTTGGGGCCGGCCAGCAGGTTGATGCCATCGCTAAACGTCAACGTCAGCGGCTCGCGAAAGCGCCGCCACTGGCTCACGCGCAGTTCGCGCAACTTCACGGGTGTCCCCCTCCCTCTTCACGCAGGATGTCGGCCAGCAGCACCAGCGCGGTGCGGGCGATCTCGGCCTCGGCGCCGCTTTGGCGCTCGCGCAGCTCAGCGATCACGTCGCCGAGGTAGCCGTCGGCGTGCAGCGCGGCCAGATCGGCGTCGGTGGGCTGCAGTTGCAGCTCGCGGCTGTCCAGGCGCAGCGCGCGCACGCGCGCTTGCGCGCGCTGTACGGCCTGCTGCAGCCGGGCGTGGGCGGCCAGGTCCAGCCGCCCGCTCAGGCGCAGCTGCACCACCGCCTGCGCGGGCAGCTCGGCCAGCATCTGCGCGAGCCGATCGGCGTCGCTGGCCACGTCGAGCCGCTCGTGCAGTGCGATCCACGGGTGGCGGGCGATGCGGTACGGGGTGACGATGGGGGCAGCACCGGGGCCGGGCAAGGCGACTTCAAGGACGTTGCCCGCGTCGTTGGCGCGAAACCGATCGGGCTCTGGGGTGCCGCTGTACCAGGTGCGGTCGTTGACGCGCAGGGTGCCGTGCCAGTCCCCGAGCGCCAGGTAGTCCAGCCGGGCGCTGTCGGCGCGCCCGGCAGCGATGGGGTTGGGCGAGTCGATGTCGTCGGGCAGCACTCCCTGTACCGCACCGTGGGCCAGGCCGATGCGCAGCCACCCTTCGGGGGTTTCGGCCCCGTCGAACCAGGCGGTGAGGTCTTCAAAGGTGTGGCGCTGGGTCAGCGGCGCGGGCAGGATGGCCAACCCGCCCACGGCGGCCCCTGGAGTGGGCAGCCGCAGCGGTTGCGGCTGCAGCGCCAGGTGCACGTGCGGCGGGATGACGCCCAGGCGCTGGGCGCGGCTCCACACGCTCTCGGCAAGCGCCGCGTCGTGGTTTCCCGGCAGCAGCACCCAAGGGCCTGGGTAGCCGCTGAGCGCATCGAAGAGCCGCCGGATGGTGCGGTCGGACACCCCCTGGGCGTCGAAGATGTCGCCCGCGACGAGCACTGCGTGCACGTCACGCT
Source organism: Tepidimonas taiwanensis (assembly GCF_020162115.1). NCBI lineage: Bacteria > Pseudomonadati > Pseudomonadota > Betaproteobacteria > Burkholderiales > Tepidimonas > Tepidimonas taiwanensis. The sequence goes on along the minus strand of NZ_CP083911.1, from coordinate 20,372 downwards.
CGCGGGCGAGCTGGGCGATGCGCGCGACGACTTCGAGGCGGGCTTCGGCCAGGATCGGGCCATCCTCTGGGCCGAAAGGCTCGAACTGGCGGCCGATCTGCCAGTCCGCCGTGTGGATGAGCGTGACCACGTCACCCTCCCTGATCTTTTTTGGTGTGGCGTTGGGCTTCGTCGTTGAGCGTCCTCATCCTATCAAAGGCTATCGGCCGCTGGCACGAGCTGCAGCGCCTCGTCGATGCGCTGGCTCCGGTGTCTGCGAAGGTGCTCGAGGCCTTCTTCGGTGGTACGCCCGATCCCCTGACGCGGCAGCGGATTTGATGGGGGCGCGACGATGGGTCGCAACGAGCGCTTCTACCGCATCGACGACCTACTGCAAGGCGGGCGGTGTCGATCCACCGGTTTCTTGAGGTGCTGCAGGTTTCGCGCGACGGCCAAGCGCGACATCGAGTACCTGCGCGACCGGCTGGGAGCGCCCATCGTCTGGGACCGGGAGATTGCGCCGATGCGGTGGGAAATGATTCGTCTGCGGGCCACGTGTGGGCCACCGATGGGCCACAACGATGACGAAACGACGGAAGCGACCATCGGTCGCGGATGCAGCTGGCTACCACATGCCAGCTTCACAGCCACCCAAAGAGACTTGTGGGGTGGGTCGGCGAACGGCAGCTATGCGATCTAACCCATTGATTTGGCGCGGCTGGCGGGGATCGAACCCACGACCTTCGGCTTCGGAGGCCGACACTCTATCCACTGAGCTACAGCCGCTTTTGGGCACAAGACCAATCGTCAAATTTTCGCATGAAGCCTGGATGACCACAGGCTTCGGAGGCCGACACTCTATCCACTGAGCTACAGCCGCAGCAAGCGCGCATTCTACCAGTCCCGCGGCGGCGTCGATTCGACGGAGTCCCGGTCGATATAATCGACGGGTTTTGCGGCTCCCGGCGCCCTGGCCACGGACGTGCGTCGCGGGGACGCCCTCATCACCTCCTCATCCGAGCAGCAAAGGGACACCATGAGCGAGCACGCACACCACGACCACACCGGCCCGATCAAGACCCCGAAGCAACTGTGGTGGACGGCGGTCTTTGCCTTCGTCGTGCCGGTGTTCCTGATCATCGGGCTCGTGGCCTACGTCACGCGCGACGCCAAGCCGCAGGCCGGCGCCGTGAACCCCGAGCTCGCGACCGCCCAGCGCATCCAGAAGGTGGGCACCGTGGAGCTGCGCGACGCCAACCGACCGTTGGCGGCCGGTGCCGACGTGTACAAGGCGCAGTGTGCGGCCTGCCACGCCGCGGGCCTGGTCGGCGCACCGAAGTTGGGCGACAAGGCCGCCTGGGCGCCGCGCATCGCCCAGGGGTTCGAGACGCTCGTCAACTCCGCCCTCAAGGGCAAGGGCGCGATGGGCGCGCAGGGCGGCGGCGCCTTCCGTGACATCGAGATCGCGCGCGCGGTGGCATACATGGCCAACGAAGGCGGCGCCAAGTTTGCCGAGCCCGAAGCCCCGGCCGAAGGCAAGTAACCCACCCGGCCCATGGCGCGTGTCCTGATTCTCAACGGCCCGAACCTGAACCTGCTCGGGACGCGCGAGCCGTCCGTGTACGGTGCCGAGACCCTGGCCGACATCGAAGCCCGCTGCCGCGCACACGGGGCGTCACTCGGCTTCGACGTAACCTGCGCGCAGAGCAACCACGAGGGTGTGCTGATCGACCACCTTCACGCATGGGGTGCACTGCACCGGGCCGGTGAAGCGGCCGGCATCGTCTTCAACCCCGGTGCCTACACGCACACGTCGATCGCGCTGCACGATGCGATCAGAGGTATCGCACCCACGCCGGTGATCGAAGTGCACCTCTCCAACGTGCATGCGCGCGAGTCGTTCCGCCACCATTCTTGGGTGGCGCCGGTCGCGGCGGGCAGCATCATCGGTTTCGGATCCGACGGCTATCTGCTGGCGCTCGACGCACTGGCGCGCCGCCGTGCGGCATCGGGGCTGGGCACGAAGCCGTAAAGCGCCGGCAGCGCCGCCGTTTCACACCCCCGCGGCGGCAACCACACCCCCGCGTCGATCGCGTCCGCCGCCAGCGAGACGTCCTGGCTGTGGACGACCCCGATCCCGAGATCGGTCACCAGGTACAGCCGCCCCTGCTCGTCGAGCAGTGTGTCGCGGACGTTTGCGGACACCCCGGTGTGGCTGTGTACGGCACCGTCCGGCGTCAGCCGCCACACCCACGGCGTCAGCTCCAGCTCGACGAAGACACGCTGCGGGCCGTTCTGGAAGTACCAGCGCCCCGAATCGTCGGCGGCGTAGTTGCGCCCGATGAACGCGATCAGCTTGTCGTGGCGCAATTCCGCGCCGCGGCTTGCGGGCGTGGCGCCGGGGCCCGCAAACGGGCCCGCCGCCTGCGCGCGCTCGTCGCGCATCCACCAGCGCCCGCGCGCGTCCAGCCCCAGCCACCCGTAGCAATCGGGGACATTCGGCCACTTGGCCATCGCCGCCTTGACGATCGCATCCATCGAACTGTACCTCCGTACCCGCAAGATTGTGGCATCAGGGCCGCCACCCCGCCGCACGGGCCAGCCACGGCAGCAGCACGCGCGGCAACGCCGTCACATCCCCGCGCACATCGCGCGGCCCGAGCGCCTCGGCGAACCCGACGTGTCCGCCATGCGCCGGCTGCCACAGCGTCACCCAACTTCCGGCCTCCCGCCCCGTGGGAAGGCTCTCAGCGGGGACGAAGGGGTCGTTGCGCGCGTTGAGCACGAGCGTGGGCACGCGGATCGCGTGCAGGTGCGGCTTGCTGCTGGCGCGCCGCCAATAGTCGTCCACGCCGGCAAAACCGTGCAACGGGGCGGTGAACGCGTCGTCGAACTCGCGCAGCGTGCGCGCGCGCAACGCGCGCTCCACGTCGAACAGCCCCGGGAAGCGCCGCGCCATCTCGCGCGCCTTGCGCCGCATCGTGCGCAAAAAATGCCGCGCGTACAAGACGCGGTTGAGCCCCGCGTCGATCGCCGCGCCCGCGGCCGTCAGGTCGAGCGGCGCGGACACCGCCGCTGCAGCGTCCACCGAACGCGCGGCCTGCGCCCCGGCCTCCTGTAGCCAGCGCAGCAGGGCGTTACCGCCCAACGAGACGCCCACCGCGACGCGCGGCAGTGTCGGCCAGCGGCGCACAACCTGCCCCAGCATCCAGTCGATCTCGGCAAAATCACCGGAGTGGTACGCGCGCGGCGCGCGGTTGGGCTCTCCCGAGCAGCCGCGAAAATGCGGCACGACGATGCCCCACCCCCGTGCCGCGGCCACGCGCGTCATCGCCTCGGCGTAATGGCTGGACGACGACCCCTCCAGCCCGTGAAACAGCACGACGAGCGCACGCACGTCCGACGGCAGGCAGTAATCGGTGTCGATGAAGTCACCGTCGGGCGTGTCCCAACGCTCGCGCTGCCAGGGCACGCGCCTCGGCCACGCGTGGCCCTGCCCCCGCCGCGCCCACAGCGCCCCGATGGTTTGCAGGTGACCGTCGATCTGCCACACGGGCACGCGCGGCCAAGCGGATCCATCGATCCCGACAGGCCCATCGATCCCTTCCGTGACCTCGGGCACATTGCGCACCCCAGAAATGACGACACCGCCCCGTTGGGCGGTGTCGTCGTGTGTGGAACGCGTCGGCCGCATCGTCGGCCGCTGCTCAGCGGTGCGGCGGCTCAGCGCTTCTGGCGGAAGCGCCGCAGCGCCGCGATCTGCGCCGCCATGATCGCGAGCTCGGACTGTGCCTTCGCCAGGTCGATCTCGCTCTTGGCGTTCTTCATCGCCTCTTCGGCGGCCTTGCGCGCCTCGGCGGCCTTGGCCTCGTCGAGGTCCTTGCCGCGGATGGCCGTGTCAGCGAGCACCGTCACGACCTTGGGCTGCACCTCGAGGATGCCCCCGGCGACGAACACGAATTCCTCGTCACCGTCGGCCTTTTCGATGCGCACCGCGCCGGGGCGGATGCGCGTGATCAGCGGCACGTGCCCGGGCAGGATACCCAGCTCGCCCGCCTCACCGGGCAGGGCAACGAACTTGGCGGGCCCGCTGAAGATGGACTCTTCTGCGCTGACCACCTCCACTTGTATCGTTTGCATCTCGACTCTCCTTTGCGCCACACGGGCTGTTCAGGACCGCCAGCACACCGGCATCGCAGCCGGTGCGGCGGTGGTGGGCGGCGCTGACGCGCGCCGCGCACCACCGTGGCGCGTCGGCGTGGGGCGTCAGGCCGCCAGCTTCTTGGCCTTCTCGAAGGCGTCGTCGATCGTGCCGACCATGTAGAACGCCTGCTCCGGCAGGTGGTCGCACTCGCCGTTGACGATCATCTTGAAGCCGCGAATCGTCTCCTTGAGCGGCACGTACTTGCCGGGCTGGCCGGTGAACACTTCTGCGACGTGGAACGGCTGCGACAGGAAGCGCTGGATCTTGCGCGCGCGCGCCACGATCAGCTTGTCCTCCGGCGACAGTTCGTCCATGCCCAGAATCGCGATGATGTCGCGCAGCTCCTTGTAGCGCTGCAGCACGGCCTGCACCGACCGGGTGGTGTTGTAGTGCTCCTCGCCGACGATGTTGGGGTCGACCTGGCGGCTGGTCGAATCCAACGGGTCCACCGCGGGGTAGATACCGAGCGCGGCGATGTCACGCGAGAGCACCACGGTCGCGTCCAGGTGCGCGAAGGTCGTCGCCGGCGACGGGTCGGTCAGGTCGTCCGCGGGCACGTACACGGCCTGGATCGACGTGATCGAGCCCACCTTGGTCGAGGTGATGCGCTCTTGGAGCTTGCCCATTTCCTCGGCCAGCGTCGGCTGGTAACCCACCGCGGAGGGCATACGACCCAGCAGCGCCGACACCTCGGTACCGGCCAGCGTGTAGCGGTAGATGTTGTCGACGAAGAACAGCACGTCACGGCCTTCGTCACGGAACGACTCGGCGATCGTCAGGCCGGTCAGCGCCACGCGCAGACGGTTGCCCGGCGGCTCGTTCATCTGGCCGTACACCATCGCCACCTTGGATTCGCTCAGGTTGTCGGCGACGACGACCTTGGACTCCATCATCTCGTGATAGAAGTCGTTGCCCTCGCGGGTGCGCTCACCGACGCCGGCGAACACCGACAGACCCGAGTGCGCCTTGGCGATGTTGTTGATGAGCTCCATCATGTTGACGGTCTTGCCCACGCCCGCACCGCCGAACAGACCGACCTTGCCGCCCTTGGCGAACGGGCAGATCAGATCGATCACCTTGATGCCGGTTTCCAGCAGTTCGGTCGAGGGCGACAGCTCGTCGTACGCGGGCGCCTTGCGGTGGATGGAGCTGGTGAGCGACTGGTCGATCGGCCCGCGCTCGTCGATGGGGTTGCCCAGCACGTCCATGATGCGGCCCAGCGTCGCCTTGCCGACCGGCACCGTGATCGGCGCGCCGGTGTTGTACACCGTCATGCCGCGGCGCAGGCCGTCGGAGGAGCCGAGCGCGATGGTGCGCACCACACCGTCGCCGAGCTGCTGCTGCACTTCCAGCGTCAGCGGCGAGCCTTCCATCTTCAGCGCGTCATACACCTTGGGCATCTGGTCACGCGGGAATTCCACGTCCACCACGGCGCCGATGCACTGAACGATCTTGCCTTGAACTTGAGCCATGATTGAAACCTTGGGTCTAATGGGGATGACGGTGAACCGGCAGGGAGGTCAGACGGCCGCGGCACCGGCGACGATCTCCGACAGCTCCTTGGTGATGCTGGCCTGGCGGGTCTTGTTGTAGACGAGCTTGAGCTCGTTGATGAGGTTGCCGGCGTTGTCGGTGGCGGCCTTCATCGCCACCATGCGCGCCGACTGCTCCGAGGCCATGTTCTCGGCCACCGCCTGGTACACCTGCGACTCGACGTAGCGCACCAGCAGCTCGTCGATGACGGTGGGCGCGTCCGGCTCGTAGATGTAGTCCCAGTCGTAGCCGCGCTCGCCCTGCTCCAGCGATTCGGCCGACAGCGGCAGCAGCTGCTGCACCACCGGCTCCTGCTTCATCGTGTTGATGAACTTCGTGTAGCACAGGTACACGGCGTTGAGCTTGCCCTCGGCGTACGCGTCGAGCAGCACCTTCACCGGGCCGATCAGGCGCTCGAGGTGGGGGGTATCCCCCAGCCCCGTGACGTGCGAGACGACCTGCGCGCCCACGCGGTTCATGAAGCCGAAGCCCTTGTTGCCGATCGCCACCACCTGCGCACTGCGGCCTTTCGACTGCAGTTCGCGGATGTGGTTGGTGACCGCGCGCAGCAGGTTGGTGTTGAGGCCGCCGCACAGGCCCTTGTCGGTGGTCACCACGATCATCCCGCTGACGGTGGCGTCCGGGTGCTCGACCATGAAGGGGTGCACGTACTCCGGATTGGCGCGGCTGAGGTTCGCCGCGATCTGGCGCACCTTCTCGCTGTACGGCCGGGCCGTGCGCATGCGCTCCTGCGCCTTGCGCATCTTGGAGGCGGCGACCATCTCCATGGCCTTGGTGATCTTCTTGGTGTTTTCCACCGATTTGATCTTGCCGCGTATTTCCTTGCCTGCTGCCATCGCTGCTCCTTGAAAGCCGGGTGGCTTGCTCAGTAGGTGCCGGTCTGCTTGAAGGCGCGGATGGCGGCGTCGAGCTCGGCCTCGGCGTCCTTGTCCATCGCCTTTTGCGTCTCGAGCTTCTCGAGCAGCGCCGCGTGCTTGTCCTTCAGGTACGCGTGCAGGCCGGCCTCGAACGGCAGCACCTTCTTGACGTCGATGTCGTCGAGGTAGCCCTTGTTCGCGGCGTACAGCGACGCGGCCATCAGGCTGATCGGCAGCGGCGAATACTGCGGCTGCTTGAGCAGCTCGGTCACGCGCGCACCGCGGTCGAGCTGCTTCTTGGTCGCCGCATCGAGGTCCGACGCGAACTGCGCAAACGCCGCCAGTTCACGGTACTGCGCCAGGTCGGTCCGGATGCCGCCCGACAGGCTCTTGATCAGCTTGGTCTGCGCCGCACCACCGACACGCGACACCGAGATACCGGCGTTGATCGCGGGACGGATGCCGCTGTTGAACAGGTTGGTTTCGAGGAAGATCTGGCCGTCCGTGATCGAGATCACGTTGGTCGGCACGAACGCCGACACGTCACCGGCTTGCGTCTCGATGATCGGCAGCGCGGTCAGCGACCCGGTCTTGCCCTTGACCTCGCCGTTGGTGAACTTCTCGACGTAGTCGGCGTTGACGCGCGCGGCGCGCTCCAGCAGACGGCTGTGGAGGTAGAAGATGTCGCCCGGGAAAGCCTCACGCCCCGGCGGACGGCGCAGCAGCAGCGACACCTGGCGGTACGCGACGGCCTGCTTGGACAGGTCGTCGTAGATGATCAGCGCATCCTGCCCGCGGTCGCGGAAGTACTCACCCATCGTGCAGCCGGAGTACGGCGCGAGGAACTGCATCGCGGCCGATTCGGATGCCGAGGCGGCGACGACGATGGTGTACTCCATCGCGCCGTGCTGTTCGAGGGCCCGCACCACGCTCTTGATCGACGACGCCTTCTGACCGATGGCGACGTAGATACAGACCATGTTTTGGCCCTTCTGGTTGATGATCGTGTCGATCGCCACAGCGGTCTTGCCGGTCTGGCGGTCGCCGATGATCAGCTCACGCTGGCCGCGGCCGATCGGCACCATCGAGTCGATGGCCTTCAGACCCGTCTGCACCGGCTGGTCCACGCTCTTGCGCGCGATCACGCCCGGCGCCACCTTCTCGACCACGTCGGTCAGCTTGGCGTTGATCGGGCCCTTGCCGTCGATCGGACGGCCCAGCGCGTCGACCACGCGGCCGATCAGCTCGGGACCGACCGGCACTTCCAGGATGCGGCCCGTGCACTTGACGGTATCGCCCTCGGAGATGTGCTCGTACTCGCCCAAGATCACCGCGCCGACCGAGTCGCGCTCCAGGTTGAGCGCCAGGCCGAACGTGGGCTGGCCGTCCTTGCCAGCGGGGAACTCGAGCATTTCGCCCTGCATCGCGTCCGACAGGCCGTGGATGCGTACGATGCCGTCGGTCACCGACACGACGGTACCTTGGTTGCGCACGTCAGCCGACGGCGCCAGGCCCTCGATGCGGGACTTGATCAGTTCGGAGATTTCAGCGGGATTGAGTTGCATGACGCTTTCCTTTTCGGGTGTTCGACTTCAGGCGTTCGGGCCAGCCGTCAGGCCGTCAGCGCCACACGCATTTGTTCCAGACGGGCCTTGACGGAGGTGTCGAGCACCTCGTCGCCCACCACCACGCGCACGCCACCGATCAACTCGGGGCGCAGCTGCACCGTCAGGCGCAGGCGCCGGCCGAAGCGCTTCTCGAGGACGCCCTGCAGCTCGGCGAGCTGTGCGTCGTCGATCGGAAAGGCGCTCTCGACGACCGCGTCGGCCACGCCACGCTGGGCGTTGACCCGCTCGCGGAACTGGCGCGCGATTTCCGGCAGCGCTGCCACACGTTCGTTGTCGATCACCGTGCGCAGGAAGTTGCGGCCGATCTCCGGCAGCGGCGTCTTCATCACCCCCATGATGACGTCGAACACCTGTTCGGCGCGCACCTTGGGGTCGGCTGCGAAAGCCAGCAACTGCTCGTGCGCGGCGACGGCGGCCAGCTCATCGAGCCACGCGAGCGCGTCGGCGGCCTGCGCGCCGGCGGCCTTGAACAGCGCTTCGGCGTAGGGTCGTGCAATGGTGGCGAGTTCTGCCATGGTTCAACCTTCGGACACGCGCGGTTCGGTGTTTCAGAGTTCGGCCTTGAGCCGCTGCAGCAGCTCGGCGTGCACGCTGGGGTTCACTTCGCGGCGCAGGATCTGTTCGGCGCCCTTGACGGCCAGCACCGCCACCTGCTCGCGCAGCGCTTCGCGCGCCTGCACGGCCTGCTGTTCGGCCTCGGCCTTGGCGGCCGCGACGATCTTGGCGGCTTCTTCGCTCGCGCGCGCCTTGGCCTCTTCGATGATGGCCAGCGCCCGGCGCTCCGCGTCGGCCAGGCGGGCGGCGGATTCGTTGCGCGACTGCGTCAGGGCTTCCTCGACGCGCTTGTTGGCCACGGCGAGTTCGGTCTTGGCCTTCTCGGCGGCGGCCAGACCTTCGGAAATCTTCTGCGCACGCTCATCCAGCGCCTTGGCGATCGGCGGCCACACGAACTTCATCGTGAACCACACCAGGATCGCGAAGACGATGGCCTGCGCAAAGAGGGTTGCATTGATGTTCATCGCAACGCCTTTCGGGTGTATCTGCGGGGGTGAACGGCTGGGCGTTGGGGCGGGCCGGGATCGTTCGGCGTGCGCCCGGGCCGGGCCCGGGCGCACCCTTCCTCAGCGCCTCACGATCAGATCGCGAAGGGGTTGGCGAACGCGAACAGCAGCGCGATGGCCACACCGATCAGGAAGGCCGCGTCGATCAGACCAGCCAGAATGAACATCTTGGTCTGCAGGTCGTTCATCAGCTCGGGTTGCCGAGCGGAGGACTCGAGGAACTTGCCACCCATCAGGGCAATGCCGATCGACGCGCCGATGGCACCCAGACCGACGATGATGCCGCAAGCCAGAGCAACGAGACCCAGAATGTTTTCCATGATGGTTCCTTTTGAGGTTGAGAGGAAGGTTTAGGGAGAAGCGAAATCAGTGCGCATCATGCGCCTGACCCAGATAGATCAGGGCCAGCATCATGAAGATGAACGCCTGCAGGGTGATCACCAGGATGTGGAAGATGGCCCACACCGTACCGGCGATCAGGTGCCCGACGAAGAGCAGACCCCCCGTGAACGACAGCGCGGCGAAACCACCGAGCAGTGCGATCAGCATGAAGACCAGCTCACCCGCGAACATGTTGCCAAACAACCGCATGCCGTGGGAAACGGTCTTCGCCACGAATTCGATCATTTGCATCAGGAAGTTCACCACCCCCAGCAGCAGCGCCCAGATGGGGTTGCGGCTGGTGCCGAACGGCGCGGTCACGAGCTCGTGCGCCCAGCCGCCCAGACCTTTGATCTTGACGTTGTAGTACAGGCACATCAGCAGCACCGACACCGACAGCCCCAGCGTCGTCGACAGGTCCGCCGTCGGCACGACGCGCAGGTAGGCGTGGTGCGGGTCATGCCCCATGCCGGCGTAGATCATCTCCCAGATTTTGGGCAGCAGATCGACCGGCAACAGGTCCATCGCGTTCATGAAGAAGATCCACACGAACACCGTCAGCGCCATCGGCGCGATGACCTTGCGGCTCGCGGCGTTATGGATCACGCCCTTGGCCTGCGTCTCGACCAGCTCGACCAGGATCTCGACAGCAGCCTGGAAGCGCCCGGGTACGCCCGACGTGGCCCGGCGCGCCCCCAGCCACAGCAGCCACACACCCAGCAGCCCCATCAACACCGAAAAGATCACCGAATCGATGTTGATCACCGAAAAGTCGACGATGAACCCCTGCTTGTGGTTCGTCAGGTGCGTCAGGTGATGCCGGATGTACTCACCTGCGGTCGGTCCTTGTCCTTCAGCTGCCATGCGTCGTCCCGTTTCCGTATATGCACAAACCGCCTCAGCCCCGCGCCGCCCGCGGCGTGATCCACGCCAGCCAGTACGACTTCAAGGCCACCACCAGCCCGACCACCAGGCCCGGCCAGCTCAGGTCCGGGATCCAGCGCGGCGCCGTCCACAGCATGGCCAGCACCAGCAGCACCTTGACCCCTTCCCACCACAACCAACCCGCCAGCGACGCCCGCGCCACACCTGGCGCCGCCACGCGCAGCCAGCGCGCCAGCGCGCTCGACGTCAGGCCCCAGGCCATGACCGCCGTCGGCAACAGCGCCGACAAGCCGCCATACGCCACCGACGCGACCCACGCCCAACGCCCCGGCCACCACAGCCCGACCAGCGCGGCCGCCATCGCCACCGCCAGGCCGGTCAAGCCCGCCTGCCACACGACCACCCGCCACACCGACGGGGCCGGGTGCCGCTCGCGCCACCGACGCGCCTCTTCGGCACTCAGGGGCTTGAAAAGCGGCTCGTCGACCGCATCTGCCCAACCGTCGCCGGAGTGGTCCGCCGACACCGGCGGACGTGCCCGGGGAGGAATCGACTGCTGCGCACCGCGCTCGGTAGACACCGGCCCTCCCGGCGTGATGGATCGATTTGGCGTTTGACACATCCCCGGATGCCGGGTCTGGCGTGACGTTTGGGGGCCGCTCGGCTTGTGACCTCGCTGACAAAGCTCTTTATTATACGGACATACCCGAACCCTCCACCGATTTCGACCGTCATGTCGCACACCCCTGCCCCGCTGCTCGAATTTCCGTGTCACTTTCCGCTCAAGGTCATGGGGGCACGCGCCGAGGGCTTCCGGGAAGCGATGGCGCACGTGGCGCGCCAGTTCGACCCCGGCTTCGACGCCGACACCATCGAAGTGCGCGCGAGCCGCGCGGGCAACTACGTCGGCCTGACGCTGACGGTGCGCGTGACCTCGCGCGAGCAGCTCGACGAGCTGTACCGCACGCTCACCACCCATCCGATGGTGCGGGTGGTGCTGTGATCGTGCGCGACCTGGGGCTCGCCCCCTACGTCGACACCTACGCGGCGATGCGCGCCTTCACCGAAGCGCGGCACGACGACACGCCGGACGAACTGTGGCTGTGCGAGCACCCGCCGGTGTACACCCAGGGCCTCGCGGGCAAGCCCGAGCACGTGCTCGCCCCGGGGGACATCCCGGTCGTGGCCACCAACCGCGGCGGGCAGGTGACCTACCACGGCCCCGGCCAGGTAGTGGCCTACCCCCTCCTCGACCTGCGGCGCGCCGGTTATTTCGTCAAGGAATACGTGCACCGGCTGGAAGAGGCGGTCATCCGCACGCTCGCCGCCTTTGGCGTCACCGGGCACCGCGTCGCCGGGGCGCCCGGCATCTACGTGCGGCTGGACGACCCGTTTGCGCACGCGGCGCTGGCCGGTCCCCGCCCGGGGCGCGACCCCTTCGCGGGGCTGGGCAAGATCAGCGCGCTCGGCATCAAGGTGCACCGGCACTGCACCTACCACGGCGTCGCGCTCAACGTGGCGATGGACCTGAGCCCCTTCTCGCGCATCAACCCCTGCGGCTACGCGGGGCTCGCCACCGTCGACCTTGCTACCATCGGCGTCGCGGCGTCTTGCGCGGACGTGCGCGACGAACTCGCCCAGCAGCTGCAGCGGCTGCTGGCCCCCCGTTGATCGATGCCGGGCGCCCGGCGCCCCAGATGCCCATGGCCACCGCGACCCCCACGCCCCCGACCCCTGCCGCCTACGACCCGACGGCCAAGCAAAAAAGCGCGGCCAAGACGATGCGCATCCCGATCAAGGTGGAGCCCGCGCCCGCGCTGAAAAAACCCGAGTGGATCCGTGTCAAGGCCGGCAGCCCCAGCACGCGCTTTTACGAGATCAAGGAGATCCTGCGCGCCAACCGGCTCGTCACCGTGTGCGAGGAAGCCTCCTGCCCCAACATCGGCGAGTGCTTCGGCAAGGGCACGGCCACCTTCATGATCATGGGCGACAAGTGCACGCGGCGCTGCCCGTTCTGCGACGTCGGCCACGGCCGCCCCGACCCGCTCGACCCCGAGGAACCGGAAAACCTCGCGCGCACCATCGCGGCGCTGAAGCTGCGCTACGTCGTCATCACGAGCGTGGACCGCGACGACCTGCGCGACGGCGGAGCGGGTCATTTCGTCGCCTGCATCCAGCGCGTGCGGGCGCTCTCGCCCACGACGCGCATCGAGATCCTGACCCCGGACTTCCGCGGGCGCGACGACCGCGCGCTGGAAATCCTGTCGGCCGCGCCGCCGGACGTAATGAACCACAACCTCGAGACGGTGCCGCGGCTCTACAAACAGGCGCGCCCCGGCTCGGACTATGCGTTCAGCCTGAACCTGCTGAAGAAGTTCAAGGAACGCTTTCCGCACATCCCGACCAAGAGCGGGCTGATGGTGGGCCTGGGCGAGACGGACGACGAGATCCTGCAGGTGATGCGCGACCTGCGCGCGCACGGCGTGGACATGCTCACGATCGGCCAGTACCTGGCGCCGAGCGCCCACCACCTGCCGGTGCGCCGCTACGTGCACCCGGACACCTTCCGGATGTTCGAGGAGCAGGCGTACGCGATGGGCTTCACGCACGCCGCGGTGGGCGCGATGGTGCGGAGCAGCTACCACGCCGACCAGCAGGCGCACGCGGCCGGCGTGGTGGAGGGCTGATGTTGCCCCAAAACCAGCGCTCGTCGTCTTGTCGAAAATGCCGACAGGGAAGAAGTCTTGAAAGGCGGCACACAAGCGGGGGCTGCGCAGCACAAGCGGGAATTCAGGCTGGAGAAGGCGCGACGGGGCAGGCCGATTCACGGTGATGCACCCAACATTCAGTCGGCGCACCCGTATGCGGCGCCCCCAACCCTCGCCCCATAATGTGCCCATGCAGCGCCGCAAGCTCCCGATTGGCATCCAGACCTTTCGCGAAATCCGCGAAGAGGGCTGCTATTACGTCGACAAGACGCCCTACGCCATCCGGCTCATCGAGCAAGGCAAGCACTATTTCCTCTCGCGCCCCCGCCGTTTTGGCAAGAGCCTGTTTCTGGATACGCTGGCCGAGCTGTTTTCGGGTAACCGGGCCTTGTTCGAAGGGCTGTATGCCGAAGCCCACTGGGACTGGTCGGTGCGCTATCCGGTCATTCGCATCAGCTTCGCCGCTGGACGACTCGAAACCCGCGAGGCGCTCGAGGCCCACATCGCCGCCGAGCTCGAAGGCAATGCCCAGCGCCTGGGCGTGATGCTCGCGGACGCCGCCGACAGCCACCTGCGCTTTCGCGCGCTCATCCAAGCCGCGGTGGCGCGGCACGGCCAGCGCGCGGTCGTCCTCATCGACGAGTACGACAAGCCCATCCTGGACAACCTCGGCGACAAGGCGGTGGCCGCCGCGATGCGAGAGGGCTTGCGCAACTTGTACTCGGTCCTCAAAGACCAGGACGCGCACCTGCGCTTCGTGTTCTTAACCGGCGTGTCCAAATTCAGCAAGGTCTCCATCTTCTCGGGCCTGAACAACCTCAACGACATCACGCTCGATGCGCGCTACAGCGCGATATGCGGCTATACGGATGAGGACATCGACACCGTCTTCGCCCCGGAGTTGGAGGGGCTCGACCGCGAGGAAATCCGGCGCTGGTACAACGGCTACGGGTGGCTGGGCGAGCGCGTCTACAACCCGTTTGACCTCTTGCTGCTCTTTGACAAGCGCAGCTACCGCGCCTGGTGGTTCGAGACCGGAACACCCACTTTCCTCATCGAGCTGTTAAAAGAGCGGCACACCTTCACCCCGAAGCTCGACACCCTGGTGGCAGACGACCAGCTGCTCGGGGCGTTCGATGTCGAGTACATCGCCACCGAAGCCATCCTGTGGCAAACCGGCTATCTGACCATCGTCGATGTGGAAAGCGCCGGCGGTATCACCGAGTACCGGCTGGGCTATCCCAACCGGGAGGTGGAGAGCGCCTTCAACACGGCGCTGCTGCGCGCGTGGGTGCCGCAGGCACCGATGCCGCTGGCCTTGTACAAAAAATTCGCGGCGCTGGATTTTGACGCCCTCAAGACCCACTTCGAGAGCCTCTACGCCTCCATCCCCGCCGACTGGTACCGCAACAACCCGATCACCCAGTACGAAGGCTACTGGGCCAGTGTCTTCTACTCACACATCGCGAGCCTCGGCTTGGACCTCACACCCGAGGACGTCACCAACCAGGGGCGTATCGACCTGACGTTGAAGCTCGACGCCGCCATCGTCGTCATCGAGTTCAAGCGCATCGCGGGCAAAGAACCAACCGGCGAAGCCATCGCCCAACTGAAGGCCCGCGGATACGCGGACAAGTACCGCGCGGACGGCCGCCCTGTCTATCTGCTGGGCGTGGAGTTCAGCGCCGAGCGGCGCAACGTCGTGGGGTGGGACGTGGTCAAGGATGGCTCCGGCAACCCGATGCACTGAAGGCCACGCTATACGGGCCACCACACCGCGGGCTGCTGCCGCCGGAGCCGAGTTCACCGCGTGGTGACCAGCTCCCGCGCCATCACACGTCGATATTCACCGCCCGCAGCGCGTTGGCCTCGATGAAGGCGCGGCGCGGCTCGACTTCGTCGCCCATCAGCATCGTGAAGACCTTGTCAGCCTCGATGGCGTCCTCGATGCGCACCTGCAACAGCCGCCGCACGGCAGGATCCATCGTCGTCTCCCACAGCTGCTCGGGGTTCATTTCGCCCAAGCCCTTGTAGCGCTGACGGGTCGTGGTGCGCTCGGCTTCGGCGAGCAGCCAGCGCATCGCGGCGCGGAAGTTGGGCACCGCGGCCTCGCGCGCGCGCTCACCATCGCCGCGCACGACCTTGGCCCCTTCGCCGAGCAGCCCCTGGAAGGTGCGCGCCGCCTCGGCCAGCACCGCGTAGTCCGCGCCGTGCACGAAGTCCTGCGTGATGACGCTGGAGCGCACGTTGCCGTGGTGGCGGCGGCTGATGCGCAGCAGCGGCTTGTCGGTACGCGCGTCGAACTCGGCGCTGACCTCGGCCGGGACGGCGTTGCCCTCGCCTTCGCGCAGCGCCGCCTGCAGCGCCGCGGCGCTGGCGGCTGCGGCCTCCATGTCGTCCAGGTTGAGGGCCACACCGTCGGCGATCGCACGCAGCGCCGCCGCGTCCATGAACACCGACAGGCGCGCGATCACGCCCTCGGCCGCCTGGTGCAGCCGGGCGAGTTCGGCCAGCGTCTCGCCGGTCAGCACCGTGTTCGATTCGCCGCCGGTGTGCACGCTCGCGTCCTTGAGCGCCACGCGCAGCAAAAACGCCTCCAGCGCCGCGTCGTCCTTCAGGTACAGCTCTTCCTTGCCGGACTTCACCTTGTACAGCGGCGGCTGCGCGATGTAGATGTGACCACGCTCGACCAGCTCCGGCATCTGGCGATAGAAGAACGTCAGCAGCAGCGTGCGGATGTGCGCGCCGTCGACGTCTGCGTCGGTCATGATGATGATGCGGTGGTAGCGCAGCTTGGCGATGTCGAAGTCGTCCGCGCCGTTCTTGCCCTTGCCACCGTCGTCGTCGCTGGCGCGGCCGATGCCAGTGCCCAACGCGGTGATGAGCGTCAAGATCTCGTTGCTGGAGAGCAGCTTTTCGTAGCGGGCCTTCTCGACGTTGAGGATCTTGCCGCGCAGCGGCAGGATGGCCTGAAACTTGCGGTCGCGACCCTGCTTGGCGCTGCCGCCGGCCGAGTCGCCCTCGACGATGTAGAGCTCGGACAGGGCCGGGTCCTTCTCCTGGCAATCGGCGAGCTTGCCCGGCAGCCCCAGCCCGTCGAGCACGCCCTTGCGGCGCGTCATCTCGCGCGCCTTGCGCGCGGCCTCGCGCGCGCGCGCGGCCTCGACGATCTTGCCGCAGATGATCTTGGCGTCGTTCGGGTGCTCTTCCAAGTAGTCGGTCAGCGCGCGTGCGACGATGTCCTCCACCGGCGCGCGCACCTCCGACGACACGAGCTTGTCCTTGGTCTGGCTGCTGAACTTGGGCTCGGGCACTTTGACCGAGAGCACGCAGCACAGCCCCTCGCGCATGTCATCGCCCGTCACCTCGACCTTGGCCTTCTTCGCGAGTTCGTTGGCTTCGATGTACTTGCCGATCACGCGCGTCATCGCCGCGCGCAGCCCGGTCAGGTGCGTGCCCCCGTCGCGCTGCGGAATGTTGTTGGTGTAGCACAGCACCGTCTCGGCGTAGCCGTCGTTCCACTGCATCGCGACTTCGACGCCGATTTCGGTGCCCGGGATGCCGCCGTAGCTCTCGGCCGGGCGCGCGCCGGTGGCGTGGAACACCGTCGGGTGCAGAACCTTCTTGCCCGCGTTGATGAAGCCGACGAAGCCGCGCACGCCGCCCGCGCCGGAGAAATCGTCCGCCTTGCCGGTGCGCTCGTCGATCAGGCGGATGCGCACGCCGTTGTTGAGGAAGCTCAGCTCGCGCAGCCGCTTGGCCAGGATCTCGTAGTGGAAATCGTGGTTTTCGCGGAAGATCTCGGTGTCCGGCAGGAAGTGCACCTCGGTGCCGCGCTTGTCGGTGGCGCCGATGACGCGCATCGGCGAGACCTCGACGGGCTGTCCGTCCGGCCCGGCCACCGTCTCGACCAGGCGGTTTTGCACCACGCCGCGCGCAAACTCCAGCACATGCACCTTGCCCTCGCGGCGCACGGTCAGGCGCAGCCAGCGCGACAGCGCGTTGACGCAGCTCACGCCCACGCCGTGCAGGCCGCCGGAGACCTTGTAGCTGTTCTGGTTGAACTTGCCGCCGGCGTGCAGCTCGGTCAGCGCGATCTCGGCCGCGCTGCGTTTGGGCTCGTGCTTGTCATCCCACTTGATGCCGGTGGGGATGCCGCGCCCGTTGTCCACCACGCTGATGGAGTTGTCGGTGTGGATCGTGACGACGATATCGTCGCAGTGCCCGGCCAGCGCCTCGTCGATGGAGTTGTCGACGACCTCGAAGACGAGGTGGTGCAGCCCCGTGCCGTCGGACGTGTCGCCGATGTACATGCCCGGGCGCTTGCGCACCGCCTCCAGCCCTTCGAGGATCTGGATCGCGTCGGCGCCGTAGCCGGCCGTGGAGGGGGTGTCGGGAGTGGGGGTGTCGTTCATGAAAACCATCAAATGCGCATCGGCATGACGACGTACTTGAAGCGGTCGTCATCCGGAATCGTGATCAGCGCGGAGGCGTTGCCGTCTTGCAGCTCGATGCGCACGAGCTCCTGGCCCATGTTGCCGAGCGCCTCGGTAAGGTAGGTGACGTTGAAACCGATGTCGATGACGTCGCCGCTGTATTCGATGTCGAGCTCGTCGACCGCCTCTTCCTGGTCCGCGTTGTTCGCCGCCACCTGCAGCAGCCCCGGCTCCAGGTGCAGCCGCACGCCCTTGAACTTGTCGGTGGTCATGATGGCGGCGCGCTGCAACGCGGCCAGCAGCGGCGCGCGGCCGAGCACGACCACGTTGCGGTGCGCGCGCGGGATGACGCGCTGGTAGTCCGGGAACTTGCCCTCCACCAGCTTGGTGACGAACTCCAGCCCGTCGAAGGCGAACTTGGCCTGGTTGCTGGCGAAGCGCATCTCGATCGCACCGTCGTGGTCAGAGAGCAGCCGCTGCAGCTCCAGCACGGTCTTGCGCGGCAGGATGACCTCCTGCTTGGGCACCTCGACGTCGAGTTCGGAACTGGCCAGCGCCAGCCGGTGCCCGTCCGTGGCCACCAGCGTCAGCTGCCGCCCCTCGGCGACGAACAGAATGCCGTTGAGGTAGTAGCGGATGTCCTGCGCCGCCATCGCGAACGACACCTGCGCCAGCAGCCGCTTGAGCACCTTTTGCGGCACCGCGAACACCGGGCCAAACGTCGGCGACTCCTGCACCAGCGGGAAATCCTGCGCCGGCAGCGTCTGCAGCGTGAAACGGCTCTTGCCCGCGCGCAGCACCAGCCGCTCACCCGCGGTCTCCAGCGTCACCTTCTGCTCCGCCGGCAGCGTGCGCAGAATGTCGATCAGCTTGCGCGCGCCCACGGTGGTGGCAAACGGCTGGTCGTCGCCCCCCAGCTCGGCGGTGGCGCGGATCTGGATCTCCAGGTCGGACGTGGTCAGCTGCACCAGCGGGCCGGCGCGCTGGATCAGAACATTGGCCAGAATCGGCAGCGTGTGGCGGCGCTCGACGATGCCGGCCACCGTCTGCAGGGCCGTGAGCAGCCGTTCCTGGGTCGTTTGCAGGACGATCATCGGGGTTCAGCCTTTCAAGGTCTGCTCCAGCACGTGGAGCTGCTGGTTGAGATCGGGCTGGGTCTGCCGCTCGGCGGCGATCTTGCGCACCGCGTGCAGCACCGTCGTGTGGTCGCGCCCGCCGAAGAGCTCGCCGATTTCCGGCAGACTCTTTTGCGTCAGCTCCTTCGCCAGGTACATCGCGATCTGGCGCGGCCGCGCGATGTTGGCCGGGCGCTTGCGGGAATACATGTCGGCGACCTTGATCTTGTAGAAGTCGGCCACCGTCTTCTGGATATTCTCGACGCTGATCTGGCGGTTCTGGATGCTGAGCAGATCCTTGAGCGCCTCGCGCGCCAGCGCGATCGAAATCTCCCGCTGGTTAAAGCGCGAGTACGCCAGGATCTTGCGCAGCGCCCCTTCGAGCTCGCGCACGTTGGAGCGCACGTTCTTCGCGACGAAAAAGGCCACGTCCTCGGGCATCGTCGCGCCTTCGGCCTGCGCCTTGCTGATGAGGATGGCCACGCGCATCTCCAGCTCCGGCGGCTCGATCGCCACCGTCAGCCCCGAGTCGAAGCGCGACACCAGCCGCTCGTGGATGTCGGTCAGCCCCTTCGGGTAGGTGTCCGACGTCATCACGATGTGGCTCTTTTTGGCCAGCAGCGCCTCGAAGGCGTTGAAAAACTCCTCCTGCGTGCGGTCCTTGTTGGCGAAGAACTGCACGTCGTCGATCAGCAGCAGGTCCAGGTTGTGGTAGCGCTGCTTGAACGCGTCGAACGTCTTGCGCTGGTAGGACTTGACCACGTCCGAGACGAACTGCTCGGCGTGGATGTAGAGCACCTTGGCCTCCGGTCGCTCGGCGAGCAGCTGGTTGCCGATCGCGTGCACGAGGTGCGTCTTGCCCAGCCCCACCCCGCCATAGATAAACAGCGGGTTGTAGAGCTGCCCCGGGCTGGCCGCAACGTGCATCGCCGCGGCGCGCGCCATGCGGTTGGCCGAGCCCTCCACCAGCGTCGCAAAGGTCAGCGCGGGGTTGAGCCGGTGCCGGTGCTCCGCCGCCGGGGATTCGGCCACCGCGGGCTCGGCCGGCGGCTCGACCAGCACCGGCGCGGTGCGCGCAAGCGCCTGGGCACGGACCGCCGCGCCCGCCGGCGCCGCCGCGGCCCGCGGGACCGCCTCGCGCGGGGCCAGCACCAGCTCCACCGCCACCGGTCGCCCGGCCACCGCCTGCAGCGCGGCGCCGATCTTGCCCGCGTATTGCGCGCGCACCCAGTCCATCTTGAACCGGTTGGCCACGCCCAGCGTCACCCGCGACCCGTCGTCCGCGACGCGGGCAACCAGCGGCCGGATCCAGGTGTTGACCTGCTGCGCGGGCAACTCCTGCCCGAGGCGCTCGAGGCAGGCCGCCCACAGGTCGGACGGCGCCGCGTCGACCCGCTGGGCCGACGCGCTCGCTTCGGTCGAGGAACGCGGAGAACTCATCGAAAGGGAAGGAATCGAACGCCTGACGCGCCGCCCCTACGCAAGGGGTCGCCGTGCGACGACACCCGCGCCGGGGCGCGCTGCAAAGCGCCCCATTGTAGCCGCGGGCGGCCAGTTATCCACA